>CAZNWE010000059.1:0-25973 GCA_964576715.1 uncultured Geminicoccaceae bacterium | reverse complement strand
GGCCTTGTAGGTGAACGCCGGGTATTGCAAGAGATCGACGGGCATGGCGAGGAGCCTCTCCTGGGCGAGCGACGCAACGGCCAGCGGAGCATAGCGGTTATGTCGCCAGCCGAAACCCCGTTCACACCGCAGCCGCAACCGTCGTCATGGCACCGCTGACCATCGCCGTCACCGGTGCCACCGGCTTCATCGGCAGCCGGCTGGTCGAGCTGCTCTCCGCCGAGGGTTTCGCGGTCAAGGCGCTCACCCGCAGTGCCGCACGCGCCCGGGCGATCTTCGCCCCGCGACAGTTTCCGGCGGTCGAGGTGGTCCAATACGACCCGTACCGGCTCGGCGACTGGGTGGCCGCACTCGACGGCGTGGCCGGCGTTGTCCACCTCGCGGGCGCCCCGATCGCCGGCCGCTGGTCCCCGGCGTTCAAGCAGGCGATCCGCGAGAGTCGCGAGATCGGCACGCGGCGGCTGGTCGAGGCCCTGGCCGAGGTCCGCGAGCGCCCGCCGGTGCTGATCAGCTCGTCCGCCTGCCGCTATTACGGCATCAGCGACACCGCCACCTTCGACGAGACCAGCCCACCGGGCGATGCCCGGGACTACCTCTCGAACGTGTGCATCATCTGGGAG
The DNA here is from genome assembly GCA_964576715.1 of uncultured Geminicoccaceae bacterium. Classification (GTDB taxonomy): domain Bacteria; phylum Pseudomonadota; class Alphaproteobacteria; order Geminicoccales; family Geminicoccaceae; genus SLRI01. The sequence goes on along the minus strand of CAZNWE010000059.1, from coordinate 25,353 downwards.
GGCGAGGCATCGCGCGCCACGACGCTCGACATCCGTACCGTCATCCTCCGCCACGGCATGGCGCTGGCCATGACGCCGCGCTTTCGCCGGACGCTGATGACCTTTCGCCGTTTCGTCGGCGGCCGGGTCGGCTCGGGCCGCCAGTGGATCTCCTGGATCCACCGTGACGACACCGCCCGGCTGATCATCGAAGCACTGCGCAACGAGGGCATGACCGGCGCCTACAACGCGGTCGCCCCGCGGCCGGTGCGCATGGCCGATTTCGCCCGCCATCTCGGCAGTGCCGTGGGCGGCCGGTTCCGCCTGCCGGTACCGTCGATGATCGTCGAGCAGATCTTCGGCGACGGGGCGACGGTGATCCTCGACGGCCAGCGCGTCGCCTCGACCCGGCTGGCCGAGACCGGCTTCGAGTTCCGCCATCCCGAGCTGCGCGAGACGCTCGACGACATCCTCTAGCAGCCTGCTAGCCGTCGTCGCGGATGCCCTGCGGCTGCACCCCCCTGGTCTCGGCCTCGGCGGCGACACAGACCGCGCGAACCATGCCCTTGAGCATCAGCGCATGCGCGGGCCAAAGCCCGTACCAGTAGAGCAGGCCCCAGAACCCCGCCGGGTGCCAGTGGATCGCCGCCTCCAGCGTCGCGCCGGCGGCCGCCTTGGGCGTGATGGTGAATTCCATGCCGCCGGCACCGGGGGCCCTGAGCGAGGAGACCAGGGTCAGACGGCGGCCGGGTTTGGCGGCCAGCACGCGCCAGAAATCGAAGGCCGTGCCCGGCTGCAGCTGGCCGTCGGGCGAGCGCTTGCCGGCATCCGAGGCCCCGAGCGCCCGGTCGAGCCAGGAGCGCAAGCGCCAGACCCGGTTCAAGAAGAAGTAGCCGGAGCCGGCCGTGCCGATCCGCTCCAGCACCTGCCAGACGCGATCGGGCGGGACCCCGGCCGCGGCCGCGGCCGTCATCGTCTTGCCGTAGAAGCTGACATCGTGGCGCCCGCCGCGCAGCTCGAACGCCCCCTCGCGCCAGCGGTCGGTGGCGAGGATCCGCTCCTCGGCCTCGAACACCCGGGCGATCGCTTCGGCGAAGCCGATCCGCGGCACGTCCGGGACCAGCCGACGCAGGGTCGTGTCGTCGGCCGCAAGGTCGTGCTTGAGCCCGGTGATCAGCGCGCTCGCCACGTTCACCGGAGTTGCCGTGACGAGCGCCAGCCAATAGCTGGATAACTTGGGGGTCAACAGCGGCACCGGGATGATCCAGGGCTGCCGCCGGCCGAGCCGGGTGGCGAGCTCGCGCATCATCGCTTCGTAGGTGTAGCGCTCCGACCCGCCCGCCTCGAGCACCAGCCCGGCCGCCGCGTCGACCCAGGGCAGGGCCTCGAGGTAGCCGAGCAACTCGTCGAGGGCCAAGGGCGGCGAGCGCGAGTAGATCCAGCGCGGGGTGACCATCACCGGCAGGTGCGCCACCAGGTCGCGCATCACCTCGAAGGCGGCCGAGCCGGGCCCGACGATGATCCCGGCCCTGAGCTCGGTGACCGGGACAGCGCCCGCGCGGAGGATCTCGCCGGTCTCGACCCTGGAAGCCAGGTGCACGGTGTCGATCTCGGCCGGCGCCAGGCCACCCAGATAGACGATCCGCCGCACCCCGGCGGCGGCCGCGGCCGCCGCAAAGTTGCGCGCCGCCTGGCGATCCCGGGCCGGAAAGTCACCGCCGGCCATCATCGAGTGGACGAGGTAGTAGGCGACGTCGACCCGATCGAGCGCCGGCCCGAGCGACGCCGGCGCCAGAGCGTCGGCGGCGACCAGTTCCACACCCGGCCAGCCTTCGGCCTCGAGCGGTGCCCGCCGGCGGGCAGCGGCGCGCACCGGATGCCCGGCTGCGGCCAGCCGGGCAGTGAGGTGGCGACCGACATAGCCGCTCGCACCAAACACCAGCACCCGTTCGGATCGGCCCCTGTCCATGACGGCTGTCATCCCGGATCCTTCACCGAGCGGCCACCGCGGCAAGCGCATTAAGCACCGATCGGCAATGGCCAAGGGCACCTTCTCGCACACCTCAAGGATGCCGCATAGCGGCCGGCTCGCACAGCTCCAGGATGCCGCATAGCGGCCGCGCTGCACTTGACGTGGATCAAGGCGCCGGCGGCGGCCGCTGCGGGTCGTCAAACCGGACACTGGCCTAGTCGTCGCCAGCCGCCCGCAGACCAGGACTGCGCCGGCGGCGCAGCAGATCGGGGTTGACTTCCGGCAAAGCGTGGGGCGACGTGGCGCGGTCGGCGGCGGTATGGTGAGGGGCAGCAACCTGGCTGGGGGACCTGGATTCGAACCAGGACTGCTCGGTCCAGAGCCGAGAGTTCTACCGTTAAACTATCCCCCACGGGATCGCCCGTGGCCACCCGCAGCACGGCACGCCGGTTGGTATGGGAGAGCCGGCCGGTTTGTCAAGCGCGCCGCCGGCAGCGGCCGGGCGAGGCAGCCTCGCCGATCGCGCCGCCGCGGCAGCGCCGCACCCCGGCCAGCCGCAGCTTGACAGTGATGCCGCCGCTCTCTATCTGCCGCTCACCACGCCGGGGGTGTAGCTCAGTCGGTTAGAGCGCTGGCCTGTCACGCCAGAGGTCGCGGGTTCGAGTCCCGTCACTCCCGCCACGTCGTCACGAGATCCCTTCCGCATTGCAAAAGACCGACCGTGCAGCGGCACCTGCGGCCTTGCCACGCAACCCCTTCGGCGTTGCAGCGCTTGGCAAGCGTCCGGCAGGCGCCTAGTTTACCCTCCGAGAGGCGTGGCTGGGTGGACCGCGAGGCGCTGGTTCGGCTAGGCTCCGTCGACCTGACAACGGCGCCGGATCATCATGGAAGAGTATCTCTTCGCCTATCTGCCGATCCTGATCTTCCTGGGCATCGCTACCAGCCTGGCGGCGGTGATGGTCGTCGCCTCGATGCTGGTCGCGCGGCAAAAGCCGTCGAACGAGAAACTGTCTTCCTACGAGTGCGGCTTCGCCGCGTTCGAGGATGCGCGGGGGCGCTTCGACGTCCGCTTCTACCTCGTCGCCATCCTGTTCATCATCTTCGACCTCGAGGTCGCCTTCCTGTTCCCCTGGGCGGTCAGCCTCGGCAATGTCGGGCTGTTCGGCTTCTGGTCGATGATGCTCTTCCTCGGCATCCTCACTGTCGGGTTCATCTATGAATGGAAGAAAGGAGCGCTCGAATGGGAGTGAGCAACCAGCTCGTCCGCGCCGAGGGCCCCGGCACCGGGCCGGCCCCGGTCAACCTCTTCGACGATGTCGGCAAGGGCCTGAAGGACGATGGGTTCTTTGTCACCGGCCTCAACGACCTGATCAACTGGGCCCGCTCCGGGAGCATGTGGCCGATGACCTTCGGGCTCGCCTGCTGTGCGATGGAAATGATGCAGGCCGCGGCCAGCCGCTATGACCTTGACCGCTTCGGCGTGGTGTTCCGGCCCAGCCCCCGGCAGTCCGACGTGATGATCGTGGCCGGCACGCTCTGCAACAAAATGGCGCCGGCCCTGCGCAAGGTCTACGATCAGATGGCCGAGCCGCGCTACGTCCTCTCCATGGGTTCCTGCGCCAATGGCGGGGGCTACTACCACTACAGCTATTCGGTGGTGCGCGGCTGCGACCGGATCGTGCCGGTCGACATCTACGTCCCGGGCTGCCCGCCGACGGCCGAGGCCTTGATCTACGGTATCCTGCAGCTGCAAAAGAAGATCCGCCGCACCGGCACGATCGAGCGCTGAGCGGCCGGGACGGCGGTGGCGGATGCGCCGCTGCCGCTGCCGCCGCCGACGAACGTGGTGCCTTTGGGAGGAGCGATGACGCCTGAGCGAACGGAAACCGACGCCGCCCTGGGCGAGGTCAGGGGACTGATCGAGACCCAGCTCGCCGACGAGCTGATCGCCGTCGAGCAGGCCTATGGCGAGCTCTCGGTGACCGTGCCCGCCACCCTCCTGCCGCGGCTGCTGATGTGGCTGCGCGACGATCCGAGCCTCTTGTTCAAGGAGCTCGTCGACGTTTGCGGGGTCGACTACCCCGACCGCGAGCAGCGCTTCGACGTCGTCTACCACCTGCTCTCGCTGCACCATAACCAGCGGCTGCGGGTCAAGGTGATGACCGACGAGGCGACGCCGGTGCCGTCGGTCACCGGCATCTTCCGCTCGGCCGGCTGGTTCGAGCGGGAGGCCTGGGACATGTACGGCATCATGTTCGCCGACCACCCGGACCTCCGCCGCATCCTCACCGATTACGGCTTCGAGGGCCATCCGCTGCGCAAGGACTTCCCGCTCACCGGCTACGTCGAAATGCGCTACGACGACGAGCAGCAGCGGGTCGTCTACGAGCCGGTCAAGCTGCGCCAGGACTTCCGCAATTTCGATTTCCTCAGCCCCTGGGAAGGTGCCCAGGAACTCCTGCCGGGCGACGAGAAGGCGACGGAGCGGAGCGAATGAGCGGACCGCAGCTTGCCCTCCCGACCGCCGCCTCGCACCTTGGGCGGCAGCCGCGCCGGAGGATGGCATGAGCGAAGTCGATCTGCGTAGCTTCACGATGAACTTCGGGCCGCAGCATCCGGCCGCCCATGGCGTCTTGCGCCTCGTGCTGGAGATGGACGGCGAGGTGATCGAGCGCGCCGACCCGCATATCGGCCTCTTGCACCGGGGTACGGAGAAGCTGATCGAGTACCGCCCGTACTTGCAGAACATCCCGTATTTCGACCGGCTCGACTACTGTTCGATGCTCTGCCAGGAGCACGCCTACGTGCTCGCCGTCGAGAAGCTCCTGGGCGTCGAGGTGCCGGCGCGGGCGCTCTACATCCGCACGCTGATGGACGAGGTCACCCGCATCATCAATCACCAGCTCAACATCGCGACCATGGCGCTCGACTGCGGGGCGATGACCCCGCTGCTCTGGCTGTTCGAGGAGCGCGAGAAGCTGTTCGGCTTCTACGAGCAGGTTACCGGTGCCAGGATGCACGCCAACTACTACCGCTTCGGCGGGGTCAACCGCGACCTGCCGGCCGGCTTCGACGCCGACCTTTTGGCCTGGTGCGACGGCTTCGAGAAACTGCTGAGCGATCTCGACAAGCTCTTGTCGGAGAACCGCATCTTCAAGCAGCGGACCGTCGACATCGGCGTGGTCAACGCCGAGGACGCCTTGAACATGGGCTTCTCCGGCCCGACGCTGCGCGCCTCGGGTGTGGCCTGGGACCTGCGCAAGGCGCAGCCCTATGCCGCCTACGACCTGGTCGATTTCGACATCCCGATCGGCAAGAACGGCGATTGCTGGGACCGCTATCTGGTCCGCATGCTGGAAATCCAGGAATCGATGCGGATCATCCGGCAGTGCGTCAAGGAGATGCCGGAAGGGCCGGTACGGACCGACGACAAGAAGGTGACGCCACCGCCCAGGGCCGAGATGAAGCGCTCGATGGAGGCCTTGATCCATCACTTCAAGCTCTATACCGAAGGTGTTCACGTACCGGCCGGCGAGGTCTATGCGGCGGTCGAGAGCGGCAAGGGCGAGTTCGGCGTCTACCTCGTCTCCGACGGCACCAACCGCCCGTACCGCTGCAAGATCCGCTCGCCCGGCTACGTCCACCTGCAGGCCCTCGAGGCCTTGTCCAAGGGCCACCAGCTGGCCGACGTGGTGGCGATCATCGCCACCATCGACATCGTCTTCGGGGAGATCGACCGGTGAGCTTCGCCCCCGACGTCGACAGCTTCAGCTTCGCCCCCGAGCACGCGGCGGAGATCGCCCGCATCCTCGCCAGGTATCCCGAGGCCAGGAAGCAGTCGGCGGTCATGCCGCTTTTGCATCTGGCACAGGCGCAACACGGCGGCTGGCTGCCCAGGGCCGCCCTCGACCACGTCGCCGACTTCCTCGAGATGCCGAAAATCCGGGTCTACGAGGTCGCCTCGTTCTACGACATGTACAATACCGAACCCACCGGGCGCATCCAGGTCCGGGTCTGCACCACGACGCCGTGCTGGCTCTGCGGCTCCGACGACATCGTCAAGGCGGCCAAGGACACGCTCGGGCTCGAGGTCGGCGAGAGCAGCGAGGACGGTCGCTTCTTCCTGCGCGAGTTCGAGTGTCTGGGTGCGTGCTGCAACGCGCCGATGATGTGGATCGACGACGACTACTACGAGGACCTCGACTACGCCAAGGCGGTGGCGGTGCTCGAGGCGCTCAAGCGCGGCGAGACGCCGCCGCCTGGCCCGCAATCCGGCCGCAAGGGCTCGGAGCCCGCGGGCGAGCGCACCTCGCTGTTCGAGAAGGCCGGCGGCAACGGCCGGGCGCCGGAGGGCGATCATCCCCGGGATCAGGAGCCGGTGCGCAAGGCGCGGCCCGAGGACCACCGGCCCGAGCTCACCGATCCGGTCGCCGAGGCCGCCAAGGATATCGCGCACAAGATCAACTCCGATGCCCCGAAGCCGGGCGAGAAGGGCATGTCCTGAGCCATGCTGCACGACAAGGATCGCATCTTCACCAATCTCTACGGCGAGGGCGGCGTCGATTTGGCGTCCGCCACGGCGCGTGGCGACTGGGACGGCACCGCCGGCTTCGTTCAAAAAGGCCGCGAGTGGCTGGTCGAGCAGATCAAGGCCTCTGGCCTCAGGGGCCGCGGCGGCGCCGGCTTTCCCACCGGCCTCAAATGGTCGTTCATGCCCAAGCAGACCGACGGGCCCGTCTATCTCGTGGTCAATGCGGATGAAAGCGAGCCCGGCACCTGCAAGGACCGGGAGATCATGCGGCACGACCCGCACAAGCTGATCGAAGGCTGCCTGATCGCCGGCGCCGCCATGGGCTGCACCGCCGGCTACATCTACATCCGCGGCGAATACGTCCGCGAGGCCGAGGTGCTGGAACGGGCCATCGCCGAAGCCTATGACGCCGGGCTGCTCGGCAAGGATGCCGCCGGCTCCGGCTATGACTACGAACTCTATCTGCACCGCGGTGCCGGCGCCTATATCTGCGGCGAGGAGACCGGTCTGATCGAATCGCTCGAGGGCAAGAAGGGCCAGCCGCGGCTCAAGCCCCCGTTCCCGGCCATGGTCGGGCTCTACGGCCGTCCCTCGACCGTCAACAATGTCGAGACCATCGCCGTCGTCCCCACCATCCTTCGCCGCGGCGCCGAGTGGTTCGCCGGGATCGGCCCCGAGCGCAACAGCGGCACCAAGCTGTTCTGCGTCTCCGGCCACGTCAACAACCCCTGCAATGTCGAGGAGGCGATGGGCATCCCGCTCAGGGAACTCATCGACAAGCACTGCGGCGGGGTCAGGGGCGGCTGGGACAACCTCTTGGCGGTCATCCCCGGCGGCTCGTCGGTGCCGCTGATCCCGAAAAGTGTCTGCGACGACATCAACCTCGATTTCGACAGCCTGAAGAATGCCGGGACCGGCCTGGGTACTGCCGCCGTCATCGTCATGGACAAGAGCACCGACATCGTGAAGGCGATCGCCCGGCTCTCCAAGTTCTACATGCACGAGAGCTGCGGGCAGTGCACACCCTGCCGCGAGGGGACCGGCTGGCTCTGGCGGATGATGACGCGGATGGCCGAGGGCCGCGCCCGGCCCGAGGAGATCGACCTCTTGTGGGACGTCACCAAGGAGATCGAGGGCCACACGATCTGTGCCCTGGGCGACGCCGCGGCCTGGCCGGTGCAGGGCCTGATCCGCCACTTCCGCCCGGAGATCGAGCGGCGGATCAGAGATTACACGGCCAGCCAGCGCATCGCGGCGGAGTAGCGGGGGAATATGACCGTGAATGCAGCGCGGCTGGGAAGACTGTTACAAGACGCTGGCGACGGCAAAGCCCGTTGGGCGGAAGCGATCTGTGACGAGATCACCGACCGTTCCACCGGGTTGGTCACCCGTGATCACCTCGACATGCGTTTCGCCGAATTCGAGCGCAAGTTCGCCGGGTTCGGGACGCGCATGACACGCCAAATGATCTTTGCACAGGTAGCCGGATTTACAGCGCTTTTAGTCGTCCTTTTGTTGCGCTGAGGTGGAGCACGCATGCCAAAACTGACGATCGACGGCCAGGAGATCGAAGTCCCCCAGGGCTCCACTGTCCTGCAGGCCTGCGAGGAAGCGGGCCGCGAGATCCCTGTCTTCTGTTTCCACCCGCGCCTCAACATCGCCGGCAACTGCCGCATGTGCCTGGTCGAGATGGAGAAATCACCCAAGCCCATCGCCAGTTGTGCGATGCCGGCGGCCGACGGCATGGTGATCCGGACCGACACGCCGCAGGTGCACAAGGCCAGGAAGGGCGTGCTCGAGCTCTTGCTGATCAATCACCCGCTCGACTGCCCGATCTGCGATCAGGGCGGCGAGTGCGATCTGCAGGACATCACCCTCTTCTACGGTCCCGACAGCTCGCGCTTCGCCGAGAACAAGCGGCCGGTCCCCGACAAGTATCTGGGCCCGCTGATCTCCACCCACATGACCCGCTGCATCCACTGCACCCGCTGCATCCGCTTCATCGACGAGATCGCCGGCGTGTCGGAGCTCGGCGCCTGCGACCGCGGCGAGCACATGGAGATCACGACCTGGGTCGAGAGTGCGCTCACCTCTGAATTGTCGGGCAACATCATCGACTTGTGCCCGGTCGGCGCACTCAATTCGAAGCCCTATGAATACCGCGCCCGGACCTGGGAGCTGAAGAAGACCGAATCCATTGACGTCATGGACGCGGTGGGCTCCAACATCCGCGTCGATGCGCGCGGCAGCGAGGTGATGCGCATCACCCCCCGGCTGCACGAGGACGTCAACGAGGAATGGATCTCCGACAAGACCCGCTTCGCCTATGACGGGCTGAAGAAACGCCGCCTCGACATCCCCTTCGTCAAGCGGGACGGCAAGCTCGAAACGGCGACCTGGCGCGACGCCTTCGCCGCGATCAAGGCCAGGCTCGGCGGCGTGCCCGGCAACCGCGTCGGCTTCATCATCGGCGATCAGGTCGACTGCGAGACCATGGTGCTGGTCAAGGACCTCGCCGTCGCCCTGGGCAGCGCCAATGTCGACTGCCGCCAGGACGGCACCAAGCTCACCGCCGGCGACCGTGGCAGCTACCTCTTCAACACCACCATCGCCGGCATCGAGGCGGCCGACGCCTGCCTCCTGATCGGCACCAACCCGCGCCACGAGGCGCCGCTGGTCAATGCCCGGCTCAGAAAGCGCCAGCGCCTGGGCGGCTTCAAGGTCGGCCGCATCGGTGCCCCCTTCGATCTGACCTATCCGGTGACCGACCTCGGCGCCGGCGGCCAGACGCTGCAGGACCTCCTCGACGGCAAGCACAGCTTCGCCGAGGTGCTCGAAGCTGCAGAACGGCCGATGCTGATCCTCGGCCAGGGGCCGCTCTGCCGCGACGACGGTGCAGCGATCCTGGCTGCGGCCGGCAAGGTTGCCGAGCGGTTCGGCATGGTCGGCGACGGCTGGAACGGCTTCAACGTCCTGCACACCGCAGCCGCCCGGGTCGGCGGCCTCGAGCTCGGCCTGGTGCCCGCCGCCGGCGGGCTGGACGTGGCGGGCATGCTCGAGCCCGGGGCTCTGGACGTGCTCTTCCTGATCGGCGCCGACGAGATCGACACCAAGGCACGTCTGCACAACACCTTCGTGGTCTACCAGGGCACGCACGGCGATCGCGGCGTGCATGCTGCCGACGTCATCCTGCCGGGTGCGGCCTATACCGAGAAGCACGGCACCTGGGTCAACACCGAAGGCCGGCCGCAGCGTGCCAAGCTCGCGGTCTTCCCGCCCGGCGAGGCCAAGGAGGACTGGCGGATCCTCCGCGCCCTGGCCGATGCCCTGGGCCAGAACGTGCCGCTCGCGAACCTCGGCGAGGTGCGCCGGCGGATGGCCGAGATCGCCCCCGCCCTGGGCACACCGGATTCGATCACGCCGGCCGCCTTCAACGCGGCCGGAACGGCGGCGCCGATCGGACCCGAGCCCTTCACCTCGCCGATCACCGATTTCTATCTCACCAACCCGATCGCCCGGGCGTCGGCGGTGATGCAGGAATGCTCGGCCCTGTTCGTCCAGGGCGGCAAGGCAGGGGCGACCGGCACCCATGGCTGAACTCTGGAGCGGCACCCTCTGGCCCATCCTGGTCATCAGCTTCTACGTGCTGCTGATCGCCGTGCCGCTGATGACGGCGATGGCCTACCTGACCTATGCCGAGCGCAAGATCATCGGCGCCATGCAGCTCCGCCAGGGGCCGATGACCGTCGGGCCCTACGGCCTGCTGCAGCCGCTGGCCGACGGGGTGAAGCTGTTCTTCAAGGAAACGGTGATCCCCACCGGCGCCAACAAGCTGGTCTTCGTCATCGCGCCGATGATCACCTTCATCCTGGCACTGATCGGCTGGGCAGTGATCCCGTTCGGCGACGGGTTGGTCCTCGCCGACATCAATGTCGGTGTCCTCTACCTTTTCGCCATCAGTTCGCTCGGCGTCTACGGCATCATCATGGCCGGCTGGGCGTCGAACTCGCGCTATGCCTTTCTCGGTGCTTTGCGCTCCTCGGCGCAGATGATCTCTTATGAAATCGCCATCGGCCTGATCATCATCACCGTGCTGATCAGTGCCGGCTCCTTGAACCTATCGGAGATCGTCCGGGCCCAGGACGGGCTCTGGTACATCATCCCCCACTTCCCGATGTTCATGATCTTTCTGGTCTCGATCCTCGCCGAGACCAACCGGCACCCGTTCGATTTGCCGGAGGACGAGGCGACCCTGGTCACCGGCTACAATGTTGAATACTCGTCGATGACCTTCGCCCTGTTCTTCCTCGGCGAATACATGAACATGATCTTGATGAGCGCGATCGCCACGATCCTGTTCCTCGGCGGCTGGCTGCCACCCTTGAACATCTTGCCCTTCACCCTGATCCCGGGGCCGATCTGGTTCATCCTCAAGATCTGCCTCGTGCTGTTCTGCTTCATCTGGGCCCGGGCGACCCTGCCCCGCTACCGCTACGACCAGCTGATGCGCCTCGGCTGGAAGGTGCTGCTGCCGCTCTCGCTGCTCTGGGTCGTGCTCACCTCCGGCTTCCTCGTCTATTTCGACATGCTGCCCGGCTGACCCGGCCCCGGCACCCGCTGACCCGGTAAAGGAACCGCCATGCTCGCCCTCGACCGCGCCGCCCGCAGCTTCCTCTGGCAGGAACTGATCACCGGGTTCGGCCTGACGCTGAAATACATGCTCAAACGCAAGGTGACCTTGAACTACCCTTACGAGAAGGGTCCCTTGAGCCCGCGTTTTCGCGGCGAGCACGCGCTTCGGCGCTACCCCAACGGCGAAGAGCGCTGCATCGCCTGCAAGCTCTGCGAGGCGGTCTGCCCGGCCCAGGCCATCACCATCGAGAGCGAGCCCAGGCCCGACGGCAGCCGCCGCACCACCCGCTACGACATCGACATGACCAAGTGCATCTATTGCGGCTTCTGCGAGGAGGCCTGCCCGGTGGATGCCATCGTCGAGGGGCCGAATTTCGAATTTGCCACAGAGACGCGGGAAGAACTTTTTTATAACAAGGAGAAGCTACTCGCCAACGGCGAGCGCTGGGAGCGGGAGATCGCCCAGAACCTTGCGGCCGACGCTCCCTACCGCTAAGCCGTCACCGCCCGCCTGATTCGTGGGCCGAGGCCGAGAAGAGAAGAAGCGTCGCCGCCGTCGGGACCGTTGCCCATGACACCACATCTGCTGCTCTTCTACCTCTTCGCCACGATCGCCGTGGCGGGGGCGGTCATGGTGGTCTCGGCCCGCAATCCCGTGCACTCCGTGCTGTTCTTGATCCTCACCTTCTTCAACGCCGCCGCACTCTTCGTGCTGATCGGCGCCGAGTTCCTGGCGATGGTGCTGGTCGTCGTCTATGTCGGGGCCGTCGCCGTGCTGTTCATGTTCGTCGTCATGATGCTCAACGTGAACTTCGTGAAGCTGCGGCAGGGCGTGATGCAGTACCTGCCGATCGGCGGGCTCGTCGGCCTCATCCTCCTGGTCGAACTCCTGCTGGTCGCCGGCACCTGGACGCTGGCCCCGGCCGTCGAGGCCAGCCCGCCACGCCCGACCACGGCCGGCCTCAGCAACACCGAGGCCTTGGGCAACCTGCTCTACACCGAGTATTTCTATCTCTTCCAGACCGCCGGCGTCATCCTGCTGGTCGCCATCATCGGCGCCATCACGCTGACCCTGCGCGAGCGCGGCGACGTCCGCCGGCAGGACGTCTACGAGCAGGTGCATCGGGATCGCGCCCGCTCGGTCGAGCTCAGGAAGGTCAGGTCGAGGGCCGGCATCTGATGATCATCCCCCTCACCCACTATCTGACCCTCGCCGCCATCCTCTTCACCATCGGCGTGTTCGGCATTTTCCTGAACCGCAAGAACGTCATCGTCATGCTGATGTCGATCGAGCTGATCCTGCTCGCGGTCAACGTCAATCTCGTCGCCTTCTCCGCCTTCATGGGCGACCTCGCCGGCCAGGTCTTCGCCATGTTCATCCTGACCGTCGCCGCCGCCGAGGCGGCGATCGGGCTCGCGATCGTCGTCGTCTACTTCCGCAACCGCGGCTCGATCGAGGTCGAGGACATCAACCTGATGAAAGGCTGAGCGGGGGCCATGCTCTACGTCATCCTGGTCTTCGCCCCGCTCGCGGGCGCCATCGTCGCCGGCCTGTTCGGCCGCCAACTCGGCGACCGCGGCAGCCAGGCTGTCACTTGTGGCCTGATGGGCGTGTCGGCGCTTTTCTCGATCTTCGCCCTGCTCTCGACCATCGGCGCCGAGCCCTACCGCGTGCCGCTCTTCACCTGGATGAACGTCGCCACCTTCGAGGTCGACTGGGCGCTCCGGATCGACGCGCTGTCCGGCGTGATGATGTTCGTGGTCAGCTTCATCAGCTTCTTCATCCACGTCTATTCCGTCGGCTACATGAGCCACGACAAGAGCATCCCGCGGTTCATGAGCTATCTCTCGCTGTTCACCTTCGCGATGCTGATGCTGGTCACCTCCGACAACCTCATCCAGCTGTTCTTCGGCTGGGAGGGGGTCGGTCTCGCCTCCTACCTGCTGATCGGCTTCTGGTACACCAAGCCCGCGGCCTGTGCGGCGGCGATCAAGGCCTTTTTGGTCAACCGGGTCGGCGATATCGGCCTGATGCTCGGCATCGCGTCGTGCTACCTGCTGTTCGATTCGGTCCAGTACGACGTCATCTTCGATGCCGCAGCGGCCATGGCCGGCACCACCATCGTCGTCTTCGGTGCGGAGTTCGACGCGCTCACCGTCACCGCCATCCTCCTGTTCATCGGCGCCATGGGCAAATCCGCGCAGCTCGGGCTGCACACCTGGCTGCCGGATGCGATGGAGGGCCCGACCCCGGTCTCCGCCCTGATCCATGCGGCCACCATGGTCACCGCCGGCGTCTTCCTCGTCGCCCGCTTCTCACCGGTCTTCGAATACGCGCCAACCGCCCTGGCGCTGGTCACCTTCATCGGCGCCTCGACCGCGATCTTCGCCGCCACCATCGGCCTCACCCAGTTCGACATCAAGCGGGTGATCGCCTACTCGACCTGCTCGCAGCTCGGCTACATGTTCTTCGCCTGCGGGGTCGGCGCCTATTCGGCCGGCATCTTCCACCTCTATACCCACGCCTTCTTCAAGGCCCTCCTGTTCCTCGGTGCCGGCTCGGTCATTCACGCCATGTCCGACGAGCAGGACATGCGCCGGATGGGCGGCATCTACCAGAAGATCCCGGTCACCTATACCGTGATGTGGATCGGCACCCTGGCGCTGGTCGGCTTCCCGCTGACCTCGGGCTTCTTCTCCAAGGACGCGATCCTCGAGGCCGCCTGGGCGTCGCACAACAGCTTTCATCTCTACGCCTTCTGGCTCGGCATCACCGCTGCCGTGCTCACCGCCTTCTACTCGGGGCGGCTGATCTTCATGACCTTCCACGGCGCCTGCCGTGCCGCCCCCGAGGTGCAAAGCCACATCCACGAGAGCCCGGCGGTGATGACGGTACCGCTGGGCGTGCTCGCCGCCGGTGCCCTGATCGCCGGCTTTCTCGGTCTCGGCATGATCGCCGACGACGGGGCCTGGTGGGCGGGTGCAATCTTCTCCCATCCCGACAACCACGTGCTGCACGACATGCACGAGGTGCCGTTCCTGGTGAAAATCGCACCGATCATCGCCATGGCCGGCGGACTTGGCCTCGCCTACGTGTTCTACATGCAGCGCCCGGAGCTGCCGGCGCGGGTCGTGGCGATGACCCAGCCGCTGCACACCTTCTTCTACAACAAGTGGTACTTCGACGAGCTCTACGATCGCCTCTTCGTCCGCCCGGCCAAGGCGATCGGCCTCGGGCTCTGGCGGGGTGGCGATCAGGCGATCATCGACCGGTTCGGCCCCGACGGGGTCGCCGCCGCCGCCTACGCCACGGCGCGCCGGGCCGCCCGCCTGCAGTCCGGCTTCATCTATCACTACGCGTTCGCCATGCTGATCGGGGTGGCCTTCCTGGTCACCTGGTACATGCTGGTCGGCCGGGGTTGAGGTGATGAGCGACTGGCCCCTGCTCTCCCTCGTCACCTTCCTGCCGCTGGTCGGCGCCGCCTTCATCATGGTGATCCGCGGCGAGGCCGCGATCGTGGCGCAGAACGCCCGGGCGGTGGCCCTTTGGACCTCGCTCGTCACGTTCTTCCTGTCGCTCTTGATCCTCGCCAATTTCGACAACAGCCAGGCCGGCTTCCAGCTGGTCGAGCAGCGGACCTGGCTGCCCGGCTTCGGCATCGACTACCACATGGGCATCGATGGCATCTCGCTCTGGTTCGTGCTGCTCTCGACCCTCCTGACCGTCGTCGTGATCATCGGCTCCTGGCACTCGGTACAGACCCGGGTCAAGGAGTACATGGTGGCCTTTTTGGTCATGGAGACGCTGATGGTCGGCGTCTTTTGTGCCCTCGACCTCGTCCTCTTCTACATCTTCTTCGAAGGCATCCTGATCCCGATGTACCTGATCATCGGGGTCTGGGGCGGGGCGCGGCGGATTTATGCTTCGTTCAAGTTCTTTTTGTACACGCTGATCGGCTCGGTGCTTTTTCTCGTCGCCATCCTGGTCATGTACCTGCAGGCCGGGACCACCGACATTCCGACCCTGATGGAAACCAGCTTCGACGAGAACCTGCAGCGCTGGCTCTGGCTCGCCATGTTCGCGTCCTTCGCCGTCAAGGTGCCGATGTGGCCGTTCCACACCTGGCTGCCGGATGCGCACGTGGAGGCCCCGACCGCCGGCTCGGTCCTGCTCGCCGGCGTGCTGCTCAAGCTCGGTGGCTACGGCTTCCTTCGCTTCTCGCTGCCGATGCTGCCCGATGCCTCGCTCTACTTCGCCCCGCTGGTCTACGTCCTCTCGGTCGTCGCCATCGTCTACACGTCGCTGGTCGCCCTGATGCAGACCGACATGAAGAAGCTGATCGCCTATTCGTCGGTGGCGCACATGGGCATCGTCACGATCGGCATCTTCACCCCCAACGCCCTCGGCCTGCAGGGCTCGATCATCCAGATGCTCTCCCACGGCATCGTCAGTGGGGCGCTCTTCATGATCGTCGGCGTCGTCTACGACCGTATCCACAGCCGCGACATCGACCGCTACGACGGCCTCGCCGAGCGAATGCCCTCCTATGCCCTGATCTTCATGATCTTCATGATGGCCTCGGTCGGCCTGCCCGGCACCTCGGGCTTCGTCGGCGAGGTGCTGGTGATCGTCGGCATCTTCCAGACCAACTCGTGGGTGGCCCTGTTCGCTGCCTCGGGCATGGTCCTCGGTGCCTCCTACATGCTCTGGCTCTACCGCCGGACGATCTTCGGTGCCCTCACCAAGGACGACCTCAAGCTGATCAAGGACATGCGCCCCAACGAGCTGATCGCCTTCGCACCGTTGCTCGTCCTGGTCTTCCTGATGGGTGTCTACCCCGCCTTCTTCCTCGAGCCGATGGCGGCATCCGTCGACAATCTCCTCGTCCAGATCGGTGCGGCCGAAGCCCCCGCATCGCTGGCACAGCGCTGAGGCACCGCCATGCTCGAGGATCACGGCTTCAACCTCGTCCCTGCCCTGCCCGAGGTCTTCCTCCTCGTGGCCGGCATGGCGCTCCTGGTCGCGGGCGCGCTGCGCGAGCAGGACGCATCGCGGATCGTCACCCCGCTGGCCGCGCTGGCCCTGCTCGTCGCCGCCCTCTTCGTCATCGGTGCCGACAAGTCGCCCGAGCCGA
Source organism: uncultured Geminicoccaceae bacterium (assembly GCA_964576715.1). Lineage (GTDB taxonomy): Bacteria > Pseudomonadota > Alphaproteobacteria > Geminicoccales > Geminicoccaceae > SLRI01. The sequence goes on along the minus strand of CAZNWE010000059.1, from coordinate 9,104 downwards.
TCTTCGCCGGCCACTTCGTCTTCGACAGCTTCGCCGCCTTCCTCAAGGTGATCATCTTCGGCGGCTCGGCCGTCAGCATCCTGCTCGCCCAGGGCTACCTCGCGGACCAGGACCTCGACCGCTTCGAGTTCCCGCTCTTGATCCTGTTCGCAGCACTCGGCATGTCGATGATGGTCTCGGCCAACAGCTTCATCGCCCTCTACATGGGCCTCGAGCTGCAGAGCCTGCCACTCTATGTGCTCGCCGCCTTCAACCGTGATCAGCTGCGCTCGACCGAGGCGGGGCTGAAATACTTCGTCCTCGGCGCCCTGGCCTCGGGCATGCTGCTCTACGGTTGCTCGCTGGTCTACGGCTTCACCGGCACCCTCTTGTTCGACGATCTCGGCGCGATCCTGGCGGCGAGCGAAGGCGGGGTGGTCGAGCTCGGCCTCGGGGCCCTCTCCGGCCTCGTCTTCATCACCGCCGGGCTCGCCTTCAAGCTGTCGGCGGTGCCCTTCCACATGTGGGCACCGGACGTCTACGAGGGCGCACCCACCCCGGTCACCGCCTTCTTCGCCGCCGCCCCGAAGGTCGCCGCCGTGGGTCTGACGCTCCGCGTGCTGATGCAGCCCTTCGGTCCGGCCGCCGGCGAATGGCAGCAGGTCATCGTCTTCATCGCCATCGCCTCGATGCTGCTCGGCGCCTTCGCCGCCATCCGCCAGACCAACATCAAGCGGCTGCTGGCCTATTCCGGCATCGGCCATATCGGCTTCGCGCTCGTCGGCCTCGCGGCCGGCACTGAGCGCGGCATCTACGGGGTCCTCATCTACATGACCATCTACCTGGTCATGACCATCGGCACCTTCGCCGTGGTGCTGATGATGCGCCGCCAGGGCCGCTACATCGAGACCATCGACGACCTCGCCGGCCTCTCCTCGACCCGGCCGTTGATGGCGGCTGCCATGGCGATCTTCATGTTCTCGCTCGCCGGCATCCCGCCCTTGGCCGGCTTCTTCGGCAAGCTCTATGTCTTCATGGCCGCGGTCGAGGCGGGCCTCACGCCCTTGGCCGTGCTCGGCGTGCTCGCCAGCGTGGTCGGCGCCTACTACTACCTGCGCGTCGTCAAGCTCATGTATTTCGACGAGCCCGCCGAGGCGTTCGACCGCCAGGGGCGGCCAGAGCTGCAGGCCGTGGTCCTGGTCAGCGCGCTCCTGATCCTCGGCTTCATCCTGATCCCCGGCCCGCTGCTCGCCACCGCCCAGGCCGCCGCCGCCGCCCTGATGCCGTGACCGCACCGGCCACCAAGCTTGGCGCCACCCGGGCGCGGGGCCGTTGATCGGCTTTACCATCGAGACGCTGCCCGCCGTCGGCAGCACCAACGACGTGGTGCGCGAACGCGCCCAGAGCGGCGCCGCCGAAGGCCTCGTGATCCGGGCCGAGGAGCAGCTCGCCGGGCGCGGCCGGCATGGCCGGACCTGGGCGTCGCCTCGCGGCAATCTCTATGCCTCGCTCCTCCTCCGCCCACCCCGCCCGCTCGCCGAGGCGGCGAGCCTCGCCCTCGTGGTCGGGCTCAGCCTCGCCGACGCGATCGCCGCCGCCGGGGACATCGAGCCGCGGCTCAAATGGCCGAACGATCTCCGCCTCGACGGTGCCAAGCTCGCCGGCATCCTGCTCGAGGCGGTCGGCACCGAGCCGACCCGGCCGGTGATCGTCGCGGGCTTCGGCGTCAATATCGCCAGCCGCCCGGACGGCCTCCCCTACCCCGCCACCACGCTCGTCGAAGCCGGTCTGGCACTGACACCGCAACCGCTCCTCGAGCGCTTCCTCGAGCGCTTCGCCAGCGACTACGAGGTGTGGTGCAAGGACGGCTTCGGCGCCTTGCGCCGACGCTGGCTCGCCCGGGCCGAACGACTCGGTGGCGAGGCCGCGGTGAAGGTCGGCGAGCGGACGGTGAGCGGCCACTTCGTCGATGTCGACGCGGCCGGGCGCCTGGTGCTGGAGACCGCCGCCGGTCGCCAGGAGCTGAGCGCCGGCGAGCTCTTTTTCACGGCCTCGCCGGCCGCTTGATGCCGATGCGCCCAACCCGTTCCATATCTTTGTGGCGGCGCATCCTCAGCACCGCCGCGACTGCCAGTCGGAGCCGGCCATGCTGCTGCTGATCGACGTCGGCAACACCAACACCGTCTTCGCCCTCTATCACGAGCGCGAGCCCAAGGGGCAGTGGCGGCTGTCGACGCTGCGCGAGCGGACGGCCGAGGAATATGCCGCACTCCTGATCCAGCTCTTGACCATCGGCGGCTTCAACCATACCAGCATCGCCGCGGTGATGATCTCATCGGTCGTGCCGCAGACGGTCTTTCCCTTGCGCAAGATGAGCCGTCTGTTCTTCGGCCGCCACGCCTATGTGGTGGCCGAGGATCTGCCGATCCCGATCGAGAACAAGCTGCTCCACCCGAAAGAGGCCGGCGCCGACCGCCTGGTCAATGCGCTCGCGGCATCGCGCCGCTACACGCCGCCCTTGATGGTGGTCGATTTCGGCACCGCCACCACCTTCGACATCGTCGACGAAGCCGGTGCCTTCATGGGCGGCATCATCGCCCCCGGCATCAACCTCTCGATCGAGGCCCTGCACCACGCCGCCGCCAAGCTGCCCCGGATCGCCGTCGAGCCGCCGCCGCAGGTGATCGGCCGGTCGACCGTCCAGGCGATGCAGTCCGGCGTCTTTTGGGGCTATGTCGGGCTGATCGAAGGCCTTGCCCGCCGCGTGCAGGACGAGTACGGCAAGACCATGACCGTCATCGCGACCGGCGGCCTCGCCCCGCTGTTTGCACGGTATTGCAAAATCGTGGAACATGTCGACCCCGATCTCACGATGATCGGCCTGGTCGAAATCTATCTGGAACATCGCGACATCATTCGCGCCGGCAGGAAAGTACAACCGTGACCACACCTCTACGCTTCGTCGCCCTCGGCGGGATCGGCGAAATCGGCATGAACCTCTATCTCTACGAGCTCGACGGCCAATGGCTGATGGTCGATTGCGGCATCGCCTTCGCCGACGATCGACATCCCGGCGCCGACATCCTGATGCCCGACATCGCCTTCATCGAGGAACGCAAGGACAAGCTCGCCGGCATCGTCATCACCCACGCCCACGAGGACCATATCGGTGCCGTGCCGTACTTGTGGGAACGCCTCGGCTGCCCCCTCTACTGCACCCGCTTCCCGGCCGCCGTGCTGCGCCGCAAGCTCGGCGAGCACGACACCAAGGCGCCGACCGCGGTCCGCGTGGTCGAGAGCGGCACGCCCTTTACCGTCGGCCCCTTCGCCTGCCAGCTCGTCCACATGACCCACTCGATCCCGGACGCCAATGCGCTGGCCATCGAGACACCCTACGGGATGGTCATGCACACCGGCGACTGGAAGCTCGATCCGGCACCGATGCTGGGCGAGAAGTCCGATATCGAGCTCCTGGAGAAGATCGGTGAAGAGGGCGTCCTTGCCCTGATCGCCGACAGCACCAACGTCCTCAGCCCCGGCACCTCGGGCTCCGAGGCCGAGGTCCGGGACTCCTTGCGCGAGCTGATCGCCGCCCAGCCGCACGCGGTGGCGCTCACCACCTTCGCCTCCAACGTCGCCAGGCTCGAGACCGCGATGTTCGCCGCATTCGAGGCCGGCCGCGAGGTCGTCGTCGTCGGTCGCTCGATGCACCGGATGATCGATGCAGCCAAGGAATGCGGCTATCTGAAGGACATTCCGACCCTGCGCGACGAGCGCGACGCCGCCGCCTTGCCGCGCCACCGGGTGCTCTACCTCGTCACCGGCAGCCAGGGCGAGCCCAGGGCCGCCATGCAGCGCATCGCCACCGGCAATCATCAGCGCATCCGCCTCGAGGCCGGCGACACGGTGATCTTCTCCTCCAAGATCATCCCCGGCAACGAAAAGTCGCTCTATGCGCTGCACAACCACCTGGTCGAGCTCGGTGTCGAGGTGATCACCGAGGAGGACCACTTCGTCCACGTCTCCGGCCATCCGAGCCGCGACGAGATGGAACAGATGGTGCGCTGGATGAAGCCCAAGGTGGTCGTCCCGGTGCACGGCGAGGCCCGCCACCTCTACGCCCATGCCCGCTTCGCCAAGAGCCTCGGCGTCGAGCAGGCGCTGGTCGTTCGCAATGGCGACCTGGTCCGCCTCGGCCCCCTGCCGGCCGGGGTCGAGGGCGAGGTACCGGTCGGCCGCCGGGTGCTCGAGACCGACGAGCTGCTCGATTCCGGCGACGAGCTCTACCGCTCGAGGCGGCGCCTCGCCAGCCACGGCACCGTGGTCATCGGCATCGTCCTCGACCCTTATGGCAGCGTGCTCGCCACCCCGCAGCTGACCTGCATCGGTGCCATCGACCTCTCGAGTTTCGGCGATCTGGAGAAGGAGGCGGCCGAGCTGATCGCCGATGCGGTGGAGGATTTGCCGGATCGTGATATCCTGGACGACGAACGGGTCGAGCAGGTGGTGCGCAGCACGCTGCGCCAGGCCCTCAATCTGCCGCGCAACAAGCGGCCGATCGTCGAGGTGCAGATCACCCGCCTCTCTGCCCAATCGCTCGACAGCCTCGAGGACGAAAAAGTGGGAGTTGCCTGATGTCAGAACACCTCAAGCTCGGCCGGTTGAACCACGTCGCCATCGCCGTGCCCGATATCGAAGCCGCCCGCGCCACCTATGCCGGCACGCTCGGGGCCACCGTCTCGCCGGTCGAGGACCAGCCCGACCACGGCGTGCAGACCGTGTTCATCGAGCTGCCCAACACCAAGGTCGAGCTGCTGGGCGTGCTCGGGGACGCCTCGCCGATCAAGGCCTTCCTCGACAAGAACCCGGGCGGCGGCATGCACCACATCTGCTACGAGGTCGACGACATCCTCGCCGCCCGCGACCAGCTCAAGGCCGGGGGTGCCCGCGTGCTCGGCGACGGCAACCCCAAGATCGGTGCCCACGGCAAGCCCGTGCTCTTCCTCCACCCGAAAGACTTCTACGGCACCCTGGTCGAGCTCGAGCAGGCCTGAGCGGCTTAGGAGTAGAAGTGAAGTGCGGGGGAAATGATTTCCCCCGCACCCCCTCGGCAGTTTGCGTTCCCGCAATGATGAGGAATAGCTATCGCGATAGACAAACCAATGCACCCGTGTTCTCGATATGTTGGCATTCTCTGGCCCGCGCTCTACGGTGATGATCCTACCCGATGGCCGCCGGTGCAAAGAGGCTCCTTCATCATTCGTCCGCCCAAACGAAATCGCGGCCGGCCAATTAGCTTCGCAAGGCGATGCAAGCGGCTCGGTTTGACGCCTGCGGGAAAGCCAGGGCGACCAAGAAGATGGCAGGAATGGCAATTGTCTTTTTTGGCCTGGACCGTCGCCGAAATGGTTGAGCGCTGCAGCCTCCAGCCGGAAGCTGCGTTGCGACAACTTTGGCATGGCAAGCTCTTGTCGGACTTCGCCGAGGTTGCTTCGTTCGAGACCATGCGAACGTTGCTCAAGCGAGGTCGCAACGACCGGAGAACGGCATTGCTGATCAAGCGGAGCTTCCCGAAAGCTGCGCAGGTTATGTTCCGCTGAAGTGCGCGCAAGAGTCTTTGGACCCAGAATTTATGGCAGTTTTCTCACCGTCAGGACTTCTGCTAGTGGACAAGTGCATTCATATCGCAATGCACAGGATGCTGCCCGATGGCGAGAGCCCGACTACCACGCGATATCGGCGGACGCTCGCTGGCGAAGCGGCTGGAAAAGCTGGGGTATGTCATCGATCGACAGCGTGGCAGCCATATTCGGCTGCACAGTGAGGCCTGCGCTGGCCATAAGCTCACGATCCCTGATCACCAACCGATCAAGACCGGCACGCTCGCGGCAATCCTGAGGGACGTGTCACAGCATTGCGGCCTCGCGCTCAGCGAGGTCCACTCGCGCCTCTTCGGCAAAAAGCGATAGAGCACAATCGACAACGCCGAGCCGTCGATCTAGCATGTGTACATGACAGAGCTCATTTTTCTCGTCGAAGACGCCCCGGACGGCGGCTATGTCGCGTCGGCCGTCGGGCAATCAATCTTCACTGAGGCGGAAACACTCGAAGAGCTTCGGGCGGCTGTACGTGAGGCTGTGCGATGCCATTTCGATGACGACCCCGCGCCCCCGAAGCTGATCCGGCTGCATTTCGTGCGCGACGAGGTTTTCGCCGCCTGAGCACTATCTCCACTCCTGACCGCCCCACGAGCAACAGCCAAAATGCCCCCTCCCCACCCCAACAACATACCGAGGGGGCGTGGGGGAAACCATTTCCTCCACATCCTCCCTCCTTGCGAAAGCCAACTCCTTGAGCACCCTCGGCGCTGTTGTCACCTATGTCTGCGTCTGGTGGCTCGTCTTCTTCATGGCCCTGCCGTGGGGTGCCGCACCACCCGAGCATCCCGAACCCGGACATGCCACCAGCGCCCCGGAGAAGCCGCGACTGCTCTTGAAGGCGGCGGTGACCACCGTGCTCGCCGCCATCTTCACCTATGGCATCGCGCTGGTTATCGACAGCGGCCTGATCGAACTCCGCCCGCCCCCCGGCGCCGTCGGCTGAGCTGCGGCCTCGTTCGCCAAAAGGTTGCGATCTTTATCGCCAGCCTGCCGGTCCGGCACCGTGCCGACCTCAGGCCATGGGTAAAATTTTAGCGGCTTTCACCTCTAAAACAGCGCGAATTCGAAACGATCGTCCTTCCGAAACGGTCTTTTTTCGTTGCCCTATTTCTACCTGCAGGCTAGAACCAGTGACGTGTTCATGGGTTTCTCCTGTGACACCCGACTTGAGGCGTTTCCTCCCTACTCGCTGGGCCGCGGCTTCCACCGCGGCCCTTTTTTTACCCGCCGCCAGCCTTCTCCCTTGCCGCCAGCGACGGTCCGCGCCCGATCATTAAACGATCTGGTTGACTATTGGCTCATGTGCCCTTATGTTCAACAACATGGTTGAACATCACGCACCCCATCTGGATGCCGTCTTTCACGCCCTCGGCGACGCCACGCGCCGACGGATGCTGCGCGAGCTCGCCGGCGGCGAGCGAACGGTGGGCCAGCTCGCCGAACCCTTCGCCATCTCGCTCGCGGCCGCGTCCAAGCACATCAAGGCGCTGGAGAAGGCCGGGCTGATCCGTCGGGAAGTGCGCGGCCGCACCCATCTCTGCCGCCTCGACCCCGGGCCACTGGCCACCGCCCACCAATGGCTGAGCTTCTACGAGCGCTTCTGGACCGATCGCCTGTCCGTGCTGGAGCAGCTCCTCGACGCGGCGGACACAGTCGAAACGCCTACAACCAAAGGAGACGACCGATGACCGAGCTTGCCACCCTCGCCACCGCCAAGAGCAGCTATGGTGTACTGACCGAGCCCGCCACGCTGACGATCGAGCGCCTGCTGCCGGGCCCGATCGAGCGCATCTGGGCCTATCTCACCGAGAGCGATCTCCGCCGCCAGTGGCTGGCCGCCGGCGAGATGGAGCTCGCCGAGAGCGCCCCCTTCGAGCTCGTCTGGCGCAACGAGGCGCTCAGCGAGCCCCCCGGCATCCGCCCAGAAGGCTTCCCCGAGGAGCACCGCCTGGAATGCCGGATCACCGAGGTCGATCCGCCGAGGCGGCTCGGCTTCACCTGGGGCAGCACCGGCGGTGTCGTTATCGAGCTCGAGCCCAAGGGCGACGGGGTGCTGCTCACCCTGACCCATCGCCGCCTGCCCGACCGGTCGACCTTGCTGAATGTCGGCGCCGGCTGGCACATGCACCTCGACATCCTGGTCGCCCGGGCCATGGGCAAGGCGCCCGAGTGCTTTTGGGACGGCTGGATGCGCCTCAAGGCGGACTACGACCGGCGGCTGCCGGCCTGATCACCCAAGGCGCCGCAAGGATTGCGCCAATGTCGATGAATTGACTAAAATTTTAGGCAGTTGCCAAACAAATTAGCAGTAAAATCGAAACGATAGATCGGCTCACCTGGGCTTTTTTGTTTGGCGAAGTGCTAGTGAACCGTTAACGTCTTTCTCGTGTTCATGGGTTTCTCCTGTGACACCCGACTTGAGGCGTTTCCTCCCTAATCACTGGGCCGCGGCTTCTGCCGCGGCCTCTTTTTTTGCTCGATCGCTGGCCATGCCATGGCAGGCCGAAAGGCCGCGGCCCCACTTGCCGCCGTTGTCGCCCCCGCTATCTCCTGTTTCAGATTTTTCTGAAATGGCAGAACACGCGATGAACCTTCCCCCGCTCGTTCAGGGCGCCGTCCTGCATTTCGGCGAGATGGGCAGCCGCTGGGGCATCAACCGCACGGTGGGCCAGATCTACGCCCTCCTGTTCCTCGCCGCCGAGCCGCTCAACGCCGAGACGATCGCGGCGCGGCTCGGCTTCTCGCGCTCCAACGTCTCGATCGGCCTGAAGGAGCTGCAGGCCTGGAACCTGGTGCGCCTCAAGCACCTGCCGGACGATCGCCGCGACTACTTCACCACCCCGGACGACGTCTGGGAGATCCTCCGCACCCTGGTCGAGGAGCGCAAGAAGCGCGAGGTCGACCCGACGTTGTCCATGCTCCGCGAAGCCCTGATGCAGGAACCGGCCTCGCCCGAAGAGCGCCACGCCCAGGCGCGGCTCAGGGAGATGCACGGACTGATCGAGCTCCTGACCGGCTGGTACGACGACGTCCAGCGGCTCGAGACCGACCGCCTCCAGCAACTCCTGGCCATGGGTGCCAAGGTGCAGAAGATCCTCGAGATGAAGGATCGCCTGACCCTCCTGCCCGGTGGCAAGCGACGCTCCCGGACGACCAAGACCACGGTGGCAACGACCGACCCGACCTCTATGGCCAAGGAGGCCTGACCGCATGGACGCCCTCTTGCTCGCCCGCATGCAATTCGCGGCCAACATCTCCTTCCACATCCTCTTTCCGATGATCTCCATCGCCCTCGGCTGGGTGCTGGTCTGGTTCAAGCTCGCCTACAACAGGAGCAACGACCCGGCCTGGATGGAGGCCTACCAGTTCTGGGTGAAGGTGTTCGCCGTCACCTTTGCACTCGGCGTCGTCTCCGGCATCACCATGAGCTTTCAGTTCGGCACCAACTGGCCGGGCTTCATGGAG
>CAZNWE010000058.1:15050-26052 GCA_964576715.1 uncultured Geminicoccaceae bacterium | reverse complement strand
GGCCTGCTCCGAGATCGGCACCATCGGCAAGAGCGACGTCTGCGACTGAGCGATCACCCCTCCCCTCGAGAACTCGGCCGGCCGCCCGACCAGCGCGCCGGCCATTTTTTTCGGGGCGAAGCGCGAAGATCCCGGATCTCTCGCCGCGTCGGGCGCTAACGCGCGAAGTCGGATGCGCGCGAGGGTTGACGCCGCCGGGCGGTTGCGGTCTGACCTCCGCCACCGACCTTCCGGGAGAACACCAATGCGTCGCCATGTCCTCGCCCTGTCGCTCTTCGGCCTCGTTCTGGCCCCGCCGGCCGCAGCCGATGAGATCCGCGAGCAGCTCGATCTCGCCATCGAGCTCTACGAGGAGGGCGATCTGGCCGGGGCCGTCACCGAGCTGCAGTTCGCCATCGGCGAGATCCAGGCCAGGATGGGCGACGCTTTCGCCCTGACCTTCCCGCCGGCACCGGCCGGCTGGACCGCCGAGGACGCCAGCCAGGAGGGGAGTGCCGCCTTCATGGGCGGCGGGACCATCGTCAACCGCCGCTACCGCGAGGACGGCGGCACGGGCACGATGGAGGCGCAGCTGATCATCGACAACCCGATGATCCAGGGCATGGCCGCGCTGTTCAGCAATCCCGCCATGCTGGCCGCCAACCCGAACATGCAGCGCGTCCGCATGGGCCGCGAGAACGCCATCCTCGAGTTCGACGAGGCCGCCGGCCGCGGCGAGGTCACCTTCATGGCCGGCGGCGGCCGCGCCATGCTCAAGGTCGAGGGCAGCGGCCTGACTTCCGGCGACCAGCTGGTCGACCTCCTGAAGGCCTGGGACATGGACGGGCTGCGCGCGGCAGCAGGGCTTTGACGACGGGAAGCCCGCCTGCACCGCGATGCTGAGCGATCCGCTTTTCTATCTGGCGGCCATCCCGGCCGTGCTCATCTTCGGCATCTCCAAGGGCGGCTTCGGCGGCGGGCTCGGCATCGCCGCAGTACCACTGATGGCGCTCGTCGTCTCGCCGGCGGTGGCGGCCGGGATCATGCTGCCGGTGCTGCTGCTCATGGACGCCATCGGCATCTGGGCCTATCGCCGCCGCTTCGACCGGCGGATCATCAAGACCATGCTGCCGGGAGCACTCGCCGGCATTCTGATCGCCAGTCTCGTCTTCGGCTATCTCGACGACGACGTCGTCCGCGTGCTCCTGGGCCTGATCGCCGCGGGCTTCGCGCTCGACTATTTCCTGCGCCGGAAGGGCGACCTGCCGGCCCGGCCGCACCAGCCCAGGCGGGCCGCCTTCTGGGGTGGGCTCGCCGGCTTCACCAGCACCGTGGCGCATGCCGGTGGCCCGCCGGCCAACATCTATCTCCTGCCCCTGAAGCTCGACAAGTCGATCTTCGTCGGCTCGATGATCGTGCTGTTCGCCCTGATCAACGCCGCCAAGGTCCTGCCCTATGCGCTCCTCGGCCTCTTCGCCCCGGCCAATCTCTGGGCCTCGCTGGCCCTGGCCCCGGTGGCGGCACTCGGCATGCTCGCCGGCATCTGGCTGCACGACAAGGTCAACCAGGTCCTGTTCTACCGCCTCTGCTACGTCTTCGTGCTCTTGACCGGGCTCAAGCTGATCCAGGACGGGCTGACCTGAGCCCGGCCTCGAGGATGATCGGCTGCCCATGCGGCGTCGCCCGGGCGGCCTCGTCCCAGGCCGCCGCGCGCCGCCCCAGCTCACCCTCACCGACCAGCTGCTTCTCCGCCACGAGCCGCTCGAGGGCGGTGAGCCACGCCGCATAATAGGCGGCCTCCGGCTCGCCCGAGACAGGCTCGTCACGCAAGACCCTGGCCAGCATCGCCGCCCACTCGACCCAGGTGAAATGGCCATTTGCGTTCAGCTCGACCGCCATGGCGAAGGCCTGGGCATGCCAGGGCTCGCGAAAGACCGGCCCCGGACGATCCGGCGGCAGCACGTCGGAAGCGGCCAACGCCGCATCGAGCTCAGGCGGCCTCAAGATAAGGCTCCCAGAGGTCGAGCTGGACCACGTCCTGGTCCCGGCCTTGCGGCCCCCAGAGCTCGCGCGCCGCGAACGCCACGCCGTAGAGCCAGTGCGGGCACTCGCCCAGCCCGTGCGCATTGCTGTCGGGGAAGACGTGGCAGCCGTGCACATGGGTGATGGTGCCGATCCGGCCGCGGACATAGCGTGGCAACCGGGTATGGCCCACGGGATTGAGGTTCAGCGCCCGGACGCGATCGGCGACCTTGAAGCACGCCGGCAGCTCGGCCGGGCGCTCCACCGGCCCGCCTCGGGTGAGCGTAGGGGCGACCTCGGCAGCCCGCAGGATCCCGGAAACGGGGGCCGGCGGGCCCGCGCTTCCACCGGCGGCGATCTCGTCCCGGCTCACCAACCCGCGCTCGACCAGCAGTCGCTCGAGGGCAGCGAGCCAGATCTGGTAGTAGCTCGACGCCAGGTACTCGGCCGGCGGCAGCGATTCCCTGGCATGGCGCGAGGCGTCGATGGTCCAGCCGCCGGGCCTGGCCATGGCGAGCGTGAGCGCAAAGGCGCGGCGCTCCCAGTCGCTGTGAAAGACTGGTTCCTCCGCCTCCGGGTCGACCGGCCCGAAGCCCTGCATCCCGCCCATGTCGTGCACGCCGTTCACGGCACGAGCCCCTTCGCCCGCGCCGCCGCCGGTGCGAGCGGCAGGCCCGTGCCGATCATCGAATCGCGAGTGACCAGCGCCGCCAAGATCGCCTCGTCCAGGCCCTCGCTGCCCGCCGGACGCATCGGCAGGACGAGGTAGCGGATCTCGGCGGTCGAATCCCAGACCCGGATCGCCACCTCGTCCGGCAGCGCAAGGCCGAACTCGGCCAGCACACCGCGCGGGTCGATGACGGCGCGCGACCGGTAGGCCGGCGACTTGTACCAGACCGGCGGCACGCCCAAGACGGGCCAGGGGTAGCAGGAGCAAAGCGTGCAGACGACCATGTTGTGGCAGGTGGCGGTGTTCTCGACCACCACCAAGTGCTCGCCCTGCCGCCCGGTGAAGCCCAAGGACGCAATGGCCGCCGTGGCATCCTCGAGTAGCCAGCGGCGAAAGGCCGGGTCGACCCAGGCCCTGGCCACCACCAGCGCCCCGTTCCGCGGCCCGATCTGGTGCTCGTAGGTCTCGATCAGCGCATCGAGCGCAGCCGGGTCGACATAGCCCTTCTCGACCAGCAGCGACTCCAGCGCCTTGACCCTGAGCGCCATCGGCGACAGCGTCGAGCCGTCCTGGCCATGGTCGTGCCCGTCGTGGTCGTACCCGTCGTGGTGGAGATGGTCCTGGCTCATGCCGATCCTCCCGCGGCGATCAGCCTAGCAAGCCCCGCCGGCTCGGGCCAGGAGCAACACGCAGGGCGGCGAGCCGATGCCGGTTCAGGCGGCTGCGGACCTCGTCCGCCCCTCGAACAGGTCGCGGCCATCGACCAGCGCCCGGATCTTCGCATCGGCGATCGGCCGCTTCAGCATCCAGAAGCCGCAATCCGGGTGGATGTAGCGGACGCGGCCGGCACCCAGCAGGCTTTCGGCCCGCTCGATCGACCGGGCGATCTGATCCGCCGTCTCGACCTCGGTGCGCTTGATGTCGACGACGCCGAGCCCGAGCCCGATCTCCGGGCGGAGCGCCTTGAAGGCGGCGAGCTCGTCTGCCGGCCGGTGCGCCGTCTCCATGACGATGTGGTCGACGTTCAGCGCATTCAGGAACTTCATCAGCTGATCCCAGCTGCCCTGCTGCACGCTCTGCCCGCCGTAATTGCCGAAGCAGAGGTGGATGGCGGGGGTGGTCTTGACCGCGCCCAGCACCCGGTTGACGGCGGCCGCTGCCCATTCCCATTCCTCCGGGTGGCCCGGCAGGTTGGCCTCGTCGAGCTGGATCACCTCGGCCTCGCAGAGTGCTACCTGCTCGGCCAGCGCGTCCGCGATCGCCATGGCGAGGTCGGGCTGCTTGCCGTAATGCCGGTCCATCAGCGTCTTGGCCAGCATGTGCGGCCCGGTAGCCGTGAACTTGAGCGGCCGTTGCGCCAGCCCCTTGGCCCGCGCACAGGCCGCCGGCAGGTCGAGCGTGCCGGGGCCGATCGGCCCCTCGACGATGCCGGCCGGGCGCGTACGAAAGCGCATGCCGGGCTGTTCGCGGAAGGCCTGGATCTCGCGGAAGGTGAGGTCGGCGCGGACCCCGTCCAAGGGCCGGACGAAATACTCGATCATCCCGTTGGTCTCGGGATGATTGACGTCGAAGCGGTAGAGTTCGCCGTCGCAGACGAGGTCGATCCCGGCCGCTTCTTGCGTGTGCAGCACCACCCGGGTCGCATCGATCACCGCCTGCTCGGTCGGCAGGACCGCGAGCCAGTCGGGGATCGGGTAGGAGCCGACGACGGTGGTCCTGATGCGCGCGGCCGACATGGCATGAGCTCCCCGGGCTTGTGGTCTTGACCCCGGTGCGCCGACACCGGAGTATCTGAACGGTTACTTAAGGGAGCCATCGATGTCCAGCGATCCGGCAGCACCGCCACCCGGCCGGAGGCATCGCGCCCTGCGCCTCGTCCTCGACCACTGGATCGCCATCGCGGCGCATCTGGGGCTGCTGCTCGCCTGGCAATTGTGGGTCACGCTCGGCGAGGTGCCGCGCTACATCATGCCCTCGCCGGCCGCCACCTTCGGCTCGCTCTGGGCCGGCTACGACTGGTGGCACAACACCTTCATCACCGCGTCCCAGATCTTCGTCGGCTACGCCATCGCCACCGTCTTCGGCGTCGGCGTGGCGCTACTCTCCTCCTGGTCGAGGATCGTCGATCAGGCGGTGATGCCGCTGATGGTCAGCCTCAACATGATCCCGAAAGTGGCGCTCGGGCCGCTCTTCATCGTCTGGTTCTCCTACGGCTTCACCCCCAACGTGCTCATCGTCTTCTCGATCTGCGTCCTGCCGATCCTGCTGACGACGGCCAGGGGCCTGAACGAGGTGGAGCCCGAACTGCTCGAGCTCGCCCGTTCCTTGAAGGCCTCGCGCTGGCAGATCTTCACCAAGATCCAGCTGCCGAGCGCCCTGCCCTACGTCTTCTCCGGCATGAAGGTCGCCGTGGTGCTCGCCGTGGCCGGGGCCGTCGTCGGCGAGTTCATCGCGTCCGAGGCCGGTCTCGGCTACCTCATGCTGCAGGTCCAGGTGACGCTGGATACCGCCGCGATGTTCATGGCCGTGCTCATGATCACGATGATCGGCGTCGTCCTCTACGGCCTCGTCATGCTGCTCGAATGGCTGACCATCCCGCCCGACACCCGGCTCCAGGCGGCTTGACGGCACAGGCATCGAATGTAACCATCCGGTTAGTTGCGCGCGAAGGGGAGGTGCGGTGATGGTTTCGGGCGTGGCGTCCGCCTATGCGCGGGACGGCTATGTCGTGATCCCCGGCGTCTTCGCAGCCGAGCGCATGGCGGCCGCCATCGCCGATGCCGAGGCCTGGGCCAGGGACTTCCTCGCCGACCTGCCGGCCGAGAAGCGGGGCTGGTACGTCGATGCGGGTGCCGCCGAGGCGAATGCGCTGCGGAAGCTCGACAACCCGCATCACATGCGGCCCTGTTTCCGCGAGCTGGCGAGCGACCCGGCGCTGGTTTCCCTGGTGCAGACGCTCGCCGGCGGGCCCGGCGTGAGTGTCTATTTCAGCCAGATCTTCTTCAAGCCACCGAAGGGCGGCGGGCCCAAGCCGGCGCACCAGGACAATTTCTACTTCGGCCCGTCCGACCACGACGGCGTGGTCACCGCCTGGGTCGCACTGGACGACGCCGACGAGGCGAACGGCTGCCTCCGCTACGGCATCGGCACCCACAAGGGCCCCATCCTGCCGCACACCGCCCCGCCCGATCGCCCCTTCGACCTGCAGCTCGCCGAAGCCGATCTGGCGAGACTCGACATGCGCCCGGCCCCGGTGCCCAAGGGCGGCGTCGCCTTCCACCACGGCGGCACGGTCCACCGGTCGGCCGACAACCAGTCCGACCGCCGGCGCCGCGCCTGCGCCTTTCACTATGTCCGAAACGACGTGACCTTCGCCAACCCGGCCCTGCCCTTCGACCATTCCATCGTGCTCCGGGTGAGCTGAAAGAGACGAGATGACCGAGCTCCCGGCGACCCTCGCCGATATCGACACCCTCGAGGAGGTGATGACCCGCCCGACGCCGGCGCTCGAAGCCGCGCTCGCCAGCCTCGACGGCGACATCATGGTGCTGGGTGCGGGCGGCAAGATGGGCCCGACGCTTTGTCGCCTCGCCAAGCGCGCCGCACCGGACAAGCGCGTCATCGCCGTCGCCCGCTTCAGCGACCAGGCCCTGCCGGAGCGGCTGAACGCGCACGGCGTCGAGACCGTACCTTGTGACCTCCTCGACCGGGAAGCCGTGGCGGCCCTGCCCAATGCCGCCAACATCGTCTACATGGCCGGCCGCAAGTTCGGCTCCGTCGGCGCCGAACACCTAACCTGGGCGATGAACGCGCTGGCCCCCGCCATCGTCGCCGAGCGCTACCGCACGTCCCGAATCGTTGCACTCTCCACCGGCTGCGTCTACCCGTTCTGGCCGACGTCGCAAGGCGGCCCGGACGAGAGCGTCGCCCCCAACCCGCCGCCTGGCGAGTACGCCTGGTCCTGCGTCGCCCGCGAGCGGGTGTTCGAGCACTTCTCCCACCTGCACGGCACCAGGGGCCGGCTGATCCGCCTGAACTACGCCATCGACATGCGCTACGGCGTGCTGCACGACGTCGGCCGCCTGGTGCTGGAAGGCCAGCCCGTCGACGTCACCATGGGCCACGTCAACGTCATCTGGCAGGGCGACGCCAACGCCATGATCCTGATGGCCCTGGCCCACGCCACCGCCCCCGTCTCGCCCTTGAACGTCACCGGCCCCGAGACCGTCTCGATCCGGGCACTCGCCAAGGCCTTCGCCCGGCGCTTCGGCAAGACGGTCGAGATCGCCGGAACCGAGGCCGCCGCCGGCTGGCTGAACGACGGCAGTCTGGCGCTCGGCCGCATGGGCAACCCAAGGCTTTCCCTCGGCCGGCTGATCGACTGGCAGGCCGACTGGCTCCTCCGCGACATGCCGTCCCTGGGTAAACCCACGGGCTTTCAGGTCCGTGACGGCAAGTTCTGAGCCCCTGATCGAGCCTGCCGGCGAGGCCGATCTAGCCGACCTCGAGGCCCTGGTGATAGCGGCGGGCTGGAACCAGACAGCCGCCGACTGGCGCCTCTTTCTCGACCACGGCCGCGTCTGGTGCATCCGCGAATCCGCCGGACAGGCGGTGGCGAGCGCCGCTCTTCTCCCCTACCCGCCGGACACCGCCTGGATCTCCATGGTCCTCACCTTGCCCCACGCCCGCGGCCAGGGCCACGGCACCAGATTGTTCGCCGAATCAGTCACGGCAGCCGAGGCCCTGGGCCTCGCCCCCCAGCTCGACGCGACGCCGCTCGGCCGGCCGATCTACAAGGCGGCGGGCTTTCGCTCACTTCTTGGGTTGCACCGCTGGCGGCGCCCTGCGTCGAGCACTGGCGCCGGGGTCGCAGAGCGGGTTGAGGCAACGGCGGCGGTTGAATGGGACCGGCGATCTCTCGGCTTCGCCCGCCCCTGGCTGATCGAGGCGCTGCTCGCACGCGGCCCCGCCTGCATCACGAAAGCCGGCATCGCCCTCTCGCGCCGGGGCCGCAAGGCCACCCAGATCGGCCCGATCATCGCCAGCAACGAGGCAGCGGCCCTGCGTCTGTTCGACGCCATGCTGGACAGGCTCAGCGGCGCGGAGATCGTGGTCGACGCCGTCGATGGCCGCCCTGGCTTCACGGCTGCACTTCAACAGGCCGGCTTCGCGCCCGAGCGGCCCTTCACCCGAATGGCGAAGGGCGCCGCCCCACGCGGGGACGACGCCCTTCTCTTCGCGATCGCCGGGCCGGAGCTCGGCTGAGCCCTACATCTCGCCCTTGGGCATCTTGATGCTCTCGTCGAGATACTCGTTGGTGTAGATCTCGGTGACGTCGAACGGCTCGGTGACCTCGAAATAGGTCTCGACCAGGGCGTAGTCGTCCTGCATCCGCGCCTCGTCGAAGAAGCCGAGGCCGCGGGTGGTCGAGGTCTCGTCGCTCATCAGCTCGACCACGAGCGCCCAGTTCTGGAGCTCGTTCTCCTTCATCAGCCCGGTATTGGCGGCGACCAGGGCGTCGACGCAGGGCTCCGGGTTCTCGACGCAGAACGCGAAGGCCTTCTGGGTCACCTCGGCGAAGGCGGCGACCACCTCGGGATTCTCCTCGAGGAACGGCCCGTGGACGAAGAGCGAGTTGCCGTAGGGGTTGATGCCGTATTCCTTCCAGGCGAAGTAGCCCATGTCCTCGCCGAGTTCGCGCTCGAAGATGTGGTGGATGTTGTAGAAGGACGTCGTGATGTCGATCGACCCCGCCTTCACGCCCGCGAGCTTGGCGTTGGGCTGGACATTCACCCACTTTACCGAATCGGGGTCGATGCCGACGCTCTTCGCCAAGGCCGGCCACATGGCGCGTGCGGCATCGGACGGCGGGTTGCCGATCGACCTTCCGGGAAAGTCCTGGATGTCCTCGATGCCGGACGACTTCAGCCAGTACATGCCATAGGGCGAGTTGGCGTAGACGTTCATGATCGCCTTGAGATCCGCACCCTGGCCCTTGCCGACGAGGGCCGTGCCCATGTCGGCGAGGCCGATCTGCGTCTGCCCGACGCCGGTCCGCTGCACCGCCGCGGTCGAGCCCTTGCCCTGCTCGATCCTGACATCGAGGCCGGCATCCGCGTACCAGCCCTCCTGCACCGCATAGTAGTAGGGTGCGTGATCGCCACCGGCGATCCAGTTCAGGACGAAGTCGATCCGTGTCTCGGCGTGGGCCGAGCCGGCGATGAGTGCCGTCACCGCGGCCGCGGCAATGGTGCAATGGCGCATGGTCGCCCCCTGGCGCTACGGCCGCTCCTGGGCCGGTTGTCGGAACCGGGTGCCAACGCTGCCGGTTGACGCCCGTCGCCCGACAGTCAATTGTAACCGGATGATTACTTGAGGGTGCTGTGGATGGCGATCGCTGTCAAGCGGAACGACCTCAGCGCGACGCGTTCGAAGGTGCCGCAGAAGCGCGATCCCGAGCGGACGCGCGCGCGTATCATGGAGGCTGCCACCCACGAGTTCGCGACCAAGGGGCTGGGCGGTGCCAGGATCGCCGACATCGCCGCCCGGGCGGGCGCCAACAAGCGCATGCTCTACCACTATTTCGGCGACAAGGACGCGCTCTTCCTCGCCGTGCTCGAGCACGCCTATGCCGCGATCCGCACCCGCGAGCGGGCGCTGGAGCTCGAGCATCTGCCGCCCGAGGCCGCCATGCGCCGGCTGGTCGAGACCACCTGGGACCACTTCATCGAGCACCCGGAATTCCTGACGCTCCTGGGCTCGGAGAACCTGCACCAGGCCCGCCACATCAAGCGCTCGACCCGCATCCGCGAGCTGCACTCGCCGCTCGCCGACATGCTCCGCGACATCCTCAGGCGCGGCGAGCATGCCGGCACCTTTCGCGCCGGGGTCGACCCGGTCGAACTCTACATCACCATCGCCGGGCTCGGCTGGTTCCACCTCTCCAACCGCCACACCCTCTCGGTCATCTTCGACCGCGACCTCGAGGCCCCGGCCGCTCTCGCCCGCCGGCGGGCGCATATGGTCGAGGTGGTGCTGGGCTATCTGCGCCCGCTCGGGCCCGCCGCAAAGCCTGAAGGCGGCTTGACGCGCCCGAGCCCCGAGACGTAGAGATAACCGGATGGTTACTTGCTGAACGGGGAAGGCTGGACGTGCGCTGGGCGGCGGTGCCGGAGACGGTGAGGGCGAGGCTGGCGGCGGGTGCCGTGATTCCGGCCCATCCCCTGGCGTTGACCGCGGACCGCCAGCTCGACGTCCGCCGCCAGCGCGCCCTCTCCCGCTACTACCTCGATTGCGGCTCGGGCGGCCTCGCCGTGGCGGTGCACACCACCCAGTTCGCCATCCGCGAGCACGGCCTGCTCGAGCCGACCCTGGCACTCGCCGCCGAGACCGCCGCCGATTGGGCAGGCGAGCCCGTTGTCCTGATCGCCGGTGCGGTCGGCTGCACAGCGCAAGCCGTGGCCGAAGCCAGGCTCGCCCGCTCCTTGGGCTATCACGCCGTCCTGCTCTCGCTCGCCGCCTTCAAGGAAGCCGAAGACGACGCCCTCATCGCCCACTGCGAGGCCGTCGCCGCCGAGATGCCACTGGTCGGCTTCTACCTCCAGCGCGCCGTCGGCGGCCGCAAGCTCTCGGCCGCCTTCTGGCGCCGCTTCGCCGGCATCGAGAATGCCATCGCCATCAAGCTGGCACCCTTCAACCGCTACGCCACGCTCGACGTCATCCGCGGTGTCGTCGAGGCCGGCGCGGAGGGCCGCATCACCCTCTATACCGGCAATGACGACCACATCCTCCTCGACCTTTTGACCCCCTACCGCTTCATGCGCGACGGCCGGCCGGTCACGGTCCGGATCAAGGGCGGACTTCTCGGCCAGTGGTCGGTCTGGACCCAAGAGGCCGTGCAGCTCCTGAACCGCGTCCACGCGCTCGACGGCGACATCCCGGCCGAGCTCCTGACCCTCGACGCCGAGCTCACCGATGCCAACGGCGCCGTCTTCGACGTGATCAACGACTTCAAGGGGTGCATCGCCGGCTGCCACGAGGTGCTGCGCCGCCAGGGCCTGCTCGAGAACCGCGTGCTGCTCGATCCGGACGAGGGCCTCGGCCCCGGCCAGGCGGCCGAACTCGACCGGGTAGCCCGTGCCTACCCACACCTCGCCGACGACGCCTTCGTCGCCCGGAACCTCGAGCGCTGGCTCGCATGAAGCCCGGCTTCATCCGCCTCCGGAACGTCAAGAAGGTCTACCGCACCGGTGGCGTCGACTTCATCGCCGTCTCCGACGTGACGATGAGCGTCGCCGAAGGCGAATTCGTCTCGCTCGTCGGCCCTTCGGG
>CAZNWE010000058.1:0-14950 GCA_964576715.1 uncultured Geminicoccaceae bacterium | reverse complement strand
ATGGACGAGCCGTTCGGTGCCCTCGACGCCCTGACCCGCGAGCGCATGAACCTCGAGCTCTTGCGCATCTGGAGCGAGAGCAAGAAGACCATCCTCTTCGTCACCCACTCGATCCAGGAAGCCGTCCTGATGGGCAGTCACTGCGCCGTCCTGACCGCGGGTCCGGCCCGCATGGCCGACTACTTCCCCATCGACCTCCCTTATCCGCGCCGGCTCGACATGCGCCAGTCTCCGATTTTCGGCCAGTACGCCAAGCGCATCTACGAGCTTCTGGGAATGGATTAAACAATGGCAATTAAGACCATCGGCATCGTCATGCACGGCGTCACCGGCCGGATGGGGATGAACCAGCACCTCATCCGCTCGATCCTGGCGATCCGCGCCGATGGCGGCCTGCCGCTCCAGAACGGCGACCGGCTGGTCCCGGAACCACTGATCGTGGGCAGGAACGCCCGGAAGCTGGAAGCCCTCGCCAAGGCGCACGGCCTCGACCGCTGGTCGACCGACCTCGACGCCGCCTTGGCCGACGACGCCTACCCGGTCTTCTTCGACGCCGGCACGACGCAGATGCGCGCCAGCCTCTTGACCAAGGCCATTCAGGCCGGCCGGCACATCTATTGCGAGAAGCCGATCGCCGACAAGCTCGAGGACGCGCTCGCCGTCGCCCGCCTCGCCGCGGCCAAGGGCGTGAAGAACGGCGTCGTCCAGGACAAGCTCTTCCTCCCCGGCCTCCTCAAGATGAAACGGCTGGTCGATGCCGGCTTCTTCGGCCGCCTCCTGTCCGTCCGCGGTGAATTCGGCTATTGGGTGTTCGAGGGCGATTTGGAGCCGGCCCAGCGCCCCTCCTGGAACTACAAATCGGCCGAGGGCGGCGGAATCATTCTCGATATGCTCTGCCACTGGCGCTACGTGCTCGACAACCTCTTCGGCGGTGTGCAGGCCGTCTCCTGCCTCGGTGCCACCCACATCCCCGCCCGCGTCGACGAGGTCGGCCGACCCTACGACGCCGACGCCGACGATGCGGCCTACGCCACCTTCGAGCTCGAGGGCGGGGTCATCGCCCAGCTCAACTCCTCCTGGTGTGTGCGCGTCCGCCGCGACGACCTCGTCACCTTCCAGGCCGACGGCGTCAACGGCTCGGCCGTGGCCGGCCTCACCCGCTGCTGGACACAAGGTCGCGTCAACACGCCCAAGCCCGTCTGGAACCCGGACGAGCCGCAGACCCGGAACTTCATGGCCGACTGGCAGGAGGTGCCCGATCGCGGCCCCGCCCAAAACGGCTTCAGGACGCAATGGGAAATGTTCCTCCGCCACGTCGTCGAGGACGCGTCCTGGGCGCACGGCCTCATCGAAGGGGCCAAGGGTGTCCAACTGGCCGAACTCGGCCTCGAAAGCTGGCGTGAGCGACGCTGGCTCACCGTGCCGGAGCTGCAGCCATGAGCGGCGTGCCGCTTGCCGTCACCCTGCCGACCACCGGCGGCGGCACCGACCGGTTCGAGCTTTCGGCCCCGCGCAGCTTTCCCGCCAAGGCCGAGGGGCCCTTCAACCGGGTGGCCTTCGCCGCGGCCCATGTCGTGGCCGACCCGATGGCCGATGCCGAGCCCTGGCTGGATGCCCCGGTCGACTGGGACCGGACCATCGCCTATCGCCAGCACCTCTGGGACCTGGGCCTGGGCGTCGCCGAGGCCATGGACACGGCCCAGCGCGGCATGGGCCTCGACTGGCAGATGGCCCTCGAGCTGATCCGTCGGACCCTCGATGCGGCCCAGGACCGCGAGGGTGCTGTCGTCTTCTCGGGCTGCGGCACCGACCATCTGGCCCCTGCCCCGGGCCAATCCCTCGCCGACGTCATCGCGGCCTACGAGCAGCAGATCGAGGCGGTCGAGGCCGTGGGCGGCCGCATCATCCTGATGGCGAGCCGGGCACTCGCAGCCGCCGCCCGGAGCCCCGACGACTACCTCGAGGTCTACGACCGCGTGCTCGGCCAGGTGAACGAGCCCGTCATCATCCACTGGCTCGGCGAGATGTTCGACCCGGCGCTCGAAGGCTATTGGGGCTCGAAGGACCACTGGCAGGCCATGGAAACCTGCCTCGCCATGGTCACAGCCAACGCCGCCAGGATCGACGGCATCAAGGTCTCGCTGCTGTCGAAGGAAAAAGAGATCGCCATGCGCCGCCGCCTGCCGGACGGTGTGCGCATGTATACCGGCGACGACTTCAACTATGCCGAGCTGATCGAGGGCGATGGCGACGGCTATTCGGATGCGCTGCTCGGCATCTTCGACGGCATAGCACCCGCCGCCTCGGCGGCGCTCACGGCCCTGGCGCAGGGCGACAACGCCACCTTCCACGACATCCTGGCACCCACGGTCCCGCTATCGCGCCACATCTTCAAGGCGCCCACCCGATTCTACAAGACGGGCATCGTCTTCCTCGCCTGGCTCAACGGCCACCAGGACCACTTCACCATGGTGGGCGGCCAGGAGAGTGCGCGCTCGACCCTGCATCTGGCCGAGCTCTTCCGCCTCGCCGATGCCGCGGGCCTGCTCCGGGACCCGGAGCTCGCCACCCGCCGCATGCGCGTCGCCATGGCGATCCGGGGCGTGGGCTGACATCGAATGCATACAACCAAGGGAGGAACGACCATGCAGCGAACCATTCTCGGCATCGCCCTCGCCGCCCTCGCGGCGACGCCGGCCCTGGCAGAGGACTATCCCTGGCAGCCCGACCGGCCGATCACCATCATCGTGCCCTGGGGTGCCGGTGGTGCCACCGACCAGGTCACCCGGATCACCGCCGGCGTACTCGAGAAGGCACTCGGCCAGAGCATCGTCGTCGTCAACCAGCCCGGTGCGTCGGGCGTGATCGGCAAGACCAGCGCCTGGGAGGCCGAGCGCGACGGCTACACCTGGACGGCGGGTGCGCCCAAGCAGCTCGGCACCTACAAGCTGCTCGGCCAGTGGGACACCTGGATCGAGGATTGGCAGCTCTACAACACCGTCACCAACGTGCCGCTGGTCTCGGTCAACCCGGATGCCCCCTACGAGGACATGGCGCAATTCATCGAGGCGATGCAGGGCGACGGCGTCACCGTCGCCACGGCCGGTGCCGGTTCGTCCGGCCATGCGGCGATCGAGGCCTTGAAGGGTGTGGTCGGCGGCGACTACCGCCACATCACCTATGACGGCGGCAACCCCGCCGTGGTCGCGACCGTGGCCGGCGAGGCCGAATCGACGACGCAGCTCGCGTCGGAGCAGGCCGAGATGGTCAGGGGCGGCCGGCTGCGGCCCTTGGCGGTCCTCGGCCCCAACCCGCTCGAGATCGAAGGCTACGGCACCATCCCGCCGATCACCGACTTCGTCGACCAGCCATTGCCGGTGCTGTCGACCACCTTCGGCATCTTCCTGCCCAAGGAGGGCACGCCGCCCGAGGTGATCGAGACGCTGGACATGATCTGGGCAACGGTTATCCCCGAGGCCGAGGCGCTTCGCAGCTATGCGCTCGAGCGTGGCGCGCTGTTCACCCCGGCCGCCGGCGAGGCCGCGTTCGCGGCCGTCTGGCCCGAGATCCAGGCCGATGCCTGGTCGTTCCATGCGGCTGGAAGAGCCGAGGTCTCGCCCGAGGAGCTCGGCATCCCCCAGCCCTGAGCCAGCCAGCGGGGACCGGCCACGGTCCCCGCCCACCCTTAGCGAGACGCCCGATGCCGGCCGACCGCCGCCACGATCTCTGGTTCTCGGCGCTGCTCGTCGTCCTGGCGGCGGGCATCGTCGTCGAATCCTGGCGCATGCCGCGGCTCGAGCACCTCGGCGTCCACCCGATGAGCGCGCCGGGCCTGACCCCGGGGGTGCTCGGCCTCGTGCTCCTGGCGCTGGCGGCAAGCCTCCTGGTCCGCAGTGTCCGCCAGCGCCGCTGGACCGCCGACGAGGTGGCGGATGCGCCGCCCGGCACGCTCGGGCGCACCCTCGCCACCCTGGGTCTGTGCCTCGGCTATGCCATCGGGCTCGTCGGCCGGGTGCCGTTCTGGCTGGCGACCGCGCTCTTCGTCATGGCCTTCGTCGGCTGGTTCGGCTGGGAGCGGGAGCGGCCGATGAAGAGTGCGCTGACCGCGGTCGTGATGGCCGTGGTGACATCGGCCTTGGTCACGCTGCTCTTCGAGCGCGTCTTCCTCGTGCGGCTGCCCTAGATGCCGGCCCTGTCGGCCTGATGGAGGCATTCGGCCAGTTCACCGGCGCCATCCTGGGTCTCGCGACGGCAGCCAGTCTCTTCAACGTCGCCTGGGCCACGGCACTCGGCATCGCTGTCGGCATGATGCCGGGCCTGACCGCGACCCTCGGCATCGCCCTGCTGACCACGCTCACCTTCCGCCTGCCCGCCGGCGACGCCATCCTCATCCTCATCTGCATGTATGTGGGTGCGATCTACGGCGGCAGCCGCTCGGCCATCCTCTTGAACATCCCGGGCACCCCCGCGAACGCCGCCTCGGCCCTCGACGGCTTTCCCCTGGCCAGGAGCGGCCGGGCCGGCGAGGCGCTCGGGCTCGCCACCATCGGCTCGTTCGCCGGCAGCCTCGTGGGCGTCGTGCTTCTCGTCCTCATCGCCCCGCAACTCGCCGAGGCCGGGCTCCGCTTCCAGTCCTTCGAATTCGTCTGGCTGGCCGTCTTCGGCGTCGTCATCTCAGGGCGTCTCACCGCGACCTCGGACCCGATCAAGGGCTGGATCGCGGGCTTTCTCGGCCTGCTCCTGGCCCAGGTCGGCCAGGAGGGCATCCACGCCTACCAGCGCTTCGCCTACACGCCCGACCTCGCCGGCGGCCTCGGCCTCCTGCCGGCCCTGGTCGGCGCCTTCGGCTTCGCCGAGGTGCTGATGGTGATGCGCGAGCGCAACTACGAAATCATCAAGGACGCCGGCAACCGCATCCTGCCCCCCATCCGGGAAACCCTCGGCCGCTGGTGGCTGATGCTGCGCTCGGGCACGCTCGGCACGTCCATGGGCATCATCCCAGGCGTCGGCGAGGACATGGGCGCCTGGGTCTCCTACGCCGCCGCCAGACGCGCCAGCCGGACGCCGGAGCATTTCGGCCGGGGCGCACCCGAGGGCCTGCTGGCCGCCGAGGCCGGCAACAGTGCGGCCGTCCCGGGCGCCATCATCCCCGTCCTCACCCTCGCCGTGCCCGGCTCGGCACCGGCCGCCGTGCTGCTCGCCGCCATGTTCATCCACGGCGTCCGCCCCGGCCCGATGATCCTGATCGAGAGCCCGGCCTTCATCTTCGAGGTGGCGGCCGTGCTGTTTTGGGCCTCGCTCGCGATCCTGATCCTGGGCCTCGCCCTCACCCGCCCGATGCTCGCCGTGCTCCGCGTCCCCCGGGCACTCCTCATGCCCGTCGTCTTCACGCTCTGCGTCGTGGGATCCTTCGCCATCGCCAGCCGCGTCTTCGACATCTGGGTGATGGTCGGCTTCGGCCTCCTGGGCTTTGCCCTCCGCCTCATGCACTACCCGATCGCACCGCTCGTTCTCGGCATCGTGCTCGGCGAAATGCTCGACCGCAATTTCCGCCGCGCCATGGTGCTCTCCGACGGTGCGCTCGAGCCGCTCGTCACCCGACCGATCTGTGCTGTCCTCGCCACCCTGACCCTTCTGGTCCTCGTCTGGGACACCCCACCCTTCGCCCGTACCCGGGCCACCCTTCTCGCGAGGTTTCGATGAAGCTGTCACTCTGCAACGAGGTCGTCCGCGAGCTCGACTTCCCCCGCCAATGCGCCTTCGCCGCCACCGTCGGCTATGACGGCCTCGAGATCGCCCCGTTCACGCTCAAGGACGATCCCCTGACCCTCACGCCCGGCGAGACCCAGGCGGTCAAATCGGCGCTCAAAGCCGAAGGCCTCGTCTGCTCCAGCCTGCACTGGCTCCTCGTGGCCCCCGCCGGCCTCTCGATCACCGACCCCGACCCCGCCGTGCGCAGCCGCACCATCGAGGCGATCCGCCGCCTCATCGGCCTCGCGGCCCAGCTCGAAGCCCCGGTCCTCGTCCACGGCTCGCCGAAGCAGCGCAACCTCGTCCAGGGCGAGGCCAGCCGCGACCATGCGATGACGGCCTTCCGCGCGGCAGCCGAGGCCGCGAAGCAAGCCGGGGTCACCTACTGCCTCGAAGCCCTGGCCCCCAACGAGACCGACTTCGTCAACACCGTGGCCGAGGCCGCCGCCATCGTCGATGCCATCGCCAGCCCGGCCTTCCGCACCATGCTCGACACTTGTGCCGCCGGGCAGACCGAGGCCGACGTGCCGGCGGTGATCGACCGCTTTCTGCCGTCTGGCCACATCGCCCACGTCCAGGTCAACGACCCGAACCGCCGCGGCCCCGGCGAGGGCGACCTCGCCATCGCCCCCATCGTCCGCGCCCTCGACCGCCACGGCTACCAGGGCTGGCTCGCCGCCGAGCCCTTCGACTACCGCCCCGACGGCCCGGCCTGTGCGGCCCGCGCCGCCGGCTTCATGCGCGGCATCCTGGAGGCCCTTCGATGACCACGACCCTCAGCCTCACCGCCATCCGCTTCTTCGAACGCCCGGTGCGGCTCCGCATGCCCTTCCGCTTCGGCGTCGTCACGCTCACCGAGGCGCCGCAGACCTTCGTCGAGGCGACCATCAAGACGAGCGACGGCAGCGTGGCCACCGGTTGGGCCGCCGAACTCCTCGCCCCCAAATGGTTCGACAAGAACCCGGCGCTCAGCAACGCTGACAATTTCGACCAACTCCGCCGCTCGCTCGCCATCGCCGCCGGACTCTATGAGCGGGCCGGAACGGCCACCGCCTTCCGCCTCCATGCCACGGCCATGCGCGACCACCACGCCGCCTGCGCGGCGGCCGGCCTGCCGCCCTTGGTGGCGAGCTTCGGCCAGGCGCTGATCGACCGCGCCATCCTCGACGCCCTGCTGCGCCATGCGCGCCTGGACGTCTTCACCGGCGTCAAGGCCAACCTCATGGGCCTCGATGCCGCCATCACCCCCGACCTCCAAGGCTTCGATCTCGACCGATTCCTCGCCGGCCTGAACCAAGCCGCCAGCATCGCCGCCCGGCACACCGTGGGCCTCGTCGATCCGATCGAGGCGGCCGACCAGCCCGCCGGCACGCGCGTCGACGACGGTCTGCCGGAGACGCTGCGCGAGGTCGTGGAGACCTCTGGCGTCACCCATTTCAAGCTCAAGGTCGGCGGCGATCTCGAAGCCGACATCGACCGCCTCTGCCGCATCGCCGCCGTCACCGACGACGTGCCCGGCGCCCTGGCCACCCTCGACGGCAACGAGCAATACGCCGATGCCGATGCCGTCATCGCGCTTTGGCGCGGCATCGAAGCCGAACCGCGCCTAGCGAAGCTCCGCGAGAGCGTCCTCTTCATCGAACAGCCGATCAACCGCACCAAGGCCCTGGAACGCGACATCGCCGATCTCGCGGCCCTGAAGCCGGTCGAGATCGACGAATCCGACGGCCACATCGACGCCTTCCTCGCGGCCAAGGCCTTGGGCTACACCGGCGTCTCGTCCAAATCCTGCAAGGGTTTCTACAAGGCCCTCCTCAACCGCGCCCGCTCGGCCAAGTGGAACGTGGAGGCAGGGTCGGACCGCTACTTCATGTCGGCCGAGGACCTGACCACCCAGGCCGGCCTCGCCGTCCAGCAGGACCTGGCCCTGGCGACCCTGATCGGCTGCGACCACGTCGAGCGCAACGGCCACCACTACGTCAAGGGCATGAGCGCCGCCCCGCCGCACGAGCAGCGGGCGTTCCTGGCCGCCCATCCCGACCTCTACCACGACCACCGGGGCACCACCGCGCTCAGGATCGAGCAGGGCCGGATCGCGCTCGGCTCGCTCGTCACCCCCGGCCTCGCCAGCGCCGCCCTGCCCGATCCCATCGATCTCACCGCCATGACCTACGAGACCTGAGCCATGCCCGACATCGCGCAGCTCTCGATCAACCTCGCTACGGTGCGGATGCAGGGCGGTTTGGTCGAGCTGGTCGAGGCCTGTGCTCGAGCCGGGGTGCCCGCGATCGCCCCCTGGCGCGACCAGCTTGCCGCCGCCGGGCTCGAGACCTCGGTGCGGGCCATCCGCGACGCCGGCCTTAGGGTCTCGGGCCTCTGCCGCGGCGGCATGTTCCCGGCCGCCACGCCGGCAGGCCGCAGCGCCGCGCTCGAGGACAACCGCCGCGCCGTCGACGAGGCCGTGGCCTTGGGATCGCAGTGCCTCGTCCTGGTCGTTGGCGGCCTGCCCGAGGGCTCGCGCGACATCGCCGGCGCCCGCCGGATGGTCGAGGACGGCATCGCCCGGCTGCTCGACCACAGCCGCCCGGGCGACATGCCGCTCGCCATCGAGCCCCTGCACCCGATGTATGCCGGCGACCGGTCGGTCGTGAACACGCTCGGCCAGGCCCTCGACATGGCCGGCCGGCTCGGCCCCGACGTCGGGGTCGCCATCGACGCCTACCACGTCTGGTGGGACCCGGACGTCGCGGCGCAGATCGCCCGCGCCGGCCGCGAGAACCGCGTCTTCGCCTACCACATCTGCGACTGGCTGGTGCCGACCCGCGACCTGCTCACCGACCGCGGCATGATGGGCGACGGCGTGATCGACCTGCCCGGGCTGCGCGCCATGATCGAGGCCACCGGCTATCGGGGCTTCCACGAGGTCGAGATCTTCTCCGCCGCCAACTGGTGGCTGCGACCCGTCGAGGAGGTGATCGCCACCTGCATCAGCCGTCACCGCGACGCCAGCTGAGCCTGCCTCGACCGGACGGCCGCTAGCAGCTTCCCGCTCGCCGCTCGATCTGACCCAAAAACGTGCGAGCGAACAGTCGGGCGCGGCTGAGGGTTGGTACCGCTATAGCGGCCGGTGGTGCAGGGGCGGGCGGTGCACCGGGGTCGAAATGCCCTCGAGCCGCGCCTTGAGCTGCAGGGCGAGGTAGCGCGAGTAGAAGCGCTGCAGCGCCAGATTGCCGCCCTGGAACCAGAGCGCCTCGTGCGCGGTCGGCTTCCACATGTTCCTGAGCTCGCCATGCCAGGGGCCGGGGTCGCCCCTCACCCCCGAGCCCAGGCCCCAGCACGGGCCGACCGCGTCCGCCACCTCGCGCGAGACCAGGGCGGCCACCGTCTCGTGCATCGACTGGTAGCCGGTGCACTCGACGATGACGTCGCAGGCGAGCTCGCTGCCGTCGGCGAAGCGGATGCCCGAGGCGGTCAAGCGGTCGATCTCGATGCCGCTCTTCACCGTGATCCGGCCGTCGATGATGAGCTGCGAGCAGCCGACATCGATGTAGAAGCCCGACCCGGTCCGATAGGCCTTCACCGCCTGCCCGCTCTCGTCCTCGCCCCAGTCGAGCGAAAAGCCGGCCTTGGCGAGACCGGCGTAGAAATCGGCGTCACGCTCCCTGATCCTGGCCCAGACGAGCTTCTGCGTTTCGGCGAAGAGCGCGATCGGCGTCGATGCCACGATCATGTCGGCCTTGTCGTGGGTGATGCCGGCCGCCAGCGCCTGCTCCGAGTAGATGTCGAAGCCGAGTTCCAAGAGCGTCTCGGACTTGACCACCGTCGTCGGATGGCGCTGGACCATGGCGACCTCGGCCCCGCTCTCCCAAAGATCGAGGGCGATGTCGTGGCCCGAGGTGGCGCTGCCGACCACCACGACCTTCTGCCCGGCGAAGTCGCGGCCGTCCTGATAATCGCTGGAGTGCAGGATGCGGCCCACAAAGGCGTCCCGATCCTCGAACGCGATCCGCCGCGGCGGTCCATAGGCGCCGGTCGCAAAGACCAGGTGCCGGGGCTCGAGCGTCAGCCGCTCGCCGGCCCGGTCGACCTGGACCGCCCAGGTCTTGGTGGCCTGGTCGAAAACGGCGCGCCTCGCCTCGGTCGAGCCCCAATAGTCGAGCTCCATCACCCGCGCGTACATCTCGAGCCAGTCGCCCATCTTGTCCTTGGGCGTGAACACCGGCCAGCTGTCCGGGAACGGGATGTAGGGCATGTGGTCGTACCAGACCGGGTCGTGCAGCACGAGCGACCGGTAGCGGTTGCGCCAGCTGTCGCCGGGGCGGGCGTTCTTCTCGAGGATGATCGCCGGCACGCCGAACTGCTTGAGCCTCGCCCCCAGGGCGATGCCGCCCTGCCCGCCGCCGACGATGACGACATAGGGCTGGACGTCGCGGCCGAGGCTTGCCGTCTCCCGCTCGCGGCGCTCGTGCCAGACCTCGCGGCTCTGGCTCGCCACGTGGATGGTGCCGAGCGGCCGCCGCGGCCCCTTGGGCTCCTCGTGGCCCTCGAGGTCGCGCATCGCGGTGAACAGCGTCCAGGCCCGGCCGTCCTTGAGCCGCACATGCCCCTCGCCCGCGGCCACCGCTGTCTCGAAGGCGAGCCAGGCCTCGACCACGCCGTCCCGCTCGACGGCCTCGCCCGCCAGCCGCCAGCAGCGGGGTGCGGTCCGGGCGAGGCAGTCCTCGAGCATGGCCGCGATCCTCGACCGGCCCTCCATGGTCGCGATGTTCCAGGTGAAGGCCAGGAGATCGCGCCAATAGCCGTCGTCCTGGAAGAGCCCGGCCGCCGCCTCGATATCGCCGGCGTCGAGCGTTCGGGCGAAGGTGTCGAGCCAGGCCGCCACTGCGGCCGTCGCCTGGTCCCTCGGCATCGGGGTCATCTCGGCCATCGCGCGCCGCCTCCCTCTTCCGGCGCCGGCCGTCCCGGCGCCGCCGCGTTCACCAGCCATCGAGCCGCAGCGCCCGGCCGTGTCAAGTCGTGCCGCCGCGCCGGCCCGCCCCCGCCCATGCCTTGACAGCCCGTTTGGCGGCACCGCAAAGTGGTATCGTCATCAGCCCCGGGGAGCAGCCAAGCAGCGGATGGTAACGACCGTCACCAAGCTCAGGGTGCGCGACGCCACCAAGGTCTACCACACCGCCTCGGGCGACCTCCTGGCGCTCGAACGCTGCAGCCTCGACGTCGGCACGAACGAGGTGGTTTCGATCGTCGGCCCTTCCGGCTGCGGCAAGACCACCCTGCTCTGGTCGATGTCCGGTCTGCACCAGCTCTCGGCCGGCGGCATCCTGCTCGACGGCACCCCCGTCACCGGCCCCAGGCCCGAGATCGGCATCGTCTTTCAGGAGGCCAACCTCCTGCCCTGGCGCAATCTCGACGGCAACATCGCCTTTCCCTTCGAGATCAAGCGGCAACGGCCGGACCGGGCCTTTATCGACCACCTCCTGCACCGGGTCGGGCTCGAGGGCTTCGGCGGCAGGTTCCCGCGCGAGCTTTCGGGCGGCATGCAGCAGCGCGCCGCCATCGTCCGCGCCTTGGCCCTCAAGCCCTCCGTGCTCCTGATGGACGAGCCCTTCGGCGCCCTCGACACCTTCACCCGCGAGGAGATGAACCGTCTGGTCGAGGAGATCTGGCTCGACACGCCCACCACCATCGTCTTCATCACCCACAATATCGAAGAGGCGATCTTCCTCTCCGACAAGGTGGTGGTGCTCTCGCCCCGGCCGGGCCGGGTGGCGAGCGAGCACCGCGTCGACCTGCCCCGGCCGCGCAGCTTCGAGGTGATGGCCAGCCGTGCCGTGTTCGACCTGACCAACGAGATCAAGGGCGGGATCGTCGGCAAGCGCGTGCCGAAAGGGGCTGCTGCATGAAGGGGCCGCCGGTATGAGCAGCGAGGACGCGATCCCGGAGTTCCGCCACGGCCACCGGCCTGACGAGAACGCAGTGGGGGTCACCAATCTTTCGGCGCTGACCGCCGGCCCCGGCATCGGCTCATGGGCCGAGGTGCTGGCGATCCTGGCGGTCGCCGTCGTCGTCATCGGCGGCGTCGAGCTCTCGCTCTGGTGGTTCGAAGTACCACCCTACATCATGCCGCGCCCGAGCCTGATCGCGGTTGCCCTGGTCAAGGAGTTCCCGCTGATCGCCCCGCATCTCGGCCACACGCTCGTCCAGCTCGGCGCCGGCTTCGCCATCGGGGCGACGGTGGGCCTCGTGCTAGCGGCGGTGATCACCCAGTTCCCGTTCGCCGAGAAGATCGTGGCCCCCTACATCCTGATCCTGGTCACCACCCCGATGCTGGCCTTGATCCCGCTCCTCATCCTCCGCTTCGGTTTCGGCTACGAGCCCCGGATCATCGCTGTGGCCCTGGCCTCGGGGCCGATGGTGATGATCAACGCTGCCACCGGCTTCAGGCGGGTCGACAGTGCGAAGATCGCCCTTGCCCGCTCCTACGGTGCCTCGACCCTGCAGATCTTCTGGAAGATCCGTGCTCCCATGGCGCTGCCGATGATCCTGGTCGGCCTCATGGTGGGGGCGATCTTCGGCCTCCTGACCACCGTGGGTGCCGAAATGGTCGGCGGCGGCTTCGGCCTCGGCAACCGCCTGACCACCTACTCCTCGATGATCAACATGCCCGAGTTCTTCGCGGTCGTGCTGATCCTCTCGATCCTGGGCATCCTGATCTATACGCTCTTCTTCCTGATCGGCAAGAAATGGGCGAGCTGGGAAACCTGAGCCGCCCCTCGACGCACCAAGCAAGCACAGGGACGAACGCCATGATGAAGCGAACGGGTGTGGCCAGGGGCGGGCTCGACCGCCGCTACTTCCTCCAGGTGAGTACCGCCGGCGTGGTCACCGCCACCACCCTGGGCCAGGGCCGCGGGGCCAGAGGCGAGCCCTACGACACCTTCACCTGGATCTCGCCGCGCGGCACGCTCGAGGTGCTCGACGACTATCCCTACTGGATCGGCCAGAAGATGGGCTATTTCGGCGAGCTCTCGACCGACATGCAGCCCGGCCCCTCGGACGGCACCGCGACCGTGAAGTTCGTCGACGTCGGCCAGGCCGACATGGGCTTCCCCTCGCCCGGCGTCTTCTCGTTCGCCCTCGAGAACGGCATGAACCTGAAGTCAGTCTTCCACATGGGGGCCCGCGACACCTTCAGCTTCGCCTTCCGCAAGGGCGAGGGCTCGAACGACCTGACGGCGCTCGAGGGCAAGACCATTCTTCTCGGCTCGGCCGCCTGGCAGTCGATCACCGACCCGCTCCTGGCAGCCCAGGGCGTCGACGTCTCCAAGGTCACCTATGTCGAGGCCGGCTGGCCCACCTGGGGCACCGCGCTTGCCGCCGGCCAGGGTGACGCCGCCCTGTCGTGGGAAGGCCTCAGGGCCGAGTGGATCGCCACCGGCCTCGAGTTCGAGTACTGGCTGGGTGTGCAGAACTCGACCCTGCCGGCCAACACCTTCGTCGTCCGTGCCGAGGATCTCGACGACCCCGACCGCCGCGCCTTCCTCGCAGAGTATCTCCGCGGCTGGGCCATGGGCCTCGAGTTCGCCTACCACAACCCGCGGGCCGCCGTGGAGGCCGTCTTCGAGCAGTTCCCGACGCTCGGCTCCAATCTCGGCCCGGAGCTCGGCACCACCTCGATCCTCCAGCAGAGCAACGTCTTCCGCGGCGACATGGAGAACCGCGAGGGCTGGGGCTGGCACGACATGGCGAGCTGGCAGGCGTTCTTCGACATCATCCACGAGATGGGCCAGATCTCGAACCCGGTGCAGGCCGAGGACGTGCTGACCAACGACTTCATCGGCCCCGCCAACGACTTCGACCACGACGCCGTCAAGGCCGACGCCGAGGCCTACGCGCTCTCGGCCGAGATGGAAGCGCTCGACATGGAGGCGATCGAGGCCGGCCTCTTCGCCACCGCGATCCAGGGCTGAGCAGCGCGGGCGGGCGGGGTTGCTGGTGCCCCGCCTGTCCACCCTATCGACAAGAGAAAAGGGGGGAGCAGCTGTGAGTGACAAAGTGAAAGTGCTCGTGGTGGGCGTCGGCAATATGGGGGCGAGCCACGCCAAGGCCTATCACCGCAATCCGGGCTTCGAGCTCGTTGGCCTGGTCAGTCGCTCGATGAGCCCGGCGACGGAACTGCCCGACGAGATCGCGGGCTATCCCCGCTTCAATGATTTCGAAACAGCCCTGCGCGAAACCAAACCCGACGCCGTATCGATCAACACCTACCCCGACACCCACGCCTCCTACGCCATCCAGGCCATGGATGCCGGCTGCCATGTCTTCATGGAAAAACCCATCGCCACCAACAATGCCGACGCCGAGGCCGTGGTGGCCAAGGCCAAGGCGACCAACAAGAAGCTGGTACTCGGCTACATCCTGCGCGTGCATCCGGCCTGGGCCAAGTTCGTCGACCTGGCGCAGGGGCTCGGCAAGCCCTTGGTGATGCGCATGAACCTGAACCAGCAATCCAGCGGCCCCGCCTGGAACTGGCACAAGGCCTTGATGGAGAGCCTGACCCCGATCGTCGACTGCGGCGTGCATTATGTCGACGTCATGTGTCAGATGACCCGGGCCAGGCCGGTCCGTGTCCACGGCATCGGGGCCAAGCTCTCGGCCGAGACCAGGGTGGAGAACTACGGCCACCTGCACGTCACCTTCGACGACGGCTCGGTCGGCTGGTACGAGGCCGGCTGGGGGCCGATGATGTCCGAGGTCGCCTATTTCGTGAAGGACGTCTGGGGCCCGAAGGGTGCCGCCTCGATCGCCTACAAGCCGCAAGAGGGCCAGAGCGAGGCCTCCGCCGACAAGCTGTCGGATTCCGCCGACATCGAC
The DNA here is from genome assembly GCA_964576715.1 of uncultured Geminicoccaceae bacterium. GTDB lineage: Bacteria > Pseudomonadota > Alphaproteobacteria > Geminicoccales > Geminicoccaceae > SLRI01. The sequence goes on along the minus strand of CAZNWE010000058.1, from coordinate 325 downwards.
CAGCACACCAAGACCAACGCGATCAAGCTGCATCACGCCGAGATCGACGCGAACAACAACTTCGTGAAACCCGACGAGTGGATCTCGACCGAGGACGAGCCCGACCACCAGGCACTCTGCGAGCGCGAGCAGGCGATGTTCCTGGATGCCATCACCAAGGACACCGACCTCACCGACAGCATGGCCGACGCGGTCAACTCCTTGCGCATCGTGCTCGCCGCCCAGCAGAGCATCGACGAGAAGCGGGCGATCGAGCTCTAAAAGAACGAGGGGGCTCTCTAATCGCTACGTCACGGTCAAGCTCTTTCTTGCTTCCCGCCACGAA
>CAZNWE010000057.1:0-27441 GCA_964576715.1 uncultured Geminicoccaceae bacterium | reverse complement strand
ACTGTAGAGGTTGCGCTCAGAGTTGGGTCAGTTGCCGACGGAGGCATGGACGGTGGGGAACTTCTGCAGACTTCGCGTCCGCCGGACCCGCTGCATTGTCCGCGCGTGTCGCCGACCGCCTCCCGGATGGTCAGCTTTCGGCCTGCAGGTGCGCCTCGACCATCCACAGATCCTTGTCGGCTTGGCGCGACACCTCGGTGAACAGGTCGGCGGTGTCCTGGTCCCCGGCCTCGGCGGCAGCGTCGATGGCGGTGCGGATCACCTTGCCAAAGCTGGACATAGCCTTGCTCAACGCGGCGCAATGGTCGGATCCGGCCAGGATGTCGAGCGGGTACTCGGGCAGGATGGAGCGGCCGACCACGGCCCGGGCGGTGCCCTCGGCGATCCCGCCCAACGCGACCAGTCGCTCGGCGATCACGTCGACTGCATCGTCGACGTGTTCGTGCACCTCATCGAACAGGTCGTGGAGACCCTTGAAGTTCGGGCCCTTGACGTTCCAGTGCGCCTGCTTGGTCTGGGTCGACAGGTCGATGGCGTCGGCGAGCCGCGCCTGCAGCAGGTTGATCATGGCGCCGCGGGTGTTCTCGGCCAGGTCGTTGTGCGTCTTCAGCATGCGTTGCACTCCAGTTAACGATTATCAGCAACGGAGATCGACCGCTCGCAGGCTGAATTCAACGGCTTTGCGGACCGGGAGAACGCGGCCGAACGCCGCTCAGCAAGCGCAAGCTTGGCGGTGGCTAAAGGGTCTCAAGCGGGACTCTCTAGCGGGCCGTGGGCGCATGAATCGCTCCAGCCAGAGCGCCTATTCAATGGATTTTCGTTCTTCCGATCGAGATCAAGTCGCAGACCTGGAACGCTGATCGTCATGCGGGCCACGAGTAATCGCAAGCTCGCCGAGGCGCTGGGCGTGAACGAGACGGCGGTCGGGAAGGCGCTGGCGGCAGGGCGGATCAGCCGCGATCCGGACGGCGGCTTCGACATCGCCCGGGTCAAGCGGCAATGGGCCGGCAACACCGACGCGGCGCAGCAGCGACCGAGGGCGAAATCGGGCCTGCGGCCGGTGCCGGCGGCGGCGCTGGCGAGCATGCGCGAGATGCTGCGCGATCAGGGCGGCGAGCCCGCATCCGGCGGCCCGAGCTTCTTGCAGGCCCGGACCGCCAGCGAGGTCCTCAAGGCCCAGGAGCGCAAGCTCCGGCTGCAGCGGCTCAAGGGCGAGTTGATCGACCGGGCGCGGGCGACGGCGCAGGTCTTCACCCTGGCGCGGCAGGGGCGTGATGCCTGGATAGAGCGGCCGGCCCGGGTGGCGGCGGACCTGGCGGCGGCGCTCGGGCTGGAGACCCACACCGTGCAGGTCGAGCTCGAGGCCGCGGTCGAGGCGCATCTGGCCGAGCTCGCCGAGCTCGAGCCGCGGCTCGACTGATCACCAACAGCGATGGAAGGGCGGGGAATGCGACGCTGGTTCGCCACGGCGCTGATCGGCACGCTGCGCGACGCCCTGCCGGGCTGCCTGGTGCTGCTCGTGCTCCTGCAATCGCTCGTCGGCCTGATCGGCTGAGCCGACATGCCGGTGCCTTGGCGATCATCGCCGCCTGGACGAATGCGATCGTCTCGCACCTTACGATTGCCCGGCGCATCGCCATCGCGGAGGCCGATGCCTACGCCGGCGGAGCTCCGAGAGAAGCGCCCTACCTTCGCTTGCTGCTCTCGGCAATATAGTCGGTGACGGCGAAGAGGACGCCAGAAAAGACGAAGGTGAGGTGGATACCGACCTTCCAGGCGAGCTGTGTGTTGGAGTAGCTCTGGCTGACGAGGAAGGCCTTCAAGAGCTCCACCGCGGATATGGCGACGATCGCACCGATCAGCTTGAGCTTGAGATCGGCGAAGCCGACCTTGCCCATCCAGGCCGGCCGATCCTCATGCTGGCCAATGCCGATCTTGGAGACGAAGCTCTCATACCCACTGAAGACGATGATCAGCAGCAGGACGGCGATCAGTGCCGTGTCGACCAGTGTCAGGATCGAGATCACGGCATCGTATTCCGAGGTGCTCCAGACATTGAGCACCAGATCGGCCAGCTCCTTCAGGAATTTGACCAGCAGCACCACCATTGCCACCAGCAGGCCGACGAAGAAGGGTGCGAGAAGCCAGCGACTCGCGAAAATCATGGCTTCGACCGAGCGCTCCAAACGCGACAACACGACGATCCACCCCACGAAAATCACGAACCGATTGGGCCGCACAAGGGCGTAGATCGGCATGGCGGCGCGCGTTTACAGAGGTGGCAAATGTCGCAGTCTGGAGGGTGCTTCTGGACCGCGACCGACCTCGCCAGGGCGCCCATGCGGATAGCTGATGCAGGCGGCGCGCGGGGCCTCGAGGGGTGCCTTCCGCGGCTCCGGCCGGCTGGTGTCGATCGGCATGCGCGATGACCCTCGATCGGCTTCGCGGCGCAACCCCGCAGGTGCGCGGTAACTATCTGATATCGCATCGAGGAAGCGGGGCGGGCCGGGGTCCATGTCGGACGCTTGAGGGGGTCGTTGTTCGGCGCTGATCCAAAGTTGCCAGCACCAGGCGCGGGCCAGCGCGTTGACCAGCTTGCCGTTGGGCTGGGCCCGGGCCGGTAGGGCGAGGTCGCTGCCGTCGGGGGTCGAGTCTCTAGCCCTCCGCCTGGGCCGCCATCGCGTTGCTGAACCGACGTGCAGTCACGCCCGCCGCCGTCGGTGTCGCGGTCAAGTGCACACCCGGCACCGGGCGGATGGTCATGTGCATCACCGGTCGCGGTGCGCGACCGGCGGGGGCGAAGTCGAAGCGGGCGAGGAGTGTGGCCAAGATGATTTGCGCCTGCAGCATCGCAAAGTTGGCGCCGACACAGACCCTCGGGCCGGCGCCGAATGGCAGGTAGGCGTAGCGGTCGCGCGGTGCGGCTTCCGGGCTGAAGCGGTCGGGATCGAACGCGTTCGGTTCCTCCCAGAGCAGCCGGTGGCGGTGGAGCGCGTAGATGTTCAAGAACACGGTGTCGTTGGGGCGGATCTCGCGGTCGTATAGCCGATCATCGCTCAGCACGTTGCGCGCCAAGAGACCGACCGGCGGGTAGAGCCGCATCGCTTCTTCGAGCACGGCACGGCTGTACGGCATGGCCGCGAGATCGGTCGCCGCGGCGGCGCGCTCGCCCAGGACGGCCCGCGCCTCGGCATGGGCCCGCGCTTGCGCTCGGCTGTCATTGGCCAGGAGATAGAGCGCCCAGGAGAGGGCGAGTGCCGTCGTCTCGTGGCCGGCGACGATGAAGAACTGCATGTTGTGCAAGAGATCCTGGCCGGTCATCTGCCGCCCGGTCTCCGGATCCTTCGCCCGGATCATGTAGTCGAGGAGATCCTCGCTCGCTGCCGGTCCCCGCGACCGCCGGGCCTCGATTGCCGTCGCCACCATTCGGTGCATCGTCCGCACAGCGCCGCGGCCGAGGATCTCGCCGGGCCGGGGCAGCCAAGCCGGGACGTCGAGAAAGTCCAAAAGCGAGGCCCGACCGACGGTCTGGAAATACTGGGTGATCGCCGCACCGTACTGCTCGGCGTCGAACTGCGCGCGGCCGGCAAGCGCCACCTCGCAAATCACGTCGAAGGTCGCCGACAGCATCTCGCGCACGAGCTCGACGCGCCGCGCCCGGCGACTGATCCGTGCTGCGGCGCGCTCGGCTGTCGCCGTCATCAACGGTGCCAGTGCCTCGACATTGCGGGCGGTGAAGACCGGGGCGATGGCGCGGCGCTGCCAGCGCCACTCGGCCCCCTCGGCGGTGAACAGGCTCGACCCGACCGCGGGCCGCAGCATCCGGATCATCACCTCCGACTTCGGGTAATTGTCGACATTGTCCAAGAAGATGTGGCGCATGCCCTCCGGCCCCTGCACCATGTGCCAGCGACTGGGGCCGGTCTTGCCGGAGAGGATCGGCACGTCATAGGCGAAATCGGGGATCACGCTGAGCGCATTGCGCCGTGCGGCAAGGGCACTCGCCACCACGCCGAGGGGCCGCGACGGTGGCTCGACCGTCGGCGGGGTGAACAGGGTCACGGCCGAGGAGACTTGCATCAGTCACGATCCCAAAACGAAATGTACGAGCGCAGCATCGTCGTCTGTTGTTCGTGGTGCTGGCGGTTCCGGACCAATCTCGCGCCGACGGAAGGCCGATACGCCGAGCCCGCGCGTCGGCTCGACGAGATACCGACCTGCCGCGATCGAGGTACCCGTGGCGCTTCGATCGGCGCCGCTCGAGGCAGTCGCGCTCGCCGGCTCACCAGTGACGAGTGCCGGGAGCACCCTTGACGATGCCGTCGAGATTGGGCGTCACCCAGCCGCCATAGAAGTCCCCCGGCTGCGGAATGACACGCATATCGCCGACCCGGCACTCCTCCATGAGCCCGGCATAGAACGCGATGAACCCGGCAAGCGGCGCGAATGGTGAGGACGGCTCGTCGTAGCACCAGGCCGCCCGCCGCGCGCTGGTGCCGCCGGCGACGACATCGAAATAGCGCGCTCTTCCCTTCCACTCGCAGAAACTGCTGCCCGCCGCGGGGCGCAGCGCCGCCCGGATGGCGTCGGGCGGCAGGTAGTAGGTGGGTGCGTGATGGGTTTCGAGCACGCGCAGCGCCCCCGTTGTCCGGACCACGAGCTCGCCGCCGAGACGGACCTCTATCGGGTGCGGAACCGGCTGCAGCGCCGGCGGGCGTGGGTAGAGCTGGACATTCTCGCGGGGCAGGTCGGTCACGCTACCGGCCCCTGCGCGAACCGGGCGATCACATAGCCGGACAGCCCGATATGACCGAGGGTGATGGCGACGGACAAGCCGTGCAGCCACTTGAACCGAGATTTGTCGCCGCTGTCCGTGGCCTCGTTGATCGCCGGCATCAGCACCTGGCGGGTCGGGATGGTCGTCACCGCAATCGCCGCCAGGAGCGCCGCCGCCAGCCGGTCGTGCGGCCAGATGAGGGCGGCTGCTATCGCGGCACTCACCAGCACGAAGAGATAGAAATGCGGGAAGGCCCGGCGAATGGTCGGGCCCGCCATCTCGGCCGGCAGGGCCGTGAACAGGAACGCGGCAAAGCCGAAGGCGTAGAGCACCATGCCGCCGAACAAGAGAGCCGTGGTCAAAAGCGCTAGGGTCAGCATCGTCGACTTTCCGGTTGGTGGACAGTTTTCCGGGCGATGAGGGTCAGGCACGGCCGCTGCGAGCCGCGCTTGGCGATCCGGGCGGTGTTCGCATGGTCAAGGAGCATCGCGACGCCGCAAACGCGGGAGCACATAGGGGACAGCGGCGCGGTAGCGGGCGAAGCGCTCGCCATAGCGTGCCGCAAAGCGGCGTTCCTTGAGGCGCGGGGCCAAGAGGCAGTAGGCCGTGTAGCTGACAGCCAGGGCAAACTGGTCGGGGGTCCAGACCGGCACGGTCCAGAGGGTCAGCGCGAACGCCAAGTAGATCGGCTGGCGGATCAGCCGAAAGAGACCCCGGGTCGGCATGTCGGGGAAGATCGGCCGAATCCGTGCCAGCAGCGACATCCAGCCCAAGGCGCCCGACTGCACTTCGGCCCCGGCATCGACGCTTGCCTTGAGGAGCAGCAGCCACGCCCCTGCATAGGCCGCAACCACTATCCAAAAGAGGGCACCTTCCGCCCGCCACCAGACGATGCCCGAGGGCGTCCAAAGTACGAACAGGGCGAGCAGCTGCAGCGAGGCGATCAGCGCATAGGTGGTGGTCGCCAGTGTCGCGCCGTGCGGGCCCGGCATCAGGCGCGCCAGGAGGCGGCCGCCCGGCCCGGTTAAAAGCGCCGAATGCACCAGCGGGAACTGCAGAATCAGCAAGGCATTGGCGATGAGCGCCCAGGGCCAGGGCACGGTGCCCAAGCTCTCGCTCAGCCCGAAGAACATCGCCACCATCATCGCGAGCACCGCCGCGGCGAATACCGCGTGGCAGAGAAGGCCCATCAGGAGGGCCAGGGCGATACGGCCAATACCGGGCGGCGGCCGCAGCGCGCCTGCGGCGAGACGCGCCAGCCCCGCGATCCGCGGGTCCTTGAGCAGATCCCGCGAAACGGCGCGGGCCCCGCCGCTTCTTGCAAGTGACACCGCACGGTCCAGCGATGATGGCTGCGCTCGCTCTCGCATCGTCTGCATCCAGACTGCCTCTGCCAGCGGTGCAGCTAAGTCGAGCGCCGGCGACGTCAAATGGCGCGGTGTCGCGCCATGGCGAGCGCCCAAGCATGATCGCTCGTCACATCGTTTGGCCCATGTAAACGGTGCGGCTCGGCTGCCCGGGTTGCGAACGGCGAGGTCGAAACGCGGCACCACCTGCCGTCTGTAGCTGGCCGGCCCTCTTCAGCGGGCCGACCCCGTCTCGGCACCGGGGCGCAGCGAGCCTTGTCATCGGCGCTTTGGCGTCAGGTGACCACAACGGCTCTTGCAAGATCATCGATACCGACGAAACTGCGGCCGAACGCCGGATTGTCGCAAGCTGGAGGTCTCGATGTCACTGCCGCTACCGAGCGAGGACGAGCTTCGCAGTCTGATGGAGGCCAACGAGGTCGAGATGAGCGTGGTGTTCTCGGACCCGTCCTTGCCCGACAATCCGATGATCTATGTCAGTGAGGAGTTCGAGACGCAAACCGGCTATTCGCCGGAGGAGGCGGTCGGCAGGAATTGCAGGTTCTTGCAGGGCCCGGAGACCAATCCGCACGCGGTGGAGGCGATTCGACAGGCACTCCAGGCGCAAACCACGTTCTCGATCGACATCCTCAACTATCGCAAGGACGGCACGCCGTTCATGAATCGCCTGCGGATCCGCCCGATCTTCGACGAACGCGGCGCGCTGCGGTTCTTCGTCGGCGCGCAGAACCCCGTCTGACGCCCGGCCGAGCCGGGCGCGTCGGCAATTGCCGGTCGCGATGCCGCAGCCCGAGCTGCCCACCTTGCGAGCGCACCCGATGCCGCTATTTGGCGGCTTACCTCACACGGTTACTGGATCGGGTCATGAGCTACTCGCTCACCATTGGACAATTGTTCGGCACCGCGGTTCGACTGCACGTCACCTTCCTCTTGTTTTTGCTCGCCATCGGCGGCGTAACCTGGGCACAGGGCGGGCCCGGCGCTGCGGTCGCAACGGTCGCCTTCGTGTCTCTCTTGTTCACCTGCGTCGTGTTGCACGAGTTCGGGCACATCATCGCGGCCCGGCGCTACGGGGTGCACACGCCCGACGTGATCCTGCTGCCGATCGGCGGCGTGGCGCGGATGACGCGCATGCTGAATGTGCCGCGGCAAGAGATCGTCGTTGCCTTGGCTGGCCCGGCGGTGAACGTCGTCATCGCTGCCGCCCTGTTCGTTGCACTCGGCGGGCTGCCCGGCCCGACCGAGACCATGGAGCCGACCATCGCGGGCTTCGCTGGGCGTCTGCTCTATGCCAACGTGTTGCTCGTCCTCTTCAACCTGATCCCGGCGTTCCCGATGGATGGTGGCCGCGTGCTGCGCGCGCTTTTGTCGTTGTGGAGAGGGCCCGTTCAGGGCACACGGATCGCCACGCTGATCGGTCGGGGATTTGCCGTGCTGTTTGGCCTCGTGGGCCTGTTCAGCGGCAATATCGTCCTCATCCTCATTGGCGCCTTCATCTTTTTCGCGGCGTCTTCCGAAGGTGCGGCTGCGAAACTCGGTGCTTCGCTGGCCGGGGTGCGAAACGGCGAGGCGATGATGACCCGCTTCGCGCGGCTCGGTCGTGACAGCTGCTTGGGCGACGCCGTCACCTGCCGGCTGCGCACGGGACAATCGGTGATCCCGATCTGCGACCGCGAGGGGTCTCTCGCCGGTGCCTTGAGCCGGCGGACGATCTACGCTTCGCTCGCACGGCAGGGGGCGCGAACGCCGGTCGTCGAGGTGATGACAACCGACATTCCCGTCGTTCCGGTGCACGGCGACCTCGCGGAGACGGCACGGCTTCTCCAGGAAGCCAACTGGCCAGCCATTGCTGTGGTGGATGCCGCTGACCGGCTCGTCGGGCTCGTCACTCGCGAGACCCTCGACGATGTTGCGGCGCTCGCGGACGCGACCCGCCGAGGCGGACGAAACACGTTCGACGCGGCACTGGGCCGAGGTGCCGTTTGACCGCGACCGGTTCAGCGGTGCTGGCAACGGCAGAGGCGAAGGCTCCTTGGCAACGCGTCAGCTTGGCGCTCTGAACGGGAGCGGTAACCGCGGTCGGCGTCCAGAACAAACCGTCCGCTGGCAGTGCGCCGAGCGGCTCTTACAATACTGGCATGCCTCGTTGCTCCTGCCAGTCGACCAGCACCCCCTTCTCCAGCCGCTCGCGGAAAGCGCTGTGCTCCAGCGTTGGGGCTGCAATTTGCGGGTGCTCGGCCTCGTTGATCGAGCGCATCGGATCACGCGGTGCGCGGCTGGCTTGGCCGGTAAGCCAAACTGAAGCCGCTAGGCTAGAGCACCCTCGCTTGCTTCGGTTCCCATGGAGCGGCAGATCGGGTGGCGGAACTCTTCGGCGAGGTTGGTGAGCAGCACGCCGCTGCCGGCTGCCGGGGCGCCGCCGGTTCCGACGATCGGCTATGCGGGGAAAGGATTACCCCGACGTTCATTTCCCCCTGTCGTTGCCAGCGGCGTTGTTCGAGGTGGCCGCGGGCGAGGTGGTGGATCTCCTCGGCGGCTTTGACCAGGGCGGGGTCGTGGGTGACCGCGAGGAGTGTGTTACCCATGGCGCGGGCATTGGTGCAGAGGAGAGTGTCTGACGAGATCGAGAGTTTCGCGACAGCCTCGGGCGGCCTGGCCGACCGTCACCCGCTCGAGTACTTGCTGTCGCATTGTGTAGTTAGATAATATTACTTTGCTGCGGACAATCGAATGTGCCGCGCAGACATCATCAAGTTGCCGTCGGCTCTCGTTAGTGGCTATTGCGGGGATTGCTTCGCTCGGGAGTGACACTGATGAACTTGTGATCGCTTGCGGCGGGTGTCCTGTTGGCCGGCACCACGCTCTTGGCGACGAGCGCCCTGGCGACGACGATCTACCCGATCCATCGGGCGACCATCCTTTGCGGCCAGACATTCGACCTCAAGGTCGAGTTCGACGGGCTCGTCGCACCGGGCGACGTCTCGGTCACGATCAACGGCGTGGAACATGCCGAGTTTTTCGGCCAGGATGCTGATCTCATCGAACGGGTGGAGGGGTCGACACTGCGGCCGTGCGCCTGCACGATCCGACGATCACCACGCCCGGCAAAGATGTCGTGACCGCGACCGATGGGGCGAACGAGGCGTCGGTGACCTGGGAGGTCTACGGCACCGATCGGATGCGGTCCGCCAAGAACGTCACCTTGATGATCGGCGACGGCTTGAACATAGGCCATCGCTCGGCCGCCCGGTTGTTGTCCAAGGGCATGGAGGAGGGCCGTTACGGCGGATCGATCGCCCCGAATCGCCCAACTCGGCCTCCGCCTACACCACCGGCCACAAGACCAACGTCCATGCCTTGGGCGTCTACGGCGATCGCATGCCCGGCGTGTTCGACGATCCCGCGGTCGAGACGCTCAGCCAGCTGGTCAAGCGGCGAGTCAACACGGCGGTTGGCGTGGTGACCGATGCCGAGGTGCAGGGCGCGGCCCCGGCCTCGGTGGTCGCCCACAGCCGTCGGCGGGCCGAGAAGGCGGCGATCACCGAGATGTTCTACGATGTCGGTGTGGACGTGCTGATGGGTGGCGGGTCGGCCTATTTCCTGCCGCAGGCGGTGGGTGGCTCGAAGCGCGAGGACGAGCGCAACTTCATCGACGCGTTCCTGCAGCGCGGCCATCAGCTGGTCACGACCGAGAGCGAGATTCTGGCGGCGGCTGCCGATCCCTCGACGACGCATCTCCTGGGCCTGTTTCACCCCGACAACATGGGCGGGGTACTGGATCGCAAGTTCCTGCGGCCGCCTGATGTCGAGGAGGTCCCGGAGCAGCCCGATCTGGTGGACATGACCAGGGCCGCCCTCGACGTGCTGTGGCGCCACGAGGACGGCTTCTTTTGGCTGGTCGAGGCGGCGCTGATCGACAAGTACAGCCATCCGCTCGACTGGGAGCGGGCGGTGATGGACCCCAGCATGTTCGATCAGGCGGTGGTCGCTGCCAAGCGGTTCGCGGCCGTCGACAACGACACGTTGGTGATCGTGGTGCCGCATCACACCCACGGCATCTCGGTGGTGGGCACGATCGACGACAACATCGAGGCCGCCGACATGCGCGACAAGGTCGGCGTCTATGACGAGGCCGGCTATCCGGAGTATCAGGATACGAACGGTGACGGCTATCCCGACACGCTCGACGTGGCCAAGCGGCTCTCCGTCACCATCGGCAACTTCCCCGACCACTCCGACACCTTCCGGCCGAAGCTGGGCGGCCGCTACGTGCCGGCGGTGCGTGACGACGCCGGCAACGACGTCGCCAACGAGGCCTACCAAGATGCGCCCGGGGCGGTGTTCCGCGAGGGCAACCTGCTGCGCTCGGCGAGCACCGGCGTGCACATCATGGACGATGTCCTGGCGACGGCCATGGGCCCGGGCGCGGCCGGGCTCTCGGGCTTCATGGAGAACACCGAGGTCTTTCGGGTAATCGCCAACGCCCTCGCCCTTGGCGAGTAGCTCGCCTCCTTGACAGTGCCGGGTGGTGCAGCGCACCAACCGGCCGCTCGTCGTCATGACGTGTCCTGAAGGACCTGCCGAGGGGCGATCGCCGCCGGTTTCTCGTCTCTGGCGTGGCCTTGGCCCTCAGGTCAAAGGGCTCGGTGACCGCCGCGTCCCCGAGGAGTTGTCGGCAGGCGACAGGTCATTCTTTCATCCGCCGCAAGTTGCCCGCTGGTCCTCACAGTCCACTGGTACCCCCTTCTCCAGCCACTCGAGGATGACGCTCTGGTTCAGCGTCCCGGCGAGGATCGCCCGGCACAGGGCAGGCGGAGCTCGAACGTCGCCCCCGGCCCGGGTGCGGGGCGGTAGGCGAGGTCGCCGCCGAGTGAGCGGGCGCGGCGGCGGGCGAGGAACAGGCCCATGCCTTGCCGGGCCCGGCCGATAGCCTCCATGCCGCCGGCGAAGAGAGCGGCCGCCTGATCCTCGGCCACGCCCGGCCCCTCGTCCGCCACCCTGACGACGAGGAAGTCGGTCGCCGGGGCAGGCCCCGCGTGAGCGGCGGCCGCCGCCGGGTCGATGTCGATCCGGATCGTGGTACCCGCCGGCGCATGGCGAACGGCGTTGTCGATGACGACATCGAGGATATCGCGGATCTCCTCGCCGTCGAGGACGGTCCGGTACGGTGCCCGACGGGTGCGCACGACGAGCCGCTTGGCCTCGATCTCCGGGCGATGCATGGCGAGCAGATCGTCGACGATGCCGCCCAGATCGAACAGCCTCTGCCCATCGACGAAGCGGCTTTTTTGCTGGCGCAGCAGCGTGTCGAGCTGGGCCGAGATGCGCGCGCAGGACTGCTCGGCCTCGGCGAGCGCCGCCTCCAGGCTGGCCGCCGGCATCCGCCCGGTGCCGAGACCGTGCCGCACGGTGCGCAACAGCCCCAGAGTACCCTGGATCGGGCTCTGCAGATCGTGCAGGCCGAGGGCAGCCAGCTCCTGCCGCTCGCGCAGCAGGTAGCGGATCCGCGCCGCCCGCATCCCGAGCTGCCGCTCGAGGTCGGCGGCCGCGATCGCCTGCGCACGCCGGGCAGCGGCCACGCTCACCGCCGTCGCAAAGGCGACCAGCCCCACGGCGATGACGGCCAGCAGGGCCACCGGTGCTGCAGCGCCGGCCGCGGGGAGGCCCAAGGCGAGGATCGCGGCGAGCCCGCCGATCGCGGCAACGGCAGCGAGGCGACGCTCGAGAGCGGGCCGCGATGCCCGCAGCGCCACCAGCGTCGCACCGGCGACCAGTGCCGCGGCGAGCGGTGCGGCGAGTGCCGGCAGGTAGCGCAGGGCCAGCACCATCGCCACGGCCACCAGCGACAATCCCACCACGGACAAAAGGACGGCCAGCCGATCGCCGCGCTGGCCCGTGGGCGGCGCTCCGGCCATTCAATCCCCGGCCTCGAGCGGCTGTCGGGCGAGCAGGGCGATCAGCTCGCCGGTGCTGGCACAGCCCAGCTTGGCCTTGATGTTGTCGCGATGCACGCCCGCGGTCTTCGGGCTGATCGCGAGCTCGTCGGCGATCTGCCGGAGCGGTGCGCCATGGGCGAGGCGCCGGGCGACCTCGGACTCGCGCGGGGTGAGCCGTTTGCCGTCCATGGCGTCGATCAGCCGGGCAGCGGCGCCACTCCCGCCGGCCGCCGCCCCTGCCGCCGCTGCGGCTGCAGCACCGCGCGGATCCGGGCTGGACTGCCCATCGAGCAGGCCGGCGATCTCCAGCAGCAGCGCGTGCGGGCTCGTGTCCTTGCTGAAGAAGGCATCGGCGCCGGCGTGCCGGCAGCGGGTCGCGACACGCGCCGGTGCCAGCGACGAGAAGACCGCGATGAAGGCGTCGGGCAGGAGCTCGCGATAGACGGCGATGACGTCCAGGGTCATCTCGCCCGCGATGATCAGGTCGGTGACGATCACGTCGGGTGCCAGCAGCGGCAGCTCGGGCAGTGCCTGGTCGTGGCTGGTGGCCGAGCCCGCCAGGACGAAGCGGTCCTGCAGCGAGATGCCGAGGCGCAGCCCGGCCTCGACGATCGGGTGGTCGTCGACGAGGAAGACGGAAGTCCTCGGTTGCATGGCCTGGACGTTCTCCAGCCGACCTGCCGCCTCCTGTCGGCGCCGCGCCGCATCAGGCGGCGTCGACAATGCAAGCCCGCGGCGTCTCTGTCTACGGCACCGGGCCGCCAACGCCCCTAGGGAATAGCCCTATGGGCCGAGATCGGGGAACGACCTGGCCCGGCGATGACCGGTGATCCTGGAGCGACCCCGGGCGAAGATCCGGATACCGACCGACCCGGCAACCGACAAAGAGCTGGCTTGGCCAGGATCAGCCGGATACTGTCTCAAAATCAGGTGCGGGGCCTGTCGATCTGCCAGCTGGAGAGCCTGGGATGCAACCATCGGCCCGCATGGCCGGCCTGCTGCTGGCGGTCGGCCTCGTGCTCGGCACGCTCTCCGAAGCCGCTGCGCGGCCGCTCGACGAGGTCCGCCGATCCGGCGAGTTGCGGGTCTGCGTGGCGACCTCGAACCCGCCGGACGGCGTGGTGAGCCCAGAAGGCTGCACCGGCTATTGTGACTTCACCGGCCTGGTGCGTGACCTGAGCGATGCCTTCGCCAAGACCTTGGGTGTGACCACCCGCTTTTGGGTGTCGAGCTGGGACGAATTCTTCCAGAACGCGGACGGCGTGACGGTGAAGGAGGCCGCCTACACCCCGGAGCTCTTCGTCGCCGAGCGCTGCGACATGATCGGCTCGCCCCTGGTGGCCCTCGACTGGCGGCTCTCGAAGATGGACATGACCTGCTTCGTGCCGTCCCGCATGGTCATCGTCGTGCCGAAGGATCGCGCCCGCGACTATGCCGGCATCGAGGATCTGGCCGGCAAGACCGTGGCGGTCGAGCAGAGCATGTCGCTGCACAGCTGGATCGAGGACCAGAACGCCACCGTGCTCGCCGCCGACCCCGTCGAGATCAGCTTTCGCGACTACCAGGACTCGATCGACGCGGTGGACGCGGGCGAGGTCGACTTCACCGTCGTCGCCATCCTCGATGCCTTGTGGCAGACCCGCCACCAGGCCGAGAACGCGGTCGTCGCCTTCGCCGTCGGGCCGATCGACGAGGGATGCTGGGGCTATCCGCAGGGCGCCGACGACCTCGCAACCGAGATCGCCGCCTTCTTCGCCGACCAGCGAGGCGACGCCGCTTCCGACCTCAACCGGATCTGGACCGCGTATTTCGGCTATTCCTTCTTCGAGTTCCTGCGCATCGTCAGCGCCGTCCAATGATGCCGCGGATTTTTGCCGCAGCGCTGCTCGTCGTGGCTTGGACGACAGCAGCCGCGGCGGCGTCGCTGGAGCAGATCCTCGAGCGGGGCTCGATCCGCATCTGCGTGGCACTGATCGACCCGCTCTTGACCCGGGTCGAGCCCGCGGGCTGCACGGCTGATTGCCGGTATGCCGGCGTCATCGTCGAGGAGGCGCGCGCGTTCGCTGCAGCACTCGGGGTCGAACCCCGCTTCCGTACGGTCGAGTGGTCGGCGCAGTTCGCCGACGCCAGCGGTGCGGTGCGGCGCGAGGCCAGCTATACCCCGGCACTGCTCGCCGACGGCACGTGCAACCTCTTCGTCTCGAACCTCGCCCGGCTGCCCTGGCGGCTGACCAAGCTCGCGATCGTGCCGCGCTTCAACAGCCGCATGATCGCCCTGATCCGCGCTGATGACGCCGACCGGATCAGCCGCGTCGAAGATCTCCAGGGGCTGACCATCGCTGTCGCCGAGCAGTCGTCGTTCCACAGCTGGGTGCTGGAGCAAAACCGCAGCGTCTTCGCGGCACGGCCGATCGGCATCGTGCCGGCCACCGGTGAGGAGCCGCTCGCAGCTCTCTTGCGAGGGGAGGTCGATTTCGTCCTCACCGACGCCGACATCGCGGTCTCTTCACTGCGCTCTTGGGCACCCGAGGTGCAGGTCGCGTTCGCCATCGGCCCCGTCCATGAGATCGGCTGGGGGCTGGCGCACGGCAGCCCGGCGCTCGAGGCGCGCATCGCCAGTTTCTTTGCCGCGGAGAAGGCGCAGCCCTCGTCGACCACGAACCGGGCCTGGATGGCAGCCTTCGGCGTCAGCCTCGCCGAGTTCGAGGCACTGGTCCGTGCCCTGCTGGTCGAATGACGACGATGCCGCGCAACGACCCGCCGGCGACGGTGCGACCGCCGGAAGCGGCCTGGCCGAACCGCCGCAGTCGTTCCATCCGCACCCGCCTGGTCGTCGGCACCATCGCCATCCTGCTGTTGATCGTCACGGCACTCACCCTGTTCATCGCGCGGGCGGCGAGCAGCATGCTGCGCGGCCAGACCGAGCGGAGCGTGTCGCAGCTGGTCGACCAGGGGGCCCAGTCGCTCGTCGACTTCCTCGATGTCCGCCGGGCGATGATGCGAACCTGGGCGAGCGACCCGCTGATCCTGTCGGTCGCCAAGGACCCGGCGCTCAGTGCCGTCTTCCTCCCCGGCATGGCGCATTATCTCGCCAACTACATGCGCAACGAGGCCTGGATCGAGGACATCGTGCTGGTCGTCGAGGATCAGCTGCGCTTCAGCTATTCCGGCAACACGACCTTGCTCGGACGTGGTGACCTCGAGGCTTTTCTCGCAGCACGGGACCCGGCGGCGGTCGGCCTGTTCGAGCAGCAGGGGCACGCCCGGCTCGCTTTGCTCGGGCCACTGGTCGAGGCCGGACAGCCACTCGAGAGCGGCGGCTATTTCGTCCTGATCCTCGATCTCGAGCGCATTCGGGCCGAGCTGTTCGACGCGCTGCGGCCGAGTGCGAACGGTTTCGTCACCATCGTCGGGCCGCCCGGCCCATTGGCCTTTCACGAGGTGACCGCGAACGATAGCGAGGTCTCGCGCGCCTTCATCGCCGCACTGGGCGACGGGGCCATCGCCACAGCGGGTGCGCACGAGCACGACACCATTCTGGCCTACCGGCGGGACGCCGGCACGTCCGGACTGGCGGTGGTCGGGGTCGCCGCCCTGGCTGATCTCTTGGCACCGGTCCGCCAGCTGGTCATGATCGCCGGCGGCACCGGCCTCGTCGCGATCGTCCTCGGGATCGTTCTCACCGTCTATTATCTCGACCGCGTGACCGCACCCATCCGCAAGCTGACCCAGAACGCCAGGCTCCTGGCGCAGGACGACGACGTGGCGGTTCAGCCGGCCTCGAGGCGGCGTGCGACGGGCGCGCCCGGTGCTGGAGCAGCGCCCCGGGGCGACGAGGTCGGCGAGCTCGCCTCGCTGTTCGCCCAGCTCCGGCAGAAATCGAGCGAGCTGCAGACCGCCAACGACCTCCTCGCCCAGCGCAATGCCGATCTCGACCAGACGCGGCGCAGCCTCGCCACCAATCTCAACCGGCTCAAGCACGAACTCGAGGCGGCGCGGCAGCTGCAGATGAGCCTCTTGCCCACGACCTTTCCAGAGCCCACCGCAGCACGGCCGGTCCGCGTCGCGGCGAAGATCGAGCCGGCCAAGCAGGTCGGTGGCGACCTCTACGATTTCTTCTTCGATCAGGCCGGCGCGTTCTGGTTCGTGATCGCCGACGTTTCCGACAAGGGCACGTCCTCGGCCCTGTTCATGGCCCGTGCCCGCGGCCTGATCCGCCTCGCCATCACCCAGTGGCTCGAGGCCACGGGCCGGATGCACAGCCCCGGCGGGGTGCTCGCCGCGGTCAACCAGGAGCTCTGCCAGAACAACAGGGCACGAATGTTCGTGACCCTCTATCTCGGCCGGCTCGATCCGGCCTCGGGTACCATCGTTTACGCCAATGCCGGCCATCCGAGCCCGCTGCGCGTCGCCCCTCGAGCCACGGTCCCGGTCTCGACCACGGCGCCCGACCTGCCGCTCGGGATCAGGGCCGGCGTGGCCTTTGCCGAGCACGCCTTCACCCTTGCACGGGGCGAGACCCTGTTGCTGTTCACCGACGGCATCACGGAAGCGTTGAACGCCGACGGCGACGCCTTCGGCCGTAATCGGCTGACCGGTGTGCTCGAGGCGTTGGCCGGCAGCCCGCCCGAAGCGCTGGTCGGTGCCGTCGAGACCGCACTGGCGGACTTCGTCGACGGCGCCGAGCCCTACGACGACATGACCCTAGTGGCCTTTCGCTGGGACCCCGAAGCGTTCGATGCGCCACCCGGACCCGCCGCCTAGGGTGCCTCGTCGACGATGTCGAACGCCTGCAAGAGGCCGCCCATCTCGAACAGCTCGCGCAGCTGCGGCGAGAGGCCGGTCAGCTGCAGGCCGCCGCCGGCTGCCTCGGTCCGGTCGGCGGCGATCAGCAGGGCGCGAAAGCCGGCACTCGTGACGTAGGCGAGCCCCGCCATGTCGATCCGGATCCAGGCCGATCGAAACGCCGCGATGTCGCTCAGATGACGGGTCAGCTCGGGTGCCGTGGCACTGTCGACCCGCCCGTCGAGATGGACGATGGTGACCGTGCCCTCGCGGGTCTCCGAGATCCTCAAGCCGACCGCGCCTGGCTCCGCCACCTCGTCCTCTCCGATCCCATCCTGCAACGGCTGCTCGAGGGCCAGCACGTTACGGTCACCATCGCGGCGATAGTCGATCCGCCGGGTGAGGCCGCGGATCATCAAAAGACCACGCCCGGCGCCAGCGCCATTCGACCCGGCTGTCCCGGCCGGCTGGCGCGACGGGTCGAAGGGCCGGCCGCGATCGACGCTCTCGAGACGGAGCGCACCATCCTGCACCGCCAGGGTCAGGCGAATGGTCGAGGGTATGGCCGGGTCGAGCCCGTGGCGGATCACGTTGCTGACGACCTCGTCGATCACGACCTGCGCCCGGCTCTCGTCCGTCGGCGACAGCCGCTGCGCCCGGGCCAACTCCGCCATCGCCCGCCGTGCCGCTGCCAGGCCGGCGCCGGTATTGGCGATATCGACCTTGATGGACCACAACAGCCCCAATCCGGATGCCCCGCTGCCCGGGTGCGGCGTCTCCTGACGCGGCCACCACGCATCCGAGAGTAACGGGCGCAAGGCCGGCCCGCAATCGACGGATCGTCGTTCGCCGCGGGGTCGGCAGCGCCGAGTGTCGAAGACCGCGAAAAAAACGGCCCGTCTAGGTCGGCTTCCTATGGGGCTCACCGCCCGCTGCCGCTACCGACGTCGTTGCGCGAACGACAGGGCGGGTGACGATGACCCGGCGGCTGGTCGAGCGGCACGACATGGAGATCCCGTTCCGGGGCCGCGCGACCGGCAGCATCCTGGCACCGATCGCCGGCAGTGGCGACAGCTGGGCGTGCTCACTCGAAACTTCCCGGCGCTGGGCAGCATCGCCCGCCCGACGGCCGACACGGTATGTGCCGCGTCGGAACCCATGACGACGAACTGGAACCGCCATGCACAAGCTCGTGATTCTCTCGGCCGTTGCCCTTCTGGCCAGCACCAGCTTCGTCCTCGCCGAGGACAATGCCGACCTGCTGCAGCCGATCAGCCACGGCGCCGTTACCGGCGACGCGGAAAAAGACACGGTGGCCTACGACATGGCCGCGCCCTCCGACCTCTGGGTTCGCTTCAGCGACGATTGCATCGTCAGCGACGCCGCGCCGATCCAGCCGGCATCGGTGAACGTGACAGCAGCGCGGACCAACCCGCACGAGACCGCACCCATCCAGCCCGCGCCGGTGAACGAAGCCGCATTGCTGGACTGAGGGGTCGAGAGCGACGAGCCGATCAGCCGCCGGGTCGGCAGGCTCGGGTAGCGGCGCAACGCCACGACCACGACGGCAGCCGCCCGGCGACGAGCCACTAGGTCATCGCCCTATGGGGCTCGCCGCCCGCCGCGGTTAACCGAGTTTCTGCGCGAGCGGGAGGACGGGTGATGATGATCCGGCGGCTGGTCAAGCGGCACAACATGGAGCTCCAGTTCTGGGGCTACGAGACCGGCAATATCCTGGCCGCGATCGCCGGCAGTGGCGGCCTCTGGCTGTTCCAGGATCGCCTCGGCGATCTTCTGGTCGCCACGTCCGGGGCCGGCTGGCCGGTGGTTGCGGCCCGGTTCCTGGCGGAGGTCCCGGATGCCGCGGTGGCGATCGGCCTCGTCGTCCTGGTGCTCGCCTCGTTCGCGGCCGAGCGCCTGGCCCGCCTGGTGCGCCGCCCGGGGATCGCCCGGTGGACGGATCGGCTCGCGGTCGGGGCTGCAGCCTTGCTCCTGGCAGCGGCGCTCTGGCTCGGCTCGTCCTGGATCACCGTTGCGGCAGTCTGCTTCATCGCGGGCTCGGCGCTGTTGCGCCTGGTGCCGGCCTCGCCGCTCTTCTTGAAGCTCGGGGCTCTCGCCCTCGTGCTCGGCGGCATCGGTCTCGCCATCCACGGTGCCTTGTCGATGGTCGGCGGAGCGATCACCGGCCTCGGCACCCTGATCTTGCTCACCGGTTTCTACGTCGCCGGTGCCGGGCTGTTCACCTATGTCGGCGGGATCCATGCCTGCGCTGCCGCCCGGTGCAGCGGGTCGAGCGCTCTGCTTCAGCCGAACGGGCCCATCAACACAGTCCTCGGCCGTCTCGATCCGCTTGTCGAGCGCGCCGCCCGCCGGGTCTTCCTCCCGGCCGTCTTTTGGGTCGATGCGGATACCAAGGCCCGCTACCCGTTCAGGACCGCGATGTACGCCCGGCTGCCGCTCCGGCTCGCGACCGGCACTGCGGCACTGGCGACGCAAACGCCCGAAGGCATGGCGCTCGCACTCGCCAATGCGCTTTGGGCGGTCGGCGACATCGCCATCGGTTCGCTGGACTGGCAGGAGCCGGCACCGGCTTCAACCAAGCTCGAGATAGCCGGCCTCGCGACGGTGTCCGAGTGATGAGTGCAAAGCCGGGCCGACGTCGCTCGATCGCAGCGCTGCTGTTCGCCGTCCTCGGACCGCCGGCCGCAAGCCCGGCCGCCGCCGAGGACCTGGCGGTGAGCACGCTCGATTGGCCGCCCTACACCTCGCCGACGCTGCCCGCCGGCGGGGCGGTGACACAGATCGTGACCGACGCCTTCGCGGCGGTGGACATCGATGCGACGGTGCTGACCCTGCCGTGGAAGCGGGCGATCAGCAGGGCCAAGGACGATGCGGGCGTCGTCGCCTATTTCCCGGGCTATCATTGCCGCCATGTGGAGGGCTTCGTGCCGTCCGAGCCGATCGGTTTCGGCCCCTTGGGCCTGGTCGAAAATGTCGACGCGCCGATCACCTGGCGCTCGATCGATGACCTGGGCGAGCAGCAACTGCAGATCGGCACGGTGCTGGGCTATGCGAATACCGACGAGTTCGACGAGAAGGCCGGGACCGGCTGGATCAAGGTGGTGCCCGCCGCCGACGACCTGACCAATCTGCGCAAGCTGCTGCGCAAGCGGATCGATGCGGCGGTCATCGACAAGCTGGTCCTGTCCTACCTGCTGGCGACCGAGAGCTCGATTGCCGAGGGCCAGACGGCGCTCGCCTTCGACGAGCGGCCGCTCGAGGAGAAGACCCTCTATCTCTGCTTCAACGACACGCCCGAGGGCCACGCGCTGCGCGCGCGGTTCAACGCGGGTTTGGCGCAGATCGATGTCGAGGACACGATCGAGCGCTACTTCCTCGAGCAGTTCTGATGGACGCGGAGACCGCGACACCCGCGGACGGCAGGCCCCCGGCGGCGGGTGACGTGGCGAGGCGGACCCCGCTCAGGCCACGGTCGGTGCAGACCAAGGTGCTGCTGTTCGTCGTACCGCTGGTGCTGATGACCACGGTTGCGGTGTTCTCGCTGTTCGAATGGAACGCCAGGCAAGCGGCCGAGGAGCAGCTGCGGATCAAGCTGGAAAAGCTCGGCGATATCCAGAGTTCGGTGATCGCGGAATCGCTCTGGAACGTCAACGATGCGCAGATCGAGCTGATCCTGGCCGCCCTGGTCACCGATCCGGACGTGTCGGCGGCGGCGGTCTACGACGAGCAGGAGCGGCTGGTGGCCGAGGCCGGCGACGGCGGCGCCTTTGCCACCTCGCGCTACGTGGCGTCCGAGGCGATCGACTACGCTCCGGTCGACGGGGCGGTGACGATCGGCACGCTGAAGCTGGCGCTGAACGACACCCGTCTGGCAGCACTGCGCGGCGAGCGGCTGGCGCTGGCGGTGGTCCTGGCCGGCATCCTGTTGAGCACGGTGGTGACGGCAACGCTGCTCGGCCATCGCCGGACGATCGGGCGGCCGCTGGCGATGCTGCTGGCCTCGATCAACCGGCAGCATCAAGGAGCCCCGCGCCGGGCCGTCGAGTGGCAGAGCGACGACGAGATCGGGCGGGTGGTTTCGGCGTTCAACGAGATGCAGCGGCGGCAATCCGCCTACGAGGCGGAGCTTCAGGACGCCAACGACGCGTTGGAGCGGCGCGTCGCCGAGCGGACGGCGGGGCTCGCCGAGGCCGAGCTCGTGGCGCAGGAGGCACGCAGCCGGTTGACCGACGCGATCGAGAGCATCTCGGAGGGCTTCGCACTCTATGACGAGACCGACCAGCTGGTGGTCGCCAACCGGCGCTATCGCGAGATCATGCTGGGCGATGGCGCCAGCGATCTGCCGCCGGGGTCCGCCTATCGGGACCTTGTCCGGCGCGCCGCCCACTCGGGCCGGTTTCCCGACGCGGTGGCCGATCCCGTGGCCTGGGTCGAGCGGCAGATCACCCGGCAGCGGCTGGCTGCCGAGCCGTTCATCCAGGAGATCGCCGGCGACCAGTGGCAGCAGATCAGCAACCGGCGCACCGATCGCGGCGGCACGGTGGCGGTGCATTCGGATATCACCGACATCAAGCGGATCTCGGACGAGTTGCAGCGTGCCAAGGACGCCGCCGAAGCCGCGAACGAGGCCAAGAGTGCCTTTCTCGCGACGATGAGCCACGAGATCCGCACCCCGCTCAACGGCATCATCGGCATGAGCACGCTGCTCAACGGCACCCCGCTGAACCCGGAGCAGCGGGATTTCTCGAACACGATCGTGATCGCGGCGGATACACTGTTGACGATCATCAACGACATTCTCGATTTCTCGAAGGTCGAGGCCGGTGCCCTGGAGCTCGAGCGGCTGCCGATGGACCTGAACGAGACCATCGAGAGCACGGTGGAGCTGTTGGCGGGAAAGGCTAACGAGAAGGGGATCGAGCTCGCCTGCCGGGCCGGGCGCGAGGTGCCGGCGGGCCTCCTCGGCGATGCGGTGCGGCTCAAGCAGATCCTGATGAATCTCTTGAACAACGCGATCAAGTTCACCGAACGGGGCGAGGTCGTCCTGACCGTGACGACGCTGGAAGGTGGCGCGCCGCCGCCGCCGGGCGGCAGCGTGACGCTCCGCTTCGAGGTCCGCGATACCGGCATCGGCATCCCGGCGGACCGGATGGACCGGCTGTTCAAGTCGTTCAGCCAGGTCGATGCCTCGACCACCCGGCGCTACGGCGGCACCGGGCTCGGCCTCGTCATCACCAAGCGCCTGGTCGAGCTCATGGGTGGCGAGATCGGCGTCGAGAGCGAGCCCGGCCGGGGCACCACCTTTTCGTTCACCCTGCCCGGCGAGGTGGCACAGCTGCCGGCGCTGGTCACCCGCGAGCAGCAGCTGGCGCGACTGCAGGGCGCACGGGTCCTGATCGTCGACGACAACCGGACCAATCGGCTGATCTTGACCGAGAAGCTGACCGGCTGGGGCCTGCAGGCGCGGGCGACGGGCGCGCCGCAGGAGGCGCTGGAGATCCTCGAGCGCGGGGAGAGCTTCGCGGCCTGCCTCGTCGACTACAAGATGCCGCGGATGACCGGCGTCGAACTGGCCCACGCGGTGCGCACGGCGTTGGGCGAGAACGTGCCGCCGATGATCCTCTTCAGCTCGGTCTCGCTGGTGGATCAGGGCTTCCGCGACGCGGTGGATGCGGCGCGGTTCAGCGCGGTCCTGACCAAGCCGGCGCGCTCGGCGCAGCTGCTGACGGCGCTCTCGCGGGCGATCCTGCCGGCCGACGCGGCGGCGGATGCGCAGGCGTCGGCGCCGAGCTTGCCGCTCGAAGCCCACGACCTCCGGGTGCTGCTGGTGGACGACAACATGATCAACCGGAAGGTCGGCGCCAAGATCCTCGGGCGCCTGGGCTATGCCCCGGCGATCGTCGGCAGCGGCGAGGAGGCGGTCGCGGCCTGCAATGCCGAGCGTTTCGATATCGTGCTGATGGACATCGAGATGCCGGACATGGACGGCATCGCCGCCACCGCCCGCATCCGCGAGACGGTGGCGGCACAGGACATGCCGTATATCGTGGCGCTGACCGCCAATGCGATGGCCTCGGAGCGCGAGAACTATCTGCAATCGGGGATGGACGACTACTTGAGCAAGCCGATCGACGTCGACGCCTTGACCAAGAGCCTGCTGGCGGCGGCGGCACGCCGGGCCGGGCGGCAGGGTGCGGCGAGCGGTGCCCCCGGTGGCGCGGCTCAGGCGTCGGGACGCCCGCGGTGACTGGTACCGGCCCCATCGATCCTGCCGCCCTCGACAAGCTTCTGGCGGTGATCGGCGGCGACACCGAGGACCTGCAGGAGCTGATCGCCGATTTCAACGGCATCGCCGGCGACCTGAACGGCAAGATCCAGTCGGGTGTGGCGGCAGCGGATTGGCACGCGGTGCGGATCGCCGCCCACACGCTGAAATCCAACGCCCGGGACTTCGGGGCGACGTCGGTGGCGGCGCTGTGCCAGACGCTGGAGCAGCAGCTGAAGGATGGTGGTGTCGCGGCACCCGAGCCGCTCCTGGCGCAGCTCGACCGGGCGGTCGCCGAGGCACGCGCCGCCCTCGACGCGCTTGGGACACGGGATGCGTGAAGCCGTGCCGGAGCCGCAGCCGGCGGCGCGGATTCTCGTCGTCGACGACAGCGCGCTCAATCGGCGCAAGCTGAGCCTCGCCGTCAAGGCGCTCGGGCACGAGCCGGAGATGGCCGAGGATGGCGTGCAGGCGCTGGCGGCCTTGCGGGCCAGGGCTTTCGACGCGGTGCTGCTCGATATCGTCATGCCGGGCATGGACGGTTTCGAGGTGCTCCACGCGCTCAAATCCGATGCCGCACTCCGCGACATCCCGGTGATCGTGGTCTCGGCGCTCGACGACGAGACGGCAAGCGTGGTGCGGGCGATCTCGCTCGGTGCCGAGGACTTCCTGCCCAAGGATTTCGATCCGGTGCTGTTGCAGGCGCGGCTCGGCGCATCCTTGGCGAAGAAACGGTTCCGCGACACCGAGCTCGCCTATTTTCGCGGGGTCGAGCGGCTGACCCGGGCGGCCGAGGTGCTGGAGGCGGGCGAGTTCCGCGGGGCCAGCCTCGACCTCGACGAGCTGGCGGCGCGCAACGACCCGCTGGGGCGGCTGGCGGCGGTGTTCCGCGGCATGGCGGCGGAGATCTACGACCGCGAGCTCCGGCTGAAGCGGACGGTGCAGCTGCTCCAGGGCAGCTTCCTGGTGATCGCGGTGGGCCTCGTCTGGGGGCTGACGCCGGCGCTGTCGCGGCTGTCGGCGGGGATCGGGTCGAACCCGCTGGGGCTCGCGGTCTGGGTCAACTTCATCGCCGCGGTCTGTTGTCTCGGGGTGGCGGCGTGGCGCGGCCGGCTGCCACGGCTGACCGGGGCGGAGTTCCTGTTCTTCCTCGCCTGGGCGGCCTTGGCGGGGATCCTCCAGCGGCTGACGACGTTCTGGGTCACCGCCCATGTCGAGGCGGCGATGCTGTCGCTGATCGTCACCCTGCAGGGCTTCATGGTGTTCGCCTTCGTTGCGGTGACGAAGCTGGAGCGGACCTCGCCCCGGCGACTGGTCGGCTTGTCGGTCGGGCTGGTCGGGGTGGCCATCGTCCTCTGGACGCGGTTCGATCCCGGCAACTCCGAGCAGAACGGCTATCTCATCTTCGCGCTGGCCCTGCCGTTCCTGTTCGCGGTGGAGGCGATCGTGCTGGCCGGGCGGCGGCCGAAACATGTCGACATGTTCGCGTCGGTCGGGCTGATGATGGGGCTGTCGGCGGTGCTGCTGCTGCCGGTGGCCTATGCCACCGGCGATCTGATGCCGCTGCGACCAGAGGTCGGCAAACTGGAACTCTTGGTGCTGCTGATCGGGATCGTCGGTGCCGGCTCGCTGCTGCTGGCGTTCCACGTGATCGCCACGGCGGGGGCGGTGTTCTACAGCCAGAGTGCCTACACGATGACATTGGCGGGCATCGTCTGGGGGATGCTGCTGTTGAACGAGGAGCTGTCGGCGGTGGCTTGGGCCGCCTTCGCGGTGATCCTGGTCGGCATGTATCTGGTCGAGCCCAAGGCGTCGGACGACAAGCTGGTCATCAGCCGCTCCTTCACCGCGGCACCACCACAGCGGCGCTCGGCCTAGCCGGCTGCGGCAACAGTCCCGGTGGTGCGCAGGACTTGGCAGGTTGTTCAGGCCGAACGACGGCTGGCCCGAGGCGCCGCGTGGCTGCGCGAAACGGCCGCCGCCAGCGCATCCCCCGCGGGTGAGCCGACGCCTCGCCGACGCGGTGCTGGCCCGCATGTCGCGTCGGTTCGCTGCCGCGGACGCGCCGATCGAGCCCCGGTCGATCGCGCTGGCGAAGCTGCCACGGGCGCTGGCCTGCAGCCCGATGACCCGAGTGTGGAGGGGTCGACATGACCCTGCCCCGAACTTCGGCCCACTCATAAGTGCCTCTGCCCGTATGGCGTGCCGACCGGATCACCTTCGGCGTCGGCTGCGGCATTGCCGGCGTGGCCGGTGCCGCCTTTACGATGATCGGCTCGACCGCTGGCCAGCTCTACATCGTCGACACCGGAGAACACGGCCATCCAGTCGACGCCGGGCATTCCGGATTTCATGGACTGGAAGCAGGTCACAGCACTGCCCCGGTGGTGGGAGCCGTTCAACAGCTTCGCCTTAACCCTCTTCGCGCAAGGCTGCGGAAATCGTTGCTGGACCCGCATTCGTCGGGCTCGCCATCGCTGCCGGCAAAGCTCGCCCGGAGGCGATCGATCTCGGCGAGGCGGTCACCGTTCGTTTCCCCGCCAGCCATCAGATGTCATCGCAGTCGGGTGATAACGCCCCGTTTCGGCGAAGGGTCGAAAGAGTCTCCTGCCCCCGGATGTCTCGGGCGTGGCGGCTGGGCAGAGGGGCCGCGCTCAGCGGTGACGCGCGAGACAGCACCGCGGCGCTGCCGTGCTCCTCGCCACGCGCAGTGCTACCGGCAGGCGAACGAGATTGCCGGGCGCGGCCCTGGCCGCCTCTGCCTCCTGGTTCTCGATCAGCCGCAGCAGGATCTCGACCGCGGCACGGCCCATCGCTTCGCGCGGCTGGCGCACCGTGGTCAGCGGCGGCTCGGAGAACTCGGCGAAGACGATGCCGTCATAGCCAACGACCGAAACGTCGCCCGGCACCGCCCACCCGGCGTCACGGACGCTGCGCATGAAGCCGATCGCCGAGGGGCACCGCGTGGTCCAGGTCGCGGTGCCCGCTCGTGTCGTCCGCGGCAGCGCCGATACCCAAAGGCCAGCCACCGCAGAGGTCACCCGCGTCCAGCACCGCTCGAGCGACGCGAACGGCGCCGACCGTGACGCACCACCTGAGAATGCAAGAGGCCGCGCGGCAGCACGATGGCCGTATCCATCCGCTCGCCGCCGCCGGCGGCCGCAAGATCATGCCCGCCATCCTGCAAATCCTCAGCTTCGTCTTCGACGACGACATGTCGCTGGAAGAAGCCTTCGTCCAAGGCCGCATCGACGTCGCCGGCGACGGCACCGTCACCACCAACCAGGACCTCCCCGACCCCATCCAGGACACCCTCACCGAAGCCTTCAACGCCACCCAAGCCCGCGCCGTCGTCTACCCCAACCGCTTCGCCACCCCCGTCGCCACCCTCCACGACCTCGTCGAAAACGACCACTACGGCACCGCCGAAGTCATCCACCCCTGGGCAGATGCAGTCGCGGTCGAGTAGGAAGAGGGAAGAAAAGCAACGCGGGGGAAATGATTTCCCCCGCACCCCCTCGAAACTTTCGGTTGGAGGCGCGGGAAGGATGAGTGGGCCATGATGCACTGCGGGCGCCCGTTGCTGACGAGAGCCAAACGCGCGCAAACCGAAGCCAACGGCCCCTGCCAACTCACGTCACGAGCCAAATCCTACAGCCTCGGCTGTTCGCGTCGGTGGGGCCCAGCCAGCGGCAGCAGGAGATAGTCGATACCGACCCGCCTTCACCCGCACGCCCGAGGGCGCCTCACCGAGCGCGGTGCCGACGAGGCGGAAGTCGTGCTGGCCGTCGCGGGCGGCGAGCGGTTCCCGGCCAAGTTCGGGCGAACCGGCTTTCGCCGCAACTTCCCGTTCGGCGGCACCTGGCGCGGAAAAGTCTACCCGACCAAGCAGATCGAAGCCTATGCTGTCTGGGAAGACGACGGCTGGCTGGTGATCACCGTCGTGGTCAAGTTCTTTTGAACCGGAGAGAGCCCGTGCGCCTCACCTACGACCCGAAGCACAATATCGCCTACATCCGCCTGCGCGAGCGAACGGAAGCCGTCGAGACCGTCCGCGTCTCCGACGAGATCAACATCGACCTCGCCGCCGACGGCACCGTCTACGGCATCGAACTGCTCGACGCCAACAACCAGCTCGAGGCCGCCGACGGCGGCCGCCTCGTCCTCGTCGACGCCACCGGCACCGAACGCACCCTGCCTCTGGCAGGATGAGACGAAGCGGTTAAGGGGGACACCTCCCTTTTTAAAGTCCCCGATAGGGGATCAGGAAATCCCACGCCTTAAGGCGGC
>CAZNWE010000056.1:0-29381 GCA_964576715.1 uncultured Geminicoccaceae bacterium | reverse complement strand
CGCTGCGGCCTCGGCGAGCTCAAGCTGCCCGAGAACGAGCCCGGCTCGTCGATCATGCCGGGCAAGGTCAACCCTACCCAATGCGAGGCCATGACCCAGGTCTGTGCCCAGGTCATGGGCAACAACGTTGCGGTCACCGTCGCCGGGGCCAACGGGCATTTCGAGCTCAACGTGTTCAAGCCGGTGATCATTTACAATGTCCTGCAATCGATCCGCCTGATCGCCGACGCCTCGGTCAGCTTCGCCGACAATTGCGTGGTCGGCATCGAGGCGGATCGCGAGCGGATCGACAAGCTGCTGCACGAAAGCCTGATGCTGGTCACCGCGCTCAATCCCAAGATCGGCTACGACAACGCGGCGAAAGTGGCGAAGAAGGCGCATGCCGAAAAAACCACGCTCAAAGCCGCGGCGCTGGCCCTCGGGCTGTTGAGCGAGGCCGAGTTCGATGCCCTCGTGCGCCCGGAGAAGATGATCGGGCCGGCTGATTGAGGCCGCTCTTGATCGGCGGGCTCGATACCGGAGCCCTGTTAGGCCGGCGTTAACCCGGGCCAGCTAGTTTCTGCCGATGGTCGCCTTGCCGCTCGTCATCGTCACCCTGCTGGCCGGGCCGTGGCCGGTGGCGGCGATCGCCGCCGAGCCACCGGCTTGCGCGCCCGCCAGCCTGGGCACCGTCGCCTGCATTGGCGAGCGCCTGTGCCGCTGCCGGCTCGAGCGAGGCGGCTCGATGACCAATCGCCAGCCGGGCTTCGGTTGGGACTGTGGGACGCTACGCCCCTCTTGCCACCGTCCGCCAGCACTGCCCGAGCGTTCGGGCTGGCAGCCGGGCGATCTCGACATCATCCTCCCGCTTGACGATCACCCTCGGCTGCGGCGCACCGTCCGGCCGGCCGATTGAGCCGCGACCGCCCGTCGGCCAAGCAAGCCATGCGCTACTCGCTCAACGTGGGCGTTCGCAGCTGGCAACTTTGTCGCGTTGAACTTGACGAGCGGACGTCATCCCTGCGACACCAGCAGCAGCGGTCGCCGGCGGCTGAGCCACGCCAGCGGTCCGCACAAAGATAAGCTCACGCAGCGGTGGTCGCCACGACGGCCCCGCTCAGACGAGTGCCAGGCGGGTGGTGAACAGGGCATGCAGACCTCGTTGGCGCAGCACTATGTCGGCTTGCTGCAGCAAACCTGGCGCTGTGTGCTCGGCGCCGAGGCCTTCGGCGACGACGGCAGGCTGGTCGACTGGCGTGGCGGTTTGCTGCCCTGTCTCGCCGAACTCGCCGCGCACGAAGTGACGCATTTGTTCGATCCAGGCCGGTTGCGCCACCCCGAGACGGCGTCGGCCATGGCGCTCAACAGTTTTCTGCCCTGGCGCAATCGGCCGGCACAGCTGTTCTTGGCCGGGCAGGGACCGTTCAGCGAGTTGCGCTTTGCCGCGCGCTGCCCGACCGGCGTGCGGGGGACACCGCCTTTGTTGGATCTCCTGGCGGCAAGTGGCGACCAGATGGTCGCCGTCGCGGCGCGCGGGCCCGACTATCTCGGCCGCAAGCCATCGCGGCTGGCTGCTGCCTACAGCGGTGCCACGCTGCCGGACGGCATGGCGGGCTGGCAGGCGTTGCTCGGCGTGCTCGAGGCGGAGCCGGGGCGCTTTCGCCATCTCGACGCCGTGTCGCTTTTGAAGAATGCGATCGGCCTCGCCCGCACCTTTCCCGGGCATCGATCGACCTTGCTCTATCTGTTCTGGGAGCCCAATCTCGCCGACGAGATCGCCTTTCATCGGCATCGGGCGGAGATCAAGGCCCTCGCCCGCATCGTCAACGGCGCTTCGGTCGCCTTCGCGGCCAGGAGCTTCCACGAGCTCTGGGCCGAGTGGGAAGCGAGTTGCGGCGAGCCATGGCTGCGAGAGATGGTCGCAGAGCTGCGGGCGCGCTATGCCGTGGCCATTGGGACGCCGGCTGCACTATAACGTCGCAGTGCTAGCCGGTCCTGACCGGCTACCGATGGCGAACGGAAGGTGATCGAAGTGCGCAAAGCGGCTGGCGTCAGCGCGGCAACCGGGCAGCCGCCGGACGTCGGGGGGCAGGCGACGATGGCGGAAAACGGCCGCACCTATTTCGATCGGCAAGAGGTGCGCGACCCGGTCGAGCGTGAGCGCTCGATCTTCCACGCGCTGCCCGGACTGATCCGCCACGCCATCGACAACGCGCCGTTCTTCCGCGAGCATCTGGCCGGCCTCGAGCCGGACACGGTGACCAGCCGGGCGCAGCTCGCCGTCATCCCGTTGGTCCGCAAAGCGATGCTCGAGGCACGGCAACAGGAACAGCTGCCCTTCGGCGGGCTTGCCGCCACGGCAACGGGTCGGCTTGCGCACCTCTATGGCTCGCCTGGCCCACTCTACGGTCTCGAGGGTAGCCGCAGCGACTATTGGCGCTTTGCCCGGGCGATGTACGCGGCCGGCTTCAGGCGCGGCGAGATCGTCCTCAACGCCTTCGACTACCACCTCGTGCCCGATGGCTTCATGGCCGACTTCGGTGCACGCGCGCTCGGCTGTCCGGTCATCCCGGCGGGCACGGCCGAGATCGATCGGCAGGTTCGGGTGATCGCCGATCTGGCGCCCGTCGCCTATGTCGGCCGACTGTCGACCCTCGAGGCACTGTTGGCCCGGGCCCGGGCGCTCGACAGTCCGATGACGTCGTTGCAGAAGGCGCTGCTTGCCGGCGACGCCGACGATGCGAGCATCAGTCGACTGGCCAGCGCGCACGGCATCGACGCCTTTCGCTGCTATGCCACGGCCGAGCTCGGCCTTGTCGCCTACGAGACCGCCGCCCGCGACGGCCTCATCGTCGACGAATCGATGATCGTCGAGATCGTCGACCCCGAGACCGGCGAGCCGCTGGGCATGGCGCCGAACGACACGGGTCCGTCGCCGGTCGGGCCAACCGGTGAGGTCGTGGTCACCGCCTTCAACCCGGACTACCCGCTGATCCGCTTCGCCACCGGCGACCTCGCGGCCCTGCTCGGTGGCGAAAGTCCGTGCGGCCGCACGAACATGCGCCTCGCCGCGGTCCGCACCGGCGCGGCGACCGGGCGATCGTGACGGCGTCTCGCGTTATCGAGACGCGGTGAGCACGGTCGACGCCCTGGCCCGAGCGCAACCACCGCTAGCGGCGCCGGGCGCGTTTGTAGCCGACGGCCTCGCCTGCCGACGCGGCGGACGACTGCTGCTGGAAGCGGTCGACTGGGCGCTCGAGCCCAGTGACGCACTGCTGCTCAAGGGTGCCAACGGCAGCGGCAAGTCCAGCCTGCTGCGTCTGCTCGCGGGCTTCCTGCAGCCGGCGGGCGGCAGCCTGCGCCTTGCCGGCGAGGATGTGTTTGCCGACCTGCCGCACTGGCGCACCCGCCTGCACCTGATCGGCTACCAGGATGGTCTCAAGCCGAGCCTGACCGTGGCCGAGAACCTCGCGGCGGCGGCGGCGATCCTGGGCGGTGCTACCTGCCGCCTGGCCGACGCCCTGGCCCATTTCGATCTCGTCGCTCTCGCCGCCACCCCGGCGCGTTTCCTTTCCACGGGGCAGCGGCGCCGGACCGGTCTCGCCAGGCTCCTCGCCGTCTCCCGGCCGATCTGGCTGCTCGACGAACCCGGCACCGGCCTCGATGACAAGAACCGCGCCCGCCTCGAGGAGCTGATCCAGAGGCATCGAACAGCGGGCGGGATCGTCATCGCCGCGAGCCATGGCGATGTCCGGCTCGACCACCCGCACGTGCTCGACCTCGGCGACTGACCGAGGCATGTGGCAACCGCTCTTGGCGCTGGCGCGTCGCGATCTTCGTCTGGCCCTGCGCTCGCCGACCGAAACCTTGATGGGCGTCATCTTCTTTCTCGTCGCCCTGGCGCTGTTCCCGCTGGGTGTCGGCGCCTCGCCCGACATCCTGAGCCGGATCGGTGCCGGGGTGATTTGGGTCCTGGCTCTGCTCGCCGTGCTCTTGACCCTCGACCGGCTGTTTCAGGCCGACCTGGAGGACGGCTCGCTCGACCTTCTGCACCTCGCACCCGCACCGCTCGAGCTCGTGGTTTTCGCCAAGTGTGCTGTACATTGGCTGACCAGCGGCCTGCTCCTGGTCCTCGCTTCGCCGCTGCTGGCGCTGCTCATGGCATTGCCGGTCGAGGCCTACTGGGCGCTGCCGTTGGCCCTGTTGCTCGGCACCCCGACCCTCACGTTCGTCGGTGCCATCGGGGCCGCCCTGCTCGTCGGCAGCCGCCGCGGCAGCGTGCTCACCGCCCTGGTCGTCCTCCCCCTTTATATCCCGGTACTCATCTTCGGCATGTCGGCCGTCGATGGTGTGGTGCTCGGGCTCGGCGGCCGGAGCGCCTTTCTGATCCAGGGCGCGCTGCTGCTCGGGGCCGCTGCCCTCGCCCCCTTCGCCACGGCGGCGGCGCTCCGCCTGGCGGCGGAATAGGCGGCGGTGCGGCGCGTCGAATGCGCTGTACTCGTCGATTCCGGTGGCGTCCCGCCTATTTGTATGGTGTGGCGTTTCGTATGGCGTGGTGAGGCCCACGTCGGGGCGGCGCACGACGCTGTGGGCAGCCGACAACGCCGGCCGGCGATCCACTAGCGGGCGACCGTTGCACTTGCCGCCCCAGGTGAGCGATCCGCCGATGCGGCGGGGAGAGGAGAGAGCGATGTTCATCCAGACCGAGACCACCCCGAACCCGGCGACGCTCAAGTTCCTGCCGGGCCGGCCGGTGATGGAAGAGGGGGTCGTCGACATCACCGACGCCGACAAGGCGAACGCCTTGTCGCCCCTGGCGACGCGGCTGTTCGCCGTCGATGGCGTCACCGGGGTCTATCTCGGCGCGGACTTCATTTCGGTGAGCAAGGCCGACGCCGAGGACTGGTACATGCTGAAGCCGGCACTGCTCGGTGCCATCATGGAGCACTTCATGTCCGGTGACCCGGTGCTCGCCGCCGGTGCCGCGATCGACGACGGGATCAAGATCGACGAGAGCGACGCCACGGTTCGCCAGATCAAGGAGTTGATCGACACCCGCGTCCGCCCGGCCGTCGCCCAGGACGGCGGCGACATCGTGTTCCAGGGCTTCGAGCGAGGTGTGGTCTACCTGCACATGCGTGGTGCCTGCTCAGGCTGCCCGAGCTCGGTGGTGACCCTCAAGAACGGCATCGAGAACCTGCTCAAATACTACGTGCCGGAAGTCGTCGAAGTGCGCTCCGTCTCCTGACCACGCCCGTCTGATCCAGAGCCCCCGCTTTGCGGCTCCTGGCGTTCGATACGGCCCTCGACGGCTGCTCGGTGGGCATCTTCGCCGATGCGCGGCCCTTGGCGCTGCGGGTCGGCGACGGCAGGCTCGGTCATGGCGAACAGCTGCCGCTGCTGCTGGCCGACTTACTAGCCGCGGAAAAGCTCGACCTGCGCGATCTGGATGCGCTGGCGGTGACCGTCGGCCCCGGCACCTTCAGCGGTATCCGGACCGGGCTCGCCGCCGCGCGGGGCCTGTCGCTGGCGAGCGGCCTGCCGATCTTCGGGGTCACGACGCTCGCCGCCTTGGCGGCGCCACTGCTGCAACAGGCTGATGATCAGCGGCCGATCGCGGCGATCGTCGATGCACGGCGCGGCCAGGTCTACATGCAGTACTTCGCCGGCCCGGCGGCAGCGTCGCCGCCGGCCGAGCTGACCAGCCCGAAAGCTGCGGCGGCCAAGCTCGCAGCACCGGTGCGATTGGCCGGCAACGGTGCCGCTCTGTTGCAACCGTTCCTCGCCGATCTGGCCGGCGTCGAGCTGGTCGAGGCACCGCTCGACGCGCCTGCGGTTGCCAGTGCCGCCAGCCTGGCCGCGGCGCGTGGGGTCCGGCCGGTTGCGGGCACTTCGGTGGCTCCAGCCTATCTGCGCAACGCCGATGCGCAACCCAACGCCGGCCGCGCGCTGCTGGCGGACGAGGCCTGAGCCGATGCTGTCCTTCAAGAGCGAGAGCCAGCTGACGATCAAGCCGGTCGGCGCCTTCGACCTCGGCCGCTTGGCGCGGCTGCACAAGCATTGTTTCGAGGAGGGGTGGAGCCGCGCCGATTTGGCGCACCTCCTGGCGCTGCCAGGGGGGTTCGGCCTGATCGCGCGGCAGAGCAGCGGCGGCTTTGCCGCGTTCGATTCGCTTCGCGGCGTCGGCTTCGCCTTGCTCCGCGTGGTCCGCGACGAGTGCGAGCTCTTGTCGCTCGGGGTCGTCCCCGCCCAGCGCCGCCGAGGTATTGCCGCGGCAATCATGCGGCAGAGCATGCAGAACTGCCACGATGCCGGGGCGCGCACCATGTTTCTCGAGGTGGCCATCGACAATCTTTCGGCCCAGGCACTCTACGAAAGTTTCCAGTTCAGCCGTGTCGGCACCCGCCCCGACTATTACGCCCGGCCCGACGGCACCCGGATGCATGCCTATACGATGCGCGCCGACCTCGCCACGGCGTTGGCACAGTGCATGGCGGCCGCCGACTGAGCAGCGGCGGACGGCCGCTCAGCCCTTCACCTCGATCCACAGCGCGAACTCTCCGGCCTCGAGGGGCTCGGTCGCCACCACGCCATGGCCATGATCCAACACGGCACGGGGCACGTTGACCAGTGGCTCGCCACCATTCAGCCGGACACGCAGCAGTTCACCGGGTCGCATCGTCTCCAGCTTGACCTTGGTGCGGACAAAGGTCATCGGACAGCTTTCACAGGTTATGTCCAACTCCGCGTCTGCCTTCATGCGGCTACTTGCTCCCTCTTCGCTGAGCCGTGATGGAAACTACAAAATTTCGATACAAGCCTCTTGCATCCTGCGCGCCAATAAATATGTTTCGCGCGTCACAGCCTCCTCTGCTTGGGCGAAAGGATAACCCGAGAATGACCGAACAATTGAGCCAAAATGAGCTGCTGTCGCTGACCACCGAGATAGTGGCTTCCCACGTCTCGAACAACACCGTCGCGGTCAGCGATCTGCCGCAACTCATCCGGCTCGTGTACACAGGGCTGGCCGAGCAGGGCCAGAGCCAGCCCGTAGAGGAGCCCGAAAAGCTCGTGCCTGCCGTGCCGATCAAGAAGTCGATTCAGCCAGACCACCTTGTGTGCCTGGAGGATGGCAAGAAGCTCAAAATGCTGAAGCGCCACCTCAAGACCCGCTACGACATGACCCCCGATGACTATCGCCGACGCTGGGGTCTGGCCGACGACTATCCGATGGTCGCGCCGGCCTATGCCGAGCAACGCAGCAGCTTGGCCAAGAAGATCGGCCTCGGTACCAAGCCGCGTGCGCGGGGGCGCAAGGCCGCCTCCTGAGCAACCGACCGGCCTCGGCACAAGGCTGCGTGGCCAATCGCCAGCGAGTGGCGGCGGCACAAGGGAAAGGAAGGCGCTTTTCAACTATAAAGCGCATCGCTCTCTGTTGAAGAACGGGTGGCGTTTATCGTCACCCGTTTTGCCTTTGCGACGCTGTTATGTTAATGCTTTGTCAACAAGCTGCCCTGATGATGCGGTAGCACATCGCGTCGAGCGGTGCCGCTCGCCGCGGGATTGCCGCGGGCGACAGCGTGTGTGGCTTGACCAGGGATGGTGGGTAGAGACGTTGGCTGTTGAGATATGAGGCGGAAGACGGGTAGCGCCGAGGTGCTTTGCTGATAGCCATCCGCAACGCGGCCGGCGCAACCGGTTCGGCGACGACCGGTCCGTCGCCCGGTTCGTCTGCGGCTGCACGGTCGTCGACGGGTGTTGGCTGGTTCTGTCGGGCGCCCATATGACGGGTTCCGCCAACGCTGACCGGTCGACCAGCGTCAGCGATCCCACCTGCCCATCGCCGTCAGCGCGTCCCGGACCATTGCCCAAGAAATTGCATATCAAGACCTACGGCTGTCAGATGAATGTCTACGACAGCAGCCGCATGGCCAGCCTGCTCGAGCGCCACGGCTACGTCCTGGCGCGCGATGCGGCCGAGGCAGATCTCGTGATCCTCAATACTTGCCACATTCGCGAGAAGGCAGCCGAGAAAGTCTATTCGGAACTCGGTCGACTGCGCGCGATGCGCGCCGCGCGCCGCGCTGCCAATGCCGGCGATGTCCAGTTGGTCGTCGCCGGCTGTGTGGCGCAGGCGGAGGGCGAGGCGATCCTGGAGCGGGCGCCTTTCGTCGACATCGTCGTCGGGCCGCAGACCTACCACCGCCTGCCCGAGCTGCTCGCCCGCCGGGCCCGCGATGCCGGCGGCCAAGTCGACACCGATTTCCCGACGGAGAGCAAGTTCGACCGCCTGCCCGAGGGACCGAGCGGCTCGCCGGTCTCGGCGTTCCTCACCATCCAGGAAGGCTGTGACAAGTTCTGCACGTTTTGCGTCGTGCCCTACACCCGTGGCGCCGAGGACAGCCGACCGGCCGCGGCCATTCTCGACGAGGCTCGCCGGCTCGTCGCCGGCGGCGCGCGCGAAATCACCCTGCTCGGCCAGAATGTGAACGCCTATCACGGCGACGGCCTCGACGGGCGCAGTTGGACCTTGGCGCGGCTGATCGGGGCACTGGCCGAAATCGACGGGCTCCGGCGCGTCCGCTACACCACCTCGCACCCGCGTGACATGGACGACGCCCTGATCCGCGCGCACGCGACGATCCCGCAGCTCATGCCGTTCTTGCATCTGCCGGTGCAGTCCGGCTCGGATCGGGTGCTGCAGGCGATGAATCGTGGCTACACGGCTGCCGATTTCGAACGAATCGTCGATCGGCTGCGCGGGGCGCGGCCCGACCTCGCGCTGTCCTCGGATTTCATCACCGGCTTTCCCGGCGAAAGCGATGACGATTTCGACGCGACCATGCGCCTGGTCGAGCGGATCGGCTTCGCCCAGGCTTTCTCGTTCAAGTACAGCCCGCGGCCGGGCACGCCCGGTGCAGTGATGCCGCGGCAGGTGAAGGACGCCGTGCGGACGGTGCGTTTGCATCGACTGCAGGCCTTGCTCGAGCGACAGGCAGTCGGCTTCAACGGCGCCACGGTGGGCCGAACACTGGCGGTTCTGCTCGAGCGGCCGGGCCGCCATCCGGGTCAGTTGATCGGCCGTACACCCTATCTGCAGGCGGTGCATGTCGAGGCACCGGGCGCGCTGATCGGCGAGGTTCACGACGTGCTGATCACCGCGGCACACCCGCACAGCCTGTCCGGCAAAATCTTGAACCGGTCGGCAACGGCCGACCCGGTAACCCGCAGGACCGCTGGCACGACCCAGGGACCGGCACAGCCCGAGGAGACGTTCGCCTGACCACCATAGCCCCGCTCGTCGACTTCCATGGCGCGAGCCATCGAGTCCGGTTCGATGACAACGCCACCTGCGCCGCCCTCTTCGGCCAGCATCACGTCAACATCGCGCGGATCGAGCAGAAGCTGCCGGTCAGCATCGTCACCCGTGGCAACGAGATCTTCATCCAGGGCGAGGGCGATGCCGAGGTGGAGACCGCGGCCGCGGTTCTCAATCGCCTCTACGCGCAGCTGCAAAGCGGTCGAGACGTCGGGCGCGACGAGGTTGACGCGGCACTCCGCATGGTCAACGGCAAAGCCGGCGAGGCGAGCTTCGCCCAGGAGATAAGAACCGATCGCCGCTCGATCATCCCCCGCTCGCCCAACCAGGCAGCCTACCTCAAGGCACTGGAGGAGCGCGACCTCGTGTTCGCCCTGGGCCCGGCCGGCACCGGCAAGACCTATCTGGCCGTCGCTGCCGCCGTGTCCTTCATGCGTCAGCGGCGGATCGAGCGGATCATCCTCTCGCGCCCCGCCGTCGAGGCCGGCGAGCGGCTGGGCTTCTTGCCCGGTGATCTCAAGGAGAAGGTCGACCCCTATCTCCGCCCGCTCTACGACGCGCTGCAGGACATGCTGCCCGAGGGCAAGCTGCAGACGCGGATCGAGCAGGGGCAGATCGAGATCGCACCCTTGGCCTTCATGCGCGGCCGGACCCTGAGCCATGCCTTCGTCATTCTCGACGAGGCGCAGAACACCACGCCATCGCAGATGAAGATGTTCTTGACCCGGCTCGGCGAGGGCTCGCGCATGGTGGTCACCGGTGATCCGACCCAGATCGATCTGCCGAGCGGGGCACCCTCCGGCCTCGCCGATGCCGTCGACAAGCTGCAGGGCATCGCCGAGGTGGCCACCGTGCGTTTCGACCGCACCGACGTGGTGCGGCATCCCCTGGTGACCAAAATCGTCACGGCCTACGAGAACGCCACACCGGCCCGGCCGCCGGTGGTGGCGACTTGACCTTCGAGAGCAGGAGAGAAATGGCGCCGAGCCGGCGCCGGTGCCGAACCCATGGACAGTGACAGTAGCCCATCTATCGAGGTGGCGGTCGGCAATGGCGCCTGGCGCACGGCCGTCACCGATCCCGAGGCCCTGGTCCGCCGAGCCGTACATGCGGCGTTGCGTGACAGCGCGGTCCCGCAAGCCCCGTTCGAGGTCAGCATCCGCCTGACCGACGACGCCGAGATCCAGGCACTGAACCGTGCCTATCGCGGCCAGGACAAACCGACCAACGTCTTGTCCTTTCCGGGCGACGATCCGGATGGCCCGCTGGAGGCCGGGCAGCCGCGGCTGCTCGGCGACGTGATCGTGGCGTTCGAGACGATGGCGGCCGAAGCTCTGGCCATGGACCGCACGATCGAGGCCCATCTCACGCATCTGCTCGTCCATGGTGTCCTGCACCTCCTCGGCTACGACCATCTCGCCGATGCCGAAGCGACGCGGATGGAGGCGATCGAGGCCGATATCCTGGCCGGGCTCGGCTTTGCCGACCCCTACGCCGGCACGGTCTTTGCCGAGGCCGGCACGGCCGCGGCAGTGGCGATGCCGCGATGAGGCAACTCGCCCGTGAGCCCAATGCCAACCCGTCGCTGCTCGAGGGGTTGCTGCGTCGCCTGCGCGAGCTGGCCTCCGGCGAGAGCCACAATGGTGGCCTGCGCGAAACGCTCGAGGACCTGCTCGAGGAGGAGGAGGCCGGCGGCGGGGCGGAGCAGTTCACCGCCGACGAGCGCGAGCTGCTGCTCAACGCCTTGAGCTTCGGCGAGCTACGCGTCGACGATGTGATGGTGCCACGGGCGGATATCCGCGCCATCGAGATCGGCGCCGGGCTCGACCAGATCGTGGCGACGATGCGCAATGCCGGCCATTCGCGCCTGCTCGTCTACCGCGAGACGCTCGACGACGTCGTCGGCCTCGTCCATATCAAGGACTTGCTGCCCTTCTGGGGCGACGGCGCAGAGTTCGCGTTGACCGAGGTGATGCGCCCGGTGCCGGTGGTGCCGCCGTCGATGCGGGTGCTCGATCTGCTGTTGGAGATGCGCAAGAGCCACGCTCACATGGTCGCCGTGGTCGACGAGTTCGGCGGCACCGACGGCCTGGCCACGGTCGAGGACCTCGTGGTCGAGCTGTTGGGCGAGATCCACGACGAGCATCGGGCGGAGGAGCCGGCGCAGCTGGTCCGCCGGCCCGACGGCGGGCTCGAGGCCGATGCCCGGGTCGATCTGGACGATCTCGAGGAGCAGCTCGGCTGCAAGCTCTTGACCGAGGACGAGCACGACGAGGTCGACACGCTCGGCGGGCTGATCGTCACCCTGGCCGACCGCATCCCCGACGTCGGCGAGGAGGTGCGACACCCGGCCGGCTTCGTCTTTCACGTCCTCGACGCCGACCCGCGGCGCATCAAGCGCGTCTGGATCAAGCAAAGCGGTGCCGAACGCCTGGACCTGCAGCAACGCCACGCCCCGGGCGAGCACGCCGCCGAAGGCCTGGATCGACCGCCCGCAGCACCGCGCCAACCGGCCGAGCGCGCCACGAGTGATCCGGATTGAGCGCGCTCGCCGCCGCGACCGTGGCCGAGCAGCCGGCCCGACGCTGGGCCGATCTCTGGCTGATGCCGCTGGCCGGTGCGTCCCTGGCTGCGGCGCTGCCGCCCGTTGGCTTGCTGCCGGCGGCCTTGGCACCGGCCGTGCTCTTTCTGGCCCTCTTGCGCCAGCCCGGCTTCTGGTCCGGCCTGCGCGTCGCCTGGCTCTTCGGCATCGGCTTTCACTTGGCCGGGCTCTACTGGGTTGGCATTGCGTTTTTTGCCGAGGCCGAGCGCTTCGGCGCCCTGGCGGTGCCCGGCGTGGTCGGGCTCAGCGCCATCCTGGCCTTCCTCGGGGCTGTTCCACTCGCCGTCTTGGCGGCGCGACGCTGGCGGCAGCCGCTCGCCGCCTCGGTCGTCTTCGCCGGGCTCTGGTGCCTCGGTGAACTCGCCCGCGGCCGCTTCGGCGTGCAGTTCCCATGGAACCCGTTGTCCCTGGCGTTGGCCGCCACCGACCAGTCGCTGCAGCTGGTGGCCCTGTTCGGCACCACGGGATCGAGCTTTCTCCTGGCCTGGCTCGCCGCCCTGGTCGGGCTGCTCTGGCAAGCGCGCGGCGGCCGGCTGCTGCCGGCGGTCCTGGTGGTCTTCATCCTGGCCGGTGCCGCCGGCTTCGGCCACTGGCGGCTCGCTGCGCCGCTGCCGCTCGCGGTTGGCGAGAGCACGACCGTGCGCATCGTCCAGGGCAATATCGCCCAGCACCACAAATGGGACCCGGCCTTGCGCCAGCGCTGGTTCGAGCATCATCTGGCGCTTTCGAGCGAGCCCCGCGGAAGTCCGCCCGATGTCGTGATCTGGCCGGAAAGCTCGGTGCCCTACGCGCTCGAGGACATGCCCGAGGTGCGCCTGCTGATCGGCGGCGTCGTCGCACCCGCCGGCCACGTAATTTTCGGCTCCGACTTCTACGATCCCTCGGTCGAGCCGCCGAGATTGCACAACAGCGTCTACACCCTGGCGGCGAACGGGGCGATCATCGCCCGCTACGACAAGGTCGATCTCGTGCCATTCGGCGAATTCTTGCCGTTTCGGGCATTGTTCGGGCGGCTCGGACTCGAGGCGTTGGCGGTCGGCAGCGTGGATTTCACGGCCGGCGAAGGCCGGACGACGATCGCCGTCGACGGTCTCGCCCCGTTCAGCCCGCTGGTCTGCTACGAGGCGGCCTTTCCGGCGCGCGCCACCGATGGCAGCGGCCGGGCGCGCTGGCTGGTCAATATCACCAACGACGCGTGGTTCGGCATCTCGAGCGGACCGCACCAGCATGCCGCCATGGCGCGGATGCGCAGCGTCGAGACCGGCCTGCCGGTCGTCCGCGCCGCCAATACGGGCATCTCGCTGGTCACCGATGCCAGGGGCCGCGTGCTGGGGCAATTGCCACTCGGCGTCACGGGCACGCTCGATCACGTGCTGCCACCGGCCCTCGCCGACGCGGCGCCGGTGTCGCGCTGGCCGTGGCTGCCCGCCGCCTTGGTCGTCGGCGCGCTGCTCATCGCGGCCGTCGCCGAATGGCGCGCCGGCAGCCCCAAGATGGCGGGAGCCGAACGATGATGCCGCTAGCCCGGTCCCGGGTGGTCCGAACCAGGGTCCCACCTGCCCGGTGGCGAGCCGCGATATGCTGCGACACGCATATCCGGACTTGAAGCCGCGGCACTTCGACGGCAGAACACGCCAACCCCGCATTCTGGAGAAACCGGCTTATGGTCGCCAACGACTATCTGTTCACCAGCGAATCCGTATCTGAAGGCCATCCGGACAAGGTCTGCGATCGCATCTCGGACGAGGTGGTGGACGCCTATCTGGCGGCCGAGCCCGAGGCCAGGG
The DNA here is from genome assembly GCA_964576715.1 of uncultured Geminicoccaceae bacterium. Lineage (GTDB taxonomy): Bacteria > Pseudomonadota > Alphaproteobacteria > Geminicoccales > Geminicoccaceae > SLRI01. The sequence continues at coordinate 15,694 of CAZNWE010000056.1, read as the reverse complement.
TCGCGTGCGAGACGCTGACCACCACCAACCGCATCGTGATTGCGGGCGAAGTCAGGGGCCCCGCCGGCATCACCCACGACCATGTGCGCTGTGTCGCCCGCGAGGCGGTGCGCGCCATCGGCTACGAGCAGGCGGGCTTCCACTGGCGCGACGCCGCGATCGACGTCTACCTGCACGAGCAGTCGACCGATATCGCCATGGGCGTGGACGGCGGCGACAACAAGGACGAGGGGGCCGGCGACCAGGGCATCATGTTCGGCTTCGCCTGCGACGAGACGCCGGTGCTGATGCCGGCTCCGATCACCTACGCGCACCAGATCCTGCAGCTCATGGCCGAGGCCCGCCATGCCGGGCAAATGCCCGAGCTTGGCCCGGACTCCAAGAGCCAGGTTACCTTGCGCTATGCCGGCGGCAGGCCGGTGGCCTGCACCTCGCTGGTCGTCTCGACCCAGCACAAGGAATCGGCCTCGACGGCGCAGGTGCGCGAACTCGTCCGCGGCGTCTGCCAGAAAGTACTGCCCGAGGGCTGGATGCCGCCCGAGGACGAGTTCTACGTCAACCCCACGGGCCAGTTCATCATCGGCGGGCCCGACGGCGATGCCGGGCTCACCGGCAGGAAGATCATCGTCGACACCTATGGCGGTGCCGCCCCGCACGGTGGCGGTGCGTTCTCCGGCAAGGACCCGACCAAGGTCGACCGCTCGGCCGCCTATGCCGCCCGCTATCTGGCGAAGAACGTGGTCGCCGCCGGCCTCGCCAAGCGCTGCCTGATCCAGCTCTCCTACGCCATCGGCGTCGCCAAGCCGCTCTCGATCTACGTCAACACCGATGGCACGGGTGAGGTCGACGAAGTCAGGCTGGCCGAGATCCTGATGGATCTCGACCTCAGCCCGCGCGGCATCCGCCGCCGCCTCGAGCTCAACCGCCCGATCTATGCGCGCACCGCGGCCTACGGCCATTTCGGCCGCACCGCCACCGCCGATGGCGCCTTTTCCTGGGAGCGGAGTGATCTCGCCGACGAGCTCAGGCGCGCCTTCAACTGAGGACTCGTCCGACGTTTTGACGGTTGCCCCGTCGCGCCAGGTCGAGCCCGACACTCGCCCCCGTCGCGTTCTCTATGGCCGAAAGAGCGGGCCGGGGCTCGGTCCGAAGCAGCGCGAGCGGCTGGCACGGCTGTTGCCCGAGCGCGAGATCACCCTGCCCGAGCGCGGCCAGCTGGCACCCGGCAGCCTGTTCACGCCGCCGCGCGCCAGGGTCTGGCTCGAGATCGGCTTCGGCGGCGGCGAGCATCTGGCCTGGCAGGCGGCGGCCAACCCTGCGGTCGGGCTGATCGGGGTCGAGCCCTATCTCGACGGCGTGGTGCGGCTGTTGACGATGCTCGACGTTGCGGGGGCCAGCAATGTCGTGGTCTACACCGACGATGCGCGGCTGCTGATCGATCGGCTGCAGCCGGGCTCGCTGGAGCGGATTTTCGTGTTGTTCGCCGATCCATGGCCGAAAAAGCGGCACTGGAAGCGGCGCATCATCAATCCGGCGACCACCGCACGGTTCGCCGACCTCCTGGTCGAGGGCGGTGAATTGCGCGTTGCCACCGACGATCCGGGCTACCGACGGTGGATCCTGGCGACCCTCCTGGCCGAGCCACGGCTGGAATGGCAAGCCGAGGGTCCCAACGACTGGCGCCAGCGACCGCCCGACTGGCCACCGACCCGCTACGAGGGGAAGGCGATTGCCGCCGGCCGGCGCCCCGTCTTCTTGCAGTTCAGGCGCTGCCTGCCTACTTAACGGGTTGCGTTTGGCATCGAAACGCCCCACAACGAATAGACATCTCGGCTGTCCAAAGCAGAGTGGGTCTTGGCCCGCTCTGTTTTGTTTTGCGCTGCGCCGGCGCGCCTCTCGGGCTCGACCTGGAGGCGGCGACTGGCGGCGAGCCGGAGCTTGCAGGATTTTTGACCAGGACGACGACGCGCCACGAATGACGAAGGAAAAGGCTGCAAACAGACTTGACGAGATCGCGGCCATGTTGACGCCGACGCTGCACGATCTCGGCTTCGATCTCGTCCAGGTACGGCTGACCGGCGGGCAGAAGCGGACGTTGCAGGTGATGGCCGAGCCGCTGGATCGAGAGGCCGGCATGACGGTCGACGATTGTGCGGAGATCAGCCATGCCGTTTCGGCCGTTCTCGACGTCGCCGATCCGATCGCTGGTGCCTATTCGCTCGAGGTGTCGTCGCCCGGGATCGATCGGCCGCTGGTCCGGTTGGACGATTTCGTGCGCTTCGCCGGGCATGAAGTGCGCATCGAGGTGGATCCACCGCATGACGGGCGCAAGCGTCTGGTCGGCCGGCTCGAGGGCGTCGCGGACAACGGCGCGGTGCTGGTCACGGTCGACAGTGCCGAGTGGCAGGTGCCGGTCGAGAGGATCAAGAAGGCCAAACTGGTTTTGACCGATGCGCTGATCGCCTCTGCTCTCAAGGGCAACGCCGGCGCGCATCAGGTGAAGGAGTAGGCGGATGGAGCTGAGCGCCGGACTAGGGCGAGCGGAGTTGCTGCGGGTCGCGGAGACGGTGGCGCAGGAGAAAGGCATCGATCCCACCGAGGTGATCGAGGCCCTGGAGCAGGCCGTGCAGACGGCCGCCCGCAAGAAGTACGGCCTCGAGCACGAGATCGTCGCCGAGATCGACCGCAAGACCGGCGAGATCAAGCTGTTTCGCCAGCTCGAGGTGGTCGAGGACGTCGAGGATTTCGCCAAGCAGGTCAGTCTGGACGAGGCCCAGGGCCGCAACCCCGCAGCCCAGGAGGGTGACCTCATCCTCGACCCGCTGCCGCCGATCGATCTCGGCCGCATCGCTGCCCAGAGTGCGAAGCAGGTGATCGTCCAGAAGGTCCGCGATGCCGAGCGCGAGCGCCAGTACAACGAGTTCAAGGACCGGATCGGCGAGATCGTGATCGGCGAGGTCAAGCGGACCGAGCACGGCAACGTGCTGGTCGAGCTCGGCCGGGCCGAGGCGATCGTCCGCCGCGACGACCTGATCCCGCGCGAAAGCTTCCGCAACAAGGACCGGATCAGGGCCTTTCTCTACGACGTCCGCCACGAGACCCGCGGCCCGCAGATCTTTCTCTCACGCACCCACCCGCAATTCATGGCGAAGCTGTTCGAGCAGGAGGTGCCGGAGATCTACGACGGGATCATCGAGATCAAGGCGGTCGCTCGCGATCCGGGCAGCCGGGCCAAGATCGCGGTGATCTCGAAGGACAGCTCGATCGATCCGGTGGGTGCCTGCGTCGGCATGCGCGGGTCGCGCGTGCAGGCGGTGGTGCAGGAACTGGCCGGCGAGAAGGTCGACATCATCCCCTGGTCGGCGGATCCGGCGACCTTCGTGGTCAATGCCCTGGCCCCGGCCGAGGTCTCGAAGGTCGTACTCGACCCGGAGGCCCGGCGGATCGAGGTGATCGTACCGGATCACATGCAGCATATCGCCATCGGCCGGCGTGGCCAGAACGTTCGCCTCGCGTCGCAGCTGACCGGCTGGGACATCGACATCATGTCCGAGGGTGAGGACAGTGAACGGCGCAATCGCGAGTTCCGCGAGGCCACCGAGCTGTTCATCCAAGGGCTGAACGTCGAGGAGGTGATCGCGCAACTGCTCGCCACCGAAGGCTTCTCGACCGTCGAGGACGTGGCCTTCAGCGAGGTCGACGAGCTGGCGCAAATCGAAGGTTTCGACGAGGAGATCGCCGAGGCGCTCAAAGAACGAGCGGCCGCCTATCTTGAGGAGCAGGAGCAGCTTCTCGCCGAGGAGGCCGAAGCACTCGGGATCGGCGACGATTTACGGGAGTTCAGCCTGGTCGATCTCAAGACGATCGTCGCACTTGGCCGCAAGGGGATCAAGTCGCTCGAGGACTTCGCCGATCTCGCCGCAGACGAGCTGGTCGAAATGCTCGCCGGCGAGGTGCCGATGGACGAGGCGGTCGCCGGTGATCTCATCGTCCAGGCGCGGCTGGTCCTCGGCTGGATCGAGCCCGAGGCCGAACCGTCGGCCGAGGCAGCGATCGACGACGACGGCGCCACCGTTGGCACCCGGGCGGACACGGCAGGTGGGGAATGGGAGACGACGCACTGAGAGCGATGTCGGGTTTCGTGTCGAGTGGCCCCGCAGCGCAAGGTCCTGCCACGCCCAGCATGGCGAGGTCCGTGGTTGCTTGCGCGGGGCCGACGCGCACCACTTTTGTCGCTGCCGAAGGCGTCGGCGCGGGCGGCCGCGCGCGCCGCGATCTCGCCGGGCGGCAAAGCGGGGATGTCCGGACGATGGTGCGTTTCGTGGTCGACCCCGAGCGTCGGCTCGTTCCTGATCTGGCCGGGCGAATGCCCGGTCGGGGGTTCTGGGTGGCGGCAAACGCGGCGAGTGTGGCAGCCGCGGTCAAGAAGCGGGTGTTCGATCGGCAGGCGGGCGGGCCGGTGGTGTTGCCGCCGGACCTGCCGGCACTGATCGAGCGGCTGCTGGTGCAGCGCTGTCTCGATGCACTCGGTCTCGGCCGGCGGGCGGGTGAGGTGGTCTCCGGCTTCGATCAGGTGGCGGCGGTGTTGTCGACGGGCGAGCGCGGCCTGCTGATCGAGGCGTCGGATGCGGCGGCGCACGGCAAGCGCAAGCTGCGGGCGCGGCTCGGTGACGGGCCGCTGATCGCGCAGTTCACCCGGACGGAATTAGGCCAGGCGCTCGGCCGCGATGCGGTCGTGCATGCCTGGATGAGAAGCGGTAGACTAGCGTCGCGCCTGATGGACGATGCGGCGAGGCTCGACGGGTTTCGCCGGCCCGCCGTGGCGGTGGGCGACCGCGGCGCCGACGAGCAGCAAGGGATTTGACGAGCAAGATGAGCGACGCCAAGGGGCAGGACCGCAACACGCGAATCGAGCTCGGCAAGAGCACGGGCAGTGGCCGGCTCGAGCTGAAGAAGGCTGGCGACCAGGGTACGGTGCGCCAGAGCTTCAGTCATGGCCGGAGCAAGGCGGTAGCGGTCGAGGTGAAGCGGCGCCGCGGCCCGGCAACGCGCCCGGCCGGTGCTGCACCGACCGCGCCGGCCGAGACCCAGGCCAAGGCACCGGCTGCCGTTGCACCGCCGAGCCGCGGTGCCGGCGAGGGCTTGCGCACGCCTCGCCCGGCGGGCGGTCGCGGGGGCGGGCGAGGCCCGATGACGCTGCCGACGCTGACCGACGACGAGAAGCGCTCGCGGCTGCGTGCGCTCACCGAATCGCGCAAGATCGAGGAGGAGGCGCGGGCCAGGGCCGCCGAGAACGCGCGGCGGGCCGCCGAGGAGACCGCTCGGCGCAAGGCCGACGAGGAGGCTGCGGCGGCGCGCAAGGCCGAGGAGGAGGCGCGGCGCCAGGCCGAGGAGGAGTCGCGCCTGAAGGCCGAGGAGCAAGCTGCGAGGCTGCTCGCCGAGGAGGAGCGGCGTCGGCAAGCCCAGGAGGCGGCCGCGAGCGGGCCGGCCGAGCCGATCGGGCCGACACCGGACGAGGTGGCGGCAATGGAAGCCCGTGCTCCCGAGGAGGGCAAACGTCCGGCCAAGACGCCCGCCCGCCAGCCGGTCGGCCCCGGCGACGAGGAGGAGGGCCGTGGCAAGGGTGGCAAGGGTGACCGGCGCAGCACACTCAGGCGCAGCGACCGCGACACCCGACGCAACGACAAGCTGTTGATCCTGGCAACCGACGAGGAGGCCGAGGAGCTCGAGCGGACCCGCTCGCTCGCCGCCCTCAAGCGCCAGCGCGATCGCGAGCGCCGCCAGCAATCGGCAGCCTCGAGCGAGCCCACCGCGCGCGAGGTCATCGTGCCGGAGGCGATCACCGTGCAGGACCTCGCATCCCGCATGGCGATTCGCGGTGCGGAGGTGGTCAAGGCGCTGATGCGCAACGGCATCATGGTGACCATCAACCAGACGATCGACGCCGATACGGCGGAACTGGTGCTGGCCGAGTTCGGCCAGGCGGCCAAGCGGGTGAGCGAGAGCGACGTCGAACTCGGTCTCGGCGGCGCCACGGACGATCCGGCGAGCCTCGTGCCGCGTGCCCCGGTGGTCACCGTCATGGGCCACGTCGACCACGGCAAGACCTCGCTGCTCGACGCCTTGCGCAAGAGCGACGTGGTGGCCGGCGAGGCCGGTGGCATCACCCAGCATATCGGCGCCTATCAGGTGAACGTCGGCTCCGGCCTGCCGGTCACCTTCATCGACACTCCGGGCCACGCCGCCTTCACGGCGATGCGCGCGCGTGGCGCCTCGATCACCGACATCGTCGTTCTGGTGGTCGCGGCCGATGACGGCGTCATGCCGCAGACCATCGAGGCCATCCAGCACGCCAAGGCGGCCAAGGTGCCGATGGTCGTCGCCATCAACAAGATGGACCACCCCGAGGCCAATGCGGACCGGGTCAAGCAGGAACTGTTGAGCCACGACGTGGTCGTCGAGGATTTCGGCGGCGACGTCTTGGCCGTGCCGGTCAGTGCCTTGAAGCGTACCGGGCTCGACACGCTGATCGAGCAGCTGCAGCTGCAGGCAGAGCTGCTCGAGCTCAAGGCCAACCCCGACCGCGAGGCCAGGGGGGCGGTCATCGAGGCCAGGCTCGATCGCGGCCGCGGTGTCGTTGCCACCGTCCTGGTCCAGAACGGTACCCTGCACCAGGGCGACATCGTCGTCGCCGGCGCCGCCTGGGGCCGCGTCCGGGCGATGACCAACGACAAGGGCGAGCAGGTCAAGGACGCGGGGCCCGCCGTGCCGGTCGAGATCCAGGGCCTCGATGCGGTCCCCGATGCCGGCGACGAGATGGTCGTGGTCGACAGCGAGAAGCGGGCGCGCGACATCGTCGACTACCGCCAGCGCAAGCGCCGCGAGCAGCAGCAGCTCAAGGCGACACCGGCCCGCAGCTCGCTCGAGGAGATGTTCTCGCAGCTCCAGGCCGGCGAGATCCAGCAGCTGCCGGTGGTGATCAAGGCCGACGTGCACGGCTCGCTCGAGGCGATTACCGCCGGCCTCGAGAAGCTCGGCAACGAAGAGGCCAGCGTCCGCGTCCTCTTTGGTGGCGTCGGCGCCATCACCGAAAGCGACATCACCCTGGCCCAGGCCTCGGAAGCCGTGGTGATCGGCTTCAACGTCCGGGCCAACGCCCAGGCGCGCGACATGGCGAAGCGCGAAGGCATCGAGATCCGCTACTACGCCATCATCTACCAGCTGCTCGACGAGATGAAGGCGCTGCTCGAGGGCATGCTGGCGCCCGAAGCCAAGGAGACCATCCTCGGCCACGCCGAGATCCGCGAGGTGTTCAATGTCTCCAAGGTCGGCAAGATCGCCGGCTGCCGGGTGGTCGACGGGATGGTCAAGCGGAGCGGTCGGGCGCGTTTGTTGCGCGACGACGTGGTCGTCTACGATGGTCAGCTCGGCTCGCTCAAGCGGTTCAAGGACGATGTCCGTGAGGTGCGCGAGGGCTTCGAGTGCGGCATGTCGATCGAAGGCTACAACGATATCCGCGAGGGCGACATGATCGAGGTCTACGAGGTCCAAGAGGTGGCGCGCACGCTCTGACCCGGTCCCGCGCGCCGGCCTGCTCCGAGCCGGCGCCGGCTCGCGGATCAGGGTCCGGCCCAATCGGCGTGGCGCGCTCTCGCCAAAGGCGTTTCAAATGTCCCGTCAACAGTCCGCTGCCGCACCGTCGCAGCGCCAACTCAGGGTCGGCGAGCAGATGCGTCATCTGCTCGCCGAGCATCTGATGCGCGGCGATCTCCACAACCGGCATCTCGAGACCGTCAACGTGACGGTATCCGAGGTGCGCATGAGCCGGGACCTGCGACAAGCCCAGGTGTTCGTCGCCGAACTCGGCCAAGACGCCCAGCCCGCGACGCTCGCGGCGCTAGAACGCGTGGCACCGGCGCTCGCCGGCCGGTTGGCCCGCGAGATGAACCTGAAATATGCGCCGAAGCTGCGGTTCGAGGCCGATACCAGCTTCAGCTACGCCGCCCGCATCGACAGCCTGCTGCAGCAAGGACTCGAGCCGCATCGAGCACCGGCCGACAGCGTCGATCCGATCGCCGGCCGCATCGACGGGTCCGACGAGCGATGAGGCGGCGGCGCAAGGGCAAGCGGATCAATGGCTGGCTGATCATCGACAAGCCGGCCGGGATGACCTCGACCCATGTCGTCAACCGGGTCAAGCGGCTGGTCGAGGCGGACAAAGCCGGGCATGGCGGCACGCTCGACCCGTTGGCCACCGGTGTGCTGCCGATCGCCCTGGGCGAGGCGACGAAGACCGTGATGTACGTCATGGATGCCGCCAAGCGCTACCGCTTCACCGTGCGTTTCGGGGCGTCGACCTCGACCGACGACAGCGAGGGCGAGATCCGCGAGACCAGCGAGGGACGGCCCGCCGACGCTGCGATCGTGGCCGCCCTGCCGTCCTTCACGGGGACCATCCGCCAGCGCCCGCCGGATTTCGCTGCGGTCAAGATCGGCGGCGAGCGGGCCTATGACATCGCACGGCGCGGCGATGTGGTCGATCTGCCCGAACGCGAGGTGCGGTTCGACGAGATCGTTCTGCTCGAGCGACCTGACGCCGAGCACGCGGTCTTCGAGGCGACCTGCGGGAAAGGTGCCTATATCCGGGCCCTGGCACGCGACCTCGGGCGACAACTCGGTTGCCTCGGCCACGTGACGGCGCTCAGGCGACTGGCGGTGGGACCATTCACCGCAGAGGCCGCCGTCGGGCTCGACCCTCTTGTTGAAATTGTTGCCCGTGATGCGCTATCTGACTTCTTAGTATCGGTCTCGACGGCGCTGGCCGACATCCCGGCGCTCGCCGTGACCGAGCCGCAAGCAGCGCGGCTCCGCTCTGGTCACCCCATCCGCATCTCATCGCGCCTGGTACTGGGCGAGACGGTCGAAGGGGGAACCATCAAGGTGCTGGCCGATGGCGATCTGGTCGCCTTGGGTCGGCTCCACGATGGCGAGCTGGCACCGCTGCGCGTTTTCACCGCATGAACGGCTGATGGCCGTCAGTTGGAAGGACCAGTCGATGTCGATCACCCAGGAGCGCAAGCACGCGCTGATTAAGGACTTCGCCACGCACGACGGGGATACCGGCTCGCCGGAGGTGCAGTGCGCCATTCTCTCGGAGCGCATCGGCAACCTGACCGAGCACCTCAAGACCCATCAAAAGGACTTCGCGTCGCGACGCGGCCTGCTGATGATGGTCGGTCAGCGCCGCCGGCTTCTCGACTACCTCAATCGCAACGACAGCCCGCGCTATCGGGCCCTGATCGAGCGGCTCGGCCTCCGCCGTTGACGCCGCGCCAAGGCGCTCCTTCCCGGCGATTTGCCGCGCTGATCGTGGCGCCCCGCCGGCCCGTTCTGGTGATGGGCCGGCCGCCTGCTGTTGCAGGCCCAAGAAAGGTCATGTGAATGTTCAAGACGACGATCAAGGAAATCGAATGGCTCGGCCGCACGCTCAGGCTGGAGACCGGGCGGATCGCCCGCCAGGCCGACGGTGCCGTCATGGTGCAGATGGGCGAGACCGTGGTGCTCGCCACCGCCGTCGGCGCCAAATCGCTGCGCCCTGGCCAAGATTTTTTTCCGCTCACCGTGAACTACCAGGAAAAGACGTTTGCCGCCGGCAGGATCCCGGGCGGCTTCTTCAAGCGCGAAGGTCGGCCGACCGAGAAGGAGACGCTGACCTCGCGACTCATCGACCGGCCGATCCGCCCGCTGTTCCCGTCCAGCTTCAAGAACGAGACGCAGGTCATCATCACCGTCCTCGCGCATGACGGCGAGAACGATCCCGACATGCTGGCGATGATCGGGGCGAGCGCGGCGCTGACCATCTCGGGCATGCCGTTCTTGGGCCCGATCGGCGCCTGCCGGGTTGGCCACATCGACGGCCAGTTCGCCGTCAACCCGACCCTCGAGCAGATGAAGCAATCGGCCCTCGACCTCGTCGTCGCCGGCACCCGCGACGCCGTGATGATGGTCGAATCCGAGGCCAAGGAGTTGCCCGAGCAGACCATGCTCGATGCGGTAATGCACGGTCACCGCGCCTACCAGCCGGTGATCGACCTGATCATCGAACTCGCCATGGCCTGTGCCAAGGAACCGTGGCAGCTGCCCGAGAGCGACGACGAAGCCCTCTACGGCAGACTCAAGAGCGACTACGAGGCACCGCTGCGCGACGCCTATCGCGAAACCGTCAAGCAGAGCCGGGTCGAGAAGGTCGGTGCGGTCAAAAAAGCCGCGATGGAGGCGCTGCTCGAGGATCCCGAGGATTCGACCGCCAAGCAAAAGCTCGGCGAGCTGTTCAAGCGGCTCGAGAGTGACATCGTCCGCAACGACATCCTGGATACCAAGCAGCGTATCGACGGTCGCGATCTCGTCACCGTCCGCCCGATCGTCGCCGAGGTGGGCGTTCTGCCCCGGGTGCACGGCTCGGCGCTGTTCACCCGCGGCGAGACCCAGGCGCTGGTCGTGGCGACGCTGGGTACCGGCCAGGACGAGCAGATGATCGAAGGGCTGGAAGGCGATATCCGCCAGCACTTCCTTCTGCACTACAACTTCCCGCCCTATTCGGTGGGCGAAGCCGGCCGGGTCGGCACGCCCGGCCGGCGCGAGGTCGGCCACGGCAAGCTTGCCTGGCGCGCGACCCATCCGCTGCTGCCGGCCAAGGACGCCTTCCCTTACACCATCCGGGTCGTCTCCGAGGTCACCGAATCCAACGGCTCGAGCTCGATGGCCACGGTCTGCGGCACCTCGCTCGCCCTGATGGATGCCGGCGTGCCGTTGCCGCGGCCGATCGCCGGCATCGCCATGGGCCTGATCAAGGAGGGCGACCGCTTCGCCGTCCTCTCCGACATCCTCGGCGACGAGGACCATCTCGGCGACATGGATTTCAAGGTCGCCGGCACCGAAGTGGGGGTCACCTCGCTGCAGATGGACATCAAGATCGCCGGGATCACCGAGGAGATCATGCAGATCGCCCTCGACCAGGCGCGCGAGGGCCGGATCCACATTCTCGGCGAAATGGCCGGCTGCATGGGCATGCCGCGACCGGAGCTGCGGAACTCGGTCCCGAGGATCACGACCATCAACATCCCGACCGACAAGATCGGCGCGGTGATCGGCCCCGGCGGCAAGATGATCCGCGAGATCACCGAGAGCACGGGTGCGAAGATCGACATCAACGACGACGGCCTCGTCAAGGTCGCCTCGAGCGATGCCATGGCGGCCCAACGCGCCGTGGACTGGATCAGGGGGCTGACCGCCAGCCCGGAGATCGGCCACGTCTACACCGGCAAGGTCATCAAGATCGTTGATTTCGGCGCCTTCATCAGTTTTCTCGGCTCGAAGGACGGGCTCTGCCACATTTCCGAGCTGAAGAACGAGCGGGTCGCCAATGTCAGTGACGTCGTCAAGGAAGGCGACGCGGTCAAGGTGCAGGTGCTGGCGGTCGACGATCGCGGCAAGATCAAGCTCTCGATGCGCTCGGTCGACCAGGAGACCGGCGACATCATCGAGGTCGAGCGCAAGCCGCGCCCGGATCGCGAGGAGCGGGGCGAGCGTGAAGGGCGGCGCGATCGACCGCGTCGCGAACGGGCCGGTTGAGGCGGCCCGCAACAGGCGCCCAGTCAGCATCCGTCCCGGCGGCGTGCTGAAGCAGAAAGGGGAACGAGCATGAGTGTCGTCAGTCCGCTCGTTGTGGCCGGGCACGAAGTCTGGCCGTTGATCGAGGGTGGCAAGGGTGTTGCGGTCAGCAACGGCCACAGCGCCGGGGCCTGGGCTGCCGCTGGCGGTGTCGGCACGTTCTCGGGCGTCAATGCCGATGTCATCGACGACAACGGCGAGTACGTGCCGCTCGTCTTCAAGGGTCGCGACCGCCGTGAGCGGCATGAAGAGCTGATCGACTACTCGACCCGGGGTGCCGTTTGCCAGGCCCGCATCGCGCACGAGACACGCGGCGGCGAGGGCCGGCTGCACATGAACGTGCTCTGGGAGATGGGGGGCTGCGAGCGGGTGCTCACCGGCGCCCTCGAGCAGGCTAAGGGCATGATCCACGGCGTCACCTGCGGCGCCGGCATGCCGTACCGCCTCGGCGAGATCTGCGCCAGCTACGGGGTGCACTACTACCCGATCATCTCCTCGGCCCGGGCCTTCAACGCGCTCTGGAAGCGCGCCTACAGCAAGGTGTCCGACTGGCTGGGCGCGGTGGTCTACGAGGATCCGTGGCGCGCCGGCGGCCATAACGGTCTCTCCAACAGCGAAGACCCGAGGGCGCCAGAGGACCCCTATCCCCGCGTCCACGAGCTGCGCAAGCTGATGCGCAAGCTGGGCTTGGGCGAAGTGCCGATCATCATGGCCGGCGGGGTCTGGCACTTGATGGATTGGCGAGACTGGATCGGCAACAAGGAGCTCGGCCCGATCGCCTTCCAATTCGGGACCCGACCGCTGTTGACGAGGGAAAGCCCGATCCCCGAGGGCTGGAAGAAGCGGCTGATGAGCATCCTGCCCAACGACGTCCTGTTGCACCGCTTCAGTCCAACAGGCTTCTATTCCTCAGCCGTCAACAATCGCTTCCTTGGTGAACTGGTCGAGCGCTCGGCGCGGCAGGTGGCGGTCAGCGACGAGCGCGATGCGGCGGCCGGCCGCATCAGCTTCTTCGCCTACGGCCGCGGCGGACGTGGCGTCTGGGTCAGCGAGGCCGACCTCGAGCGCATCCAGGGATGGATCGCCGAGGGCTACAGCCAGCCGATGCGCACGCCCGATCAGTCGTTGATCTTCGTCACCCCGGAAGGGGCGCGGCAGATCCGCCGCGATCAGGCGGACTGCATGGGCTGCCTCAGCCACTGCGCTTTCAGCAACTGGAAAGACCGCGGCGACTACGCCACCGGTCGGCCCGTCGATCCGCGATCCTTCTGCATTCAAAAGACCCTGCAGAACATCGCGCACGGTCGCGGCGATCACGACAACGAGCTGATGTTCGCCGGCCACAACGCTCACAAATTCCGTGAAGACCCGTTCTACGCCAACGGCTTCATCCCGACGGTGCGGCAGTTGGTTCAGCGCATCCTGACGGGTCATTGAACGCGATCCGCTTGACGCACTCGCTATAATGGACCATCTGGGTCCGATATAGGGGCGTTGAAACGCGGCGTTGGACAGGTGACGATGCGACGGTATGCGGAAGCAATGCGGCAACTGAAGGGGGCAGGGCTCAGGCCCACCCGGCAACGGCTGTCCATCTTGAGCATGCTGCTCGACACTGCCCCGCGCCACGTCACGGCCGAAGAACTGTTTCAAGAGGTTCGGCAGGCCGGGATCCCGGTCTCGCTCGCGACGATCTACAACACGCTGAACCAGTTCACCCAGGCGGGCCTGATGGGCGAGGTCGTGGTCGGTTCCGGCCAGTCCTATTTCGATACAGATCCGTCCTCGCACTGCCACTATTTCGACAAGTCGACCGGGGAAATCTACGACATCCCGAGCGATGTGGTGACCATTACGCACCTTCCCGAGCCGCCGGCCGGCAAGGAAATCGAACGGATCGATGTCGTGGTACGGATCAAGAACAGCCGGAACGCCAAGCGCAGTACGACGCTGGATTGATCGCGCCCGAGCCAGCAGGTTTGACCCGTGCGAGAAGGCTCAAAGCACCATCGTGCTGCACCATAAGCGATTAGCATAACAAAAATTAAATTTGTTTCATAGCTTCTAATTCGCCTCATTCTTGCGATCCTGCGACTCGCGTTCAGTCACAACGACACGGGTGGCGATCCAGCACGCGCCTCTGCGCCTTTCCCAGCGACGTCGCCCTCCATCAACGGTTGCGCCCTGCCAGGCTGCGCGACCTTGGCCGGCTCTGTTCCGCAACGGCGAGCCTTGCCGGCAATCGAAGGGAGAAGACATTGCCGACCAACCTTCTGGCCAACGACACCTACCGCAACGAGTACACCAGCGAGTTCGTCGACAATTGGGACGACCTGATCGGCTGGGACGGCCGCGAGGACAGCGAGTCACGCTTCTTTCACCGCATCCTCGACGCCTACGGCTTCGAGCACATCGCCGACATCGCGACGGGCACCGGCTTTCACGCCGTCAAGCTGGCACAAGCGGGCTTCAAGGTGACCGCCACCGACGGTGCCGAGACGATGGTCGAGAAGACCATAGCCAACGCCAACGCGCACGGTGTGGCCCTCTACGACGTCCGCGTCGCCGACTGGCTCGAGTTGCACAAGCTGTTCGGCGACAACGCCTTCGATGCCGTCATCTGCCTCGGCAACGCCTTCACCCACCTGCAGGAGCACGAGGCCAGGCGCGATGCCCTGGCCTCGATCTACCAGGTGCTGAAGCCGGGCGGCATCGTGATGCTCGACCATCGCAATTACGACAGCATCCTCGACCAGGGCTACAACAGCAAGCACAAATACTACTACACCGGCGAGAACGTCGACGTCCGCCCGATCCGCATCTCCCGCACCATGGTCAAGTTCGAATATTCCTTCCCGAGCGGCGAGAAGCACCACCTCCAGCTCTATCCCCTGAAGCAGAACTACGTGACCCACCTGCTGGAGGACGCGGGCTTCATGGACGTCACTCGCTATGGTGACTTCGAGCGACCGTACGACCACTACGACCCTGACTTCATCCAGCAGGTCGCCTTCAAGCCGAAAAAGCCGATCCGCCACACCGGCCCAGCCGACAAGCTGCAGCTGACCGAGCGCTACGTGAACGAGACCAAGCGCTATTACGACGGGGCGGCCGACCAGATCTATCGCGAGATCTGGGGCGAGAACATCCATCTCGGCTACTTCGAGAAGCCGGGCGAGGAAACGCTGCAGGCTGCCATGGCCCGCTCCAACCAACGCATGGCGGAAGGCGCCGAGCTCGGCAACGGGTCCAGGCTGCTCGAGGTCGGCTGCGGCTACGGGGCGCTGGCCCGCTACCTCGCCAAGAGGTTCGACGTCGACGTGCTCGCCACCAACATCTCCGAGCGCGAGCTCGACTGGGCGGCCGAGCTCACGCGCAAGGCCGGGCTCGAGGACCGGGTCGGCTTCGCCTATGCCGACTTCCACCAGCTGCGGCACCCAGATGCCAGCTTCGACCAGTACTGGTCACAGGAAGCCTTCCTCCACGCCGTCGACAAGGCGCAAGTCCTGGCCGAGGCGCATCGCGTCCTCAAGCCCGGCGGCCGGCTCGTCTTCACCGACATCCTGGTGCGCAGCGGCACCCCAGACGAGATCCGCGAGCGCATCTACGAACGGGTCAACGCACCCGAGATGTGGGATGCCGAAGACTACCAGCGCAGCCTGCTCAATCTCGGCTTCAACCTGAAGATCGTCGAGGACTGGTCCACGAACGTCGCCCCGACTTATGCCTGGGTACGCCAGGAGCTCGAGCGCCGCCGGCCCGAGTTCGAGGACCGGATCGGCAGGGAGCTGGTCGATCGGACGTCCAGGAACCTGAAGTTCTGGGTCGACCAGGCCCTGACCGGCAGCATCGGCTGGCTCTACGTGGTCGCCGAGAAACCTCTGGACTAGAGCCGCCCACTTGGCGCGGTTGACGGCCCTGTGAAGCCGGGACAGGTACCAAGCCTGCCCCGGCTTTGCTATTTGCTGTCCAGCTATCGAGGAGAGCAGCGATGTGCCGTGCGAAATGGTTGGTGTTGGGCCTG
>CAZNWE010000055.1:0-29623 GCA_964576715.1 uncultured Geminicoccaceae bacterium | reverse complement strand
TCGCGGCGCCCGCCCGCGACCCCATCCTGCCGGCCTTCGACACCGGCGCCGGGCGCGACGAGGCCGAGGAGCTGCGCCTTCAGGCCAGGGCCGGGCTCGACCGTCGACTGGCCGGCTTGGGTGTTGCGGGCGAGCCGGCGACACCCTACCGCGAGCGCCTCGACTACGAGCTCGACGTCATCGTCCAGATGCAGTTCCCGGGCTACTTCCTGATCGTCGCCGATTTCATCAAATGGGCCAAGGGCCGGAACATCCCGGTCGGCCCCGGCCGCGGCTCGGGAGCCGGCTCCGTCGTCGCCTGGGCGCTCGAGATCACCGATCTCGACCCGCTCCGCTTCGGCCTGCTGTTCGAGCGGTTCCTCAATCCCGAGCGCGTCTCGATGCCGGATTTCGACATCGACTTCTGCCAGGACCGGCGCGACGAGGTGATCGCCTATGTCGAGGCGCGCTACGGCAAGGACCGCGTTGCCCACATCATCACCTTCGGCAAGCTGCTGGCGCGGGCTGCTCTGCGCGATGTCGGGCGGGTCCTCGGCCTGCCGTTCGGCCTCGTCGACAAGATCACCAAGCTCGTCCCCAACAACCCGGCCAAGCCGGTGACCCTGGCCCAGGCGATCGAGCTGGAGCCGCGGCTCAAGGAGGCCAGGGACGGCGATCCGGCCGTGGCCCGGATGATCGAGATCGCGCTGAAGCTCGAGGGCCTGCCGCGTCACGCCTCGACCCATGCCGCCGGCCTGGTGATCGGCGACCGGCCGCTGCGCGAACTCGTGCCGCTCTACCGCGACCCCAGAAGCGGCAGTGCCGTCACCCAGCTCAACATGAAGGATGTCGAGAAGGCGGGGCTGGTCAAGTTCGACTTTCTCGGCCTGACCACGCTCACCATGCTGCGCCTCGCCGAGGATCTGGTGAAGGCACGCGGCACCCCGCTCGAGCTGCAGTCCCTGCCACTCGACGACCAGGCGGCCTACGAGCTCTTGAGCCGAGCCGAAACCACCGGCGTCTTCCAGCTGGAATCGGGCGGCATGCGCGACGCCCTGCGCAAGCTCAAGCCCGACTGCTTCGAGGACATCATCGCCATGGTCTCGCTCTACCGGCCGGGGCCGATGGACAACATCCCGCGCTACATCAACGTCAAGCACGGGATCGAAGCGCCCGCCTACCTCCACCCGCTGCTCGAGCCGATCCTCGAGGAGACCAACGGCGTCATCATCTACCAGGAACAGGTGATGGAGATCGCCCAGAAGCTCGCCGGCTACACCCTCGGTGGTGCGGATCTGCTCAGGCGCGCCATGGGCAAGAAGATCGCGGCCGAAATGGAAGCCCAGCGTGCCGTCTTCGTCGAGGGCACGGCCAAGAACGGCATCGAGGCGGCGATGGCCAACACCATCTTCGACGCGGTCGCCAAGTTCGCATCTTATGGCTTCAACAAGAGCCACGCCGCCGCCTACGCCCTGCTCGCCTACCACACGGCCTATCTGAAGGCGAACCACCCGCTCGAGTTCTACGCTGCGGTGATGACCATGGAGATGGCGAACCAGGAGAAGCTCGCCGCCTACCGCCACGAGATGCGCGGTCGCGGCATCCCGCTCCTGCCGCCCGATGTCAACGCCTCCTCGGAAATCTTCTCGGTCGAGGAGCGGCCGGCCACCGGCAGCCGGCCGGCCTCCGGCGTGCGCTTCGCCTTGGCGGCGATCAAGGGGGTCGGCCGGGCGGCGATGGAGGCCCTCGTGGCCGAGCGCACCGCCTGTGGGCCCTTCCGCAGCCTTTGCGATCTGACCCGCCGGCTGGCCGGCAAGGGCTTCAATCGGCGGCTGCTCGAGGCCCTGATCAAGGCCGGGGCCCTCGATGGCCTCGATGCCAATCGGGCCGGGCTCATGGCCTCGCTCGATGCTGCCCTGGCCTATGCCACGGCGGTCAAGGCGGCGGCGGAGAGTGCGCAGACCGGGCTGTTCGGCGGCGGCGGCGAGACGGTGCCCGAGCCGCGGCCGGTCGTCACCGCGGACTGGGACACCGGCGAGCGGCTGGCCAACGAGTTCGCGGTCCTTGGCGTCTACCTCTCGGCCCACCCGCTCGACGCCTACGCAGCGGCGCTCGACACCCTCGGTGTCGTCCCGGCGGCCCAGGTCCTTGCCTCGCCCGAGCGCTACAACGGCCAGCAGGTCGAGCTCGCCGGCGTGGTCGTGGCAAAGAAGGAGAGGCGGACCGAGCGGAGCCGCTTTGCCTTCATCCAGCTGTCGGATGCCTCGGCCCAGTACGAGGTGATGCTGTTCGCCGACGCCCTCGAGCCGAGCCGCGAGTTGCTCGAGATCGGCAGTGCCGTCTTGCTCGCCGCCGACGTCCGCTGCGACGGGGACGAGGTCAAGCTGTCGGGCCAGCGGCTGCGGTCGCTCGATGGCGCCACCGACCGGGTCGACAGCCTGGTCGACATCACGGTCACCGGACCCGCTGCTGCGATCAACCTCAAGGCGCATCTCGGCGAAGGTGACAACGGCGCCGATGTGCGCCTCGTCCTGCCGCTGGCCGACGGTCGCGAGGTGGTCGTGGCACTGCCCGAGGCGATCTCGCTCAGCCATGCCAGGCGGTCGGTGATCGAGCGGCTCGAGGGAGTGACCGGCGTCGACGAGCAGCCGCGACGGCAGCGCCGTGCCGGCCACGGCAGCGCGGCCGGCCGGGCAGCCCCCCGGCTCAGCCTGGTTCGCTGAGCGCCCCGGCCGGCGCACTGGCCGACCCGCTCAGCACTGGCCGGCCCGCTCAGCCGCGCAGGATCTCGGTCCGCGGCAGGCCCAGGGCCTTGGCCAGGCTCTTCAGCCGGGCGTGCACCGGCTCGGTGTCCGGGACGTCCTCGTTGGTCGAGACCAGCAACCGCAGGGTGTCGCCAGCCAGGGCGAGGCGCGCATGCGCCAGCAGTTCCGGCACGCTGCCGGAGAACCGGTAGCCGAGCTGCATGGCCCGGCCGAGCACCACCGCCCGCTGTCGCTCGGCCACCGACAACAGCTCCAGCACCGACTGCAGCTGCGGCTCGCTGTCGCTGCCACCATAGCGGCTGAAGATCGCGGTCGCGATGAACACCCGTTCGGCATGGCTCAAGCCGACGAAGGGAAACTGCGTCAGCCGGTGGAAGCTCTGCTGCGCCCGGAGCTCCGGATGGTCGCGCCAGCCGAAATCCGAAAGCTCGCAGGCGGCGAGCCTGAGCCGCCGCTCGGCCTCGGTCTCGCCGGCGAACAGTGGTGCCGTCCAGTCCCGCATCGCCTCGCCGATATGCGGCACCCGGGCCCGCGGTCGGCCGAACGCCGCAGCCCCCACGAGGAGCGGGTCCTGCGCCTGCTCGGCCGCCGGCAGGCAGGCATAGAGCCAGCCCTCGCGCAGCCCCAGGGCCGAGAAGACGACGCGCGACGGGGCCATGGCCTTGAGCAGCCGGTCGAGCACGAGCGCTGCCGCCTGGATGGTGTCGGCGCGCCGGCCGGGCACGCCGGGCAGCTTGCCGACCTCCGCCGGGCTCGCCTTCAAGATCAGCTTGGTCAGCTCGCGCGCCGCGCCGAGCTCGAGTTCCAACCCGTGCACGACCCGCAACGGGGCCGCCTGCCTGGCCAGCTGCACGCGGGCCAGCGCCCGCCAGCCGCCGCCGACGACATAGAAGCGCTCGGGCGATGTCTCGCCGCCGGTCCAGGGGCGGCTCGAGAAGATCTCGTCCAGATGCTTCTTGGCCGCCCGCGGGTCGCGGGCCAGCAGCGGCTGCACGCGCAACGCACCCAAGGGCAGGCTCGCGGTCGCGGCGCCGATGGTGGCGAGGCCCTCCGCAGCGTGATCGACCGTGGAGAACTCGAGGCTGCCGCCGCCGAGATCGCCGACCAGGCCGGCTGGCCGCCAGAAGCCGGCGGCGACCCCCATGGCGGCGAACCGCGCCTCCTCCACCCCGGTGAGGATGCGCACGCTCTGCCCCGTGCGCTCGCGGATCGCCTCGACCAGGGCAGCGCCGTTGGTCGCACCGCGCACCGCCTCGGTCGCCACGATGTCGAGGCGATGCGCGCGCATCGCCATGGCGATGGCGGTGTAGCGGTGCACGGCATTGACGGTGGCGGCCATGGCGTCGGCGGCCAGCTCGCCCGTCGTGTCGAGGTCACGGCCGAGGCCGCAGAGCGACTTCTCGTTGAAGCGCGGGAAGGGGGCGCGGCTCAAGGCGTCGTAGATGACCAGGCGCACCGAGTTGGAGCCGATGTCGATGACCGCAACCGGGGCTGCCGCCTCGGCCGCCGCTTCGCCGGCGTCGGCCGGCACCGGTGCGAGCTGCAGATGCGCTTTCATGGGGCCCGGTCGGTCGCCTTTGCCGTCGGCTGGTTGACCACGAGCTGCAGCCGCTGTGCCCGATTGCGGCCCTTGCGCACGGCACTGCCGCGGCCGGACAGGCTGGGATTGGTCATGAAGTAGGTGTGCGCGGCGAACGGCTCGCCCGGTGCCTGGACGCGCGCGTACTCGCCATTCGGACCGAGCAGCCAGCTCTGTGCCGTGTCCTTGAGGTTGGCCACCATGATCTGCGACATCACCTGCTGATGCACGGTCTCGTTGTCGATCGGCACCAGGGTCTCGACCCGGCGCGACAGGTTCCGGGCCATCCAGTCGGCCGAGGAGATGAACACCTTGGCCTGCTTCGCCGGCAGACCGTGGCCGTTGCCGAAGCAGACGATGCGCGAATGCTCGAGGAACCGGCCGATGATGCTCTTCACCCGAATGGTTTCGGAGAGGCCCGGCACACCCGGCCGAAGGCAGCAGATGCCGCGGATCACGAGGTCGATCATGACCCCGGCCTGGCTCGCCTGGTAGAGCTTCTCGATCACCTCTTCGTCGACCAACGAGTTGAGCTTGGCCCAGATCGCCGCCTTGCGCCCGGCCCGGGCATGCGCGGATTCGGCCTCGATCAGCTCGAGCAGGCGCCACCGCAGGTTGACCGGGGCGATGGCGATCTTCTCGAGCCCGCGTGGCTCGGCATAGCCGGTCATGTAGTTGAAGGTTCGGGCGGCATCCCGGGCGAGCGACGGATCGCAGGTGAAGAAGGAGAGGTCGGTGTAGATTCGCGCGGTGATCGGGTGGTAGTTGCCGGTGCCGAAATGGCAGTAGCTGCGCATCCGCCCGGCCTCGCGACGGACCACCATCGACACCTTGGCGTGGGTCTTGAGGTCGATGAAGCCGTAGATCACCTGCACGCCCGAGCGCTCGAGGTCGCGCGCCCACTGGATGTTGCGCTCCTCGTCGAACCGCGCCTTGAGCTCGACGAGCGCCGTCACCGACTTGCCGGCATCGGCCGCGGCACACAAGGCGGCGACGATCGGCGAGCCCTCGGAAGTCCGGTAGAGGGTCTGCTTGATCGCCACCACGTCGGGGTCGCGCGCCGCCTGGTTGAGGAACTCGACGACCACGTCGAAGCTCTCATAAGGGTGGTGGACGACGAAGTCCTTCTGCCGGATGGCGGCGAAGCAGTCGCCGCCGAAATCCTTGATCCGCTCGGGGTAGCGCGGGGTGTAGGGCTCGAAGACGAGATCCGGCCGGTCCTTGCCGATGATCTCCTTGGTGTCGACCAGCCCGAGGATGCCGTCGAGCGCGAACACGTCGGTGGCCTCGACATCGAGTTCGCGCATCAGAAAATCGCGCAAGGCGGACGACATCTGGGCGTCGGTGGTCAAGCGGATCACGTGGCCGCGCCGCCGGCGCTTGAGCAGGGTCTCGAACAGTCGGACGAGATCCTCGGCCTCCTCCTCGATCTCGATGTCGCTGTCGCGGATGATCCGGAAATAGCCGTAGCTCTTCACCTCGAAGCCCGGAAAGAGCAGGTCGGTCCAGCGGGCGATCAACGCCTCGAGCGGCAGGAACCGGGGCTCGCTGCCCGGCAGCCGGATGAAGCGGTCGAGCTTGCCGGGCAACAGGACGAGCCCGATCAAGTCCTCGTCGCGGCTCTGGGTGAGCTGCAGGACCACGCCCATGCCGCAATTGGCGATGAACGGGAAGGGATGCGCCGGGTCGATGGCGATGGGCGTGAGGACGGCCAGCGCCTCGTCGGCGAAGCGCTCCTCGAGGTCTCGCCATTCGGCGTCCGTCACCTCCTCCGGCGCCAGCACGGTGATCCCTTCCTGCCGCAGCTCGGCCACCAGGTCGTGCCAGATCACCTGCTGCCCGGCCATCAGCCGCGCGGCCCGCTCGTTGATCGCGGCGAGCTGCTGGCTCGGCGTCAGCCCGTCCTGGCTCTGCGCGGTGACCCCGGTATCGGCGAGACCCTTGAGGCCGGCGACGCGGACCATGTAGAACTCGTCGAGATTGCTCGCCGAGATGGAGAGAAAGCGCAACCGCTCCAACAGCGGGTGGGCTGGATTCGTCGCCTCCTCGAGCACCCGTTCGTTGAAGGCCAGCCAGGACAGCTCGCGGTTGAAGAAATGCTCGGGCCGGACCGCGACGGGCTCGGCCGCGCTCTCGGCCGAGCGCTCCCGCTCGGCGACGGGCGATATCGGCTCGACGCTCTGGGTCACCGGGCTCTGCTCCTCGATCATCGACGGTCGTCACAAGCGGTCATCGAGCACATCCAGTTGCTATTCGCGATCGGCGACAGGGATGTTACAGAGCGGCACCGGTCGTGTCATGCCCGGCCGAGTGCTTCGAGGCGGCACCGGGCCGGTCGAGTCCAGCCGAGGTCCGGTCGAGTCCAGCCGAGGTGAAGCGCCATGCGCGAATTGCTCGTCCTGCGTCATGCCAAGTCCAGCTGGGACGAGGTCGACGCCGCCGATCACGATCGCCAACTCAGCCCGCGCGGGATCAAGGCGGCGCGCAAGATGGGGGCGCTGATCGCCGAGCGCGGCTGGCTGCCCGAGCGGGTGCTCTGCTCGACCGCGAAGCGAACCGTGGAAACCCTGACGCTCGCCCGTGCCGAGTGGCCCGAGACCGGGCCGCTGCAGCTGAGCGAGCTCGCCAGCCTCTACCTGGCAACGCCGAGCCGGCTGTTGGAGATCGTCCGTCGGCAACCGGACGACGTCGGGCGCCTGCTGCTGATCGGCCACAATCCGGGCCTGCAGACCTTTGTGACCCGGCTTGCCGGGCACGGTGACCGGCAGCTGCTGGCGGCGGTCGAGAGCAAGTTCCCGACCGCCGCGCTCGCCTACCTCACCTGTCCGCTCGGCAGCTGGCGCGAGCTCGGTTGGGGGATGGCCACGCTCGCCGATTATCAGACGCCCAGGGACGACTGAGCCTCGCGCCAGCGAACCACCGCCGCGGCGACCAGGGCGAAGATCGCATGGCCGACCAAAGCGACCCAGGTGATGCCGGTAAAGCCCAGGAAAGCTGGATTGCCGGCGACCAGATGCGCCATGACGTAGAGCGCGAAGACCCAGAGGGCGACACCGTAGAGGCTGGCGGCCAGCCACCAAGGCATTTGCGGGGCGTATCGAGCGGCCAGCGGCCGGGCCAACAGCATCCAGCCCAACGGATAGGCGACCAACCCGGCGAAGTAGTGCAGGAACTCGGCGCCGGGTCGCCACGGCTCGCCGGACAGCACCTGGATGACGTTGTTGGCGAGCGTTACCGGTGCGAGATTGGCAAAGCCCAGGCCCGGGCTCAGGCTCTGGCCGAAAAAGTCGAAGGCGACCGTGGCCAGGGCGCCAGCGAGCAGCATGGTCAACAGGCCGCTTGCGGACAATGCCGCACTCCAGGCGGCCGACAGCGGCAGACGATCGACGGTTACCATGGATTGATCCTCCGATGCGGGTTGCGACGCTGCTGCAGATGCGCGGCAGCGGCGCTCTCGACAATTCACGTCGGCGCCAGCCTCGCGTGAGTGCCAGGGCGGAGTTCGAGGTCATCCCTGGTGGTGGGTGGCACAGGGCAATGTGTCGGGATCGATTACCTGGTTGTCCGAAACCGACCGTTTCCACAGTTGCCGGATGAGGGTCGTTGCCACGACGTTGTCGGCCGGCAGCCGCTGTCGACCGGTCCACCAGCTCTCGGCGATCCGACCGTGCCCCGCTTCATCATCCTCGCCCACACTTTGCGGCTGACCATTGTCGTCACGGCTCTGCTGCTGCCGGTGTTGACCGATCATCTGGGTCTGACCGATCAGCTCGCCGCATCGCGAACCGCCCGGACCATTGCCGCAGGCGGGCTCGCCCGCGGGCTGTCGTGATAGGCCCGAGCCAGCCACTGGCCGGTGCTGGTGAAGGTAGCGAGGCGATCCCCGGCCGCCGCGTCGTGGGCCAGGCAGCGCTCGACCGTGGCCCGCTGGGCGGTCGACAGCTCGTCGTCGGCTTAGGCCACGAGTAGTTCGTCGGACAGGGTCTGCATCGCTCCCATTCCTCGACCACGGCGGGCTCGCCGTCGGCCAGTCGGCGCAGCCGCGGCAGCATGGCGATCAGCTGGTCCTCGAACGACGCCGATGGCAACCCGTGCTCAGCCATCGCCGCGCGCCGGGTCCCCGACCGGGACGTTGCGCTGATCGAGCCGAACCGCCACGCCGGAATGCGCACAGCGCCTTCGGCTGGGCGAGGTCGGATAAAGGGCGAGCACGGTCGGCGAGACCTCCTCGGTCGGTCGATGCGCAGGCTCCAGCTTTGGTGCGCTCGACGTCACAACGCCGCCGGCAGCCTTGCTCTTTCCGCCGGGGCCGATTCTTTCGTTTGTCTGTCGGCGGCTTGGCCCGCCCGCTCAACATGCCGGGTCGGCTCGGCTGGCACCCGGCCGGTTGCCCGCCGCCTCGCGGAGGTCGAGACGGTAGAGCAGGAGCCCACTGGTGACGATCACGGCGGCGCCGATCAGGGTCGTGATCCCCGGCACGTCGCCAAACACCACGAGGCTGGCGAGCATCGCCCAGACCAGCTGCAGATAGGTGAACGGGGCGACCTTCGACGCCTCCGCGCGCTGCAGCGCCATGATGACGAGGAGATGGCCGGCAGCGCCGAGCGAGCCGACGACGACCAGAAGTAGCCATGCGGCAGCGCTCGGCTGCTGCCAGAAGAAGGGTACGATGAGGCTGATCACCACCACGCCGACGAGGCCGCTATAGAGCAGCGAAACGATCGGCACGGCCTCGCGCACGACCCGCGTAGTGATCTGGTAGAGCGCATAACATCCGGCGCAGGCGAGGGCGAGCACGCCCCCCGTCCCGAAACCGCCACCGCCCGGCTGGATGATGATCAAGGCACCGGTGAAGCCGAGCCCGATCAGCACCCAGCGCCAAGCCGCGACCCGCTCCTTGAGCAGGATGACGGCTAGCGCGGCCACCAGGATGGGGGCGGTGAAGATGATGGCCGAGACATCGGCCAGCGACAGCAGCGAGAGGGCCAGGAAGTTCGCGACCGTCGAGCCCAACAGCAGCGCCGAACGCCCGATCTGGACCAGCACCTGGCCGCTGCGCGCCACGCCCACCACACTTCGCGGGAATACCACCACGACGAAGGCGACGTGAAAGAAATACCGGCCCCAGATGATCACCATGGTGTCCATGGTCTCGGTCATCGCCTTGACCAACGCGTTCATGATCACGAACAGGACACCGCTCGAGACGACCAGCACGACCGCGACCAGCGCCCGGCGCTGCTGGCCGGTCATTGGCTCGTCACCGCGCCGCTGTCGGTCATCGGGCCGGGCATGCGGAGATCCACTGGAGCTGACATACCGGGCAGTGTCCCGCAAACCAGTGCGATGATCCAGGGCCACTTGCGCTGGCCGCTCCGGGCGACAGCCGTCACGCCACCGGGATCGGCCGACGAGCGCCGGCCGCGAATGCACGACGATTGAATGCTCGTTGCCACTTCTCTACCCTGAGGGTTGGTCGCGGCATGACGAGGCTGTCGGGGCGGCGTCGGCCGGGGGTCGGTCGTCGTGCCGCTGAACGAGACGAACGAGCTTTGCATCAGCCAGGGGTCGAATCAGCCAACGATTGCGGATTGCCGTCGGCTCACCGGCGGCAGCCGCGGCGCGTCTTGCTCCACCAACTCTTGCGCCAGCAACCGTCACTGGCCGTCATCAACGTCTCGGTCGCCGCTGTCTTCGCGGCGTTTGCGATCCACTACGCGCCGCCTGCCGTGGTCGCGGCATGGCTGGCACTCTGTCTGGCGGCACAAGGGCTCAGGCTCGCCTGGGCGTCGCGGTGGCGACTCGCTGTGCTCGATGCGGACGGCGAGGCCGCGCTCGCCCGGTGCTTGACCATGGGCTCGCTGCTCGCCGGCATCTCTTGGGGGGCGATGGGCTGGCTGTTCATCGACATCGATCCGGCCGTCTTCGATCTTCTCGTCGCCTTCGTCATCGCCGGCATGGCGGCCGGCTCGATCACCGCTCTGCCGGCACACCCGCCGGCCTTCGCGGCCTTCCTGCTGGCCACGCTGCTGCCGCTCGTGGTCTGCCTCCTGCTCGACCCGCGGCCACAAGCCGACGTGATGGCGCTGCTGACCTTTGGCTATGCCATCGGCATCGGTCTTCTCGGCCGGCACAGCTATCGAACCCAGCTTGCCAATGCCGGCCTCTACCTGGAGAACGAAGCGCTGGTCGCGTCACTTCGCGAAGCCGGGCAAGAGTTGGAGACCCGGGTCGCCCTCAGGACCCGACAGCTCGAGCAACTCAACGCCGAGCTTGCCAGCACCAACGCGCAGATGACCGAGGAGATCGGCAAGCGGCGGCAAAGCGAAGCCCAGGTTCGCCACCTGCTGCACCATGACCCCCTGACCAACCTGCCCAACCGGCTGGTCCTCGCCGACCGGCTCGAGACCGCGCTCCGCCGGGCCAGGCGTGAAGGCCGGACGGTAGCGGTGATGCTCTTCGACATCGATCGGTTCAAGGCGGTCAACGACACCTTCGGCCATATTGTCGCCGATGCGCTGCTGCGCGCCCTGGCCAACCGCCTGCTGCCGGCACTGCGCGCCAGCGACACGCTGGCCCGAATGGGCGGCGACGAGTTCGCAGCGGTCTTTCCGGATCTCCGCGGCGAGGCCGACGCGACGCTTCTCGCCGCCAAGCTCATCGAGCGGGTCAGGCCACCCTTCGTTGTCGACGGGCGGTCGATCACGATCACCTTGAGCCTCGGCGTCGCACTCTTCCCCGGCCACGGCAGGGATGCCGCGACGCTGCTCACCGGTGCGGACCTCGCCCTCTACGACGCCAAGCAGCGCGGCCGCGGGCGCTTCAGTGTGCTTTCGGCCGAGATGCTGCACCGCTCGCGCGCCCAGCGGCAGATCGAGCGCGAGCTCGAGGGGGCGGTGGCCCGGGGCGAGCTGCGCATCGCCTACCAGCCGCAGCTCTCGCTGCGGCGCCGCAACGTCATCGGTGCGGAAGCCCTGGTCCGCTGGCTGCATCCCGAGCACGGCCTGCTCTTGCCGGGGGCCTTCATCCCGGCGGCCGAGGCCACGGGCCTGGTGCGCGAGATCGACCACTGGGTGATCCGTACCGCCTGCCACGAGGCGGCGCGCTGGCAGGACCAGGGCCGTCCGGTGCGGCTGGCGGTCAACCTCTCGCCACTCGAGTTTCGCCAGCCGGGTCTCGCCGACCGCCTCGCCGAGTATCTGGCGACGAGCGGTCTGGCACCGGCACTGCTCGAGGTCGAGCTCACCGAGAGCGCCTATCTCGACCGCGAGACCACCAACATCGACGAGCAGCTGCACGCCATCAAGGCCTTGGGTGCCAGGATCGCCATCGACGATTTCGGCACCGGCTACGCCTCGCTCTCCTACCTTCGCTGGCTACCGGTCGACGTGGTCAAGATCGACCGGTCGTTCATCGCCGGGATTGCCGACAGCCGAAACGACCAGGCAATCGTCGCCGGCACGGTGTCGCTGGCGGCCACGCTCGGCAAGACGGTGATCGCCGAGGGGGTCGAGACAACCACCCAGCTCGCAGTGCTGGAGCGGCTGGGCTGCGACGAGGTGCAGGGCTACCTCTTTGGCCGACCGGCGAGTGAACGCCGGCTGCGCGAGCGGCTGGCGGCCTAGCGCCGCTCGACTTGCCGCGTTTGCCAGGCCGGGTCGTCGAAGCGTTGGATCTCGATGCGATAGCCATCCGGCGAGAGGAAAAGGGCGCTGTAGACGCCGAAGGCGCGGCTCGCCGCCGGCTGGCGGACGAACGCCACGCCGCTGGCGGCGAGAAAGTCGTGCCAGCCGTCGACGTCGTCGCTGACGATGCTGATGGTGACGCCGACCTGGCTCTGTGGCCGGTCGGGCAGGCGGCAGACGCCGAGATAGCTTTCGGGCGTCAGGCGAAAGATGTGGCAAGCACCCTGGTCGACCACGAAGTCGAGCGCCATCACCTCGTGAAAGAACCGGGACGCCCGCTCGAGGTCGTCGGTGTAGGTGAAGACAATGCTCTGGCTGATCGGCGGGCGCATGTTTCGGCTCCTTGCTCGGGCTGGCGGTCGTTCGACGGTGCGGCACCCTGCCACGTTCCGTGTCCTGCGGGCTCTGCTAGCCGTTGGCGACTTGCCCAGTAGTGGCAAGATTTGATGATCAGGGAAAACATTGTGACAGTACGGTTGCGACCTTGCGTCCGCTATTGCTCGCCGTACGGTGCTGGCTCGGGGCGCGTTGCCCTGGTGATCCGGGGGCGACGGTGATGTTCGAGCCCCTCGACATCCCCGAGGCCGAGGCCACAGCCGCCATATCCACCGGCCAGCTGCCCGATCCCGAGCTGGTGGCCCGCCTCGTCCGCGAGGCCTACGACCGCTACAAGTCGCTCGATGAGGGCGAGGTCGCCGATTACATCCCGGCACTCGCGCGGGTCGATCGCCAGCTGTTCGGCTTCGCCATCGTCGGCGTCAACGGCGGCGTGCACGAGATCGGCGATGCCGGCCGTGCATTCTCGATCCAGAGCGTCTCCAAGCCCTTCGTCTTCGCGCTGGTCTGCCAGGCGATCGGCGCCGAACCGGCGCGCCAGAAGGTGGGTGTCAATGCCACCGGGCTGCCGTTCAACTCGGTGATGGCGATCGAACTCAATGCCGAGCGGACCATGACTCCGATGGTCAATGCCGGGGCCATCGCCACCACCAGCCTGGCGCCCGGCGAGACCGCCGAGGCCAAGTGGCGGTTCATCCGAGACGGCCTGTCGCGCTTCGCCGGGCGCGAGCTCGAGTTCGACCAGGAGATCTACGAGTCGGAGGCCGCGACCAATCTCAGGAACCGCGGCATCGCCAAGCTGCTCGAGGGCTACGAGCGGATGTATTTCGACGCGCTGGAAGCGACCGACGTCTACACCAGGCAGTGCTCGCTCCTCGTCACAGCACACGATCTGGCCGTGATGGGCGCCACGCTCGCCGACGGCGGGGTCAACCCCGTGACCAAGGAGCGGGTGATCGACCCGCTCAATTGCAAGCGCGTCCTGGCGCTCCTGGCGACGGCCGGGCTCTACGAGCGCTCCGGCGACTGGCTCTGCGAGATCGGCCTGCCGGGCAAGAGCGGGGTCGGCGGCGGCATCGTCACCATCGCCCCCGGCAAGGGCGGGCTCGGCACCTTCGCGCCGCCGCTGGACGAGGCCGGCAAGAGCGTCAAGGGCCAGCGGGTCACCAAGTATCTCTCGGAAAAGCTCGGCCTCAACCTCTTCGCCTCCAAACCGCAAGTCTGAACCGCGCGCCGCAGCAGACGGCGGCCGATCGATCAGGAGTAGGCACGTCATGAGCACGACCGCGACGGCGCCGAGCAGCGCTGCGGAGACCCGGGAATCCTGGGTGCCGATGATCACCATCGCCCTCGGCCAGTCGATCATGTCGTTCAACGTGGCGACCTTGCCCGTCTCGATGAGCGGCATGGTGGCGAGCCTCGGGGTGCCGCCGACCACGGTCGCCACCGGCATCGTCATGTACTCGCTGGCCGTCGCCGGCCTCGTCATGCTGGGCTCGAAGCTCACCCAGCGCTTCGGTGCCACGCGAATGTTCCAGATCGTCGTCGGCCTCTATCTCTTGGCCCAGACGCTGATGACCTTCAGCCCTAACGCCACGGTCATGCTGGCAGCACAGGGCCTTTGCGGCATGGCGGCGGCGGTGATCGTGCCGGCATTGGTGGCGCTGATCGCCAACCACTATCATGGCCAGCAGCAGGCGACGGCGGTGGGGGCGCTCGGCTCCGCACGGGCCTGGGCTTTGCCGGCCCGAACGCGCCGTTCGACCTGGCCGGCCTGTCGCCGGCACCGGTGATGATCGTCGTCGGCATCATCCTCCTGCAGCTGCTGATCGGCTGGTGTCGCCGCGTGGCGGCGGCGGGGCGAACGCCACTGCTCGATCTGCGGGTCGTCATGTCGCCGTCCGAGCGGGCGGCGGTGATCACCATGTTCGCCGTCGTCGCCATGGAGGCGATGCTCAACTTTACCGTGCCGCTCTACATCCAGATCGTGCAGGGCCAGACACCCTTGCAGTCGGCGATCGCGATGATGCCGTTCAACGTCACGATCTTCTTCACCGCGATCCTGGTGGTGCGGCTCTATCCGATCCTGCCGCCGCGGATCATCGGCCGGCTGGGCTTCGCGATCTGCACGGTTGCCCTGTTGTGGCTTGCCTTCGTCGTCGCCAACGACTGGAGTGCCATCCCGGTGCTGATCGGGCTCTTCTGCTTCGGCGTCGGCCAGGGTGCCCTTGTCACCCTCGTCTTCAACGTGCTGGTGACCGCGGCACCCAAGGAGCTGGCGAGCGACGTCGGTGCCTTGCGCGGCACGACGCAGAACCTCGCCGCCGCGGTCGGCACTGCCGTTGCCGGGGCTTTGATGGTCGGCCTCTTGAGCACTGCGGTCTTCAGCTATCTCGCCGACAACCCCGAGTTCCCGCCGGAGATCCAGGCCGAACTCGACCTCGACAACATCAACTTCGTCAGCAACGACCAGCTCTTGGTGATCCTCGAGGGGACCTCGGCGACGCCCGAGCAGGTCCAGGAGGCGATGCGGATCAACACCGACTCGAGGCTTCGGGCACTCAAGATCGGCCTGCTCATCATGGCCGGGATAGCCGCCTTGACGATCATTCCGGCTGGCCGCCTGCCCAACTACAAGCCCGGCGAGATACCCGCCAACCCGCCGGAGCCGACGGCCGAGGAGGAGCGGCGGATCGCCGCGGCATACGAGGCCAGGGTGGCCGATCAACCATGAAGCCCCGCCTCCTGATGCTGTCGCTCGGTGGCACGATCACCATGTTGCCGAGCGACAGCGGCGGCATCGCGCCGACCCTTGGTGCCGCCGACCTCGTGGCCTCGGTGCCGGCCCTGGCCGAAGTGGCCGAGATCGAGGCGGAATCGCCGATGCGGGTGGCGAGCCCGTCCCTGACGCTCGCCAATCTGGTCGAGGTGGCCAGCCGGCTCGAGGCGGCGTTCGCTGCCGGTATCGACGGGGCCGTCGTCATCCAGGGCACCGACACGATCGAGGAGTCGGCCTTCCTGCTCGATCTACTGGTTGCTGGCGACCAGCCGGTGGTAGTGACCGGAGCGATGCGCGGTGCGGATGCGCCGGGGGCCGACGGGCCGGCCAACCTCCTGGCCGCGGCCAGGGTGGCGGCGGCACCCGAGTCGCATGGTCTCGGCACGCTCGTCGTGCTCAACTACGACATCCACGCTGCGCGCTTCGTGCAGAAGTCGCACACCGCCCTGCCGTCGGCCTTCCTGTCGCCCTTGATGGGCCCGATCGGCACCGTCATCGAGGGCCGCCCGCGCTATTATGCCCGGATCGATCGCCAGCCCTGCCTGCCGGTTGCCGCCGGCCCGCCGCCGCCGGTCGCCTTGCTGCGGGCCGCCATGGGCGACGACACCCGGCTGCTGGCGGCGGTGGCCGATCTCGGCTACGCCGGGGCGATCATCGAGGGCATGGGGGCCGGCCATGTGCATGCCGACGCCGCCCCGGTCCTCGGAAGCTTGGCGGCACGGCTTCCAGTGGTCCTCGCCTCCCGGGTCATGACCGGCCCGGTCTTCACCCGCACCTATGGCTACCCGGGTGCCGAGATCGACCTGATCGGCCGTGGCCTCGTTTCCTCTGGCTATCTGTCGGGCCTCAAGTCTCGGCTGCTGCTCGGGCTGCTGTTGCGCGAGACCAGCGATCGCCGTGTCATCGCCGACGCATTTTCATCGTATAGCTGACGAACTGCTGAACGACCTCAGCAGCGCAACAAGGGACCAACGCCATGGCTGATCTGCTCGTTATCGAATTCCCGACCGAGGAACGCGCCGAGGAGGTGCGGCGGCGCCTGCTCGAGATGCAAAAGGAATACCTGATCCAGCTCGGCGACGCCGTGATCGCCGTCAAGCGGCCGGACGGCAACGTCAAGCTCAAGCAGCTGGTGAGCCCGGTCAAGGCGGGGGCGATGTCGGGCGTGCTTTGGGGCACCTTGATCGGCCTGCTCTTCATGATGCCCCTGGCCGGTGCTGCGGTCGGGGCGGCGAGCGGGGCGCTCGGCGGCAAGCTCACCGATTTCGGCATCAACGACGCCTTCATGAAGGAGGCGGCGGCGACGCTGCAATCGGGCAATGCCGCGCTCTTTCTTCTCATCCGCAAGATGACGACGGAAAAGGTCATGGCCGAGCTGCAGGGCTCGGGCGGCAAGATCATGCGCAGCTCGTTCGACGATGCCAAGGAGGCCGAGCTGCGCGCCGCCTTGCAGCAGGCGCATGCCGAGCTGGCGGAAAAGGTCGAAGGCGCGTCGAGCTAGGCAGCCAGGGCGGGCGCGTCGTAAGAGGGGTGCGCCCGCCCGTTCGGCAACCTCCTGGCTGGAGCCTTCATGTCCGATCTCGACGCCGTCCTCGCCCGCATCGACGCCGACCTCGACGGGTCGCTCGAGCGGCTGAAGGCACTTCTGCGCATCAAGTCGATCTCGACCGGCACGGCCTATGCCGCCGACTGCCGGAGCTGCGCCGAGTGGCTGGTCCGTGACCTCGCGAGCATCGGCTTTGCGGCCATGCTGCACGACACCCCCGGCCACCCGATCGTCACCGGCCACGCCCGCGAAGCCGCAGGGCCCTCCGCCCTCTTCTACGGCCACTACGACGTCCAGCCGGTCGATCCCTTGGCGCTTTGGGATCACGACCCGTTCGCCCCCTTCATCGAGACGCGGCCCGACGGCAGCCGCTGCATCCGCGCCCGCGGTGCCTCGGACGACAAGGGCCAGGTGATGACCTTCGTCGAGGCCTGCCGCGCCTGGCAGGCGGTCACCGGTGCCTTGCCGATCCCGGTGAGCCTGGTCATCGAGGGCGAGGAGGAATCCGGCGGGGCCAGCCTGCCGCCCTTTCTCGAGGCGCATGCCGAGGTGCTTAAGGCTGATATCGGCCTGATCTGCGATACCGGCATGCTCGATCCGAGAACACCGGCGATCACCACCATGCTGCGGGGCCTCTGCGGCGAGGAGATCGTCATCGAGGCGGCCGACCGCGATCTGCATTCCGGCCTCTACGGCTCGGCCGCCGCCAACGCCAACCACGTCCTTGCCCGCATCCTCGCCGATCTGCACGACGCCGATGGCCGGGTCACGATCCCAGGCTTCTACGACGGCGTGCACGAGCTCTCGGCCGAGCTGAAGCAGGCCTGGGACAACCTGCCGATCGAGGCCGCTGATTTCCTCGGTGCCGTAGGTCTGTCCGTGCCGGCGGGAGAGAAAGGCAGGTCGATCTTCGAGCAAGTCTGGTCGAGGCCCACGGCCGAGGTCAACGGCATGGGCGGCGGCTACCAGGGCGAGGGCTTCAAGACCGTGATCCCGGCCAGGGCGTCGGCCAAGGTCTCCTTCCGCCTTGTCTTCGACCAGGACCCCAATGTCGTCCGCGAGGCGTTCCGCACCTTCGTTCGCGCCCGCCTGCCAGCGGACTGCAGCGTGCGCTTCATCGAGCATGGCGCCGGCCGCGCGATCAGCTTTCCCATCGACGCGCCCGCCTTCGCCCGCACCAAGGACGCTCTTACTGCGGAGTGGGGCAGGGAGGCGTTGTTCATCGGTTCCGGCGGCTCGATCCCGGTCGCGCATGAGCTCAAGGAGAAGCTCGGCATGGACGTGGTGCTCGCCGGCTTCGCGCTCGAGGACGACCGCATCCACAGCCCGAACGAAAAATACGAGCTCGCGAGCTTCCATCACGGTATCCGCTCCTGGGCCAGGATCCTGGCGGCGCTGGCCGACTAGGGCCATTGGGCAGCAACACGTGCGGAAGTTGTCCCGATGACCCTCGAGCTCGCGCTCGTCCTGATGCTTCTCGCCTCTGCCATCGTCATGTTCGTCATCGACCGGCCGCGCATGGATGTCGTGGCGCTGCTGATGATGGCAGGCCTGCCGCTGACCGGCACGGTCACGGTGGGCGAGGCGATCGCCGGCTTCGCCGATCCGAACATCGTGCTCATCGCCGTGCTTTTCGTACTCGGCGAGGGTCTCGTGCGGACCGGTGTCGCCCGCCGCCTGGGTGACTGGATCAACGCGCAGGCCGGCGGCAGCGAGGTCAAGCTCGTGAGCCTCTTGATGGTTGCCGTGGCGGGCCTCGGCTCGCTGATGAGCTCGACCGCCATCGTCGCCATCTTCATTCCTGTGGTGCTCCGGATCTGCCGCAACACCGGCACCGCACCCTCGCGGCTGATGATGCCGATGAGCTTCGCGGCGCTGATCAGCGGAATGATGACGCTGATCGCGACCGCGCCCAACCTCGTCGTCAATGCCGAGCTGGTGCGCCAGGGGCACGCCGGCTTCGGCTTCTTCGCGGTCACGCCGTTCGGGCTCGTAGTGCTGCTACTCGGTGTCGGCTACATGCTCTGGGCCAGACGCTGGCTGCCCGAGCATGCCGAGGAACAGGCGGCGGCCAGGCGGCGCCCGACCTTCCGCCTCTGGATCGAGCGCTACGGCCTCGCCGGGCGCCAGCTCAGGGGGCGGATCGAGCCGCATTCGAAGCTGATCGGCCGCCGGCTGGAGCAGATCAACCTGCGCTCGGCCGGCATCAACCTGATCGCCATCGAGCGGCAGATGGGCCGCCATCGGCGGCTGCTCCGGCCGGCGCGGACCACCGAGCTCTTGGCCGGTGATATCCTGTTGCTCGACGTCCGGCTCGCCGAGACCGAGGCCGAGGGGCTCGCCCGGGAATACGGCGTCGAACGGCTGCGCCTCGGCGGCACGCATCGCCACCTCGTCGACAGTGCCCAGGACCTCGGCATGGTCGAGGCGATCGTGCCGGCGGAATCGAGCCTGCTCGGCAAGACCGTGCTCGAGGCCCGGCTGCGCACCGATTCGGGCCTGACCGTCATCGGCCTGCGCCGTGGTCGGGAGGTGATCGGCGACACGCTCCTCGACGAGCAGCTGCGGGTCGGCGACACGCTGCTCCTGGTCGGCTTCTGGTCCGACATCCAGCGGCTGCGCCGTGACACCGGCGAACTCGTCGTCCTCGACCTGCCGGCCGAGCTCGACGAGGTGTTACCGGCACACGGCAGGGCACCGCAGGCGCTGGCGATCCTCGCCCTGGTCGTCGTGCTGATGGTGACCGGCGTCGTCGCCAACGTCCATGCCGTGCTGATCGGCTGCCTGCTGCTCGGCCTCTGTCGCTGCGTCGACATGGCCAGCGCCTACCGCTCGATCAACTGGCAGACCCTGGTGCTGATCGTCGGCATGATACCCTTCTCGCTCGCCCTGCAGCGGACCGGCGGCGTCGATCTCGCGGCCTATGGCCTGCTCGGCCTGGTCGGCGACGGCTCGCCGCGCC
Organism: uncultured Geminicoccaceae bacterium; assembly: GCA_964576715.1. Lineage (GTDB taxonomy): Bacteria > Pseudomonadota > Alphaproteobacteria > Geminicoccales > Geminicoccaceae > SLRI01. The sequence continues at coordinate 9,992 of CAZNWE010000055.1, read as the reverse complement.
TGGCACTCGCCGCCATCTTCGTGATCACCGCCGTGCTCGGCATGTTCATCTCGAACACCGCGACCGCCATCCTGATGGCGCCCGTGGCGCTGGCGGTCGCGGCCGATCTCGGCGCCTCGCCCTATCCCTTCGCCATGACCGTCGCACTCGCCGCGTCCACCGCCTTCATGACCCCGGTGTCCTCGCCAGTGAATACGCTGGTGGTCGGCCCCGGCAACTACCGCTTCGGCGACTTCGTCAAGATCGGTGTGCCCTTCAGCCTCGTCACACTGGTCGTCTGCGTGATGCTGGTACCGGTGTTGTTGCCGTTCTGAGCCGCGGCCGGCCGTCCATCTCCCGGCCGCGCCCCGGCAGCTTGATGCGGTAAAGATGCGGCTCTGGCGCCGATCGCGGCTCAGGGTGATCGGCAGGGGCCAGCTACCGGTCCACCCGCAGCAGCTGATCGCTATTGCACTGTGTAGCCCTTGGCGATCATGCAGTTTGTGAAGATCTGGTTGTAGGCCGATTGCTGGCCGGCAGAAGTCGTCTGGGCCGCCTGCGTCTGGCGGCGGACCTCGCGGCGCTCCGTGCGCTGCCGCGCACCACCGACGACCGCACCCAGCCGGGCCGCACCTTCGGTCACGTCGTCGACCTCGCGATCGTCGGCATCGGTGGTCTGCTTGCGAAGGGCACCGGCCGCAGCACCGCGGGCGGCACCGCGCGCCCGCTCGCCGGCCACGGGCCTTGCCGCCTGCGCCGTGGGCGGCGGCGCCGAGGGATTGTAACCCGACTGCGCCACCGCCTGGTTGGCACAGGCGGCCTGGTCGGCCGCCAGCTGCTCTGGCGTCTGGCCCTGGTTCGGAAAGATGGTGACCGGTGCCTGGGCGAGTGCAACCGAGGGCAGCACCAGGGCAAGAGCGAACAACAACTTGATGTTCAAGCTGGACATCGGGGGCGCTCCTGAACAAACCAATCCAAAGTATAGCGCCTCGCCGGGGGCGCTGGCAACGCGGCGAAGTGGCGGGCGCCCGGCGCTACCAGTCGAGCTCGAACACGCAGGCAGCGTCGCCCATGGCCTCGCAGGTCACCTCGCGGACCTTGGCCTGCGGATTGATCAGCGCACGAAACAGCGCCTCGAAGGTGCCGGCGTAGAAATCGCAGGCCGGCTCCTCACTCTTCAGCCCGCGACAGAGCGGGTTGTGGGTGATGCCGAGCCGCGCCGGCCGGCCGTGCACCGCGACGAACGCGCCGCTGCCGCAGAAGGTCCAGGAATTGCGCTCGATCGCCTTAAGCAAGACTCGAACGGCCAAGGGCTTCGGCAAACGTTTGAGCAGCCATTGCACGGGCTTGGGAATACGGTACTCTAGCAGATAAGCGGCGGTGCGCCGTCCGGCGGCGCGGGCTAGCGCCTGAGCACAGGCCGGGCCGAACTGGCTGCGCAGCGCCGCGTGCAGGGCGCGCACCTCCTGCTCGTCGACCATCTCCTTTGGCATCGCGTCGAGGTAATGCGCCATGCCAGCCGCCTCGAAGAGGCGCTGGACCGGTGCCGCGCCGGCCCGGTCACCGAGCACGGCGGCCAACTGGATGATGGCATTGGGGCCGATGCGACCCACGGAGCCGGCGACCTGCTGCATCGCTTAAATCCCCCGAGATACAGCGACCAATGCGTCGGCGCACTGCCCCGACGCACCCGCAGTTCACATCAAGCAGCTAGACGAGCATTGATGGAAATCAAGTCGCGTCGATCCAGATCACTTTGCGTTTCAAGGACTTTTCGGCGAAGTTATGGCGGGCCGGCGCCGCCTACCGGCCCTGATGGACAATCGCCGTTCCCGTGCTGTCGTTCGGCTCAAGCGGCTTGGCGGAGGCCGACGGCCGCCCAGATCGCACTCAAGCCGCTGATCAGGTGGTCGATATCCGCATCGGTGTGCAACGGCGAGGGCGTCAGCCGGAGCCGCTCGGTGCCACGTGGCACGGTCGGATAGTTGATCGGCTGGACATAAATACTGAAGCGCTCGAGAAGCTGGTCGCTGATCGCCTTGCAGCGCACCGGATCGCCGACCATCACCGGCACGATGTGGCTGTCGTTCGCGAGATGCGGGATGCCCGCGGCATCGAGCCGGGCACGCACCGTGGCCACCCGTTCCTTTTGTCGCTCGCGCTCGACGCTGCTCTCCTTGAGATGGCGGATGCTGGTCAGGGCACCGGCGGCGAGGGCCGGGGGCAGTGCCGTCGTGAAGATGAAGCCCGAGGCGAAGCTGCGGACGAAATCGCACATCGCCGCCGAGCCGGTGATGAAGCCGCCCATCACCCCGAACGCCTTGCCGAGCGTGCCCTCAACCACGTCGAGTTGGTCGAGCAGGCCCTCCCGCTCGGCAATGCCGCCGCCGCGTGGCCCGTAGAGGCCCACCGCATGGACCTCATCGAGATAGGTCATCGCGCCGTGCTTCTTGGCGACCTCGCAGATCTCGGCGATGGGGGCGATGTCGCCGTCCATCGAGTAGACCGATTCGAACGCGACGAGCTTGGGCTGGCCCGGGGCCGTGCTTGCCAGCTTCCGGTCGAGATCCTCGGGATCGTTGTGCTTGAAGAGCATCTTCTCGGCGCGGCTCTGGCGGATTCCCTCGATCATCGAGGCATGGTTGGCAGCATCCGAGAGCACCACGCAATTGGGCAGCTTGGAGGCGAGCGTGCCGAGCGCTGCCCAGTTCGAGACATAGCCCGAGGTGAACAGCAGCGCCGCTTCCTTCTGGTGCAGATCGGCGAGCTCGCGCTCGAGCAGCACGTGGTAGTGGTTGGTGCCCGAGATGTTGCGGGTGCCGCCCGCACCGCAGCCGCAGAGGTCGATCGCCTCGTGCATCGCGTCCATCACCAGCGGGTGCTGACCCATGCCCAGATAGTCGTTCGAGCACCATACGGTCACCTGGGCGCGATGGCCGTCGCGGTAATGGGTCGCCCGCGGAAAGTCGCCAGCGTGCCGCTCCAGATCGGCGAAGATGCGGTAGTTGCCCTCGTGCCTGAGACCGTCGAGTTGGGCCTTGAAGAAGCCGTCGTATTGCATCAGTGCCTCCGCTGCGTCGAGGTAGCCGGGATCAGGCTAGGGGTTGGGGTGAAAGGGTGGGCGGCCCCACCGGTGTCGCTCGGGCTGCGCGCCGCCGCCTTGAGCGCCCAGGTCCAAAGTGCCGCATCCGGCAGCGGCAGGACCAGAAACCAGTGTTCGAGAATGGCCAGCGCCAGGATCGTGGCCACCAGCGTGTAGCCGACCATGACGAAGGGGCTCGCCTCGGCGGCCATTGCGGTGTGGATCAGCAGTGCCAGCACCAGGGTCGCCGCAGTCACCGCGATCGGGAAGAAGCCGTTCATCGGCGCCTTCTTGAAGTAGCTCTTGAGGTGGCGCAGATGACTTGGCAGGAACTGCTCGGCGAGATTGGGCACGCCGAGGAAGACATTGAGCTTCGCCGACAGCCGCATCACCCAGAGCACGAGGAAGGTGGCCGCGCCGATCTGATTCTCGCCACCATAGGTCAGCGCCAGGACCGCGAGCCCGGCCGCGAGGATGGCGAGCTCATGGTAGAGGATGCTCTGGGTGGCGCAGACGAAGTGCCGAGCGAAGCCGCAGCCGACGGGGCTCGGGCGCCGCCGCGGCCCGGTGATGTAGCCCATGAGGAAGGTGATTTCGGGCCAGGCCCAGATCGCCAGCGCCGCGAGGAACGCCACGTAGGCGCCGGTCACCGTGGCCTCCCCGGCGCTCCAGGCGATGCTGTAGAGCCCGACGGCCAGAAGCCCGGTGGCGACCCACAGGCTCCGGCGGTAGCTCGACCGGGGTGAGCGCACGGCGAACAGCACCACGCCGGTCGAGAACCACCAGACGAAGAGGGTGACGAGGATGGGCCAGCCGTAACCGGACACGCGCGATCCTCCGCCCTACCAGACCGGCGCCAGGCGGATCTGCTGCGGCAGCTCGTTTCTCTTTGTCGGCAGGAGATAGAGCCTGGCGAAGGTGAGGAACGCCTTGGCACTCGCGGCGGTCTTCTTGAGCCTGCCGCCGATGCCGCCTGCCTTTTCCGCCTCGCCGATCGCCACCGCCGATCGCCGCAGCGATTCGAGTCCGGCATAAAAGCGCGGGTCCTCGATCGCGAGGGTGAGCGGGAACACCTGTTTGGTGATCTCCGTCGTGATCCCGAACACCTGCTTGTCGTACTCGGTCGGGTCGAGCCCGAGGGCGGCGTGGAAGGCCGGCCGCGCATGGTCGCGAACATACATCGTGGCGAAGACCGCAAGCACGAAGAAGCGCACCCAGAGCTTGTTCATCCCCTCGAGCACCTTGGGGTTGGCGCGCATCAGAAGGGCGAAGGCCTCGCCGTGGCGGAACTCGTCGTTGCACCACTTCTCAAACCATTTGAAGATCGGATGGATCCGGTTCTCGGGATGCTTCTCGAGGTGGCGGTAGATGGAGATGTAGCGGGCGTAGCCGATCTTCTCCGAGAGGTAGGTGGCGTAGAAGATGAACTTCGGCTGGAAGTAGGTGTACTTCTTGGCCTTGGTGAGAAAGCCCAGGTCGACCCCGATGTCGAAGTCCTTGAGCGTGTCGTTGATGAAGCCCGCATGCCGCGATTCATCGCGCGCCATGAGCTTGAACAGCTCCTTGATGTCCTTGTTCTGGATGCGTTTTCTGATCTCGGTGTAGAGCACGCAGCCGGAGAACTCGGCGGTGAGCGAGCTGACCAGGAAGTCGGTGAGCTCCTTTCTGAGCTCGGGCTCGAACTGGTCGAGATCGACCGTGTCCCACTCGTCGGTGCGCTTGAAGTGGCCCCTGTTGGGGTCGTCCTGCATCTCCTTGATCAGCGCATCCCACTGCGCCCGGATCGGCTCGACGTCGAGCTTGTCCATCTCGGCGAAATCGGTGGTGTAGAAGCGCGGGCTCAGCATCGTCGTTTCCTGAGCCATCCGCGTGGTCTCGTTGATCTCACGCGGCCGCGGTGCGGCGGTCTTGGCGTCCGTCATCGTGGCGCTCATAGCCTGGTCCCCGAAGAGAAGCTGAATTCCAGAAGTTCCATGAACTCGAACCGGCCGGTCACCTTGGTCCAGGCCCGCTCGAGTGCCGACGCCCGGATCACGGTCGCCGTCGACCGCACGACCCGGGTCTCGCCATAGGGCACGTCGGTCGGCGCCTCGTGGATAATGACCTCGTCACCCGGGTGGATCTCGATATCGCCGTCGAGATCGGCATAGGCATGAAGACTGTCGAAGCTGTGCTCGACCTCGACAGTGCACGGCACCTCGAAGCTGTGCCGGTTCATGAGAAAGCCCGCGATCATGAATTCGTCCCTCCCTTGGCCAGGAGAATTCGGGCGAAGGCCTCGGCATTGGTGCGGCCGAAGCCGTCCAATGGCACCCTGCGCCCGGTCTCCGGATCTTCGAGGAACATCCGACCATCGACCAGGGCGGAAAGCAAGAACGGCGGCTCGATGCCGACGCCCGAGCGATGCCGCTCGCGGGCGAAGCCGCGCAGCACGCCGCGGACGAAGCCGCTGTTGGTGCCCGGCTCGATCGTGTAGACGAGCCTGTTGTCCGGCGCCTCGAAGACCAGGAGCGCACCATTCTCCCGATCCTCGAAGCGCAGTTCGCGGACCACCGCGACCGCGGCCTCCGGGTTCTTGACAGTGCCGATATCAAGCTCCCTGCCACCGATGACGGCGAGCAGGGTGAAGCCGATCAACAGCCCTACCCCGACAAGCGCCAGCCTCGGGATCTGCGCCGTCGTGGGCGTGGTTGGCTTGCTCTGCATGACCGGGTCTCCCTCCAGACCTGGACTGTCAGCGCGCGGCGGTGGCGAGGCGTGGCCGGCCGCCGGCGCCGGCGCGCGCCGCCGGGCGCGGCTGGTCAGCGCCGCTCGACACCGGCCGCGCCTCGGCCGGTGCCGTTACCGAAAACGCCGGCGGCACCGCCGGGGTGATGGCCCGGCCGAGCACTTCTGCGGCGAGCAGCGGCTGCGGGATGCAGCGCAGCATCGGCTCCGGCCGCCGGAACCGCCAGCGGCGGACATGCGGCCAGAGGTGGAGATAGGCGATCCGGTCGTTGCCCGCGATCTTGAGCACGATGTCGCCGGTGCCGTCGCGATGCAGCTTGAGATTGCCCTCGGCCAGGCTCTTGAACGGAATGTTGATGCTCATCGGCAGGGCGATCCCGGCCCGCAGCACGATCCGCCGGTTGGTGATCGTATAGACCGTGGTCCGGGCACTGAGCCAGCCGAGCCCGGCGAGCAGGGCCGTCACGGCGATGGTCAAGAGCGCGGGCACCAGCAGCGCGTTCAGCGCCATGCCAACCGAGTAGCCGTCATAGAGCCTGCCGTAGAAGTGCCAGGCCATGAGCACGAGGCAGTAGATCGCCACCTTCCTGGCGTGGAACGCGCGGATCGCCAGGCTCTGCCAGTCCGGTGCCCCCTGCCAGAGGACGTGCTCGCCCTCCGGCAGGCGCCCGGGCAGCCCGGGCGTGGGCTCGTAATCGTGCTCGCCCATCGCCTCGAGGTGGTGCGAACGGACCTGCGCACTCATAGGATCGGCCCCAGTCGGTCGGGTGTGGCATAGAGCGTGCCGCCGCCGTAATAGGCGCAGACCTTGTCCTCCTCGAGGTGGGTGATCCGGTCGGGATTCTGGAGCCGCGGCACGTCGGCGAAGTGCGCCCCGCGGATCGACCTCACCGCCACGTAGCCCTCGTTCTTGTGCAGCCGAGACAGGGTGATCGGCAGCATCACGTTGCCGCCGCCGGTGAGTTCGACCTCGTAGTAGCGGGCGATTGCCTCGGAGCGATCGACCCAGACATCGACGACCTTGCCGCCGACCTCACCGTCACAGCCCCTGACCGGCATGCCGCGCGGGTCGGGATCCTCGGGCGCGATCTCGAAGTGGTCCTCGATGCGCAAGGGGGCGAGACGGAGCTTGCCGTCGAAGGTGACGTCGGCCACGTCTTGGCGCTCGGCATAGGCGCCGGGGCCGATGGCGGCGAGCATCGGATCGCCGGACGGCTCGATCGCCGCACCCGGAAACTTCTCCAGTGGTGCCCCCGAGATCGGCCGGGTGTCGAAGATGCCATCGGGCACCGAGTAGGTGCCGCCCGACGAGCGCTGGTAGGTCTTCGGCGCCGGGATCGGCAACAGAAAGTTACCGACATCGTTGCGGCCGCCATCCGGGTCGAGCGGATAGCCCTCGCGCTTGCCCTCGCGCAGCAGGTAGATGACGAGACAGAAGAAGAAGCCCCAGAAGATGTAGAGAACGACTTGTGCTACGTCCATGTAGCCGGTGATTGCGCCTGTATCCATTTGACGTCTCCGTGTGCGCGGCCTTCAGGCCGGGAACTCGTTCAAGCCGAACTTGCCCGTTGTCGAGGTGGATGAAGTGCTGGTGCGTACCGTGCGCACCAGCGGGCCGATGGCGACCAGGGTCGCGAAGAGCAGGGCGATCTCCAGGTGATAGACGAAGCTGTAGCCGACCTCGGGGCCGGTCATCGCCGGACCGAGCGCGCCATGCGTCGCGAGCCGCGTGAGGACATCGCGCAAGGCGCCGCCGAGCCCCACCGCTACCCCGGTCGACGTGGCCACCACGGCCCCCCAGGCGCCGAGCGCCAAGCCGCTTTGCCCGTCTTTGGCGAGATACATGGCAGCGGTCAGCATCGCCACCGAGAAGAGACCGCCGCCGAAGCCGATCAGCAACGTGCCGCAGCGGAACAGGTTCGCCGAGCCCAGCGGTTCCGCGAAGATCACGGCGGAAAATGCGACCAGGCCGGCGAGCAGGCCGAGGCCGGCAAGCCGGTAGGGATCGCTGCCACGGCCCAGCCGGCGGGCGGCGACGCCGAAGCCGAGGAGGGAGCCGCCGGCGAGCAGTGCCGTCAGCATTGTCGTCTGCCCGACGGTCAGGCCGAGGATCTCGCCGCCATAGGGCTCGAGCAGCACGTCCTGCATGCTGAAGGCGGCCGTCCCTAGCCCGACGGCGACCAGCACCCGGGCCGCCCGGCCACCATTGACGAAGGCTCTCCAGGAGGTGCCGAAGCCGGGCACGGGCACATCGTGACGGGTAGCGGCCGGGTTGCGCGCCTCCTGCTTCCACAAGGCGACGACGTTCAGCACCATGGTGACGACGGCGGCACCCTGGATGATCTGGATCAGCTGCAGCTGGCTGAAATCGTGGAGCAGGTAGCCGAAGACCAGTGACGTGCCGACCATGCCCAACAACAGCGTCACGTAGAGCAGGGCCACGACGCGCGGCCGCTTGTCGACCGGTGCGAGGTCGCTGGCGAGGGCCAGGCCTGCGGTCTGCGTCGTATGCAGCCCGGCGCCGACCAAAAGAAAGGCTAGGGCGGCGCCGGCCGGGCCGAGCCAGGCCGGGCCGGTGCTGTCGCCGGAGAGCACGATCAGGGCGAACGGCATGATGGCGAGGCCGCCGAACTGGATCAACGTGCCCATCCAGATATAGGGCACCCGGCGCCAACCCAGGAACGAGCGGTGATGGTCCGACTTGAAGCCGATCAGGGCGCGCGCTGGCGCGAACAGCAACGGCAGCGAGACCATCAGCGCCACGAGCCAGGTCGGCACGCCGAGTTCGACGATCATCACCCGGTTGAGCGTGCCGGTGAGCAGGACGACGGCCATGCCGACCGAGATCTGGAAGAGCGAGAGCCGGAGCAGGCGGGGCAGCGGCAGGTCGGCACTCGCCGCATCGGCGAACGGCAGGAACCGCGGGCCCAGGATGATCCAGGTTCTGGCCAGCGTGGTGTTGACCTTGTCGACTGCCGCCACCGCCTTCATGGCCTGCGCAACTCCATCGCCTGGCTGGTGTAGAAGCCGCGCGCCACACGCTTGGTCCGGGCCGCCAGCCACTCGGCGAGATCGGGGGTGTCGATGATCAGCCGCTTGAGCTGCTGCTCCGCCACGGGCTCGATCGCCGGGGCCCGGTCGGCCTTCGGGAAGAGCTTGCCGATCCCGTGCATGGCCGCGAGGGCAGTGGTCCTGGGGGCGAAGGTGAAGAGCACCGAGCCCGCGGTCCTGGCGGTGAAGCCCGAGAGTACGCGAACGATATCCGGGGCCGCGTAGTGGATCAGGCTGTCCATCGCCACGACATGGTCGAAGCGGCCGAGGTCCGAATCGAGCATGTCGCCGCTCAAAAACGTGATCCGGCCGGGGCCGAGGTCGGCCGGCAGCCGCTCCTGGGCGAGGTCGACCAAGGTCGGCGAGAGGTCGATCGCCACCACGTCGGCGCCCCGCCTCGCAGCCTCGACCGACAGTGCCCCGGTGCCGCAGCCGGCATCGAGGAGCCGGCAGCCGCGCAGATCGTCCGGCAGCCAGCCGAGCAGCGTCGCGCGCATCTCGTCACGGCCGGCGCGGACGGTGGCGCGAATGCCGCTCACCGGCGCGTCGGTGGTCAGCCTGGCCCAGGCATCGACCGCGGTGCGGTCGAAGTAGGTGAGGAGCTGGCTGCGCCGCAATTGGTAGCTGGCTGTCGTCATCAATCGAATCCGAGCAGCTCGAAGATGTCCCGATCGCGCATCGGCGTCGCTTCCATGGGCTCGACGCCGTTCCATAAGGCCTCGGCGACCCGGAGATATTCGGCCTGCACGGCCAGCACCTCGGGCGTCGGCTCGACCTCGAAGAGCGTGCACTTCTTCAGCCGCGAGCGGCGGATGATGTCGAGATCCTGGAAGTGGCCCATGGTCTTGAGCCCGACGACCGCGTTGAACTTGTCGATCTGGTCGGTGTCCTTGGAGCGGTTGGCGATGACCCCGCCGAGCCGGACGTCGTAGTTCTTCGACTTGGCCTTGATGGCCGCCACGATGCGGTTCATCGCGTAGATGGAGTCGAAGTCGTTGGCGGTGACGATGATCGCCCGGTCGGCATGCTGCAGCGGGGCCGCGAAGCCGCCGCAGACGACGTCGCCGAGGACGTCGAAGATGACGACGTCGGTGTCGTCGAGAAGGTGATGCTCCTTCAACAGCTTCACCGTCTGGCCGACGACGTAGCCGCC
>CAZNWE010000054.1:28662-30173 GCA_964576715.1 uncultured Geminicoccaceae bacterium | reverse complement strand
GCTTCCCGGGCGGCATGCCGGGCGAGGTCGGCATCTTCCTCAGCTGGTAGCCGGCCGCCGACGTGAACGAGTCCCACTAGGACTCCCGGTCTGCGTACGTCAGGACGCTGCGCATGGCAGACCACATTCCCCTGCGCACCACCTCGCTGCTGCTCGGCGCCGGTCTTCTCTCGGCGCGGGAGCACTCTTGGGTCTCGCGTTGCCGATCCGCGCCGAGCTCGAAGGCTTCCCCACCTCCCTCATCGGCCTGATCGGCAGTGCCTGCGCCGCCGGCTACGTCGCCGGCTGCCTCTACGCCCCGCACCTCGTCCCGTCGGTCGGCCACATCCGCGTCTTCAGCGTGATCGCCGCCCTGGTCGCCGTCACCACCCTCCTCAACATCCTGATCGTCACGCCGATCGCCTGGATCCTGGTCCGCGCGGGCACCGGCTTCGCCTTCGCCGGGGCGACGATGATCATCGAAAGCCGGCTCAGCGAAAGTGCGACCAGCGAGAGCCGCGGCCGCGTCTTCGCCCGCTACATGATCGTCAATCTCGCGAGCATGGTGATCGGCCAGCTCACCGTCACCGTCTACGGCCCCGCCGGCTTCGAGCCCTTCGTCCTCGTCGCCATCGTGGCCTCCCTCGCCCTGGTGCCCACCGCCATCAGCTCCACCCGCGCCCCCGATCCGCTGCACGAAGTGAAGCTCGACATCCGCCGGCTGATCCGCGTCTCGCCGATCGCCGTCGTCGCCTGCTTCGGCGTCGGCCTCGCCAACGGCGCGTTCGGCACCCTCGCCCCGGTCTACGCCGGCGCCATCGGCCTGCCCGTCTATGCGGTGGCCCTGCTGGTCGCCGGGGCCATCGTCGGTGGGGCCGTCATGCAGGCGCCGATCGGCAAATTCTCCGACCGCTTCGAACGCCGTCGGGTCCTGACCCTGACAGCGCTCGCCGGTGCCGCCCTCGCCTTTACCATTCACCTCCTCGACCCCAAAGACCCCACCACCGTCATCCTGCTGATCGCAGCCCTCGGCGGGACCATGCACACCCTCTATCCCGTCGCCGTCGCCCACGCCAACGACCGGGCATTAGAAGGCGAATACGTCGCCGTTGCCAGCGGCCTCCTGCTCGTCTTCGGCGCCGGCTCGACCCTCGCCCCGGCGATCGCCGCCCCGGTCATGCAGCTCGTCCGACCGAGTGCTATCTTCCTCTTCCTGGCATGTGTCTACCTCGCCATCGCCGCGCACGTCGTCTGGCGAACCCGCATCCGCCCGCCGGTCGAGGAATCCCGCCCGGCCTTCGCCACCGGCGCCGACATCATCCAGGGCGCGGTGCAAGGTGCCACCCAGGAGACCGTCCACCTCGACCCCAACGCGGCAGAGGAAGAGGCGGCAAAGGCCTGATGAAGATCATGCGGAAAGGCAGCACCTCTTCGCCATTCTTCCGCCATTCTGCCGTGAACCGAGGCCTCGCGGCGGCGCGCAGGGTCATTCCGCCCGCTCGTCGGCCGCCCGCTCGTCGGCCGCCCGCTCG
>CAZNWE010000054.1:0-28562 GCA_964576715.1 uncultured Geminicoccaceae bacterium | reverse complement strand
CCGCCCGCTCGTCGGCCGCCCGCTCGTCGGCCGCCCGCTCGATCGCCTCGAGAATCGCCGCCTGGACGGCCTCGTCCTGCGCCGTCACGGCGGCGGTGAGTGCCAGCAGCCGTCGCCGCGTGGCGTAGATCTCGTCGACCAGCGACACGACCAGCGGCAGGGTGTCCGCCTCGATGTCGAGCTCGTAGCGCAGCGTGCAGAGCAGGCGGACGCGGGCGCATTGTCGCTCCGAGAAGACGAACGTCGCCGCCTCCCGCCGCGGTGCGACGAGCTCCGCCTCGATCCATGCCTCGAGGTCGCTCCGCTCGAGCTCGGCAATCGCCGCGAGCAGCTCGTCGATGCGCATCATCGCAGCATCTCCTGGCGCGGGTTCTTTTGTGTCCGCGGCTGCCACGATTCGAGGAACGCCCGGAGCTCCGGCTCCTCGCCCGGCGGCAGTACGACCTCGAGCGTGACGAACTGGTGGCCGCGCGTGCCGGACTTGCGGTTGCGGATGCCGCGCTCGCGCAGCCGCAGCGTGGTGCCGGTGTTCGAGCCTTCGGGAACGGTCATCGTCACCGGGCCCGCGACGGTCGGCACCTCGATCCGCGCCCCCAGCACGGCCTCCTTCAGGGTCACCGGCACCTCGACGTGAACATTGTCGTCCTTGCGCCGGAAGAAGCCGTGCGGCTGGACGTGCAGCTCGACATAGGCGTCGCCGGCCGGCCCGCCGCCGAAGCCGGGCATGCCCTGGCCCTTGAGGCGTAGCGTCTGGCGGTCCTCCGTACCCTCCGGGATGGTGACCTCGAGGGTCTTGCCGTGCGGCAGGTGCAGGGTGTGGACCCCGCCATTGGCGGCCTCGAGAAAGCCGATCGAGAGGCTGTAGCCGACATCCTGGCCGCGCGCCCGAAACCCCTCGCCGGGCCGCCCAGCACCACCGTCGAAAGCACCACCGTCGAAAGCACCGCCGTCGAAAGCGCCGGCATCGACGCCGCCGGCACCGAAGGCGCGCGCCAGGAATTCCTCCAGGTCCTCGTTGCTGGCGAAGCCGTCGGCCGCGGCATGGGCGCCGCGGCCAGGCGCCTCGGCGAAGTCGCGATAGTAGCGCTGGCGCGGCCGCTCGGTACCACTGGCGTCGATCTCGCCGGCATCGAAGCGGCGCCGTCTCTCCGGGTCCTTGAGCAGGTCGTAGGCGGCCGAGATCTCCTGGAACTTGCCGGTCGCGGCGCGGTCGCCGGGGTGCAGATCGGGGTGGTGCTGGCGCGCCAGCTGCTTGTAGGCAGCCTTGATCTCTGCTGCGGTCGCGGTGCGCGCGACGCCGAGCGTCTCGTAGGGGTCCTGCATGCGACCGGTTCCCTGGCTGGGCTGCGTCGACCGGCCTTGTGCGACGACCCGGGCGCGCCGTCTACCGTCTTCGTGCCCGTCCGATCGCGGGCTGCCCGTCCGGTCGCTGGCCGGTGGTCGGGCTCGACGGGTGCGGCACTGCTCTGCTAGCGTCGCTGTCCGTATCACGGTGGCGCGATGCCGCCACCGCCCGCCAGCCGAGCCGACGACCGACGATGCCCCAGCCCGAAGACCCGCTCGCCGACGCCCCCGAACTCTGCCGCCGCGGCGTGGTCGAGCTGACCCGCAGCTATGCCGACCGAAGCCTTTCGCCGGTCGAGGTCGCCGCGGCGGCGCTGGCGCGGGCGGCCGACCTGCAGGCGGCGCACAACGCCTTCACCCTGATCGATCACGACGGTGCCATGGCGGCGGCACGGGCGGCCGAGGCGCGCTGGCGGGCCGGCGCCCCCGCCTCGCCGATCGACGGCGTGCCGACCACCATCAAGGATATCGTCTGGGTGGCCGGCCAGACCATCCGCTATGGCAGCAACAGCCGGCCGGCGACCCCGGCCGATGATGCCCCGGCGGTCGCTCGGCTGCGCGCCGCGGGTGCGGTCATGCTCGGCCTCACCGCGACGCCCGAGTTCGGCTGGAAGGCGGTCACCGACAGCCCGTTCTCCGGGGTCACCACCAATCCCTGGAACGCCCGGCTGACGCCCGGCGGATCGAGCGGCGGTGCCGCCGCCGCCGCGGCCGCCGGGGCCGGTGTTCTGCATCTCGGCACCGATGGCGGCGGCTCGATCCGCATCCCTGCCTCGTTCTCGGGCATCGTCGGGCTCAAGCCGACCTTCGGCCGGGTGCCGGCCATGCCGCCCTCGCCGTTCGGCAGCGTCGCGCATCTCGGCCCGATGACGCGGTCGGTCGAGGACGCGTCAGCGATGCTCGCCGTCATGGCCGGCCGCGATCCGCTCGACTGGACGCAGCCACCCTGCGAGCTGCCCGGGCTCGCGACCGAACCGTTCGCCTTCGACGGGGTGCGGATCGGCTATTGGTGCGAGCCGCCGCGCGGCCCGGTCGACGCCGAGGTGCAGGTCGTGGTCGACGAGGCGGTCGAGCGGTTGCAGGCCGAGGGGGCGGTGATCGAGGCGATCACGCTGCCCGACCAGGAGCGGCTGTTCGACCTCTTCGCCGCGCATTGGCTGCCGGCGGCCGCCTCCCGGGTGGCGCTGCTCTCGCCCGAGGAGCGGGCGGCGATCGATCCGGGTCTGGCCGCTGCCGCCGCGCAGGGATCGGCGTTCAGCGTTGTCGAGCACCTCCGGGCGACCCAGGCACGGGTCGATTTCGGCCGGGCGATGGACGCGCTGCTCGAGCGCTTCGCCCTCGTCGTCTCGCCGGCGACCGGAATTGCCGCCTTCGCCGCCGGGCACGAGGTGCCACCTGGTTCCGGGCTCGGCCGCTGGACCGAGTGGGCGGGCTTCAGCTACCCGATCAATCTCAGCCAGCAGCCGGCCTGCTCGATTCCTTGCGGCTTCACCGCCGCCGGCCTGCCGGTCGGCCTGCAGCTGATCGGCCCGCGCGGTGCCGACGGGCTGGTGCTCGCGGCGGCCTCGGCCTTCGCGACGCTGCACTGAGCCGTCGGGCGGCCGCGCCGTTTGGCGGGGTCGGCTGCCGCTCGGCCGGGTGCCCGTCACCGGGCCCTGCGCCACTCCCCGGATCGCCCGGCCGGGCAGTGCTCAGCGGAACTGCTGCAGCCGGGTGACGCGCAGCCCGCCGAGCCCATGCCGGTCGATCGCCCGCTCCCACGAGGCGAACTCCTCGGCGGTCAGGTCGTAGCGCTGGCAGGCCTCGTCGAAGGTCATGAGACCGGCGCGCACTGCCGTCACCACCTCGGCCTTGCGCCGCGCGACCCAGCGCCGTGTTTCCGGCGGCGGCAGGGTCTCCATCGTCAGGATCGTGCCGTTCGGCCCGACCACCGAGCGCGGCCGCTGCTGCAGTGTTTCCGCTGTCGACATTTCCATGGCTTCACCCATTCTCTTCCGGGTTTTGATTGTCGCGCGCAATATGTAGTTAGGCGCTTTAAATCCGCTCTAATGATTTTGGTAAATATTCGTTTGCCATACTTTGAAGAAGTTGGTGAAAATCAGCGACTGATCTGGATCAGTTCCTCGAGCATATTGTTGGTGGTCGTGATCACCCGGGAGTTGGCCGAATAGGCGCGCTGGGTGACGATCATCTTGGTGAACTCGTCGGCGAGATCGACATTGGCGGCCTCGAGCGCCGAGGGGGCGAGCAGGCCGGCACCGCCGCGGCCGGCGACCCGGAGATTGAACTCGCCCGAGTTCTCGGTCTGCGCGAAGATGTTGCCCGAGCGCGGGCTCAGCCCGGCCGGATTGGCGAAGGTGGCGACCGGCAGCTGGTAGAGGCGGCGCTCCTCGCCGTTGGTGAACGAGGCGATGAGGTAGCCCGCCTCGTCGATCCGCGCCCCGTTGAGCTCGCCCACCTCGGCGCCGTTCTGCAGAACGAAGGCGACATTGGTCGGGCTCGCGAACTGGGTCAGCCCGTTGGTCTCGCCGGCGGTGCCGAGGTCGAAGGTGATGGTGCTGTCGTCAGCACCCGCCGCGGCCGCCCACTGGATGGTCACGCCGACGCCGTCGAGGCTGTTGGTGGCGAGGCTGCCGTCACCGTTGAAGGTCACGGTGCCGCTGCCGAGGGCCACCGCACCAGCGGTCACCGCCGCCGGGTCGGCGGCGTAGACCTCGACCTGCCACGCGTTCGCGGCCGTCTTCAAATAGCCGATGGTCAGCGCCTGCGGCCGGCCGAGGCTGTCATAGACCTGGATGTCGCGGGAGAAATGCGGCTCGACCGTGCCGTTGGCCATGTCGTCCACGGCATAGGCACCGACATGGACGGCCCGATCGGCGTCGAGATTGGCGCCGATCCGCACCTCGTTGGTCGCCCGGGCGAGGCCGTTGACGATACCGATATTGACCGTCTCGACCGTGTTGACGTCGACCACGTTCTCGTTCGCGTCGAGCAGCCAGCCCTGCAGATACTGGCCCGAGGGGGTGCGCAGGTTGCCGATGAAGTCGGGGGCGAACGAGCCTGCCCGGGTGTAGACCTGCTCACCGCTGCCATCGGCGGCGGCGTTGACGACGAAGAACCCGGCACCCGAGATCGCCGCATCGGTCGGCGAGCTGCTGCTCTGGATCAGTCCCTGGTTGCCGATGGTCAGCTTGCCCATCGAGCGCACCCCGCCCGGCGAATAGGCGTTCACCGAATCCTGTGCGGTGACCAGGTTGGCGAACTGGGCTTGCGCCCCCTTGTAGGCGGTGGTGTTCACATTGGCGACGTTGTCGGAGATCATGCTCATCGCGCGCGACTGCGCGTTGAGACCGGAGACACCCGAATATAGCGACCCGAAGAGGCTCATCGTCTACTCCAGCTTTTTGGCGTTTCGTCGAAGGTCGGAAAGGGCAGGGCTCAGGCCGGCGGCAGAATGGCCCGGACGGCGTCGAGCGGATGGGTGCGGCCGTCGACCGAGAGCACCAGGCCGTCAGCTGTCTGCAAGAGGGCGTCGACCCGGCCGGTGGTGGCGAGCGAGACCGGCAGCGGGCGGCCGGCGGCATCGAAAGCCTCGATTTGGACCCCGTAGCTGCCGGGCGCCGCGCCACGGCGATCGTCGTCCAGACCGTCCCAGATGACGGTCTGCGCGCCGCCGCCGCCGGGTCCGGCGAGCTCGCGCACGGTGCGGCCCTCGGCGTCGACGACGGTGATGCGGACCGCCGCCGCGGCGCCGTCGAGCGTGTAGCCGATCGACGCGTCGCCACCGAGCGGCAGATGGATGCGGCCGGCATCGAGCTCGACCGTGGCGCCGACATATTGCAGTGCCGCGGTGTGCTGCGTCGTCTGCATCAGCCCGACGAGGGTCTTCAGCTGGCTGTTGGTCTGGATCGCCTGCTCGACCGCCGAGAACTGGACGAGTTGGCTGGTGAACTGCTCGGCATCCATCGGGCTTAGCGGATCCTGGGTCTGCAGTTGCGTGGTCAACAGCTTCAAGAAGCCGTCGAAATCGGCGGCGAGCTTGGCGCCGTCCCGACTGCCGGTGGCGGCAGCGGTTGTCGCCGGCAGGGCATTGATGGACATGACGATCGGGTTCTCCCGGCTCAGATCGAAAGGTTCAAGCGACGCGTGGCCGCCGATGCCGGCGGCGCTGGAGCGCTAATGCCGGCCACCGCGACCGCCGGCTCGTCAGCGATGCCGGCCGCCGGCGCCGCTGTCGGCGGCCGCTCACGGCCGCGGCGGCGCTCCTCGCTCATCAGCCCGAGATCGATGGCCGCATCGGCGAGACCGAGGCCCTGCTGGCCGAGCAAGCGCTCGAGCTGGCGCGCGTCCTGGCGCAGCAGATCGAGCGTCTCCGGCCGCTCGGCCAGGATGGCGACGGTCAGCCGCCGATCGGCATCGAGCTCGAGCGCGATCTCGACCGCACCGAGCTCTTGCGGGCTCAGCTGGATCGTCAGCTGGCGGATCTCGCCCTTGACCGCGCGGTCGATGGCCAGTGCCAGCTGCTGCACCGGCCGGGCGGCGCCGGCGCCGGCGACCTGCGCGAAGGACGCGAGGCCCGGGCGATCGGCGGTGCCGGCGAGCCCGTCGGTGGCGATCGGATCGGGCGGCGACACGGCTTCGGCAGCGACCGCGTTCCAGGCGAGCCGGACCAAGCCGAGCTCCGACAGCGAGGCGGCGGCCGCTCCTCTTGCCATGGCGCCGGCGGCCGGTGGGGCGGCTGGCGACATTGATTCCCGTGTGGCTTCGCTGGCAGGCGGCGCTTTGCCCGCCGGCTGATTGCGCGTCGGCAGGCTGGCGGCCGGTTGGCCGGCGCCGGGGTGCGGCTCGTTGCGGCGCCGCTCGCTCGGCTGGGCCGGTGCCGCTGTCGATGGCGCCGCGGCGGCGGGGTCCGGAGTGGCCGTGGCCGGCTGTGCCGCGCCACCGGCGCCGCTCGAGCGCTGGCCTGCCGGCAGCGGGCCCGCGGTCAGAGCGCTGGGCGCCGCCGGTCCCGGCTGGGCAACGCCGTCCGCCGCGTTGCGCGGGTCACGCGACGCCACGGCACCGCTTGTCGGTGGGGCCGGCTGCGCCTCGCCCGGCACGACAGCGCTGCCCGGCTGTCGGCCGTCGGGCCACTCCGCCGCCCTTTCCAATTTCGCGCCTCGGGCGGACCGGCCGGCATCGGCGGCGACGGCTTCAACGAGCGCCTCGCGCCGTGGTGCTGCCGCGAAGTCGGTCGACGGCATCGGCTCGGCGGCGGTCGGCGGCGCGCCGACGAGGCCGGCGAGCAGGGCGGCGAACGGCTCGTCGGCGTCACCCTGGACAGCGTCGACCGGGTCGGGGCGAGCGCTTGGCGGGCGCTGCGGGGGGGAGGTGGCAACGATGAGCTGCGACATGGCAGGCGGTGTCGTGCAACCATCGTGCCAGTCTGCCGAACCACCGGGCCGTGCGGCAATGTTCTGGCGCGGCGCTCACCGCCGCACCTCGCCACCCGGCAAATCCTGCCGAGACGGGACGTTCTTGCCGGGCATCGCGGCAACCGGACGGTCGTCGCCGGATGCCGCGCTACGGCTAGTCGTCGCGGTAGCTGCGCTCGCGCCGCTCGTGGCGCTCCTGCGCCTCGATGCTCAAGGTCGCGATCGGCCGGGCATCGAGACGCTTGAGGCCGATCGGCTCCTGCGTCTCCTCGCAATAGCCGTAAGTGCCGTCTTCGATCCGCCGCAGCGCCGCCTCGATCTTGGCGAGCAGCTTGCGCTCGCGGTCGCGGGTGCGCAGCTCGAACGCCCGCTGCACCTCGGAACTCGCCCAGTCGCTGGCATCGGCGGGCTTGCTGTCGTCCTCCTGCAGCTGCTTGAGCGTGAGGCCCGAGCCGCGGACCAGGTCGTCGCGCCAATCCAGGAGCTTGCGGCGGAAATACTCGACCTGCCGCGGGTTCATGTAGGGCTCGTTCTCGGTCGGCCGGTAGTCGGTGTCGAGCGACTTCGCCATGCGCGCCTCCAAATACCGTCGAGAACCGTGCCGCAGCTCAAGGCTCCCACACCAGTGCCACCACCTTGGCGCTGAACCCCGGTCCAGGACGCGCTTCCCTTACCGCAAGGCTGCGCGTCCATGCAACATAAAGCAGCGCGCTGCCGCAGTATCGTAACCCATTTACAATCAAACGCTTTTCGACGGCAAAACGCGCCTACCAGCCGACTTGCCGAGAACAATGCCGAGCACAGCCCGCCGGGCGGGCGAAGCGCAGTCGCTCGATCGCCGGCGCCAGGGCGTCGATGTGGAGCAAAGTCCCGGACAGCCCGCCATCGATTCCGGCCAGGAGCTTGACCACCTCGATCGCCATCAGGCTGCCGATTAGCCCGACAGCGGGCCCCAGCACCCCAGCCTGGGCACAGCTCGGCAGGCTCGCGCCATCCGCCGCGGCGTCGAACAGGCAATGCAGACAGGGGTGCGGCGGTCCGGCGAAGGCCCGGTAGACGGTGAGCTGGCCGTCGACCCCCTGCACCGAGCCCGCGACCAGCGGCCGTGCCGCCTGCATCGCGACATCGTGCACGAGGTGTCGCGTGGCGACGGTGTCGGTGCCGTCGGCGACGACGTCATAGCCGCCGATCAGGGTTGCGGCGTTCGCCACCTCGAGGCGGACGGCGTGCGGCTCGAGCCGGGTCCGGGCCGACAAGGCGTGCAGCCGTTGCGCAGCGGCCTCGACCTTCAGCCGGCCGACATCGGCCTCGCTGAAGATCACCTGCCGGTGCAGATTGCCGAGATCGACCCGGTCGTCGTCGACCAGCCCGACCCGGCCGACCCCGGCTGCCACGAGATAGAGGGCCAAGGGGGCGCCGAGCCCGCCCATGCCGACGATCAGCACCGATCCCTCGAGCAGCCGCATTTGGCCGATGCCACCGAGCTCCGGCAGCACGATGTGCCGGGCGTAGCGCAGCAGCGCCTCGTCGTTCAGGGTCACGCCCGTCGTCCTCCTCGTCGCTGCCTCGTTAACCGCGCCTTAACCCAGATTGTCTAGCATCCGATGGTGAGCAGCGGCACTGCACGGGGAGATTTCGATGATCGGGCCGGATGGAACGGCGCTGCGCCGGCGCCAGCGAGGCGCAGGGTGGCGATGAGATCGACCGAGGCGATCCGGGCCGCCGACCTCGCCCGGGATTGCGCTGAGCTCGCGACCGCCGTCGCGGTCGCCCGCACGGTGATCGGGCGGGGCGGCGAGCCCGATCTCGAGAAATTGCGCCAAAGATTGGCGGCGCTGCTCGAGGCCATCACGGTGTCGACCGCCGATTCGCTGCGCCATCGTCGGCTGCTGCTTGGCCTCGCCGAGGAGATCGAGACCCTCGGCGGCGTCATTGCTGCCGAGGGTCGCCGCCTGAGCGACGAGCTCGCCCGCAGCGGGCCGAGCGCCAGGGCCGCCGCCGCCTACGACAAGACGAAGCGGTATTGAGGCCGAGCGCGGCATGCTGGAAGTCGCCGATCTCAGCCGCACCGTCCTCGGCCTCGGCCTCGTTCTCTGTCTCATGGTCGTGGTGTTCTGGCTGGTCCGCCGCTTCGCCCCGTCAGGTGCGCCACTGCGTGGTGGTGGCGGCCGGCGATTGGCACTGGTCGAGACCCTGGCGCTCGACCCGCGCACCCGGCTCTTCCTGGTGCGTCACGACACGGCGGAGCACCTGATCGTCGTCTCGGCGGCGGGCAGCGCTTCCCTGGTCCCGGCCGGCCGGCCGGCGGCGCACCCGGGCCCGGCGGGAGATGCGGCATGAGCCGGCGGCCGGCCCTTGCCGCCCTTTCGGCCCTGGTGCCTGCCCTTTGCCTCGGCCTCCTGCCCGGCGCGGCGCTGGCACAGGCGCTGAGCATCGATCTCGGCGGTGGCGACGGCACGGCGACCGGGCAGATCATCCGCCTCGTGCTGCTGATCACGGTCCTCTCGCTCGCCCCGTCCATCCTCCTCATGGTGACCTCGTTCACCCGGATCGTCATTGTCCTGTCGTTTCTCCGAACCGCGCTCGGGCTGCAGCAGAGTCCGCCCAACTCGGTACTGGTCAGCCTCGCCTTGTTCCTCACCCTGTTCATCATGATGCCGGTTTTCGAGCAGGCCTGGGAGGAGGGCATCGAGCCGTTGATCGCCGAGGAGATCGACGAGATGGCGGCGATCGAGCGCGCCGCCGCCCCGTTTCACGCCTTCATGCGCAGCCAGGTCAGGGACAAGGACCTCGCCCTGTTCTACGACATCGCCGAGCTCGAGCCGACGCTCGATCCGGTCGACGCCCCGTTTCGTGTCCTGGTCCCGGCCTTCATGATCAGCGAGCTCAGGCGCGCCTTCGAGATCGGCTTTCTCATCTTCATCCCGTTCTTGATCATCGACATGGTGGTCGCCTCGATCCTGATGTCGATGGGCATGATGATGCTGCCGCCGGTGGTCATCTCGCTGCCGTTCAAGATCATCTTCTTCGTCCTGGTCGACGGCTGGCTCCTGGTCGTGGGCTCGCTGGTCGAGAGCTTCGGCACGATGCCGCTCTAGCCCGGCGGTGCCGATCGACGGTCCGCTCTCGGCCTGCCGGGGCAAAGCTGCTAGCTTGAGAAGGGCGAGCGGGAGGCGATGCTGATGGCGGTGGCGATGCAGGAGCGGCGGCAGGCGGCGGCCGTGATCGAGGCGCTGAAGGGCTGGCTGGGCGAGCGGCTGGTCACCAACCGGGTGATCCGCGAGCAGCACGGGCGGGGCGAGGGGCCGCATGACGGTATCGCCCCCGATGCCGTGGCGGTGCCGCACTCGACGGCCGAGGTCGCGAGGATCGTGGCCGCCTGCAATGCTGCCCGGCTGCCGGTGATCGCCTTTGGCGTCGGCACCTCGCTCGAGGGTCACGTGGCGGCGCGCGAAGGCGGCATCTGCCTCGATCTGTCGGCGCTGAACCGCGTGCTCGAGGTTGCCGTGCCGGATCTCGACTGCCTGGTCGAGGCCGGCGTGCGGCGCCGCCAGCTCAACGAGGAGCTGCGTCATTCGGGCGTCTTCTTCCCGGTCGATCCCGGCGCCGATGCCACCCTCGGCGGCATGGCCGCGACCCGCGCCTCCGGCACCAATGCCGTGCGCTACGGCACGATGCGCGAGCTGGTGCTCGGGCTCACCGCCGTGCTGGCCGATGGCCGCGTCGTCAAGACCGGTGGCCGGGCAAGGAAGAGTGCCGCGGGCTACGATCTGACCCGCCTGTTGATCGGCTCGGAGGGGACGCTCGGCATCATCACCGAGCTGCGCCTCAAGCTGTTCGGCATTCCCGAAGCGATCTCGGCCGCCGTCGCCAGCTTCCCCACGGTCGAGGCGGCGGTCGAGACGGTGATGCTGACCATCCAGAGCGGCATCCCGATCGCACGGATCGAGCTCTTGGATGCGCTGCAGATGCGCGCCTGCATCGCCTATTCCAGGCTCGACGACTGCAGCCCGGCGCCGACCCTCTTCTTCGAGTTCCACGGCAGCACCGCCGGGGTCGCGGAGCAGGCAGCTTCCGTCGAGGCGATCGCCGGGGAGTTCGGCGGCACGGGGTTTCGCTGGTCCGCCAGCACCGAGGCGCGCAACCGGCTCTGGCAGGCCCGCCACGACGCCTACTACGCGGCCCTCTCGCTCAAGCCCGGCTGCCGCGGCTGGGCGACCGACGTCTGCGTGCCGATCTCGAGGCTCGCTCAATGCATCGTCGAGACCCAGGCGGACGTGGCCGAGGCGGGGCTGCTCGCGCCGCTCGTCGGCCATGTCGGCGACGGCAATTTCCACCTGCTCTTCCTGCTCGACCCCGACGACCCGGCCGCGCTGGCCCGCGCCGAGGCGGCCAATGCCCGGCTGATCGACCGCGCCATCGCGATGGGCGGCACCTGCACCGGCGAGCACGGCATCGGCATGGGCAAGCTCCGCAGCCTCGCGCGCGAGCACCCGTCCGGGGTCGCTCTGATGCGCACCATCAAGCGTGCGCTCGACCCCAACAACATCCTCAATCCCGGCAAGGTGGTCAGCCTCGACGGCTGAGCCGGCTCACCAGGGCGGCAGGTCGGCGGCAACGCCGTGCAGAATGGCGTGCCGAGCCGCGACGAGCTCGACATCCGCCGCATAGCCGCCGCCGACCACGACGGCGAGCGGGAGACCTCGCCGGCGACAGGCCTCGAGCACCAGGGCCTCGCGCTCGGCCAGTCCCTTGTCGGTCAGCGCCAGCCGGCCGAGCCGGTCGTCCTTGTGCGGATCGACCCCGGCGTTGAAGAAGATCAGATCCGGCCGGCTGCGCTCGAGTGCCCGCTCGACCAGCGGCGCCACGATGGCGAGGTAGTCGCGGTCGCCGAGATCGGGGTCGAGGGCGACATCGAGGCTGCTCTGCTGCTTGCGCGCCGGAAAGTTCGTCCGGCAATGCACCGAGAGCGTCGTCACCCGGGGGTCCTGCTGGAAGATGGCGGCGGTGCCGTCGCCCTGGTGCACGTCGAGGTCGATCACCAGCACCCGGGCAACCAGGCCCTCGGCGAGCAAAGCGGCGGTCGCCACCGCGACGTCGTTGAAAACGCAAAAGCCGGCACCGAAGCCGGCGAACGCGTGGTGGCTGCCGCCCGCCGTGTTGCAGGCCAGACCGTGGGTCAGCGCCAGCCGGGCGGCGAGCAGGGTGCCGGCGGTGGCGGCCCGGGCCCGGTCGACGACCGCGGCCGAGAGCGGCAGGCCGAGCCGGCGCACCGCCTCGGGTGGCAGGCGCAAACCGAGCACGGCAGCGATATAGGCCGCGTCATGGGCACCTGCGAGAAGCCTGGCGTCGATCGCTGACGGGACGTGGCGCGCCGCCGCCGGGGCCAAGTGTTTATCAATCAAGAGGCGAAACAGCGCCCCGAATTTGGGCATTGGAAAGCGATGCCCGGCGGGCAGCGGGGCGACATAGGCAGGGTGATGAACGAGCTGCGGCTGCATCGCCTCTCATATGCTCTCCGATCGCGCACCGAACACCCCGCAAGCAAAGGGTTGCATCCAATGCAATTAAATTATAGGTTGAATTCGTCTTTTTCGCCAGCCGCCGTTTGGACTCGAGTAAGATGCACAAAACAAGAGATTTTTGCCCCAGGGATCCGACCTTCTGGCTGAATCGGCGGGTGTTGGTGACCGGCCATACCGGCTTCTTGGGAAGCTGGATCGCGTATCAGTTGAGCGAGCTCGGCGCCGATCTCACCGGCTTCGCCCGCCGGCCGCCGGACGGCTCGAGCCTGTTCGGCCGAGCCGGGCTCGAGCGGCGGCTGACCAGCCGCAGCGGCGACATCCGCGACCGGGCCAGGGTCGAGCAGACGATGACCGCCATCGCCCCGGAGATCGTCATCCATCTCGCCGGCCGGCGCGCCGCTGCCGGCGGCCTCGAGCGACCGCTCGACAGCTTCGACAGCAACGCCACAGGCACCCTCAACCTCTTGCACGCGGCGCGCGGCAATCCGGCCTTGCGGGCGATCCTCATCGTCACCACCGACCGGTCCGCCCTGCAGCGGCCGGCGGCGACCGGCGGTGGGGTCGAGCCCATGACGGCCAGCTTCGCCTGTGCCGCGATCATCGCCGCAACCTTTCGGCAATGCTATCTGGAGCCGGCGGACGGGATCGGCCTCGCCACCCTCCACCTGCCGGAACTGGTCGGCGGTGGTGACTTCGCCGCGGACCGGCTGGTCCCGTTCCTGCACCGCGCCATGGCGGCGGGGCAGGTGCCGAGCCTCGATGCCGCCTGGGCCAGCCATCCGCTCTGCCATGTGCTCGATGCGCTCGACGGCTGTCTGGCGCTGACCCAAGCACTGGTGCGACGGCCGCGCGCCTTCGCGCGCGCCTGGGCGCTGCGCCCGGCGTCATCGCCCGCCTGGTCGCGGGCAGCACTCGCCGATCACCTGGCCGATCGGCTCGGCGGCAGCTGGCGCCCGGGCGGCTGGCCGAGCCGGCGCGGCGTGGCGGGGCTGCAGCTCGCAGCCTCGGGGCTGCAAGCCAGCGCTGCGGCCCGGGGCACCGGCATTGCCGACCCGGCGCCGGCGGCCGAGGTGCCGCTGCCGGCCCTCGGGGCCCTGCCGCCGGGCCTCGCCGGGGCGCCGATCGCCGAGGCGCTGGCCTGGCGCCCGAGGCTCGATGTCGCGACCGCCCTGGACTGGGCGCTCGAAGGCTATCGTCGCCTGGAGACCGAGGCCGATGGCGGCTTTCTCGCCGATCAGTGTGGCCGGTTCCGCCTCTTGGATCGCGCCGCAGAGCATCGCGATGCAAGCGCACCTCGTCTGCCAACGCCGCCTGCGAAAGCGCGCCATGTCTCAGCCCCAGCCTGAACACGTCCCGATCCTGATTCTCTGTGGCGGCCTCGGGACACGGCTCGGCACGGCCGCCGGCAACCGGCCGAAACCACTGGTCGAGATCGACGACCAGCCGATCGTCACCCACATCATGCGCTCCTACCGGCGCTTCGGCTTTCGCCGCTTCATCCTTTGCACCGGTCACCGGCACGACGTGGTGAGTAGCTATTTTCTCGATTATCCGGGCATCGCCAACGACTTCACGGTCGACCTCGCGACCCGGGAGATCTGGTATCATCAGTCGTCGGCGGCACCGGACTGGCAGGTGACCGTAGCCCATACCGGCCGCCATGCGATGACCGGTGCCCGGATCGCCAGGGCGGCGGCCCGCCATCTCGGCGAGCATGAGCATTTCGGCGTGACCTACGGCGATGGGCTCACCGATGCCGACCTGGGCTGCGAACTCGCCTTCCATCTGGCCCACAATCGGCTCGGCACGGCACTCGCGGTCAACCCGCCATCGCAGTTCGGCTGCTTCGATATCGAGGACGGCGAGGTGCGCGGCTTTCTCGAGAAGCCGCGCGCCAGCGGTGACTGGGTCAATGGCGGCTTCTTCTTCTTTCGCCGCGGCTTTCTCGACTATCTGAGCGACGACGAGAGCTGCGTGCTCGAGCACGAGCCGCTGCAGCGGCTGGCCCGGGAAGGCGGGCTGCGGCTCTTCAACCACCGCGGCTTCTGGTCTTGCATCGACACCATCAGCGACCGCGATCGGGTCGCTGCCCTGTGCGAGGCCGGCACCACGCCCTGGCTCGGCGCGCCGGCCGGGCCAGCAGAGCGTGCGTCCGCGCCGGCCGCGACGCGCCGCCGCCCGGCCGGCGCGCCGACGCCACCAGACAGCAACGGGGACAGGAGCAATGACGATGCGACTGGTTGACAGGCCGTTCGGCGCTGGCCTGCTGTTCGAGCAGGCGCGCCACCGCGATGCGCGCGGCAGCTTTGCCCGGGTGTTCTGCCGCGCCGCCTTGGCCGCCGCCGGGATGCCCCTCGACGTGGTGCAGGCCAACCTCTCGCACAGCCGCACCAGGCACACGTTGCGCGGCCTGCATCTGCAACTCGGGGCGAGTGCGGAGATCAAGGTGGTGCAGTGTCTGCACGGCAGGCTGTTCGACGTGATCGTCGATCTCCGGCCGGCGAGCCCGACCTTCTGCCACTGGCAAGGCTTCGAGCTCTCGGCCGAGAACGGCCGGGTGCTGGCGGTGCCCGAAGGCTTCGCGCACGGCTTTCTCTCGCTGACCCCTGACGTGCTGATGGCCTATCTGGTCTCCGCCCCCTACGACCCGCACGCCGAGCGGGGCTTTCGCTACGACGACCCGGCGTTCGCGATCGTCTGGCCGCAGCCGCCGGCCGTGGTCTCCGACAAGGATCTCGGCCACCCGCCGTTCACGCCTGCGGCCCTCGCGCCGGAAGCGGACCGCGCCGCCGCCGGTGCGGCCATGGAGCGAGCCGCCTGATGCGGGTGCTGCTCACCGGGGCGAGCAGCTTCACCGGGCTGTGGATCGCCAGGGCGCTGGCCGCCGCCGGGGCGGAGGTGACGGCGGTCTGCCGGGGCCGCCCCGAGCACTACGATCCGGCACGGCGCGCGCGCATCGAGGCGGTCGGCCAGCGCGCCGCCGTGGTCTTCGACCGGCCCTTCGGCAGCGAGGCTTTTCGCCGGCTCGTCGAAGGGGCGCTGCCGTTCGACGTGCTCTGCCTGCACCACGCGGAGGTCGGCGACTTTCGGCGGCCCGACTTTCAGCCGCTCGACGCGGCGCGCGCCGATACGCTCAACCTCGCCGAGATCCTGGGCACGATGCGCCGGCGTGGCCTGCGGCGGGTGGTCCACACCGGCACGGTCTTCGAGGCCGGCGAGGGTGACGGCGACCGTCCGCTCCTGGCGATCGGCGCCTACGGCCTGGCCAAGACGCTGACCGCCGCCATCATTCGCCATGAAGCGGCCGCCGCCGGCATCGCGGCGTTCAAGGTGACGATCCCGGCACCGTTCGGCCCCGGCCAGGTCAGCGGGGTACTCGGCGACCTGACCCGGCACTGGTGTCAGGGTGAGCCCGCCATCCTCGATCACCCGGAGCGGGTGCGGGACTTCCTCCCGGTCGATCTCCTAGCGGCGCACTATGCCGACATCGCGCTCGGGCGCGGCCCGGCCCCGGCCGACGGGCGGTCGAATCCGAGCGGGCATGTCGAGACCGTGGCGGCCTTTGCCGAGCGCATCGCCCAGGCGCTCAGGCCGCGCCTCGGCCTCGCCTGTCCGATCGAGGCCGCGCAGCCGCCGAAGCCGAGTGCCGAGCCGCGCCGCCGCTGCAACACCGAGCCGTTGCCCGGGCTGTTCGATGCCGTCGCCCGCGCCCGGCAGCTCGACCAGCTGGCGCACGGCTGCACGGCACAGCTGGCAGCGGTTCACGGGCGAGCAGCATGATCGAATTCAATTTATGGTTGATTTTGTCTGCAGTTCCATCGACAATTCACGCGTAGTTCGCCTGGCCGAGCCGAAGGAACGTTGAGGAGCGAGGATATGGAGGATGCACGGATCGGTGTCGTGATCGTCACCCATCGCGCGCGCGAGCTCCTGCCCGGTTGCATCGGCCCGTTGCGCGCCTCGCCGCTCGCGCCGCGCATCCTGGTCGTCAACTCGAGCTCGAACGATGGCACGGTCGAAAGCGCGCGCGAGCTCGGTGCGGAGGTCCTGGTCGTCCCGCGGACGAGCTTCAACCACGGCCGCACCCGCGAGCTCGCGCGGCGCCGGCTCGGCACACCCGTCGTGGTGATGCTGACCCCGGATGCCCACGCCGAACGCGCCGACTTCCTCGAGCGGCTGACCGCCCCCATCCGCGCCGGCGAGGCGGCGATCACCTATGGCCGGCAGGTCGCCCGCGACGGCGCCGACGCGATCGAGGCGTTCGACCGCGCCTTCAACTACCCGGCCGCCAGCCACAGCCGCGCGCTCGCCGACTGGCGGCACTACGGCGCCTACACGCATTTCTGCTCGAATAGTTGCGCTGCCTGGTGCTCGGCCGCGCTCGACGAGATCGGCGGCTTTCCGCCGACCCTGGTGAGCGAGGAGACGATCGCCACCGCCGCCCTGCTGCGCCGCGGCTACCGCATCGCCTATGTCGCCGAGGCGCGGGTCCGGCACAGCCACGCCAGCGGCCTGCTTGCCGATTTCCGCCGGCAGTTCGACACCGGCTATGCGCGGCGCATCTATCGCGACCTGCTGCTCGCCCACGAGCCCGACGAGACGCGGGGGCTCGTCTACGCCAGGGCGCTCTTGGCGCACCTGGCGCGCACCGCGCCGGGGCTGCTGCCTTTTGCGACGCTGCACACGGCTGCCCGCTATGCCGGCTATCGGCTCGGCCTGAGCGGTGCCAGGTTGCCGCGCCGGGTCAGTGCCCTGTTGAGCGGCCAGGACTACTACTGGCAGCCCGACGAGACCGAGGCACCGCTGCCGGTGGCGGCCGGCTGACGCCAATGCGCGTCGCGCTGATCACCAACAACCGCCTGCCACCGCGCGAGGGCATCGGCCGGCATGTGATCGAGCTCGCCAAGCGCCTGCCGGCCCACGGCATCGAGCCCATCGTGCTCGCCAAGGGCAAGAATCTGCAGTTCTGGCAGCGGCTGCGCGTCGAGGGCGTGCCGGTCGCCCTCTACCCCTACGCCCCGGTCCGCCCGTTCCACCAGGAGGCGATCCGTGCGGTCCTGCAACCCTGGCTCGACCAGGGCGGCGAGGATGCCGAGCTCCTGCATCTCCACCTGCCGCTGCTGCCCCGGCTGAAGACCCGGCTGCCGCGGCTCGTCACCTTTCACAGCCCGCTCCTCGCCGACGCCGCGGCGATCCACGAACCGGGGCTGCTGCCGGCCATGGTCAAGGCCAATGCCTTGTTGTTCGGCCAGGCCTACGAACGTGCCCAGATCAGGGCCGCTGCCGCCATCATCGCGGTCTCGGGCAATGTCGCCGAGGAACTGCAGCGCCAGTACCGACTGCACGGCCAGCGCCCGCTGGTGATCCCCAACGGCGTCGACATCGACTTCTTTGCCCCGCCGCCGAGCCGCCAATCGCCCGCCCGCCCGACCATCCTCTATGCCGGCCGGCTCGGCTATCGCAAGGGTCTTGGCCGGCTGATCGACGCCGTGGCGCGTCTCCGGGATCGCCCCGACTGGCGCCTCGCTTTGGCCGGGGAAGGCCCGCTGCGCGCCGCGCTCGAGGCGCAGGCCGCGACCCTGGGCGTTGCCGAGCGCGTCGACTTCCTGGGCTTCCTCGAGCGGGAGGCGCTGCGCGACGCCCTGCACCGGAGCACCGTGCTGGTCAATCCGGCCGACTACGAGAGTGGGCCGCTGACCCTGCTCGAGGCGATGGCCGCCGGCACGCCGGTGGTGACCACCCCGACCGGCCTGGTTCGCGACCTCGCAGCACCGGCCCCGCTGTCGATCGCCGAGCCCGAGCCCGCAGCCCTTGCCGCGGCCATCGCGGCGGTGCTCGCCGATCCCCGGGCCGCCGCCGCCCGGGCGGCGTGCGCCCGCGCCATGGTGGCAGCCCAGTTCGCCTGGGACGGGGTGGCGGCGCAGACCGCCGCCCTCTACCAGAGCCTGGCGCGGCAGGCGGCATGAACCGGGCGCTGCCGCTGGATGCCGAACAGCCGCATGACCTCGTGGTCTGCTTCGGCTTTGCCGCCGAGCGCCGGCGTCGTCAGCCCTGGCACATGGCGCACGGTCTCGCCACCGGGCTCGCGGCCCTCGGCCGGACGGTGACCGTCGTCACCGACGTCGATGAGCGGGCCCCGGCCGCGGCCGAGCCCGGCCAACCCTATGCGATCATCGCACTGCCGGCGCTCGTCAGGCACGGCCGACCGAGCCAGGCGCTGCGCCAGCTTTGCCGTCGCGTGGCGCCAGCGCGCATCTACCTCGTCACCGGCGCCTTCGCGATGGCGCGGATGACCCGGCTCGAGCTCGGTGCGCCGGTCGATCTGGTCATCGCCAGTCCGCGCCTGACCTTGCGCGAGATCCTCGCTGTCGGGGTCGGCGAACTCTGGCGCGAGCGCCGGCTGCTGCTGCTGCCGCTCGTCAATGCGCTCCTGCCCGGCCGGCTGATCGTTCGCGGCTTTCGCCAGTCCGGTGCCGCCCGGCCGATCTATCTGAGCCAGGCCGGGCGCGAGCGCTATCGGGCCCTGGGCCTGCCCTCGGGCCCGCTCTTGCGTCCGCAGGTCGACCCGCAAGCCTGCCTCGCCCACCCGGCACTGAAAAGTGCGGCGCCGAGCCCGCCCACCGTCGCCTATCTCGGGCCGCCATTGGCGCTGCGCGGTGCGCATCTAGCACTGGCCGCCTTCGAGGGGGCGATCGCCCGCGGCCTCGAGGCGCGGCTCCTCCTGTTGCTCCGCCCCGACGTGGCACCCGAGGCAATGCACCGCTTTCTCGGCCTGGTGCGGCGCAGCCCGGCCGCCGGGCGGATCGAGGCACGGACCGAGATGCTGGATGCCGCCGAGATCGCCCGCGCACTCGCCACGGTGGATGCCTTCCTATTCCCGTTTCGCGCCCCCGTCTCCGAGGTGCCGCTCGTCGTCATCGAGGCCGGGCTCACCGGCCGGCCGGTGATCGCCCTCGCTGCCCCGGGGGTGAGCGAATGCGTGCTCGCCATGGGCGGGCTGGTCGCCAAGTCGGTGGACGAGCTGCCGCACGCCTTGATCCGCGCCCTGCGCCAGCGGCGCGAGGCCGCCGTCGACGCTGGCCGCTGGACCTCCTGGGCCGGCAGTGTCGAGGCAATGCTGGCCGAGCCCGAGGCCCCGCCGCTGCGGCAGAAGCTGGTGGCATTCTGCGGTGTCGACGGCACCGGCAAGAGCTTCCTTTTGGCCCATCTGCGCCAGCACTATGCCGCGGCCGGGGTGCCGTCGCGGCACGTCTGGAGCCGCTTTCGCAACTACCTGTCGAAGCCGTTCCTCGCCCTGACCCGCTTGACCGGCCACAACTACAAGGTCGAGCAGAAGGGGGTGCGGATCGGCTATCACGACTTCCAGGGCCAGCCCTGGCTCGCGGTGCCGTTCCTCGCGCTGCAGACCATCGATCAAGTGCTGGACATCGTTTGCCGCTACCACCTGCCGCGCTGGGTGCCGCGCTGGCTCGGTGGCCGGCAGGAGCCGGTGCTCGGCGATCGCTGCGTCTACGACACGCTGGTCGATCTCGCGGTCGATACCGGCCTCGACGATCTGGTGATCGACGGCATCGGCCCGAAGCTGGTGCGGCTGCTGCCGCGACCCAACCTCGTGGTGCTGGTCGACCGCCACCCGCTGCGCATCCAAGAGCAGCGCGCCGATGCCTTGCTCGATCGCCACTTTCATCGCCGGCGGGCGCTCTACCGCCGTGTCGCCAGCCGCTTCGCCCTGCCGGTCGTCGACAATAACGGCCCGGTCGTGCACACGCTCGAGGCAGTCGAGACGCTGATCCGCCTGCACCCGACGGCCGATGCGCCTGCCGCTTGCGACCCGCGGCCCGACCCGGACCCCGGCCACGCGCCCCCCCTCTGGCCCGAGAGGCAAAGCCGGTGATCTACGTGTTCTTCAACAACGACCCCCTGGCCCAGGATCTTGGCGGCGGTGCCGAGCATTTCCGCGGCCTGCACCGCGCTCTGCTGAAGTCGGGGCTCGATTTCCACCTGGTCGGCGCGCGCCTGCAGCCGGCCCGCTGCCCGCCGCACATCACCTATGTCTCGAGGACCTCGAACTTCCTTCGCTTCTATCTCGGCCTCTGGCTCTGGTTCTGGCGGCATCGCCGGCAATTCGGGGCCAAGGACGTCTTCCATTTCCACCGCAACTACGCCGCCTGGCCGAAATTGCTCCTCGCTCCCAACCGCGGCCGGGTGCTGATCAGCTACCACAACGTCACCGGCCAGGTGCTGGATGGCTGGCTCGGCCGCGTCGGCCGGCCGATCCGCCGGGCGATGCTCTGGCTCGAGCGCAAGGTGGTGCGGCTCGCCGATGCCATCGTCTGCGTCAGCGGCCGCGATCGCCGCAAGCTCGGCGAGGTGGTCGAGGCCGCACCGTTCAATGCGGCGAGCGTCATCCCCGCCGCCTTCGACGACAAGATCTTCGCCGGCCGCGCGATCGCCCCGCCGCCACCCGCACTCGCCACCCGGGTGCTGCTGCTCGGGCGCATCAGCCACCAGAAGAACGTGCCGCTGGCCATCGCCACCATCGAGGAGCTGCACGCGCGCGGCGAAGCCTTCACGCTGACCATCGCCGGCGAGGGCGAGGACAGCCGCGACCTGATCAAGCGGCTCGCCCGGTCGCCGGCCCGCCACCTGATCACCTGGCAGGGTCGCGTGCCCCACGATCAGGTGCCGGGCGTGCTCGAGGCGCACGGCATCCTGCTGCTTTGTAGCCGCTACGAGGCCTCGCCCACGGTGGTCAAGGAGGCGTTGAAGGCGATGCGCCCGGTCGTCTCCACCGATGTCGGTGATGTCGCCGACTGGGTCGACGAGGGCTTCTCCGGCTTCATCGGCGACCCCGACCCGAAATCCCTGGCCACCGCCCTCGGCGCGGCGCGCGACCTGATCAACAGCGGCGGCTACCGGCAGACCGGCCGGGTCGACAAGCTCGACGAGGATTCGATCATGGCGGAGGTGGTCCACCTCTACCGGCGCCTGCAGGCCGTTTGATCGCCCGCATCCGAGCTGCGGGCCGGCTCGCGCGGCTGCGCCACATCCTCTGCCAGACCGCCTCGGCCGACGCCGTCGAGCGCTTGGTGACCATGGGGGGCAGCCGGGCCATCGTGGCCTTGCTCGGCTTTGTCGCCACCCTGCTCATCGCCCGCGCTCTCGAGCCGGCGACGCTCGGCCTCTGGTCGATGGCGCTCGCGGTCCAGGGCCTGGCCCTGCATCTCGGCGAAGCCGGCCTGCGCTCGGTGGCCACCGCCGAGGTCGCGCGCCGCCCGGAGCTGGCGCGCGCCTGGCTTCACCGGGTGGTTCGCCTGCGGCTGTTGATCAGCACCGTCGTGGTCATCGCGGCCGGGCTCGTCGCCTGGGCGCTGAGCCTCGGCGATCGGCTGGTCACCCTGGTCATCCTGACCAGCCTCTGGCCGATCGCCCTGCAGCTCGACTGGCTGCCACTGGCCAAAGGCCGGACCCGGCTGGCGGCGCTGTTGCTGCTCGTTCGGCCGACCGCCTTCGTCGGCCTCCTCCTCCTGGTGCCGCTCGCCGGCGACCCGTTGCGGCTGGCGTTCCTCTTCCTTGCCGCCTGGTGGCTCGCCGCCGCTCTCAGTTGGCCCTGGATGCGGCAGCTGGCACCAGCATCCGCTGCGGCTTTGCCCGCGTCGATGCCGGCCGATGCGGCGCTGCTGCGGCTGGCCCTGCCGATCGCCGCCGGGACGCTGGCGAGCCAGCTCGTGCTCGGCCTCGACATTCTGTTGATCGGCATCCGGCTCGGCCCGGACGCGGCCGGCTTCTACTATCTGGCCTCCGTCGTCCTGGTCGCCGGGCTGGTCTTCGCCAACGGGCTCGGCCAGACCACCCTGGCGCGGATGGGGGCGCGGGCGGAAACACCGCTGGCCTTCGCTCAGGCCCTCGGCGCCGACCTGCAACTGGTCGTCGGCATCGGCCTGATCGGTGCGGCCGGTGCCGCCGGCCTCGCACCGATGCTGCTGCCGCTGGCCTTCGGTGCCGCCTATACGACCTCGACCGGCCTGCTCTTGTGGCTGTTGCCGTGGTTCGTGCTCGCCCATGCGACGACCATCCTGCAGGCGGCGATGGCCTCGGCCCGGCTCGGCGACCGGCTGCTCCGGGCCAACGCCGCGATGCTCGCCACCTTGAGCCTCTGCCTCGTCATCGCCTGGTGGCTGGACGATCTGCGGGCCTTCGCACTGGCCCGGCTCGCCGCCGAACTGGTCCGGCTGGTGGCTTTCTGGCGCTCGCTGCCGCCGCCGCTGCGCCCGTTTCAGAATGCCGGCCGCGGCTGACCGCGACATCGGCGCCAAGAAGAGGTCGTGGCGGGCCGCTTCGACAGCCGATCCGCCAGCAGCCGGCTAGTGCGCCACCCCCCAGTTGGCGCCGGCGCCGACATCGACGACCAGCGGCACGGAGAGTGCTGCCGCCCCCTCCATCACCTCCTGGATCAGCGCCCTTGCCGGGTGCAGCGCATCCTCCGGCACCTCGAAGACCAGCTCGTCGTGGACCTGCAGCAGCATCCTGACGCCGAGATCGCGGTCGCGCAGCGCCCGGTCCACCTTGCGCATCGCCCGCTTCATGATGTCGGCGGCCGAGCCCTGGATCGGGGCGTTGATCGCCTGCCGTTCGGCATAGGATCGGCGCGCCGGCTGCTTGCTCGCGATCTCGGGCACGAAGCAGCGGCGGCCGAACAGCGTCGTGACGAAGCCATGCTCGCGGGCCTCCGCCTTGGCCTGCTCCATGTACTCCTTGACCCCGGGATACTCGGCGAAATAGGCCTCGATGAACGCCTTGGCCTCGCTCTGGGGAATCCCCAGCCGCTGCGCCAGGCCGAAGGCGCCGATGCCGTAGATGATGCCGTAATTGATCATCTTGGCCCGCCGCCGCAGCTCCGAGCCGACCTCGGCCTCCGAGACCTTGAACATCCGGGCCGCGGTGACGCTGTGGATGTCGGTGTCCTTGGCGAACGCCTCCTTCAAGGCCTGGATGTCGGCCATGTGGGCGAGTACACGCAGCTCGATCTGCGAGTAGTCGGCCGAGACCAGGACATGGCCCTCGTCGGCGACGAACGCCTCCCTGATCTTGCGGCCCTCCTCGGTGCGGATCGGAATGTTCTGCAGATTCGGGTCGGTCGAGGAGAGCCTGCCGGTCGAGGTGGCGGCCATCATGTAGGAGGTGTGCACCCGGCCGGTCGCCGGCACGATCTCCTCGACCAGGGCCTCGGTATAGGTCCGGGTCAGCTTTTGCAGCTGGCGCCAGTCGAGCACCACCTGCGGCAATTCATGACCCTGGGCGGCCAGCTCCTCGAGGATGTCCGCCCCCGTCGCATAGGCCCCGGTCTTGGTCTTCTTGCCGGAGCCGATGCCCATCTCGTCGTAGAGGATCTCGCCCAGCTGCTTGGGCGAGCCCAGGTTGAACGGCCGCCCGGCGAGCTTGATCGCAGCCGCCTCGCGCTCCGCCATGCGCTGGCCGAACTCCGACGAGAGCTGCTCCAGACGATGCTGGTCGACCCGAATACCGGTCGTCTCCATCGCCGCCAGGATCGCCGGCAGGGGCCGTTCCAGCGTCTCGTAGACCGTCGTCACCCGCTCGTCGATCAGCCGCCGCTTCAAGAGCTGCCAGAGCCTGAGCGTAACCAGCGCGTCCTCGGCCGCGTAAGCGGTGGCCTTGTCGATCGGCACCTGCGCGAAGCCGATCTGTTTCGCTCCCTTGCCGCAGACCGCCTCATAAGGGATCGTCTCGTGGTCGAGATGCCGCTGGGCGAGCTCGTCCATGCCGTGCCCATGGCTGGCGCCATCGAGCACGTAGGAGAGCAGCATGGTGTCGTCGACCGGGGTGATCGGCAGGTCGTACTTCACCAGAACGCCCTGGTCGTACTTGAGGTTGTGGCCGATCTTGAGGATGCCCGGATCGGTCAGCACCGGTCGCAGCCTCTCCAGCACCTCGGCAAGGGCGAGCTGCCCCGGCTGCCGCTGGCCGAAATCGTCGACATGGCCGACCGGCACATAGGCCGCATCGGTCTCCTCGACCGCGAGCGAGAGGCCGACCAGCTCGGCCCGAGCGACGTTCAGGGACGTCGTCTCGGTATCGATCGCCAGCCGGCCGAGTGCCGCCGCCCGGACCAGGAGAGCGTCGAGCTCGGCCATCCCGGTGATCGCCGAATAGACCGGTGCATCGCTGCCCGCGTCCTTCGCCCGCTGGGCGCGGTCGAGCGCATGCGCATCCGCGACCTGCTCGATCCGCCCGATCAGGGCCTTGAAGTCGTTGGCCTGGAGAAAGGCCAGGAGCGTCGCCCCGTCGATCTCGCGGCGGACCGCACCATCCAGCTCGACCGGCAGGGGGGCATCGTGCCTGAGCGCCACCAGCTGCCTCGACAGCCGCGCCTGGTCGGCGAAGTCGATCAGCGACTGCCGCCGCTTCGGCTGCTTGATGTTTCCGGCCTTCGCCAGGAGGGCCTCGAGCGAGCCATATTCGAGCAGCAGCTGGGCAGCGGTCTTGACCCCGATCCCGGGCACCCCCGGCACGTTGTCCGAGCTGTCGCCAGCCAGTGCCAGACAGTCCTGGACGAGCTCGGGCCCGACCCCGAAGCGCTCCTCGACCTCGGCGGGGCCGATCTCCTTCGCCTTCATCGGATCCCACATCCGCACGCCCTCGGCGACGAGCTGCATCAGGTCCTTGTCCGAGGAGACGATCACCACCTCGCGGCCCATTGCCCGCGCCCGATCGACATAAGTCGCGATCAGGTCGTCCGCCTCGAAGCCCTCGACCTCGACCGCCGGCAGGCCGAAGGCGCGCGCCGCATCCCTGACCAGCTCGAACTGCGGCACGAGTTCCGGCGGCGGCTCGTCGCGATTGGCCTTGTAGCGGTCGTAGATCTCGTTCCGGAAGCTCACCCGCCCGGCATCGAAGACGACGATCATGTCGTCGTTCGCATGGTCCTGCATCAGCTTGAACAGCATCGACGAGAAGCCGAACACGGCGTTGACCGGCGTGCCGTCGCCCCGGGTCATCGGCGGCAGCGCGAAGAAGGCGCGAAAGATGTAGCCGGAGCCGTCGACCAGGACGACACGGCGGGGAGCTTGGTCGGGCGCGGCGGTCTCGTGCATGGCCGATCTCTAGCGCAGCCGCAGTTATCGGCCTAGCCGGATGCTCATGTCCGCGTTGTGATCGCGGCGACGTTGCCATGCGTATATCGGTTCGATAGAGTTAGGGGGTCACAGGAGAGGAACACGACGATGACCAATCAGAGTCACGCCGCAATGCTGCAGTTGATCGCCGAGGGCATCCGTTCGCCAGCATCCGGGAAGCTCAGCCCCGAGCAGTTGGAACGGATGGCTGGCCTCCTCGACCGCATCGCGGTCGATCTCCTCGTCCCGACCCCGGCCGACGACGACCAGCCCGGCCACCGGATGTCCCTGGATAACGCGCTGCTCGCTGCCCTGCCCAACTGAAGTCGTGGGCACGCCGTCTCGGCCAGGCTAGCAGCGGCGGCCGAGGCGGGTGCCGCGAGCCGACCTCGGCTCGCGGCGATGCACGACGACCGACCACGCCGACCGTTGATCGTTTGACCCGCCAGAGCGACGCCGCCTCGACGCGGCCACCCGGATCGGCCTAGAAGGTTCGACGCGACAACGAACAGCCATTGATCCGGTGGAGGCAGGCATGGCGGGAGACCTGATCCTGGCGCTCGACCAGGGCACCACGAGCAGCAGGGCAATCCTGTTCGACGCCGCCGGCACGCCGGTGGCGAGCGGGCAGCGTGAACTGCAACAGTTCTACCCGAAAGGCGGTTGGGTCGAGCACGACCCCGATCACATCTGGACCGATACCATGGCGGCGGCGCGCGAGGCGATCGACCGCTCCGGCCGGCCGGTCTCGGCCATCGCTGCCATCGGCGTCACCAACCAGCGCGAGACCGCGATCGTCTGGGACCGGGCGACCGGCCAGCCGCTCCACAATGCCATCGTCTGGCAGGACCGCCGCACCGCCTCTTTGTGTCGCGAACTCGTCGCCGAGGGCTTGGACGAGCACGTCAAGGCCACCACCGGTCTGCTCATCGATGCCTATTTCTCGGCGACCAAGCTCAAGTGGCTGCTCGACAATGTGGCGGGCGCGCGGGACCGGGCGAAGCGCGGCGAGCTGGCCTGCGGCACGGTCGACAGCTTCCTGCTCTGGCGCCTGACCGGCGGCAAGGTGCATGCAACCGACGCCTCCAACGCCTGTCGGACCATGCTTTTCGACATCACCCGGCAGGACTGGGACGACCGGCTGCTCGAGCGGCTCGACATCCCCCGCAGCATGTTGCCCGAGGTCCTGGACAATAGCGGGCCGTTCGGTGCCAGCGAGCCGTCGCTGTTCGGCGTGACCATTCCGATCACCGGCATGGCCGGCGACCAGCAGGCCGCAACCTTCGGCCAGGCCTGTTTTCTGCCCGGCATGCTGAAGAGCACCTACGGGACCGGTTGCTTCGCGCTTTTGAACACCGGCGACCGGCTGGTGCCGTCGAGAAACCGCCTGCTCT
Source organism: uncultured Geminicoccaceae bacterium (assembly GCA_964576715.1). GTDB lineage: Bacteria > Pseudomonadota > Alphaproteobacteria > Geminicoccales > Geminicoccaceae > SLRI01. The sequence continues at coordinate 1,752 of CAZNWE010000054.1, read as the reverse complement.
CGACCATCGCCTGGCGGCTCGACGGCAAGCCGACCTATGCGATCGAGGGCAGCATCTTCATCGCCGGTGCGGCTGTTCAGTGGGTGCGTGACGGGCTGCGCGCCATCAGCCACGCCGCCGAGAGCGAGGCGTTGGCCGAGGCCGTCGCCGATTGTGGCGATCTCTACCTGGTTCCGGCGTTCACCGGCCTCGGCGCGCCCTACTGGGATCCGGACGCCAGGGGCGCCATCCTCGGCATCACCCGCGATACCACCGGTGCGCACATCGTCCGCGCCGCCCTCGAATCGGTCTGCTACCAGACCGCCGACCTGATGACCGCGATGCAGGACGACATCGCCGCCGCCGCGGCCGGCGCGTTCCCGGAGACGCTCAGGGTCGATGGCGGGATGGTCGCCAATAACTGGGTCTGCCAGTACCTCGCCGATGTCCTCGATCGGCCGGTCGAGCGGCCGGCGGTCATCGAGACGACGGCACTCGGGGCCGCCTACCTCGCCGGCCTCGCCATCGGCTTCTACCCCTCGATGGACGCGATCGGCCGCAGCTGGCGCGCCGATCGCCGCTTCGTCCCCAACATGCCGGCGTCGACCCGCGACGCCCGGCTCGCCGGGTGGGCGCGGGCGGTGGCACGGGTGCGCTCCACCGCTGCGCCGAGCCGAGCCGAGTGAGCCACCCCGACGGCAGGCGCGCCGAGATCGTCACCCTCGTGCAACGCCGGGGCTTCGTCACCATCGAGGCCCTCGCCCAACAGTTCGCGGTGACCCCGCAGACCATCCGCCGCGACATCAACGAGCTCGCCGAGGCCGGCCTCCTCGAGCGCCATCACGGCGGCGCCGCCTTGCCGTCGAGTGTCCAGAACATCGCCTATTCGAGCCGCCAGGTGCTGCACCTCGAGGCCAAGCAGCGGATCGCCCGGGCGGTCGCCGACCACGTCCCGAACCGGGCCTCGCTGTCGATCAATATCGGCACCACCAACGAGGAGATCGCCAAGGCGCTGATGGCCCATGACGGCCTCTCGGTGATCACCAACAACCTCAACGTCGCCAACATCATGGCGGCCAAGGAGGATTTCCAGGTGATCATCGCCGGTGGCGTGGTCCGCGCCCGTGACCGCGGCATTGTCGGCGAGGCGACCATCGACAGCATCCGGCAGTTCCGGGTCGACATCGCGGTGATCGGGATCAGTGCGATCGATCTCGACGGCACGCTGCTCGATTTCGATTATCGCGAGGTCAAGGTGGCACAGACGATCATCCGCCACGCCCGCCGCGTCTTTCTCGCCGCCGACCACAGCAAGTTCGGCCGCCCGGCCATGGCCAGGCTCGGCGAGATGAGCGAGATCGACACCTTCTTCACCGATCTGTCGCCGCCGCCCGAGCTGACCGCCGTGCTGGAGACCGCAGGCACAAGGCTCGTCGTCGCCGGCAGCTGAGCTGCCCGCGACCGCGGCCGGGCTGCGATGCCGGCGGGTGGTGGGCCCGGCAGGATTCGAACCTGCGACCAGACCGTTATGAGCGGCCAGCTCTAACCACTGAGCTACGGGCCCGACCGTGGCGAGCTATAGTGGAGCTGCCGGCCGGACGACAAGCCCGGCGGTCCGGCCCGCCGGCGCCGCTAGGGGCCGGTCCCGAGAGACCAGCGCGCCGCGGCGGCGTCGTCGCTCTCCCTCGCCTCGACCCAGCGCTCGCCCGATGGGGTCTCCTCGAGCTTCCAGAAGGGGGCCTTGGTCTTCAGCCAGTCCATGAGGAAGGCGCA
>CAZNWE010000053.1:0-30245 GCA_964576715.1 uncultured Geminicoccaceae bacterium | reverse complement strand
CGACAAGGAAGGCCCGGGCGGTGGCACGGCGGACTACATCAACTGCCCGATGGACCAGGCCCGGTACCGGGCCTTCATCACGGCCCTGCTGGCCGCCGAGAAGACCAGCTTCAAGGAGTGGGAAGCCTCGACGCCCTATTTCGAGGGCTGCCTGCCGATCGAGGTGATGGCCGAGCGCGGCCCCGAGACGCTGTGTTTCGGGCCGATGAAGCCGGTCGGACTGACCGACCCGCGAACCGGCAGGCGGCCGCATGCGGTGGTTCAGCTCCGGCAGGACAACGCCCTGGGAACGCTCTACAACATGGTGGGATTTCAGACCAAGCTGAAGCATGGGGAACAGGTTCGCGTGTTTCGCATGATCCCGGGCCTGGAGCGGGCCGAGTTCGCCAGACTGGGCGGTCTGCACCGCAACACCTTCATCAACAGCCCGCGTCTCCTGGATGCTGAGCTGCGCCTCAAGGTCGCCCCGCATGTCCGCATGGCGGGACAGATCACCGGCTGCGAAGGCTATGTCGAGAGTGCGGCGGTGGGGCTCGTCGCCGGTAGGCTGGCCGCTGCCGAGGCGGGCGGGCGACCGCGGATACTGCCGCCCGCCGAGACGGCGCATGGCAGCCTCGTCCGGCATATCACCGGCGGGGCGGATGCGCGGACCTTCCAGCCGATGAACGTCAATTTCGGCCTGTTTCCGCCGCTCGACGCACGGCTCAAGAAGAACGAGCGCAAGCGGGCCCTGGCGACCCGCGCCCTCGACGCCCTGGCGGCCTGGAAATGTCGCGCCGAGGCTAGCGGGTCATCGCCCCGGCTCGCCATGGCCGGTGCGCGATGAACAACACAACACAACATCTTGTGTTCAAACTGCAATCAGACTACAAGGTTCTGGAGGTGGCGATCAGCGCCGCCGGACCGATCCGCTAGGGGGTTGGGGTGCAATTGTCGGCTGCCGAACAGGCGACCAATGCGGCGAACGGGCTGCCATTTCAGATTCGCGGCTCGCTGCAGACTCTTCTGGCGCTTAAGATTCTCAGACCCGACGATCCGGCCTTCTTCACGGCCCTGGTCGAGAAAGTGGCGCATGCGCCTGATTTCTTTCGCGACGCACCGCTCGTTCTCGACGCAGCCGCGGTCAAGGCCAAGGCACCGGACTGCCTCGTAACGATCGTCGAGAAGCTGCGCGAGCATCGGGTCGTGCCGGTCGGCCTGCAGAACGGCTCGCCCGCCTGGAACGATGCGGCCGTGGCACTCGGCCTCGCCATTTTCGGTGCCGGCGGCAGCGCCGGCACGGAGCCGAAGCCGGCCGAGGGCGCGCGCCGTCCGGCGGCGCTACCGCTGCCGGCGAAGCCGCCTCGCAGTTCGCTCGTGATCCGCGAGCCGGTGCGCGGCGGCCAGCAGGTGGTGGCGCATGACGGCGATCTCGTCGTCACGGCGCCGGTCAGCGCCGGCGCCGAGGTCGCCGCAGCCGGCCATGTCCATGTCTACGCGCCGTTGCGCGGCCGGGTGTTCGCCGGCACCGGTGGCGACACGACGGCGATGATCTTTTGCGACCAGCTGCACGCCGAGCTGTTGTCGATCGCCGGGATCCATCTCGTCAACGAGGAGCTCGATGCGCAGCTCTTGGGCAAGCGGGTCCGGGTAACCCTCGCCGGGGAAGCACTCGAGGTCAGTCCGCTGCCCTGAGAGCCAGTCCGACAGGCGCGGCGATGGCGGGTCGTCGCGCCGCTGCATCGCCTGCCGCAGCAGCACCGCCGCACGGCACGCACCATCAGGAGGAGCACGAATTGTCGAAGGTCATCGTCGTCACATCGGGCAAAGGCGGGGTCGGCAAGACCACGAGTGCTGCTGCCATCGGCACGGCCCTGGCCCTGCGCGGCAAGAAGACCGTGATCATCGATTTCGACGTCGGCCTGCGCAATCTCGATCTGATCATGGGTTGCGAGCGGCGGGTGGTCTTCGACTTCATCAACGTCATCAATGACGGCATCCGCTTGAACCAGGCGTTGATCAAGGACAAGCGGGTCGACAACCTCTCGATCCTGCCGACCTCGCAGACTCGCGACAAGGACGCGCTCAGCCAGGAGGGGGTCGAGAAGGTGATCGACGAGCTCCGCAAGAGCTTCGACTACATCATCTGCGACAGCCCGGCCGGCATCGAGAAGGGCGCCTACATGGCGCTCTACCATGCCGACGAGGCGATCGTCGTCACCAACCCCGAGGTCTCCTCGGTGCGCGACAGCGACCGCATCCTCGGCATACTGTCGTCGAAATCGAAGCGCGCCGAGCACAATATGGAGGCGGTCAAGACCCACCTCCTGCTCACCCGCTACGACCTCGACCGGGTGCAGCGCGGCGAGATGCTCAAGCTCGACGACGTGCTCGAGATCCTGGCGATCCCGGTCCTCGGCGTCATCCCGCAATGCAGCTCGGTGCTGCAGGCCTCCAATCTCGGCATGCCGGTGGTCCTCGACGACAGCTCCAAGGCCGGGCAAGCCTACCAGGATGCGGCAGCCCGGCTGCTCGGCGAGGACGTCGAGCTGCGCTATGTCACCCCGCAGAAACGCGGCCTCGTCGACTGGATTCTCAGGAGGAGCGCGTGAGATTCTTCGACTGGTTCAAGCTTCGCCGCCGTGACGATTCGGCCGACAAGGCCAGGGAACGGCTGACCGTGCTCGTCGCCCTGGATCGCCAGGGCGGCGGCGGCCCCGACTTCCTGCCGCTCCTGCAGCGCGAGCTCTTGGAAGTGATCCGCAAATATGTCGAGATCGACCAGGACAGGGTCAATGTCGACTTCCAATCCGGCACCGGGTTCTCGACACTCGAGGTGAATGTCGAGCTGCCCAACCGGGTGCTCGCCGCCCGCGCTAGCTGAAGCCGGCCGCGTCAGCCAACCCGGCTGACTTCAGCCGACGAAACGGCCGAGCCTGACCGCGGTCTGGCCGCGGCGCGGCGCGGTGGTCGGCATCACCAGGACGCAATTGTCGTAAGGTGTGCGGATCGCGACCGGCCCGTCGGTGGCGATCACCGTGCCAGCGCGCGGCACGACATCGAGCCCCTTTACCGGACGGGTGTAGGTGAAGGGCTCGTGGACGACGGTCACCGCACGGCTCACCTTGATCACCTGCTGGGGCCGCCCGCCGCCCGATGGCAGTAGCGGTCCGAACTGGCGCGAACTGATCGTGCCGCTGGCCTCGAGGAACTTCAGGCAGGCGGCGTGGGCCACGGCGACGCTGCGCCGCCTCCAATGCTGCCCCGCCTCGAGCAGCACGGCCATGCCGGGCCGCCGCCCGTCGGCGAAGGGTGCCGCATCGATCAGGCGCACCCCCGCCTGGTGACCGGCATCGGCGACCACGAGACCCGGGTAGCGCATCATCTCGGCGAGGGCCCGGCCCTTGGGCGACAGCCCGGTAAGCAGCAGCGGCGGGCTGTCGCCCTGCATCGAATGCAGATCGAGGAGAAACTCCGCGCGCGCGAACAGCGGCCAGAGCTCGCGCGCCCGCCGCCGCTCGACACTTGAGGCCGGCCCCTCGAGCACGCTCGCGTGCCAAAGCCGATTCATGTCCTCGTCGACGTAGCGACTTGCAGCCGGTCGACCCGGGTCGAAGCGGGCGAGTGCCGCCGGGTTGGCGAAGGTGAACCAGAGCGTGCCGCACTCGGGGCGGATCCGCCGGTCGAGCAGCTCGAGCAGCGCAATTGCCCCCGAAAACTCGTTGCCGTGCATCAGCGCGTTGATGACGACGGTGGGGCCCGGGCGGCCACTCGCCAGGCACACGCTGAATGGGAGGCCGCCATGCCCACGGGCAAAGCGTTCGAGATCGGGCGGAGCGATCTCGATCGGTGCCGTTGCCGCGACAGCAGACAGGACGAGGCCGGTTTCGACCATTACGATCGAGCTATACGGCAGAACCGGATGGCCGCGCCAGTCATGTTGCGATCTGGCCTGAAATTTGCGCGGCGAGCCCGTAGCCATGACGCGGTTGTGCCCGCGCGATTTGCGACGCACCACTAGGCGAGCGGCGCCGGCGGCTTTATGTGTAATTGCTGGGGCTGCCAATCGGGAGAGTGCGATGCCGACCAACCTTGTCCGCTACCTCCGCCAGCTGCCGCTGCGCATCATGATGGTCTGCCTCGCCCTGGTCATGCTCGCCGCGCCCGGCGTTGCCGCAGCGGCGGCCGCCAACCCCCTCGATGCCGTGCTCGGACTGCGCGCCGAGGTGCCACGCGACGCGCGCACCGCCGACGCGCTCGGCCAGATGCGCCAGGGTTCGGCCGTCCTGATCGACGGCGGCGGCTTGGCGCTGACCATCGGCTATCTCGTGCTCGAGGCGAGCGCGGTGACCCTGACGGACCAGGACGGCCGACAGATCCCGGCGGATGTGGTAGCCTACGACCACGAGACCGGCTTCGGCTTGGTGCGCGCGCTGTTGCCGATCGAGGCCGCGCCGCTGCCGCTTGCCGCCGAGGCCGACATCGCCGAGGGCACCCCGTTGTTGGTCGTCAGCCGTGCTCGCGGGCTCGAGGGGACGCAGGTCGCCCTGGCCGACCGCCGGGTGTTCGCCGGCTATTGGGAGTATCTCCTGGACGAGGCCTATTTCACCACGCCGCAGCATGGTCAGTTCGGCGGTGCAGCACTGATCGATCCGGCCGGCCGGCTGGTCGGCATCGGCTCGCTCCGGATCGGTGACGCGGCTGGCGACGGGCGGCCGACACCCGGCAACATGTTCGTCCCGACCAGTCTGCTGCCGCCGATCCTCGGTGACATGGTGGCACGCGGTCATGCCGGCCATCCCAGGCCCTGGCTCGGCATCACCAGTCGGGAAAGCCCGGAGGGCGTGGTTCTCGGCGGGGTCAGCGATGGTGGGCCGGCGGCTCGGGCCGGACTTCGTCCGGGCGATCGGGTCGTCGCGGTCGGCGACGCGCCGGTCGGCAGCCTCGAAACGCTCTACCGCTCCGTCTGGGAGCTCGGCGAGCCCGGTGTCGAGGTGCCGCTCACGATCGAGCGCGGCGAGGAGATGCTCGACGTCAAGATTCGTTCGATCGATCGCCGGCAGTGGCTGCGGCTCGACCAGAGCTTCTGACGTTGGATTTTCATTAGAATAGTTCGTGACTGCAAGCTTTGACTTGGAATAATTACAGGCCAGCGACGCATTGATTTACCGGAACGTGATCGATCGCTACCCACTCACTGAACCATCTCAGCAATCTGGAGTGAGCGATGATCGCGTGGCGTGACGGTCGTAGGATGCCCGTGTTGTTCAGCGGCGCCGTGGGTGTGCTGGCAATCGCCTGGCAGGGTGTCGCACTGGCGGAGGTGGAAGAGTTTCGCCCCTACGCCGACCAACTCGTCGATCGCCTTTCGGTCGGCACCGAACAGCTGGGTGCGGCGGTCGAGGCCGGCGAACTCGAGGAGGCGAAACGCCTGTGGATCGCCGCCCGCTTCGGCTGGGAGCGCGGCGAGACCTTCTTCGGCGAGTTCTTTCCGGACCACGACGAGGCGATCGACCTCTGGCCGGATGCAGAGCGTGGCTTTCACGCGATCGAGCCCTTGCTGTTCACAGCCGGCGACGTCAAGGCGGCCGAGCCGTTGATGACCGGCCTCAAAGGCGCCGTCGACGACCTCGTCGTAGCCTATGCCGCCACCCCGTTGACCCGCCAGGGCCTCTTGAACGGCACCGCCGGCCTGGTCTTCGAGATCGGCGCGGAGAAGGCGGAAGGCGGCGAATCGCCCTACTCCGACACGTCGCTCACCGACATGCAGAACAACATGGTCGGCGTCGAGACCGCCTATGCGCTGGCCTTCGCGCGCGATCTGGAGGCCGCAGCGCCGGACTTGCATCAGCAGGTGACGACCCTGATGATCGCCGTGACCGAGGCGCTCGACGTTGCCGATCTCTCGGCACTCGATCAGCCAACGCTGCTGCGCCTCAGCGAGGAACTGGCGATCGCCCTGCAGGATGCGGCCGGCCCGCTCGGCCTCGAAACGCCGGCGCTGGGCGGCTGATCATGCGCGCGCAGCTCTCCCTGGCCGGCCTGCTGCTGGCCATGCTGCTCGCCGGCGTCACGGCGGAGGTGCGCGCCGCCGATCCCACTGCGGCCGCGACCAGCTTCGAACCCGAAGTGCTGTCCGCCGCAGCCGCGCTGCCGCAAGGCAGCCGGCTCGGCGCGCTGACCCTCGAACAGCCGCGCCAGATCCTGACGATGGAACGGCTCGGCCGGGAGCAGAACTACCTGGTCGCCCTGGGGAACATGGCGTTCAGTGCGCCCGATCTGATGGGCGGGGTGGCACGGGCTGCCGGCATCAGCTGTGCCACTTGCCACAGTTCGGGCGAGATCAACCGTGCCTTCTTCATTCCCGGCCTCTCCGCACACCCGGGCTCGGTCGACGTCACCCATCGCTTGTTCAACCATCGGGCCGCCGACGGCATCGCCAATCCCCTGGACATCCCGAGCCTGCGCGGTCTCGCGGTCACCGCACCTTATGGCCGCGACGGCCGCTTCGCCTCGCTCAGGGAGTTCACCCGCAACGTGATCGTCGGCGAGTTCGAGGGGGCGGAGCCCTCGCCCCTGGTCCTCGATGCCCTCGTGGCCTACCAGCTCCAGTTCGAGTTTCTGGAGAACGACCGTCTCGGCCCCGCCGGCCGCTTGGCCGACACGGCCGATGCCGCCGCCCGCCGCGGCGAGCAGCTGTTCCGCACGCCTCACGCCGGCATGGACGGCATGAGCTGTGCCAGCTGCCACCTGCCTTCGGCGCATTTCACCGACCGGCAAATCCACGACATCGGCACCGGCGGGGCCTTCGTCACGCCGACACTGTTGAATGCCAATTCGACGCCACCCTATTTCCACGACGGCCGGGCCGCCGACTACGCTGCCGTGGTCGAACATTTCGACACCACCTTCGCGCTCGGTCTCAGCGACAACGAGGAGGCTGATCTCGTCGCCTATCTGGATGCGGTCGGTCACGGCGAGGAGCCATTCGAACCGCAGGATGTCGCCTTCGACCTCCGCGAGGTGCTGATCTTCGCCGGCACCCTCGAGACCAGCCTCGCCGATCGCGACGCGGCCGTTGTCAACCTCACCGTCGACACCGTCAGCCGCGAGCTGCGCGACATCCGCGAGCGCTGGCCCGCCGCCGCCGACCGGTCGATCCGCGCCGTTATCGCCGACTGGACGCTGGCCGTGCGCCGCATAGCGCTCGACGCCGACAGCGGCGACTGGGCGAAGGCGGCAGAGCAACTGGCCGCGTGGCAAGCAAAGGTCGCCGCCGAACGCCCGTTCGTCGCCGCGGCCGAGCCCCGCTCGCTCTACGCGCCCGAGCGCCACGCCCGGCATCTGGGGGCTCTGGCCGAACTCGCTGCCATGGCCGAGGGCGAGCTGCCCTCGCGCTAGAGGCTCGCCGACCTTATGCTGGCGGCCGTCGAGCAGGGGAGCCGCATCGTGCCGTCCGAACCCGCCGTCTATCTCGCCGGCCCCGAGGTCTTTTTTCCGGATGTCGAGGACGTCGCGACCCGGCTGAAAGCACGCTGCGCCGCCGAGGGCCTCACCGGCCTCTTCCCGACCGATGCCGAACGGCCGACCGGCGATGGCATCTCCGCCGGCAGAGCCATCTATCTCGGCAATGTGGCGCTGATCGACCGCAGTGCTGCCGTCGTCGCCGATATCAGCCCGTTCCGCGGGGCGGGCATGGACCCCGGCACGGCCTGGGAGATCGGCTACGCGGTCGCCCGGGGCCTGCCGGTCTTCGCCTACAGCCACGACCGGCGCTCCTATGCCGAGCGGGTCGGTCCCACAGGCCACGGCCCGCGCGGGCCGGTCGACGCCGACGGGCTCCTGATCGAGGATTTCGGCCTCGTCGAGAACCTGATGATCACCGAGAGCGTGGTCGCAGTGGACGCCACGGCAGCAGCGGCGATCGCCCGCTGTGCGGTGATGCTTCGCAAGCGCCAGCTGATCGACTAGATTGGGTGCGGTTCGAGAAAGGGCTTTCCCGCCGTGGCGACCACTCTCTACGAGACCGATTTCGTTGCGTGGACCAAGCAGCAGGCTGCCGAGTTGCGGCGCCTGCGTGATGCGCGCGTCAATACGCGCCTCGACCTCGACCAGTTGGCGGAGGAGGTGGAGGACTTGGGCAGCGAGCAACGCTTTGCCGTGCGAAGCTTCGTCATACGGGCGATCGAGCATCTCTTGAAGCTCGAATTCTCGACCGCCACGGAGCCTCGAGCCCTCTGGCTCCGGAGCCTGCGCAATGCCCGCAAATCAGCCGCGCGCCGGATGACGGCGACATTGCGGCACGATCTCGACGCGCAGTTGCCGAAGCTCTTCGACGACGCCCGGGACGAGGTCGTCTTCGCACTGGAGCACTATCGGGAGTTCGCCGCACTGGAGCAGCTACCGTTCGCGAATCCCTACAGCCTCGAGCAGATCCTCGACCCGGACTGGCTGCCGCCCGAGCCTCAGGCCCGGCCCTGACCTCTGAACGCCCAGCCGGTCATCCGCTTCTCGATCAGCGCGAAAATCGCATACATCCCGACCCCCATGACCGCCACGACGATCAACCCGGCGAAGACCAAAGGCACCCGGAAGCTCGAGGACGCCTGCAGCATCAGGTAGCCGATGCCGCGATTGCCGGCGATGGTCTCACTGATCACCGAGCCGACGAAGGCGAGTGTGACCGCCACCTTCAGGCTCGCAAAAAAGTACGGCATCGCGCGCGGCAGGCCCACCTTGAGCAGAATATCCAAGGGTCGGGCACCGAGCGAGCGCAGCACGTCCTTGAGCTCAGGCTCGAGCGTGGCGATGCCGGTCGCGACATTGACCACGATCGGAAAGAAACTGATCAGAAAGGCGGTGAGCACCGCGGGCACCGCCCCGATGCCGAACCAGATGACCAGGACCGGGACGATCGCGACCTTGGGGATCGCGTTGAAGCCGACGAGGATCGGGTAAAGGGCGGCGTAGGACAGGGCCGAAGCGCCGGTCAGCACGCCGAGCACGAGGCCGAAAGCGACCGCGATGGCAAAGCCCACCATGGTCACCCAGAGGGTGAACCAGGCATTGAACATGATGGCGTAAAAGTACTGGAAGAACGCGGCGATGCTCGCCGACGGGGTCGGCAGAATGAACTCCGGGACCTGAAAGACCCGGCAGCCGATCTCCCAGGCAGCGAACAGCGCGATCGTGGCGATCCAGGGGGCCAGTTGCAGCTTGGTGCTCTGGGTCAACTGGCCCTGACCTCGCTGATCGCATCCCGAAGCTCGTGGACGATGTCGACAAAGCCGTGGTCGAAGGTCTGCTCCAGCGTCCGCGGCCGCGGCAGATCGATCGACTTGGTCAGCACGATCCGCCCCGGCCGCTTGCTCACCACGTGCACGGTGTCGGCGAGATAGACCGATTCCCGCAAATCGTGGGTGACCAAGATGACCGTGAACCGGCGGTCCATGAACAGCTGCTGCAGTACCCCCCAGAGCTCCTCGCGGGTAAACGCGTCCAGGGCGGCGAAAGGCTCGTCGAGCAGCAAGAGCTCCGGCTCGTGGATCAGGGCACGACAGAGATTGCAGCGCTGCTGCATGCCGCCCGAGAGCTGGTAGGGCGCGTGGCCGGCGAACTCGTCGAGCCCCACGGTCTTGAGCAGCGCCATGGCGCGCTCGACATGCTCCTGCCGCTTGCGCCGGAAGCTCGAGCGGTGCTCGCGGCTGACCTCGAGTGGCAAGAGCACGTTGTCGAGGGTCGTCCGCCAGGGCAGGAGTGTGGCGTTCTGAAAGGCGATGCCGATGCCGTGCTGCGGCCCCTTGACCTCGTTGCCGTCGAGCCGGATGCGCCCGCCCGACGGCAATTCGAGGCCGGAGACCATCTTCAAGAGGGTCGACTTGCCGCAGCCCGACGGCCCGACCAGGGCCACGAACTCGCCTTTTTCGATCGTCAGCGAGCAATCCTGAACGGCGAGCGTGCCCTCATCCCCGCCGTAGCGCAGCGAGACGGCATCGATCCCGATGAAGCTCACCGCCGGGCTCTCCGGTCACGCAGCCTCAGGGCAGCTGCCGCAGCTCGGCATCAGGGAGGAAGGCGTCCGTCCAGATGTCGTCGACGGTGGGCGGGTTCGCCAGTCCGAGCGCTGTCGCCAGCTGGTCGATCGAACTCGCCAGCCGCTCGCGGTCGACCCCGCCGAAGCCGTTGGCGCGCGTGTAGTCGGTGTCGATGTTGATGTCGATGGCGAGGCCCAGCCGCCGCACCTCCAGTTCCTGGTCGATCAGCGGGTCGTACTCGGCGACCATCGCCACCGCCTCCTCGCGGTTCTCGATGATGAACTGCATCGCCTTGGCGACCGCCCGGTTGAAGCCGGCGATCGCCTCGGGATTGCTCTCGATGAAGTCACCCGACGCGATCACCGCATTGCCGTAGAAGTCCATGCCGTGATCGGCGTAGAGCATGTAGTGGATGTCCTCCTCGGCCACGCCCCGGGACTGCAAATCGAGCATCGAGGAGAAGTAGTGACCCGAGATGACGTCGACCTCGCCCTGGATCAGCATCGCCTCCCTGAGCGGCGGGTCCATGTTCACCCGGGGGACTGCGGCCTCGTCGATGCCGACCTTGGCGGCGAAGGCCGGGAAGAGCTTATAGGAGGCATCGAAGACCGGCCCGCCGAGCCGCTTGCCGACCAGGTCCTCGGGCGTCTCGATCCCGGACGACTTGAGCGTGTAGAGGCCGAAGGGTGCCGCGTCATAGACCATGAAGACGGCCTTCACCTCCTGCTCCGGGTTCTGGACGGTGAACTCGACCAGCGCGTTGATGTCGGCGAAGCCCATCTGATAGGCGCCCGACGCTACCCGGGTGACCGCACCGGCCGAGCCGCTGCCGCTGTCGATGCCGACAGAAAGCCCCTCCTCGGCGAAGTAGCCGAGCGATTCGGCGGCGATGATCGCCGAGGTCGGGCCCTGATACGCCCAGTCGAGGGTGAAGTTGATGCTGGTCTGAGCCGAAGCCGCGCCGGCCGTGAGCCCGAGCACCAGGGCACCCGTGGCCACCATCGCCATCAAGTCGCTGCGCAGTTGCATGAGGTCGTCATCCCTTGCTGGCCGGCAGGCACTGCGCGTCGGCAGCACCCATCGGCGATCGCCCACTCGGTTGTTTCGGGCCGGCTGCCCCTCTGGCCGCTTGCACTGCAGCAAAGGCGAGAAGCCCGGCGCTGACAAGTACGAAATGGGTCGGCCGGTGCCACCCGGTCGTTCAAGAGCGGCCGGCACGGCAGGCGATGGAGCGCCTTTCAGCCGTGGCAAATCTCGGTGCCCAGCACCTTCAGGCACTCGCGCATGAAGGCGGCGAGCCCCGGCCAGCCCTTGGCCGAAACGAGATTGCCGTCGCTGATCGCCCCATCGGGCGGCACATCGACGTAGATCCCACCGGCGAGCCGGACCTCGGGCTCGCAATACTGCAAGGCCGCGACCCGCTTGCCGCTGACCACCCCCTCGACCGCGATCAGCACCTGCACGCCATGACAGATGGTGAAGATCGGCTTCTTGGCCTCGTGGAACTCACGAACGATCGCCTGCACCCGCGGATAGATGCGGATGTACTCGGGCCCGCGGCCACCGGCGACATAGACCGCGTCGTAATCGCCGGTGTCCACCTCGGCGAAGGTCTTGTTGAGCTCGAAGAGATGACCCGGCTTCTCGGTATAGGTCTGATCGCCCTCGAAATCGTGCAGCGAGGTCTTGATCAACTCGCCCGCCTTCTTGTCCGGGCAGACGACATGGACGGTATGCCCCACCGCCTCCATCGCCTGCTGAAAGACGAAAATCTCGTACTCCTCGCTGAACTCGCCGGTCAGCATCAAGATCTTCTTGCCGCTCATGCTCATCGCTCCCTGTTGGTTAAAGCCCGGTCGGCTCCCAGCCGCCCGACTGGGCCGACCGCAGCACCGCGTCGCAGACCTTCTGCGTCTCGAGCGCATCCTTGAAGGTGGGCGAGGCATAGCGGCCCGTATCGGCCGCCGCCAGGAAATCGGCCAATGCATGGAGGAAGGTCGCTTCGTAGCCGATGGTCAGCCCCGGCACCCACCAGTGGTCCATGTAGGGATGCTCGTGATTGGTGACGTGGATCTTCCGCCAGCCGGCGACGTGGCTCGACACCTTGCCGCCCGTCTCCTTCGCCTTGTACTCGAAGAAGTCGAGGTATTGCGGGTCGTGCAGGTCGAAGCGCACCGAGCCGTCCTCGCCGTTCAGCTCCAGCGTCTTCAAGGCCTTGTGGCCGCGGGCGTAGCGCGTGCTCTCGAACAGGCCCATGGCCCCGTTGGCGAAGCGGCACATGAACATGCAGGCATCGTCGATGCCCACAGGCTCGACCTTGCCGGTCGCCTGGTGCAGCCGCTCCTTCACGAAGGTCTCGGTCTCCGCCATCACCCTGGTGATCGGCCCGTTCAGCCACATTGCCGTGTCGATATTGTGGGCCAAGAGGTCGCCGGTCACGCCGGAGCCCGCCGCTGCCGCGTCGAGTCGCCAAAGCGCTGCCCCACCCTGCGGCACGTCGGGGGCGATGGTCCAGTCCTGGAGGAACTGCGCCCGGTAGTGATAGGGCCGGCCGAGCCGACCCTCGTCGACCAGCTGCTTGGCGAGGCTGACAGCCGGCACCCGGCGGTAGTTGTACCAGACCATGTTCGGGACCCGGGCCTTCTCGACCGCCGCCACCATGGCCTCGCCCTCGGCCACGTCCATGGCGAGCGGCTTTTCTGTCACCACCCATTTGCCAGCCTCGGCCGCGGCGATCGCGATTTCCTTGTGCAGATTGTTGGGCACGCAGATGTCGACGAGATCGACGTCGTCGCGGTCGATCACCCGGCGCCAGTCGGTCTCCACGTCGGCGAAGCCCCAGGCCGCGGCGAACGCCCTGGCCTGGTCGCCATCGCGGCCGCAGACCACCCGGCGCTCGATCTGGTAGGGCAGGTCGGTGAAGTAGTGGTTGACGTTGGCATACGCACTCGAATGCGCCTTGCCCATGAAGCCATAGCCGATAATCGCGACCTTCAGTTTTTTAGGCACAGCCCTGCCCTCCCTGATGCTTGTCTTGGCGCAGTCGAGGTGTCTCTAGCACGAGCCGTCTCGGCTGGGCAGTAGGGTGAATGCGTGGCGCCGCGGCTTGCGCTGTTGCATTGCAGCAAACCGGCGCGTTAAGGACTTTTTCAGGGTGGTCTGGCATCACAGCCGTGGAACGGCCGACCAGTGTAACGCCGACAGGCGCCCCGATCACGCGATGCCCCGCCTTGTTCCAGAACGATTGGACCAGATGCCCAAGGACTTTGGCACCGCCCCGGCCGAGCCGCCGCGCCATGGACTGCATGCCCAGGTGCGGCGCTACTGGCCCTCGCCGCTGCTCGGCTTGATTGGGCTGCTGACGGCAGCGCCGTGGCTGGGTGCCTACAGTGTCAAGCTCGACTTTCTCGGCCAGTTCCTGATCCAGACAGCGGCCATGACCACGGCTGTGGTGTTGCTGTTTCTCGTCTGGCGACGCTGGCTTGCGGTGGCCTGCGGCCTGCTCGGCCTGCTGCTGCAGCTGGCCGTTCTGCAGCCGAGCCTATTCCCCGCCCGGGCGAGCGCCGAGGCGCCAGCTGCGGTGGAGGTCCTGTTCACGAATGTCTGGTGGCGGAACCGGGAACTGCCGGCAATGGCCGAGGCGATCATTGCCCGCGGCCCCGACGTCGTCGTGCTCAGCGAGCTCTATGCGGACGGCCGCTCGATCCTGAGCGATCTGGCGACCGCCTATCCGTATCGGGCCGATTGTCTTGCCCACTGGTCCTGCGACAGCGCGATCCTGTCGCGCTTGCCGATCCAGGCTGATCTGAGCAACTGGCAGGGCAAGCGGCGCATCGCGATGAGTGCCGCGCGCATCGCCACCACGTTCGGCTCGGTCACAGTTGCCGGTGTGCATCTCGATCAGCCATTGCCGCCTGGCCGCCTGCGCGTGCAGGAACGGCAGGTCGACGGTCTGGTCGAGATGCTCGCACCGCTCGACGGCCCGCTGCTGCTGGTCGGTGATTTCAACGCGGCCCCCTGGGGCCGGCTGCTGCGGGGTCTAGCCGCCCGGACCAGCCTTGTCGCGGCCCGGGGGATCGAAGGCACTTGGCCCGCCGCCCTGCCGTGGCCGCTGCGGATCGCCATCGACCATGCGCTGACCGGCCGCGGGCTCCAGCTCCTCGATCGGCAGGTGATCCGCCTGCCGGGGTCGGACCACCGGGCGCTGCATCTGCGCGTCGCACCGGCCGCGGCCGTGGCGCTGGCGGCTCGCTAGCCGGCGCCCCCGGGTCGCGCTGATCGTTGCGTCTGGCGAACGATGTGCAGTCGTGACGATGCGAGAAAGCCTGCCGCGGACCGCCCGGCGGCTCAGCCCTGCTTGAGGACGCAGTGCTCCTTGGAGCGGCAGATCGTGCCATTCGGCACGTAGGTATGACAATGCGGGCACTCGTAGAGGGTCTCGGCGCGTTCGGGTGTTGCGGCGCGCTTGCGCCTCGGCGCCCTGACATAGTCGGCAGGGTCGCTGATCCTGTCGCGAATGGTGGTCAGCAACCGCCAGCCCTTCCACACGGCCAGAATCACCAGGGCCGTGAAGATGATCTTGGAAAGGGACAGTCCGAACATGGCTCCTGCGGCATCGGGCGTGGCGGGTCGAGAGGAGCGGTCAGCGTGCCTGAGTGGCCGCGGACCCCTCCTGGCAGGCAAGTGGCGTCGCGAGCGGCCCGATGCAAGCTGGCGCTTTCGCCGGCGCCCTCGACCAACCGCCCCGGTGCGGGCCGTAGCGCCGTGGTCGGCCACCGGCTGGCGGCGTGCAGTGGAGTGGTTCCCCGCCGGCCATTACTAGCCGTGCTGCATGATCAATCGCGGGACCGCAGTCGCGGCCTTGCTCACAGGCCGTAGCGTCGCCAAGTGGCGGCCGCCTCGAGTTCGGCCAGGAGCGCCGGGATCAACTGCCCGCCGAGGTCGGGCAGCAGTGCCGGCTCCCGGCTCATGCCGAAGCGCCGCTGCAGCCAGCTGCGCTGCCGGTTCATCACCTTGATCCGCAGCTTTTCGCCATAGCGCCCGCGCAGAAGGCTGCGCAGGTCGCCGATGCCGTCGACGAGGCCATGGGCCACGGCCTTGTCGCCGCTCCACACCCGTCCCGAGTAGAGCTCGTCGGCCGACAGGTTGAGCCGGCCGGATCGCCGCTCCTCGACATGCGCCCGAAAGCTCGCGAGGATATCGGCGTGCAGTTCGCGCAGCACTTCGAGATCGTCCGGCTGCTCGGGGCGAAACGGGTCGAGCAGCGCCTTGCGCGGCCCCGTCGTGTGGACGCGCCGCTCGATGCCGAGCCGGGCAATGGCGCCATCGAGCCCGAAGCCGGACGAAATGACGCCGATCGACCCGATGAGCGAAGCGCGGTCGACGAAGATTTCGTCGGCAGCGAGCGCCAGCCAGTAGCCGCCCGAGGCGGCGACGTCCTCGACGAACGCCAAGACACGCTTCTCCTTCTCGCGGGCGAGGTCACGGATGCGTTTGGCGATCAGCGACGACTGCACCGGCGAGCCGCCCGGGCTGTTGATCACCAGCGCCACCACCGGCGCCCGCTTGACCGCAAAGGCCGCGGCCAGCGACGGCTCGATCCCCTGCAGCGTGACGCCCGAGCGCAGCGGCGCGGCGCCGATAACGCCGGAGAGCCGGACGACGGGAACAAGAACGCTGCGGCGTTGCAGCCAGCGTGGTCGATACCAGGGCACGGTGACGGATCCTTCAAGGGCGTGAAGCGAGCAAGGACGTGAAGCGAGCGCTCGACCGGACCGGCCGTCGCTGCGGCGGTCGCCGTCAGCTGCTTGGCAGGACGTCGTCGAGGGCGGCAGCGTGGCGGAGCATGGCCTCGGCCGCCTCGGTGAACATGCCCGTGGCAGCGTGCAGGACAAGCCCCTGGCGCAGCACCGCCGGGCCCTGCCCGCCCTTGCGGCAGCGAACGAGCACCCGCTTGGCCGGCCGCCCGTCGGCGACCGGCCAGAGCGGCACGATCTCGATGGCGCTCGCCGTCGGCTGCAGCGCCGCGAGGACGGCCGGCAGGCGGTCGGCGCGATGGATCATCACCAGACGCCCGCCAGTGGCCAGCCGCCTGAAGCAGCCGGCGAGCCAGACCGCGATCGGCTCGGCCTCGACCATGGCGAGCCGGCGCGCCGGGCGCTGCGGGATCCAGCCACTGGCCGCGTTGAACGGCGGGTTGGTGATCACGCAGGCGAAGATCTGCTGCCGCACCGCCGGCGGCGGTGCCAACAGATCGCCGACCTCGATCTTGACCCGTTCGACGAGGCCGTTGCGCAGGACATTGGCCTCGGCGAGCGCCGCCATTTCCGGCGCGACCTCGAGCCCGGTGACGGACAGGTCGGCGCGGCGTCGGGCCAGACAGAGGCTCGCCGCACCGGTGCCGCAGCCGGCATCGAGCACCACATCGCCACTCTGCCGCGGCACCGCCGCCGCCAGCAGCACGGCGTCGATGGCCGAGCGGAAGCCCTGCACCGGCTGCTCGAGCAGCACGCGGCCGCCCAACAGATGATCGATGGTGGTCGCCAGCCCGGCCATCAACCGTGGCCGAGCGTGCCCTCGGCTTCGCGCAGGGTCCGCCGGGCGCGCGCCAAATCCTCGACGTCGACGAGGATACGCCTGGGTATGGCGCCGATGCTGCCCTCGACGACGCTGGTGTACTGGTCGGTGACCAGACAGGCGATGCCGACGCCGGCGAGTTGCGCCTCGACCCACGAGAGGTAGACGAGATCGTTGCTGCGCACCAATTCCACCATGTAGCGACCGCGAGTCCGGCAGTTGGGCTGGAGACTGGCGTTTGCCAGAGCCGAGAGCACCGTGGTAGCTAGCGCCGCGGTCGATGACAAGCTGGCCGGTGCCGCTGCGACGCACGAGCTTGCCGAGGAAAACCGCCGCTGTTTCGGGAGTACGCCACTTTGACCGCTCTTCCCCTCTCGACCGTCGCTCCGCCGACGCCGGTCGAGCCTAGTCTGGACCGGGCCAAGGATCTGGTCGCCCCGGACATGGCCAAGGTCAATGCCCTGATCCTCGACCGCCTGGACAGCGAGGTCAGCATGATCCCGGAGCTGGCCCGGCACTTGATCGCCGCCGGCGGCAAGCGGATCAGGCCGATGTTGACCCTGCTCGCCGCCCGCCTCGCCGGGCATCACGGCGACCGCCATATTGGACTCGCCACCGCGGTCGAGTTCATCCACACCGCGACCCTGCTGCACGACGACGTGGTGGACGCGAGCGACCTGCGGCGCGGCCGATCCACCGCCAATGCGCTCTGGGGCAACAAGGCGCCGGTGCTGGTCGGCGACTTCCTGTTCAGCCGGGCCTTTCAGCTGATGGTCAAGGACGGCAGCCTGCGCGTCCTCGAACTGCTCTCCGACGCCTCGGCGGTGATCGCCGAGGGTGAAGTGGCGCAGTTGATGACCGCCGGCGACGTCGCGACCACCGAAGCGGCCTATTTCGACGTCATCCGGGCGAAGACCGCGGCGCTGTTCCGGGCCGCCTGCCAGATCGGGGCGGTGATCGAAGCGCGTGAGCCCGAGGCCGAGACGGCGCTCGCGGTTTATGGCGAGGAACTCGGCATCGCCTTTCAGCTGGTCGACGATGCGCTCGACTACTCGGCGCGCGAAGCGATGCTGGGCAAGACCATCGGCGACGATTTCCGCGAAGGCAAGGCGAGCCTTCCGGTGCTCCTGGCCTATGCCAAGGGCGACGCCGCCGAGCGCGACTTCTGGGAGCGGTCGATCGGTGCGCCCGAGAAGCAGACCGCCGATGACCTCGCCGAGGCGCAACGCCTGCTTGCCCGCCACGCGACGCTTGAGGCGACCTTCGCCAGGGCGAGACTGTCGCGCGACCGTGCCCGCGAGGCGCTGCAGCATTTCCCGCCCTCGCCGTGGCGCGAGGCGATGGAGGAAGTCGTTGATTTCAGCGTGGCCAGAGCCTTCTGAGCGGTCGCCGAGACGGCTGGCGCTGAGCGGCGCGCCCTGCTACTGAGTCGGCGCGTCGAGTGATCACGGTCATGGTGTGATCGTCTTTGCGCGTCAGCCGTTCGCGCAATACGGCTGCGGAGAGGGTGCTCGGTCCGTCGGCACCGGCAGCGGCGTGCCCCTCGCGGAGCCGCGACGACCGTGGCCGCGGCTGCCGATCAGCGGCGGCTCACAATCTCGAGGCCCGGCGGGGCAACGGGCATCGATCCAGCGACTTGGAGGCGGCGGATGGCGATGGTCGACGTCGACGCGATCGTCCTTCGTTTTACCAGGCGTGACGCGACGCTCGGCATCATCGGCATGGGCTATGTCGGCCTGCCCTTGATGCTGGCTGCAACCGGCGTCGGGTTTCAGGTCCTGGGCTTCGACATCGACGCGCCGAAGGTCGCTCGCCTCAACGACGGGATCAGCCCGCTCGCCCATATCGGCCACGCGCCCATCGCCGCAGCCCGCGCCGCCGATCGCTTCGAGGCGACGGGTGACTTCAGCCGGATCGCCGAGGCGGACGCCATCCTGATCTGCGTGCCGACCCCGCTCGGCCGGCACAAGGAGCCCGATCTCTCCTTTGTCACCAAAACCGTCGAGGCGATCGCCCCGCATCTGCGCAGCGGCCAGCTAGTCGTTCTGGAATCGACCACCTGGCCGGGGACGACCGAGGAGGTGGTCAAGCCGCTACTCGAGGCGCGCGGCCTGCGCTCCGGGCATGACATCTTCATCGCCTACAGCCCGGAGCGCGAGGACCCGGGCAATGCCGATTTCGCCACCGGCACGATCCCCAAGGTGGTGGGCGGCGACGGTGTTGCGGCCCTCGACCTCGCCTGCACGCTCTACGACCAGTTCGTCAGCCGCACCGTGCCGGTCTCGAGCCCGGCCACCGCCGAGGCGGTCAAGCTCACCGAGAACATCTTCCGCGCCGTCAACATCGCCCTGGTCAACGAGCTCAAGCTGGTCTTCGAGCGCATGGGCATCGACGTCTTCGAGGTGATCGAGGCGGCCAGGACCAAGCCCTTCGGCTACATGCCCTTCTACCCCGGCCCCGGGCTCGGCGGCCACTGCATCCCGATCGATCCCTTCTACCTGACGTGGCGAGCACGGGAGTTCGGCATCGCCACGAGGTTCATCGAGCTCGCCGGCGAGATCAACACGGCGATGCCGCTGCATGTGGTCAACCGGTTGGGCGAGGCGCTCGACCGCCAGCGCGGCCGGGGGCTCAACGGTGCCAAGGTTCTCCTGCTCGGTGTGGCCTACAAGAAGAACATCGACGACATGCGCGAGAGCCCGGCGCTGGTGATCTGGGAACTGCTCGAGGCGCGCGGCGCGGCCGTCGCCTATCACGACCCGCACGTGCCCGAGATCCCGCCGACCCGCGAGCATGCGGCACTCACCGGGCGCACCTCGGCAGCCCTCGATGCGGCGACACTCGCTGCGGCGGACGCGGTACTGATCGTCACCGATCACCAGGCCGTCGATTATGCGCTGGTCGCCGAGACCGCGCGGCTGGTGATCGATACCCGCAATGCCATGGCCCCCTTTGCGGCCAGGCTCGGCGCGCGGCTAGCTCGCGCCTGAGTGAACCCAGGCGGGCGCCTGCGCCGCGCGACGCCTGGTGCCCGTCATCGATCTGAGTGATCGCCGGCGGCGCTCAGGCCAGGACCATTTTCGGCGCGTGGAAGGCCTCGGCGAAACGGGTCGGCGAGGCGCATTCGACGCCGCGCAGCCGGGCCAGGGCGCGAAAGCTCTCGGGCTCGAACCAGGGCTTGGCGCGCTGGCTAACAAAGGCCTCGTGCAGAATCGCAATCTTGCGCTCGAGCCGCTCTTCCTTGAGCGGGACGTAGAGATTGGGGGTCTGGAGATCGCCGTCGTATTTGAGGATCTCGTATTCGAGGATCAGGTGGTCGCGAAACGTGTTCCAGGTGAGCTGGCAGACCTCGCGGTGGTCCTGGTGGCGATCGTGGCGGGTGTGGGTGAGGATGAGGTCGGGCCGCGGCCGTGATTTCAGGGTTTCGAACCAGGCCTTGAGTGCCGCACCGTCATAGGGAAAGAAGCCGTCCTTGAACCCGGCGACCGTAACCGTGGCTTCGACGGCTCCGGCGAGGCAGGCGGCCGCACCGGCCTCGGCCTCGCGGGCGCGTTCGGGCGAGGCGCTGAGCACGCACCAATCGACCGCGACCGGCCGATCCCCGGCCAGAAGATGCAGGATCAATCCGCCGCAGCCGATCTCGATGTCGTCGGCATGCGCCCCCAGCGCCAGCACGCGCAAGCGCTCGCGCCCGGCAAAGTCGAGGCGCATCATCGGCGGCGTTCCTCACGCAGCCACGGCAGCCAGGGCGTCTCGCCACGCTCGTACATGTCCTCAAGCCGCTGCTTGTCCCGGAGCGTGTCCATCGACGCCCAGAAGCCGCGATGTTGGAAGGCCACAAGCTGGCTATCGTCGATCAGCCGCTGGAACGGCTCGACGACGAGCTCCTCGCCGTCCCGCATGTAGTCGAAGATCTCGCGGCGAAAGATGAAGTAGCCGCCATTGATCCAGATCTCGGACTGGTTGCTGGTGCTGAAGCCGGTGACCTTGCCTGTCTCGTCAAAATTGACGAGGTGGTAGCTGAAGCTGGGTCGCACGGCCAAAAAGCAGCCGATCTTGCCGCTGGCCTCGAAGAACGCCTGCATCTCCGGCAGCGGTGCGTCGGTCAGGCCGTCGCTGTAGTTGGCGCAGAACATCGCCTCGCCGTCGAGCTGATGGCGCACCGCCCAGAGCCGGGAGCCGACATTGCGCCATATGCCGGTATCGATCAGCGTCACGCGCCAGTCATCATCCGACGTTCCCAACAGCTCGACCTTCTGGCCATGGTCGGAGATGACGAAATCCTGGGTCGCCGTGGGCCGGTAGTTCAGGAAGAAGTCCTTGATCACGCTCGCCTTGTAGCCGAGGCACAGGACGAAGTCACGATGGCCGTGATGCGTATAATATTGCATGACATGCCAGAGGATCGGCTGCTGGCCGACCGGGATCATCGGCTTTGGCACATTCTCGGAATAGTCGCGAATGCGGGTGCCGAGGCCGCCGCAGAACAGCACGACCTTCATGCCGGAACCTCTTCGGCGGCGATGACGGCGAGCTCGGGGATCGGCACCACGAACGTGCAGCCCCAGCCGCCGACGTGGCGCATCTGCTGCCTGATCTCGCGCTCCAGGTTCCAGGGCAGGATCAGGAGATAGTCGGGCCTGGTCGCGTCGATGCGCTCGACCGGGTGGATCGGAATGTGGGTGCCCGGCGTGAAGCGGCCGTGCTTGTAGGGGTTGCGGTCGACCAGGTAGTCGAGGAAGTCGGTGCGGATGCCGCAGTAGTTCAGGAGCGTGTTGCCCTTGCCGGGGGCGCCGTAGCCGACCACCCGCTTGCCGGCTCGTTTGGCCTCGATCAGGAAGTGCAAGAGATTACGCTTGGTGGTCTCGACCCGTTCGCCGAACCGGGCGAGTGCCTCTGGATCGGTGCAGCCGGCGGCGACCTCGCGCGCCCGCACCTTGGCCACGGCCGGAGCGATCGGCGGTGCGGTCACCGCGGCATGGCGGAGGAAGACGCGGAGCGAGCCGCCATGGCTCGGCAGCTGCTCGACGTCCGAGACCACGAGCCCGTGCCGGGCTGCGAGATGCTCGACCGCGGTGAGCGAGAAATAGGAGAAATGCTCGTGATAGACCTGATCGAACTGGTTGCCCTCGATCGTCCGCTGGAGGTGCGGGAACTCCAGGGTGACTAGACCTTCAGGCTTCAAGAGCTGCTGGATGCCAGCCACGAAATCGTTGAGATCGGGCACCTGGGCCAGGACGTTGTTGCCGACGATCAGATCGGCGGCGAGGCCCTCGGCAACCAGCCCCAGGGCGACCTCGCGGCCAAAGAACGCCACCCGCGTGGGCACGCCTTTGGCGGTGGCGGCCGCCGCGACGTTGGCCGCCGGCTCGATGCCGAGCACACCGACACCCATCCCTTTAAAATGCTGCAGGAGATAGCCGTCATTACTGCCGAGCTCGACCACCTTCGAGCTGGTTGCGAGTGCGAGGCGGTTGCGCATCTTGTCGCAATAGGCCTCGGCATGGCGGACCCAGCTGTCGGAAAAGGAGGAGAAATAGGCGTACTCGCTGAAAATGTGGTCGGGAGAGACGTATTCGCGAAGCTGCACCAGGCTGCATTCGCGGCAGACCAGCACCCGCAGCGGGTAGAACGGCTCCATCTGGTCGAGCCGGTCGGCCGGCAGAAAGCTTTCGCACAAGGGCGACATGCCGAGGTCGAGGACCTCGTCCACGAGCGGCGTCGCGCACGTGCGGCAGAGAGGCTGTGCTTGTTCCATTCACCGATCCGCGAGCAGGAAAATTGGGTTAGAGGGATGACGAACGGCGCAATCGCTCGGTTGGCGACCTAGACGGCCCATGCTCTCAACATACCGTATCCGCCTTGACCACCACAAGGCGCAAGGCAGCGGCGGCGGGCCTCTAGAGCGCAACACCGCGCCCAGATACCCACGCCCCATGCCGCAAGCGGCGCGCCGCCGCCGTCGACATACGGAGCTCAATCGAGCAGCTGCAGCTTTGCTCCGAGCCCGAGCGCCGCGAGCTCGACAACATTCTCGGCTTGGTAGATTCCGTTCATCATCAGCGCTACACAAGGTTGTAGGTCGCGCAGGCTCGCCGCCGCCACGATCGGGTAAGCGCTGCCCGCCTGAGACTTGCCGGCCTTGTGCAGGTTGACGTCGACAACCGCTCGGGCCGGTAGGCCGAATCGATGCCGATGCCGCTGGCCGCAGTTTGCTCGACGAGGCGGGTCAGGAAGTCACCCGTGCCGCAACCGATCTCGAGCACGGTATTGCCCGCGAGGCGGTGTTGTCGGTCCGGAGCGGCCACGATCTCATCGACCGAGCGAAGGGACCGGGGCCAGAAGGCCCCAGTCTCCTCGTCGGCCAGCGGGCCGGCGATCCGCTCCGGCTCGAACCGGTCGTCTTGGATGAAGCCACGATATCTATAGAGCGCGTTGCAGGTCGCCGTGCCAGAACGCACGCACTGCTTCGGCCGTATCGACCAGGAGGCAACTGGTCGCCGGGATGTCGTGAACGGCGCAGAGCGGCGCGAGCCCAGCAGCGCCGCACGCCGGGCAGACAGAGACACCCTCATATTCGCCCAGGCCGTGTTGCCTTACCGCATCGCCGATCAGGCGACCAGCGCGCGTGGCGCCAGGCGGTCGTCGAAGTCCCCTGAGGCGATGCGCTGCTTGACGTGGCCGATGCGGAAGTAGCGCGGGCTGAAGAAGTCCTGCTCGGTCAGCCCGGCCTTCGTGTAGGCTTGGTAGAGCTGCTCGATCCCCCGGCGCAACGTCCAGCGCGGCTGAAAGCTCGGCAGCACGCGGCGGATCTTGTCGCAGTTCACCCGGTAGTTGCGCTGATCCGGGCTCGGGCTGCCTTCATAGGTCACCTTGGCGCCGGGGACCACCTCGCCGACCAGATCGGCCACCTCGCGCACCCGATAGTTCTCCGCGGTCTGGCCGACATTGAAGGCTTCGTTGCGGACCGTGTCGGCCGGTGCCTCGATGACGCACTTGAACGCCAGGGAAATGTCCTCGATGTGCACCAGCGGTCGCCAGGGCTTGCCGTCGCTCTTGATGACAATTTGCCCGGTGGTTACCGCGTAGCCGACAAGATTGTTGACAACGAGGTCACCCCGGAGCCGCGACGACAGGCCGTAGGCCGTGGCACTGCGCAAAAAGGTCGGCGTGAACCGTTCGGTGGCCAAAGGGGCAACGTCGCGCTCGGTCCAGACCTTGCTCTCGGCATAAGGCGTGACCGGGGCGAGGGTCGCCGTTTCGTCCAGGTAGTCGTCCCCGGCGGCCCCGTAATTGCTGCAGGAGGACGAGAACACGAAGCGGCCGACACCGGCATCGCGGGCGAGCTCGGCGAGGCGTACCGAAGCCTTGTGGTTGATGTCGTAGGTCAGCTCGGGCTCGAGGTCACCGAGCGGGTCGTTGGACAAGGCGGCGAGATGCAGGACGGCATCGATGCCGGCGAGATCGGCGCGCTCGACGTCGCGCAGGTCCTTGGCAATGGTGACGATCTCGGGAGCCGGCAGCCCCGGGAAGTCGCAGCCTTCGTAGAGCCGGCTGTCGAGGCCGACGACCTCGTGGCCCGCCGCCTGCAACAACGGCACGAGCACCCGGCCGATATAGCCATCGCTGCCGGTGACCATCACGCGCATACCTGTTTCTCCCGCATCTCTGCTTTTCCCATGGTGCCGCGGAACCGCCATGGATCAGGCGTCCGCACGGCCGGAGCATAGAGCCGAATCGGCTGGCCGCCAGCCGCGAGCACGAGTCCCGCCACGCTTCGTGCGCCGCTGTTGCCAGGGGGTCGACGGCGCACCTCACCAGTTCTGCCAGCGACTGGAAATGGGTACTCTAGAAAAACCTATAGTTGAAATTCAAGAGAAATTTTTCAACCAATGCGAGCTCGGCGAGCTGGCCGACTGCGAATTGTCTGGAAAATGAACAGGTTCGGCTGCATACTTTGGTGCGGCTGTGTTGTTGGTTTGTCGCGCTTTGGCTGCTTAAATTGTGGTAACGATCGATGGCTAGGGCGCATCAAAGGTGCCCGGCCGGGTAGGGCGGAACGGGACTTGAGTATGAATGGTGCGGTCGCCAGAGCGCGTGGTTTGCGGACACAGTTGCCGATCCAGGCTTTCGAGCCCTGGCAGCGCTCGTTGTCGCTTGGCCTCAGGGTCGGCGACGTTGCCGTGGTGGCGCTCGCCGGGATCGTCACCCATCAGATACGCTTCGACGGCGCCACTCTGGCCGGACCGCCGCTGGTGATGCTCGTGCTCGGCGTGCTGTTCGCATCGCAGGGCCTGGCCCTCGCCGGCAGCTACAACGTTCGGGAGATCGACCGGCTGACCGGGCAGTTGTCGAAGGCCGCCTTCGGCTGGGCCGCCGCCTTCGGCTGCATGCTGGCCGTGCTCTACATGATCAAGATGCTCGAGCCGATCTCGCGGGTTTGGACGTTCAGCTGGTTCGTGTCGGCCTTCGTGGGGTTGGTGGCGCTGCGCTGCATCGGCCGCCGCTGGATCACCCACGAGCGGTTGCGTGGCGCCTTTCTGCGCAACGTGGCGATCGTGCGCGAGCCCGATTGCTCGCTCGAGCGCATCCTCGAGGGCATGAGCACCGACCCGTCGCTGTTGCCGTCGGCCGACATCGTGGTCGACATGAACGCGGCCGAGGATGTCGAGCGGGCCATCCTGGAGCTGCGCACACTCGATGGCGTCGAGCAGGTCGTGGTGGTTTCCAACGCCCGCGACCCCCGCCCGCTTTACCGGCTGGTGCAGGGGTTGCGCCATCTGCCGATGGAGATCAACCTCGTCAGCAGCCCGATCGAGGGCCAACTGCCCTTGATCAGCCTGCGCGCGGTGGGCTCACTGCCGGCCACGGTGCTGCTCGAGCGGCCGCACGAAGGGCCGCTGTCGATGCAAAAAGAGGTGTTCGACCGGCTGGTCGCAGCCCTCTTGATCGCTTTCGTCTCGCCGCTCCTCGCGGTGATCGCGCTGGCGATCAAGCTCGACAGCCGCGGCCCGGTGATCTACCGGCAACACCGCTTCGGCTTCAATCGCGAAGCGATCGAGGTGTTGAAGTTCCGCACCATGCGGAACGAGAACTGTGACGGGGCGCAGGCGGCGACCATTCGCCAGGCGAGCCGCGACGATGATCGGGTGACCCGCGTCGGCCGCTTCCTCCGCCGCACCAGTCTCGATGAGCTGCCGCAGCTCTTCAACGTCCTGCGTGGCGACATGTCGCTGGTCGGGCCACGGCCGCACGCCATCGCCCACGACCGGCACTATGCGGAGTTGATCGACGGCTATCTCGGGCGGCACCGGGTGAAGCCCGGGATCACGGGCTGGGCGCAAGTGCACGGCTACCGCGGCGAGACCCGTACCGTCGAGGACATGCGGCGCCGGATCGAGTTCGACCTGCACTATATCGACAACTGGTCGCTGGCCCTCGATCTGAAGATCCTGCTGCGCACGCCGATGACCGGCTTCGTCCACCAAAACGCCTACTGACGCGGCGGGGCGATGCGCGCATCAGCCACGACCAGGGGTGCCGGCCGAGCCGCCTGCCGCGGTTGCGGCGTGACGGCCACAGCGGCACGAGCCCGGCGCCGCGGCAGCCGCCGCCCGCCGGTTTCGGCTGGTTGGCGCCGGGTGCGCCTGCTAGAAGGCGGACCGAGAAACGGCGTTCGTTCATAGACCGATAGGATCGTCATGCGTGCTTTGGTGACCGGTGGGGCGGGATTTGTCGGGCGCCATTTGTGCGCTGCCTTGCTCGCCCGCGGCTGCGAGGTCGTCTGCATCGACCCGGTCGTGCCGCGCACCGGGGGCCTCGAGCCGCCGCACTGGCCGGCCGGCGATCCACGCGAGCATGCCGGCTTCAGCTTTCTTCAGGAAGACTGCCGCGACTGGTTCTCCCGGTCGCGCGGCGAGGCCTTCGACTACGCCTTCCACCTGGCCGCGATGGTCGGCGGCCGGCTGATGATCGACTACGAGCCCTTGGCGGTGGCCGAGGACCTCGCCATCGACGCCGGCTATTGGCGCTGGGCCGAGCACGCCAAGCCGGGCAAGTCCGTCTACTTCTCGTCGAGTGCCGCCTACCCGATCGGCCTGCAGCGGCCGACGGGCTATCGGCTGCTGCGCGAGGACGACATCGACTTTGCCGACAGCCTCGGCATGCCCGACATGACCTATGGCTGGGCCAAGCTCACCGGCGAGTACCTCGCCCGCCTCGCCTACAGCCGCTACGGCCTGAAATCGGTCTGCTACCGGCCGTTCTCGGGCTACGGCGAGGATCAGGACCTGACCTACCCCTTCCCGGCCCTGACCAAGCGGATCCTCGACCTCGAGGGCGACACCGTGACGGTCTGGGGCAGCGGCCGGCAGATGCGCGACTTCGTTCATATCGAGGACTGCATCCGTTGCGTGCTGACCACCATGGACCAGGTCGACGACGCCGCGGCCGTCAACATTTCCTCCGGCGAGCTGACCTCGTTCTTCACGCTCGCCGAGCGCATCCTGGCGCGGGCCGGCAAGCGGGCCGAGGTGCAGGCGCTGGCCGACATGCCCGAGGGGGTGTTCGCCCGCGGCGGCGACACGGCCTTGCAGGAGCGGCTCGGCTTTCGGCCCAGCATCACGCTGGAGGACGGGATCGACCGGGTGGCGACGGCGCTCGAGCGCCGTGCCGCGGCCGCTTGAGGAAGTCGGTCGGGCAACGGCACGACCATCGACACGACCGGGCCAAGCACCAGGCAGAGTGCGCCCGCGGGGCAGCGACGTGATGGCGGACTGAATAACGGAGGGAACGACCCATGGCCGAAGTCTTCGGCATCGACTTCTCATCTCGGGACAAGGATGCGCTGATCCGGACCCTGACCCGTGAGCCCGTCACGCCGGGCAGCGGCCTCGCCATGGTGGTGACCGCCAATATCGACCATGTGGTCAATCTGCTGCGCAACGCCAAATTCCGCACGGCCTACGGCACCGCCAAGCTCGCCACCGCCGACGGCTTTCCGGTCGCCGTCTATGCTCGGCTGCGCGGTGCCGATCTGCCCGGCCGGGTCGCCGGCCCCGACCTCTTCGCCGCCTTGATGCCGGCGCTCGAGCCGGGACGCCACCGGCCGTTCTTCGTCGTCAGCCGCGAGGGCACCGGGGCAAAGCTGCGCGCCTATCTGGTCGGCCGTGGCTTCGCGCCGGACGAGGTCGGCGTCGTCTGCCCGCCCTTCGGCTTCGAGCACGACCAGGAGTTCTCGCAGTCGCTCGCCTGGCAGGTCCAGGCGCACGGCACGACGCATCTGGTGATGGGCGTGGGCTCGCCGAAGTCCGAGCTCTGGCTCTACGAGTGGCGCGAAGCGCTCGGCGATTGCTACGCGCTCGGCATCGGTGCCGGCATCGACTTCTTCGTCGGCACCGAGGTCCGCGCCCCCGGCTGGATGCAGACGCTCTGTCTCGAATGGTTCTGGCGGATGGCGCGCGAGCCGAAGCGGCTGGCCCGACGCTACCTGCTCGACGCCGTCCTGTTCCCGGTCGCGGTTTGGCGCGATGCCACGGGTCGCTGGGCCCTCGATGGCGCCGGGGACAAGCCGGCGGCCGGCAGCCAGCCTTGACCTCGGCCCCGGCTTCGTGCTGGTCGCAGCCTTGATCCCGGCCGTCGTCGCCGGTGCTTTCAGTGTCGGGCGTCGACTTGCCACTGCCGGGGCTGAATGACCGGGCCTGGCGGGGCGGCCGCGGGCCGGCTCTTGAACGTCCACCGCTACCGCTTCCGCAAGGGCGGGGCGGAGGCCGTCTATCTCGATCACGCCGCACTGTTCGCCAGTCGCGGCTGGACCTGCGCCGAGTTCTGCATGGCGCATCCCCAGAACCCACCATCGCCCTGGGACGACTACTTCCCGCCGGCCTTCGAGCCCAAGGGCGGGATCGGCGGGCTCCGCGACGTGCCGCGCTTCGTCTGGGCGGCGGACGCGAGGCGGCAAATGGCGCGCCTGCTCGACGACTTCCGCCCGGACCTCGTCCACATTCATGGGCTCTACCACCAGCTCACGCCGTCGGTGCTGGGGCCGATCGCCGAGCGACGCATCCCGATCGTCTTCACGCTCCACGATTTTCGCCTGCTCTGTCCGGCCTATACGCTGTTCACCCCCAAGCTCGGGCTTTGCGAACGTTGCGCCGACGGGGCCTTCTGGCAGGCGGTGCGGCACGGCTGCCTGCACGACTCGGTGGCGGTGAGTGCCGTCTACGCGCTTGATGCCTACATCCATCGCTGGCGCCGCTCGTTCGATGTGGTCGACGCCTTCGTCATGCCGAGCCGGTCGATCCTCGAGACCCATGCCGCACACGGCTTTCCGGCCGCGAAGCTGCACCACGTGCCGAACTTCTTCGAGACGACGACCGATGCCGGCCCCGCTCCGGCGCTGCTCGACGAGGCCCGTTCCCGCTACGGCCGCTATATCGCCTATTTCGGCCGGTTGAGTGTGGAGAAGGGACTGGGTCATCTGATCGACGCCTGCCGCATGGCCATGCTGCCGCTGGTGCTGATCGGCGACGGCCCCGAACGGGCGAGCCTCGAACGGCAGGCGGCGCGCAGCCCGTCGCCCGTCCACTTCACCGGCTACCAGAGCGGCGACGCGCTCTGGGCGTTGGTCGAGGCGGCGCTCGGCATCGCCCTGCCCTCGATCTGGCACGAGATAGCACCCAAGAGCGTGCTCGAGGCCATGGCCCGCAACAAGCCCGTGGTGGCGTCGCGGATCGGCGGCCTGCCCGAGCAGATCGAGGACGGGGTCACCGGCCTGCTCGCGGCACCCGCCGATACCGCCGACCTGGCTCGAGCACTGACCCGCCTCGCCGGCCTGCCGCCGGCCGCGGTCGAGCGGATGGGCGAACGCGCCCGGGAGCGGGCGCTGAGCCTGTTCACGACCGACCGCTACTATGCCAGCATGCTCGACCTCTATGCGAGCCTGCAGCGGCCGGGCCGGAACCGCCCACCGGGCCAGACCGCGGTGCAGCAGCGGCAAAGCCAATCCGCCTGAGGTCCGGCGGGGTGGCGACCGGCGGCGGCCGTCCGGGCGAAGCCAACGGGACGGTCATCCGGGCCTGGCTCTCGCGGCCGGGCGAGCTGGGACGAGCGTGATGCTTGCCCCTGGGGGTCCTCGTTGCTTGGGTCGACCGCAGGCTGACACGCGTGCAACGAGACGATGGCCGCGGCCGGAAACGGCCGACGTCGCATCCAGCGACACTGACACCGGTCTGCCCCAGGTCACCGACGACGTATAGGAATAATAGCTGATTTTGGCCGCCCTGGTCAAGGGCTATCCGGATCGTTTGGTGATCACACGCTTGCCGCATCGGGCAGATGGTGCGGGTGCCTGAGCCGAAGCCACGGCAACGCATGTTCCGGCTTCGGCCAACCATCTGCCATGCATGCTCTTTTGCCGCTCGGCTGCGACATCCTGGCAGCTCGGGTTCGTGCGCAGGATAGCGGGTTCCTTCGTCGGTTTTTTGGGTTCGATCGTCGATTCGGTGGGGTCGTTCGTCGTCTGGCGGGTTCGTTCGCGGGTTTGTTCCTCGCCAAAATGGCCAAATGCGCCGCTATGCGACCCATCACGAACGCTAATGGCGCACAGAGCGACGAAGATTATGACAAATTGCGCCGCTGGACGACGCATCGTTGGTG
>CAZNWE010000052.1:0-30947 GCA_964576715.1 uncultured Geminicoccaceae bacterium | reverse complement strand
AAAAGACCGGAGGGGTGCGGGGAGGCGTGCCTCCCCGTTTTTTCTCGTCCCTCGACCGGCCGCTCAGTTGACCGTGAGCATGTCCAGGCGGCTTTGCACCAGGGCGTGTTCGGGGGTTGCGGGGTCGAGGGTGGCGAGGACTTTTTGCCAGTGCTCGCGGGTTGCCTCGGGGTTGCCGTCGGCCAGGGCGCGGATGCCGAGATACCAGTGGAGCTCGGGGTCGTCGGGGTTTTGCGCGAGCGCCTTTTCGAGGTGGTTCAGGGCCTCGTCGGGGATCGTCGGCAGGCCGGCAGGATCGCTCGGGGCTTCGAGCAGGGCGGCCGCCAGGTCCTTGTTGAGCACCGGGTCGTCCGGGGCGTCGACCAGCGCCTCGCGGAAGGCGCGGGCGGCGGCCACGCGCTCGCCCATGATCAGGTAGGAGCGGCCGAGGCGCTGCCACTCTTCGGCGCTGCCGCCGTCGGCCTCGAGCCGGTCGGCCAGGCTCTGCACCATGCGGCGGATTTCGGCGCTGCGCGCTTCGGGGCCGAGTTCGGCGAGCTGCCGGGCGCGCTCTGCTTCGGCTGTTGGCGGGGCGGCGAGGGCGAGGATCGGCTCGGGGTCGAGGCCGAGCTGGCTCGCCGCCTGGCGGATCGAGGGCTCGATCTGCGCCCGCCAGGGAGCGTCGGCCGGGGTCGCCTCGAGGAGCACGCGCCAGCGCTCGAGTGCTGCGTTGTAGTCGCCGGCCTGGGCTTCGGCGAGGCCGAGATAGAACAGCGGGCGGGGATCGTCCGGCACGAGCTCGGCGAGCGTGAACATGAGCTGGCGAATCTCGGGCGTGACCACGCCCAGCGAGCGGGCGAGCAGCGCCTCGGCGAGGCCGGTGACGGCGTCCGGCGCCTCGGGGGCCCGGGCGACCGCCTCGCGGTAGGCGGCGATGGCCGCCTCGGCATCGTCGAGGGTGAGCTTGCTCCGGCCGAGCATCAGCCAGCCCTGGACGTCGTCGGGATCGGCCGCGAGCCGCGCCTCGAGGCCGGCCACCATCTCCAGGATCTCGGCCGGCCCGACGCCCGGGCCGCGCTCGGTCTCGCGCGACGCCAGCGGCAGGTCGGGCAGCGCCGGCGCCCCGAGCCGGAGATAGAGGGCGGCCGAGCCGGCCGGCAGTGCCAGGATGGCGAGGATGACCAGCGCCCGGCCGAGCCTGGTGCTCTCGAAGCGCCGCGGCGACGGGCGATTGGCGGCCTTGAGGATGCGCCGCTCGACCTCGAGCCGCGCCGCCTTGGCCTCGGCCTCGCCGATCAGCCCGCGCCCCTGGTCGCGTTCGAGCTCGGCGAGCTGATCCTTGAGGATGGTGATCGTGCTGTCGCTGGCACCGTCCATCGTTTCGCGACCGATCAGCGGCAGGAACAGTGCGGCCATGGCAATCGCGAGCGGGATGAGGATCACGAAGAGGGCGGCGGCGGTCATGACGGACGGTTGCCCTCGCCATCGATCAGTTCGGCCAGCCGGCGGCGCTCCTCGGGCGAGAGTTCGGCGGCCGTCGGGGCGGCCTCGCGACGGCGCCGCAGCGACCAGGCAACGGCGCTAGCACCAATCAGGAAAACGGCGAACGGGCCGCCCCACAGCAGCCAGGTGCCGGCGTTGAGCGGCGGCTTGAGCAGGACGAACGCGCCGTAACGGTCGACCATGAAGCGCCGGATCTCCGCGTCGCTGTCGCCGGCGAGCAGGCGCTCCCTGACGATCCGCCGGAAGTCCTGGGCGAGGTCGGCATTGCTGTCGTCGATCGACTGGTTCTGGCAGACCACGCAGCGCAGCTGCTTGCCGATCGCCCGGGCACGCGCCTCGAGCGCCGGATCCTCGAGCAGCTCGTCGGGGCTGAGTGCGGCATCGGGGACCACCGGCGGGGCGGCGGCGAGCAGCAAGGCGAGCAGCAGGGCCCGGATCATGGCTGGAGGCTCTCGAGGATGGGACGGATCTCGCGCTCGACGTCGGCGGCCTGAAGCGGGCCCACGTGCCGGTGCACGATGGTGCCGTCGGCATCGATGACATAGGTCTCGGGCACGCCGTAGACGCCCCATTCGATGGCCCCTCGGCCGTCGAGATCGAAGCCGACATGGGTGAAGTTGTCGCCGAGTTCGGCGAGCCACGCCCTGGCGTCCGCCGCCTGGTCCTTGTGGTTGATGCCGTGGACGACGATGCCGTCGGCGGCCAGACGGTTGATCAGCGGATGCTCGACCCGGCAGGGGACGCACCAGGAGGCGAAGACGTTGACCAGCATCGGCTGGCCGCCGAGATCGCTCCTGGCGAAGCCGTGCTCGTCACGGCCGGGCAGCGGCGGCAGCGCGAAGTCGGGGGCCGGGCGGTCGAGCAGGGCCGAGGGCAGCTCGGCCGGATCGCGGGTCAAGCCCACGGCGAGGAAACCGGCAATGACCAGGAAGACGACCGCCGGGACGATGAAGAGAAGACGCCGCATGATGCTCCGTTGTCGGCTCGGCCGTCAGACGCCGGCCCCGGCCGCCCGCTCGGTGGCCGGCTGTCCGCCGGCCGGTTGCCGCCCGCGGTGGGCGGTGGCGGTGGTCGGGGCACCGACGCGCAACCGGCGATCGAAGAGCGAGACGAGGCCACCCAGGGCCATGATGCCGACACCCCACCAGAGCCAGGCCGCCAGCGGGTTGACGTACAGGCGAACGGCCCAAGCACCGTCCGGGGTCTGGTCACCGAGCACGAAGTAGAGGTCGCGCCAGAGGCTGGTGTCGAGGCCGACCTGGGTCGTCGACTGGGCCTCGACCGGGAAGAAGCGTCGCTCGGAGACGATGTCGGCGACATGCCGGTCGTTGCGGCTGGTGGCGAACACGGCCCTGATCGCCATCCAGTTCGGCCCCTCGACCTCGGCGACGCTGGCGAGCTCGACGTCATAGCCGCCAATGGTCGTGGTCTCGCCCGGGCGCATGGTGAGGATGCGCTCGGCTTGCAGCGTGCTCGTGGCGACCATGCCGGTGATCATCACGCCGAGGCCGGCATGGGCGATGGAGACGGCGAAGGCCGAGGCGGGCAGGCCCTTGAGACGCTGCCAGGCGCGGCGCAGGGGCACCTGAAACAGGCCGATCTTGCCGCGGAGGTCGTCGAGCGACCCGAAGACGAGCCAGGCGGCCAGCGCGAAGCCGAAAGCGGCGCCCAAGCTCCTGACGTCGAGCAGCGCGAATGTCAGGATGGCGGTCGCCAGGGTCGCGGCCATGGCGAGCTTGAGCCGGCCGAGGACGGACGCCACGTTGCCGCGTTTCCAGGCCAGCATGGCGCCGATCGGCACGGCGATCAACAGCGGCAGCATCAGCGGCACGAAGGTGGCGTTGTAGAAGGGGGGGCCGACCGAGATCTTGCCGCCGGTCACGACCTCCAGCGCCAGGGGATAGAGCGTGCCGAGCAGCACCGTGGCGGTGGCCGTGGCCAGGAGCAGGTTGTTGAGCAGCAAGCCGCCCTCGCGGCTGACCGGGGCGAAGGCGCCGCCGGCCTGAAGGGCCGGCGCGCGCCAGGCGTAGAGCGCGAGTGCTCCGCCGATGGCGACGATCAGCATGTAGAGGATGAAGATGCCGCGGTCGGGATCGACGGCAAAGGCATGAACCGAGGTCAGGACACCGGAGCGGACGAGGAAGGTGCCGAGCAGCGAGAGCGAGAAGGCGACGATGGCGAGGAGAATCGTCCAGCTCTTCAGGGTGTCACGCTTCTCGACGACGATGGCGGAATGGAGGAGGGCGGTAGCCGCCAGCCAGGGCATGAAGGAAGCGTTCTCGACCGGGTCCCAGAACCACCAGCCACCCCAGCCGAGCGTGTAATAGGCCCACCACGAGCCCAAGGCGATGCCGGCGGTCAAGGCGACCCAGGCGGCCAGCGTCCACGGCCGCACCCAGCGGGCCCAGGAGGCGTCGACCCGGCCCTCGATCAGGGCGGCCATGGCGAAGGCGAAGGTCACCGAGAGGCCGACATAGCCGAGGTAGAGCATCGGCGGGTGGAAGGCGAGGCCCGGGTCCTGCAGGATCGGGTTGAGCCCCTGCCCCTCCAGCGGTGCCGGGTCGAGGCGCTCGAAGGGATTGGAGGTGAGCAGCATGAACAGAAGAAAGGCGATCCCGATCATGCCCTGCACCGCCAGTGCCCGAGCCTTGAACGGCAGCGGCAGGTTGCGGCCCCACCAGGCCACGGCGGCACCGCAAAGGGCGAGGATCCAGACCCAAAGAACGAGCGAGCCCTCGTGGTTCCCCCACACGCCGCTGATCTTGTAGATCAACGGCTTGGCGTCGTGGCTGTTTTGGTAGACGTTGACGACGGAGAAGTCCGACGTGACGTACGCATAAGTCAGTGCCGCCAAGGCGATGCTGACACAGCCGAACTGGGCGATGGCGGTGGTGTTGCCGAGCCGCATGAGAACGAGATCGTGGCGCTGGGCGCCGAGGAGCGGCAGCGTGCCCTGGGCGATGGCCAGCGCCAGAGCGACCACGAGGGCGAAATGGCCGAGCTCGACGATCACGGCGTCTCTCCAATCTGCGGTGTCTCGTCCGGCGACGGTGCCCCCGCTTCGTCGTGCTGCCAGTAGCCGGCCTGCTTCAAGGCGTCGGCGACCTCCTTCGGCATATAGGTCTCGTCGTGCTTGGCCAGGATCTCAGAAGCCTGGAAGATCATGCCGTCGTCGAGCGTACCCTGCGCCACGATACCCTGGCCTTCGCGGAACAAATCGGGGAGGATGCCGCGATAGGCGACCTGCACCTCGTGCGCGGTGTCGGTGAGACCGAAGCGGATCGTGCCGTCGCTCAAACGCTCGATGCTGCCGTCGACGACGAGGCCGCCGATGCGAAAATTGCGGCCGGGCAACAGCTCACCGGCGGCGACCTCGGTCGGCGAGACGAAAAAGGCGATGGTGTCCTCGAGTGCGGTCAGGATCAGCGCCGCGGCACCACCCAAAAGCAGGGCGGCAAGACCGATGACGACGAGGCGTTGGCGTTTGCGAAACCGCATGGTGCGTCTATGTTCCAGAGGTGGTTCGCGACGTGGCGAGTTGCTCGGCAGCGGTCGGCCCGAGTGCTGCCGTCCGGTCGGTGGCTGGTGGCGTCAGCTGCGGCCGCCGTGCAACCAGGCGCCGCGTTGGCTCGTGCTCGGCGGGCGCCGCTGTGGCCCTGCCGCCGCGCACGGTGCGCCGCAACTTCGCCAATTCGTCGGCACGGCCGCGTTGCGCCCGCCAGCTTTGCCAGAGGAGGCCGATCATCGCGAGAAGCGTGAAGCCGAAGGCGACCCAGACATAGCCACCATAGCCACCCATCATCAGCGCCTGCACGTCTCTCTCCCTCGGGCGGCGACCCTTAAACCCGTCCTAATCTCGACAGACTATAGATGATTTCCCTTGTAACCGCGTCCAGACAAAACCGCGAGACCCATGGCCGCACATGGCCGCGAACGATGGTGGCGAACGGTGGTCGCGGACGGCGCCGCTCCCGGCCGGCTGGTCGATCGAGGGTGACGGTGCGGGAGATGATGGTTTGACGGTGCAAGCGACCCTGCCCGTCCCGACCGAGGCGACGCTGCGGCGCGACGGCTCGCCAGCCGAGCGCGGCTCGGGGTCGAAGGGCGGGCTCGACCGCTGGCGGGTCGATCTCGCGGCGTTTCGGGGGCGGATCGCCGCACCGCACGACCCGACGAACGAGCCGGCCGCACCGACACAGGCAGTTTGCGCGCGGATGCGGCACGCGCTCGAGGCCGGCCGTGCGGCGTCGCGGCAGCGGTTCGAGGCGGACGGCAATGGGGTCCTGGATGCCGCGGCCCGGGCCGAGCTGGTCGATGCCGTGCTCTGCGGGGCGCTCGACTTCGCCGAGCAGCAGCTGTTCACGGTCGGCAGCACGACGAGTGGCGAGGAGCTCGCCCTGCTCGCCGTGGGTGGCTACGGCCGGGCCGAGTTGGCGCCGCATTCGGATATCGATGTCCTTTTTCTCTACCCCTACAAGCCGACGCCGCGGCTCGAGCAGATGGCCGAGTTCCTGCTCTATCGGCTCTGGGACCTCGGGCTCAAGGTCGGCCAGGCGACCCGCTCGTTGAACGAATGCATCAAGCTCGCCAAGCAGGATCTGACCATTCAGACGACGCTCTTGGAGACGCGGCTGTTGTGGGGCTCGAGGCGGCTCGCCGACGAACTGGAGCGCCGCTTTCGCAGCGAGGTCTGCCGGCGCAACGAGAGTTCCTTCATCGAGGCCAAGCTGGCCGAGCGTGATGCCCGGCATCAGCGGATGGGCGACAGCCGCTACCTCTTGGAGCCCAATGTCAAGGAAGGCAAGGGTGGGCTGCGCGACCTGCAGACGCTGATCTGGCTCAGTCGGCACATCTACGACACGCACGACTGGGGGGATCTGGTCGAGCACGATGTGCTGACCCGCTCCGGGCTCAACGGCTTCCTGCGCGCCCGCCGCTTCCTGTGGACGGTGCGTTGTCATCTGCACTATCGCACCGGTCGGGCGGAGGAGCGGCTGACCTTCGACCAGCAGGAGCCGATCGCCCATGCCATGGGCTACCGCGACCGGCCGCGCTCGCTCGGCGTCGAGCGGTTCATGAAGCGCTACTACCTGATGGCCAAGGAGGTGGGGGCGCTGACCCGGCTGGTCTGCGCGGCGCTCGAGGAGCAGTACAAACGCCAGCCAAACTTTATCCTGCCGCGTTTCGGGCCGACCCGGCGGCGGATCGACGGCTTTATCGTCCAGGGCAATCGCCTCGCCCTCGACGATCCCGAGCTGTTCGCCGAACGGCCGCGGGCGATGCTCGAGATGTTCCATATCGCCCAGGCGCGCGAGCTGGATTGTCACCCGATGGCGCTCACCGCGCTGGCCCGCAATCTGCGGCGGGTGGCGCAGACGCTGCGCGCCGATCCGGAGGCCAACCGGCTGTTTTTGGAGATCCTGATCAGCCCGAAGGACCCGGCGCAAACGCTGACCAGGCTCAACGAGGCGGGCCTTGTGGGCCGCTTCATCCCCGAGTTCGGGCGAATCGTCGCGCTGATGCAGCACAACCTCTACCACGTCTACACGGTGGACGAGCACACCATCCGGGTGATCGACAACCTGCACGGGATCGAGACCGGCGCGCTCGCCGCCGAGCTGCCGTTGTCGACCAAGGTGTTGCCGCAGATCACCTCGCGCACCGAGCTGTTCGTCGCAGCGTTCCTGCACGACATCGGCAAGGGCCGCGGCGGCGACCACAGCGAGATCGGTGCGGCGATCGCCCAGCGCCTGGCGCCGCGCCTGGGGCTCGGCGACGCCGCTACCGAGACCGTGGTCTGGCTCGTCCGCCATCATCTGGTGATGAGCCGTTTCGCCTTTCGCCGCGACACCGACGACCCGCAGACGATCAGCGACTTCGTCGGCATCGTCCAGTCGCCAGAACGGTTGCGGCTGCTCCTGCTGCTCACCGTCGCCGACATCCGCGCCGTCGGCCCGAATGTCTGGAACGGCTGGAAGGGGCAGCTGCTGCGCGAGCTCTACCACGAGGCCGAGGCGGCGATGGCTTCCGGCGATCTCAGGGGCCGCCGGCAGGAGCGGATCAGGGGCGGCAAGCGGGCGCTGGCCGAGGCGCTGGAGGCGGCCGAGCAGGGCTGGACCAGGGCCGAGATCGAGGCCTGGCTCGAGCTGCACGATCCCCGCTACTGGCTGGGCATCCCGCTCTTTGCCCATGTCCGGCATGCCAATCTGGTCCGCCGGGCGCGGGCCGAGAACGCGCCTGTTGCCGTCGACTACCATGTCGACCAGTTCCGCGCCCGCACCGAGGTCACGATCTACGCCGCCGATCACCCCGGGCTGTTCATGAAAGTGGCGGGTGCCTTGGCGATGGCCGGGGTGAGCATCGTCGATGCGCATATCTTCACCACTGCCGACGGCATGGCGCTCGACACGTTCGGGGTGCAGGACGCCGAACGTCTGGCCGCGGTCGACGATCCGCGGCGCTTCACGCGGATCGAGCAGCATCTACGCAAGGTGCTGGCCGGCGAGGTCCGGCTCGAGACGGCGCTGGCCGCCAGGCAGTCGACCCTGCCGGCTCGCGCCGAGGTGTTCACGGTCGAGCCGCGGGTGCTGGTCAACAACCACGCCAGCCGCACCCACAGCGTCATCGAGGTCAACGGCCGCGACCGGCCGGGGCTCCTCTACGCCGTGGCCAAGGTGCTGAAGGAGCGCGGCCTGGTCATCCACAGCGCCCACATCAGCACCTATGGCGAGCGGGTGGTCGATGTCTTCTACGTCAAAGACGTGTTCGGCATGAAGCTGACCAGCCGCGCCAAGATCGAGCGGCTCGAGCGCGAGCTGAAGGCGGCATTGGCCGAGCAGTCGCCAGCCGCGGCGGGCGGCGGCCACCGGTGATCCGGCCTTGAGCATCGTCAAGGCGGTGTTGACCGTCGGCGGGCTGACCGGGATCTCGCGCGTCCTCGGCTTCATCCGCGACCTGCTGATCGCCGCGGTCCTGGGTGCCGGCGCCGCCGCCGACGCCTTCTTCGTCAGCTTCAAGCTCGCCAATCTGTTGCGCCGGCTGTTCGCCGAGGGGGCGTTCAATGCCGCCTTCGTGCCCCTCTTCGCCCGGGCGCACGAGGCCGAGGGCGAGGTGGCCGCCCGGCGCTTCGCCGAAGAGACGCTGGCGGTGATGACCACGGTGCTGCTCGTCGTCGTGCTGCTGGCGGAACTCGCCATGCCGTGGCTGGTGCGCGGCCTGGCGCCCGGCTTCGCGGGCGAGCGTTACGGCCTCGCGGTCGAGCTCAGCCGGATCACCTTCCCCTATTTGATGTTCATCTCGCTGGCCGCCCTCTTCAGCGGCGTGTTGAACTCGATCGGCCGGTTCGCAGCGGCGGCCATCGCGCCGATCATCCTCAACCTGGTGCTGATCGCGACGCTCCTGCTCGCCAGCCTGCATCGAGAAAGTCCGGCGCACAGCCTGGCATGGGGCGTGTTCGCGGCTGGTATCCTGCAGCTGGCCTGGGTGGCCCTCGCCGCCCGGCGCCATGGCCTGGGCCTGCGCTGGCGACGACCGCGGCTGACCCCGCGCCTCAAGCGGCTGTTCCGGCTGATGCTGCCGGGGGCGATCGGCGCCGGTGTCTACCAGATCAACCTGGTCGTCGACACGCTGTTCGCGTCGCTGCTGCCGGTCGGTGCCGTCTCCTATCTGTTCTACGCCGATCGCCTCAACCAGCTGCCGCTCGGCATCATCGGGGTGGCCATCGGCACGGTGATCCTGCCGCTCTTGAGCCGGCAGCTGCGGGCCGGGCAGGACGCTGCGGCGAGCCAGACACAGAACCGGGCGATCGAGATGGGGCTGCTCTTGACCCTGCCGGCGGCCGCCGCCCTGATCGTCCTGGCCGCACCGATCATCGAGGTGTTGTTCGAGCGTGGCGCCTTCGGGCCCGAGCAGACGGCGGCGACCGCGGCGGCCTTGATGGCGTTCTCCCTGGGTCTGCCGGCCTACGTGCTGATCAAGGTTCTCGTCCCGGCCTTCTTCGCCCGGGAGGACACGAGCACCCCGGTGAAGGTGGCGGCGGCCTGCCTGGTCGCCAATGTCGCCCTGATCCTGGTGCTGATCGGCCCCTTGGCGCATGTCGGCATCGCGCTGGCGACAGCACTCGCGAACTGGCTCAACGTCGCGCTGCTCGCGATGATCCTGCATCGGCGGGGTTATTTGCGGGCGGATGCGCGGCTCAGGCAATGCCTGCCGCGCATGCTGCTGGTCACCGGCCTCCTGGCGGCCGTCCTGGTCGCCAGCGACCGGCTGCTCGCCGTGCTGCATCCGCTGCCGGCGCTAGCACTGACCATCGCCATCGGTGGCTTGGTCTATGCCGGGCTCGCCGTTCTTTCGGGGGCCGCCGACGCAGCCGATCTCAAGCGGCAGTTGCAGGGGCGGCGGGGCGCGACCGCGCCCGACGCTTGACAGCCGCAGCGGCGCGTGGCTCCAAAGCGCCCGCCTTCCGATCCCGTTGGAGTCCCCCGTCAATGCAGGGCCGCGTCTTCTCCGGCATTCAGCCGACCCATGGTATTCAGCTCGGCAATTATCTGGGAGCCATTCGCAACTGGGTGCGACTGCAGGACAGCTTCGAGTGCCTCTATTGCATCGTCGATCAGCACGCGCTGACGACGGTGCAGAATGCCGAGGAGATGCGCCGCAACACCCGCGAGGTGGCGGCCGCACTGCTCGCCGCGGGCATCGATCCCGAACGCTCGATCCTGTTCGTGCAGAGCCACGTGCCGGCGCACAGCAAGCTCGCCTGGGTGCTCAATTGCGTCACCCCGCTCGGCTGGCTCAACCGGATGACCCAGTTCAAGGAGAAGGCCGGCAAGCATCGCGAAAATGCGCCGGTCGGCCTGTTCGTCTATCCGGTCCTGCAGGCGGCTGACATCCTCGCCTACAAGGCGACGCACGTGCCGGTCGGCGAGGACCAGAAACAGCATCTCGAGCTCAGCCGCGACATCGCCCAGAGCTTCAACCGCCGCTTCGCCGAGGACTTCTTCCCTTTGCCCGAGCCGATGATCCAGAGCGAGGCGGCGCGCGTCATGTCCTTGCGCGACGGCACCAAGAAGATGAGCAAGTCCGATCCCTCCGACATGAGCCGGATCAACCTCACCGACGACGCCGACACCATCGCGATGAAGATCAGGAAGGCCAAGTCGGACAGCATCCTCGGCATCACCTATGCGCCCGAAACACGGCCCGAGGCCAGCAACCTGCTCTCGATCTTCGCCGCCTTGGCCGACCGTGACCGCATGGATGTCGCCGCCGAGCATGCCTCGACCAGCTTTGCCGCGTTCAAGGAGCACCTGGCCGAACTCTGCGTCGAGAAGCTGAGCCCGATCAACGCCGAGATGCGCGGCCTGCTCGCCAACCCGGCGCATATCGACGCCGTGCTCGCGGACGGCGCGGCGCGGGCAGCCGCGCTCGCCACGCCGATCGTGGCGGATGCCTATCGGGCGGTCGGCTTTCGCTGAGCCGCCGGCGGCGGAGCGTCGACGGGCGCCGGGGCGATCGCCGGCACGCCACGGGCGCGGGCTACCGATACGATTCGCCGCGCCTCTCTAGCGTGCTGCAGTGCAGAATGCTAAGCCTGCCGGTAATCGTATTGTCGTCGGAGCTCGGCGGCCCTGCAGGTCTGCCTGCGCAGGCGGGTGGTGCAGGAGAAAACGGCAGATGTTGCCGCTTGAACAAGGTGGAGGGAGTCGGTGCAAGATATCCTCGACAAGCTGGAGGCCAAGCGGGAGGGCGCCAGGCTAGGCGGCGGTGTGCGGCGCATCGCGGCGCAGCATGCGCGTGGCAAGCTGACGGCGCGCGAGCGGGTCGAATTGCTGCTCGATGCCGGCTCGTTCGAAGAAGCGGACATGTTCGTCGAGCACCGCTGCACCCAGTTCGGCATGGACGAGCAGCACATCCCGGGCGACGGTGTCGTTACCGGGCAGGGCACCATCAACGGCCGCCTGGTCTTCGTTTTCAGCCAGGACTTCACCGTGTTCGGCGGTGCGCTCTCGGAGAGCCACGCCGCCAAGATCGCCAAGATCATGGACCGCGCGTTGCAGGTCAGGGCACCGGTCATCGGCCTCAACGACTCGGGCGGAGCCCGCATCCAGGAGGGCGTCGATTCGCTTGCCGCCTACGCCGAGGTGTTCGTGCGCAACGTCAAGTCCTCGGGCGTCATCCCGCAAATCAGCGTGATCTGCGGCCCGTGCGCCGGCGGGGCCGTCTACTCACCGGCGATGACCGACTTCATCTTCATGGTTCGCGACAGCTCCTACATGTTCGTGACCGGTCCCGAGGTGGTGCGCACGGTCACCAACGAGGTGGTGACCCAGGAGGAGCTGGGCGGTGCCTCGAGCCACACCCGCAAGTCGGGGGTGTCCGACCTCGCCTTCCACAACGATGTCGAGGCCATGGCCGAGGTGCGCCGCTTCATGGACTTCCTGCCATCCTCCAACCTCGAAAAGCCGCCGTCCTGGCCGACGGAGGATCCGATCGACCGCGACGACTTCTCCCTCGACACGCTGGTGCCGGCCAACCCCAACCAGCCCTACGACATGATCGAGCTGATCTTGAAGGTGGTCGACGAGGCCGACTTCTTCGAGCTGCAGCCCGACTTCGCCAGGAACATCCTCACCGGCTTCGCCCGGATCGGTGGCTCGACCGTCGGCATCGTCGCCAACCAGCCGCTGGTCCTCGCCGGCTGCCTGGATATCGACAGCTCGCGCAAGGCCGCCCGGTTCGTGCGC
Organism: uncultured Geminicoccaceae bacterium; assembly: GCA_964576715.1. GTDB lineage: Bacteria > Pseudomonadota > Alphaproteobacteria > Geminicoccales > Geminicoccaceae > SLRI01. The sequence continues at coordinate 18,720 of CAZNWE010000052.1, read as the reverse complement.
TTCTGCGACTGTTTCAACATCCCGATCGTCACCTTTGTCGACGTCCCCGGCTTTTTGCCGGGTACTGCCCAGGAGTTCGGTGGCATCATCAAGCATGGTGCCAAGCTGCTCTACGCCTTCACCGAGGCCACCGTCCCCAAGGTCACGGTGATCACCCGCAAGGCCTATGGCGGCGCCTATGACGTGATGAGCTCGAAGCATCTGGGCGGCGACGTCAATTATGCCTGGCCCACGGCCGAGATCGCGGTGATGGGCCCGAAAGGAGCGGTCGAGATCATCTTCCGCAGCGATCTCGGCGATCCCGCCAAGATCGAGGCCAGGACCGAGGAGTATCGCGAGCGCTTCGCCAACCCGTTCGTGGCGGCGCGGCGCGGCTTCATCGACGACGTGATCATGCCGCACGGCACGCGCCGCCGCGTCGGCCATGCGTTGCGCTGGTTGCAGGGCAAGCACACCCAAGAGCCGTGGCGCAAGCACGGCAACATTCCGCTTTGAGCCATGCCAGCCTGGCTGACCACGGTTCGACTGTTAGCACGGCCGATCGGCCGCCGGCCCGCTCTGGGCCGACCATGCGCGGGGGCTAAGACGTGTTCGAGAAGATCCTGATCGCCAATCGCGGCGAGATCGCCTGCCGGATCATCAAGACCTGCAAGCAGCTCGGCATCAAGACGGTGGCGGTCTGCTCCGAGGCCGATGCCAGGGCGTTGCACGTCAAGCTGGCCGACGAGGACGTCCTGCTCGGCCCGGCCCCGGCGGCCGAGAGCTATCTGAGGATCGAGCGGATCGTCGAGGCCTGCAAGGCGACCGGGGCCGACGCGGTGCATCCGGGCTACGGCTTTCTCTCCGAGAATGCCGCTTTCGCCGAGGCGCTGGCCGCCGAGAACGTCACCTTCATCGGCCCGCCGGTGGGTGCGATCCAGGCGATGGGCGACAAGATCGAGAGCAAGCGCCTGGCCCGGGCGGCCGGCGTCTCGACCGTGCCGGGCACGCTCGAGGCGATCAGCGACCCCGACCAGGCTCGCAAGATCGCCGCCGAGATCGGCTATCCCGTCATGCTCAAGGCCTCGGCCGGCGGCGGCGGCAAGGGCATGCGCATCGCCCATGCGGAGAGCGAGCTCTTCGACGGGCTCGAGCGGGCACGCTCGGAGGCCCGTTCCTCCTTCGGCGACGACCGGGTGTTCATCGAGAAATTCATCCAAGAGCCCCGGCATATCGAGATCCAGATCCTCGCCGACCGCCACGGGGCCACCCTCTATCTCGGCGAGCGCGAGTGCTCGATCCAGCGGCGCCACCAGAAGGTCATCGAGGAGGCACCTTCGCCGTTCCTCGACGCCACGACCCGCCGGGCGATGGGCGAGCAGGCGGCCGAACTGGCGCGGGCCGTCGGCTATCACTCGGCCGGGACGGTCGAGTTCATCGTCGACAAGGACCGCAACTTCTACTTTCTCGAGATGAACACGCGGCTGCAGGTCGAGCATCCGGTGACCGAGCTCGTCACCAAGCTCGATCTGGTCGAGGAGATGATCCGCATTGCCGCCGGCGAGCCGCTCCGCTTCGATCAGGCCGCCGTCCATCTCGACGGCTGGGCGCTCGAGGCCCGGGTCTATGCCGAGGACCCGAGCCGCGGCTTCCTGCCGTCGACCGGCCGGCTCAGCACCTATCTCGAGCCGCAGGGCCAGGGGATCCGCGTCGACAGCGGGGTGGTTGAGGGTGGCGAGGTCTCGCTCCATTACGACCCGATGATCGCCAAGCTCTGCACCCACGCAACCGACCGCAATGCGGCGATCGACCGGATGGCCGAGGCGCTCGACAACTTCGTCATCGAGGGGCCAGGCCACAATCTCTCGTTCCTCAATGCCGTGATCGGCCACCCCCGCTTCGCCGAGGGCCGGCTGACCACCAACTTCATCGCCGAGGAATATGGCGAGAAGTTCACGCCGCCGAGCCTCGACCCGGCCGCCGAGCGACGGCTGGTCGCCATGGCGACGGCGATGCGCGCGCGCCAGCTGGCCAGGGCACAACAGATCAGCGGCCAGATGCCGGGGGTGACACTGCGCCCACCCTTCGCCTTTGTCGCCTATGTCGGCGAGACGGCCTACCAGGTCGAGGCGGTCGAGCAGGACGGCACCTATGCGGTGTCGCTGGACGGGGCGCCGGCGATGGAGCTCGTGCTGCACTGGCGGCCGGGCTTGGAGCTCGCCCGGGCCAGCATCGACGGCGAGATGATCGCCGCCGGCACGAAGCGGTTGCCGGAGGGTTTCGCCTTCACCCACCGGGGCGCTGCCGTGCGGATCATGGTGCGCCGCCGGCGGGCGCACGAGCTGGCCATGCTGATGCCGGAGAAACCACCGCCCGACACCTCGAAGATGTTGCTGTCGCCCATGCCGGGGATGATCGTCTCGGTCGATGTCGCCGTCGGCGAGGAGGTCAAGGCCGGGCAGACACTCTGCATCCTCGAGGCGATGAAGATGGAGAACGTGTTGAAGGCCGAGCGCGACGCGGTGGTGGCTTCGGTCGAGATCGGCGCCAGGGACACGGTGAGCGCCGATCAGGTGCTCATGACCTTCGATTGAGTGAACGCTCGATCTGGCCAGCGGCCGAGACGGCCGAGCGACCCGCCGCTTCGCGGCTGCTCCCTGGCGGCGCCCGCAGCTGGCCGGCCCGGCCGAATTGCCCTATACGACCACGCGACGCTGCGACCATCTGGCGGGCGGCTCGCCTGAGAATGGACGACAAGCATGACGAGATTTCTTGCGACACTTCTGGTCGGTCTCGTGCTGCCGCTCGCAGCCTTGGCCGACACGCTCGAGAGCATCGCGGAGCGCGGCACCATCCGGCTCGGCGTGCGCACCGATGCCACGGCCTTCTCCTACACCAACGAGCTCGGTGAGCCGGCCGGCTACACGATCGAGCTCTGCCGCGCCATTGCCGCCGACATCAAGCAGCAACAGGGCCTCGCGACGCTCGACGTCGAGTATGTCGAGGTGACGACCGAGGACCGCTTCGACGCCATCACCGACGGCCGCATCGACCTGCTTTGCGGTGCGACGACGGTCACGCTCAGCCGCCGTGCGGTGGTCGATTTCTCCGTACCGATCTTCGTCACCGGCATGGGCGTGCTCTACCGCGAGGGCGGCCCGGCCTCCTTCGCCGAGCTCGCCGGCAAGACGATCGGGCTGCGGCGGGGCACGACCACCGAGGAAGTGCTCGAGCGCGAGCTCACCGCGGCCGGCCTCGAGGCCACGTTCACCAGCGTCGACAGTCACCAGGCCGGTGTCGCCGCACTGGAGGCCGGCAGCATCGACGCCTACTTCGCCGATCGCGCCATTCTCGTCTTCCTCCAGTTCACCAGCGAGGCGCCGGCGCAGCTGAGGGTCAGCGAGCGGCAGTTCAGCCACGAGCCCTACGCGCTCGCCATGCCGCTCGGCGACACCGCGTTTCGGCTCAGCGTCGACAGCGCCATCAGCCGGATCTTCCGCTCGTCGCTGCTCGAGCGCATCTATGCGGCGAGCTTCGGCGATGCCGATCCCGGTGATCTGAACCGCGTGTTGTACCTATTGAGCACGCTGCCGGACTGAGTGCTGGCACCTCACTGTCGCAGCGCCCAAAGCGCCAGCGCGTCGCGCAGCGCGCGGGCACGGACGCTGAACTCGTCGATCGCCCGGCGCATCGCGGCGGACGGCTCCGCGACGGCATCGCGCTGCCGCCGTCCAGCGTCGTCGCTGATCAAGACGGCAAGGCGCAGCGGCCGGCCCGAGGGCGGCAGCACATAGCCGACCAGAGCGGTCGCGAAGTCGAGCGAGCCGGTCTTGGCCCAGACCCTGAGTGCGGCGTCCGGCTGGCGAAAGCGGCGCTCGAGACTGCCGGACCACGCGGCCACCGGCAGAAGCGGCAGGATGGCGTGCCGTCGCTCGGCGAGTGCGAGTATGGCGATGAGCTGGTCGGCCGTGGCCCGGGCACTGGGATCGAGGCCGGAATGGTTGGTGACGCGAAAGCCTCGCCAGTCGACTTCCGGCAGTGCCGCCTGCAGGCTCGCCGTCATCTGTGCCGCCGACGCCTCGAGCGTCGCCGCACCGGTGGCGGCGAGGCCGACGATCTCGGCGGTCTGATTGTTGCTGTAGAGCAGCATCGCCTGGACGATGTCGCGCAGCGGCCGGCTCTCGACCTCGGCCACGAGACGGGCGCTCGCCGGTGAGGGCGCGCGTTCGGGTTCGGGCAGGTCGATGCCGAGCGAGGCCGCGAGGTCGCGAAACACCAGGGCGGCGTGCCGGCCGACGTCGCGCACCGGCACCACGGCCGGCCGGTCGATCGGCAGCCGCTGCCAGGCCGGCCCGCGTTCGCGCAGGTTCGGGATGGTGAAGGCGCCCCCGGCCGGCCGTTGCACCCGGTTGAAGGCCAGCGACAAGGCGCCGATGCCGGCATTGTAGCCCGCCTCGGGTGGCTGCTCGGGGTTGATCTGCGGCAGGCGGGGCAGCAGGCCGTCGGCGAGCACGAAGCGGCCCTCGACGGCCCGAACGCCGGCCGCGCGCAGCCCTTGCGCCAGCCGCATCAACCCGTCGATGTCGAGCAGCGGGTCGCCGCCGCCCTCGATGATCAGGTCGCCGGCGAGCTGCCCGTCGCCCCGGATGTCGCCGCTCAGCGACAGGCGGGTCGCGAAGCGGTGCTCGGACCCGAGGGTATCGAGGGCGATGAGTGCCGTGGCCAGCTTCAGGGTCGAGGCGGGCAGCCCTGGCGCAGTCGCGCGGTGGGCGGCGAGGCGCCGGCCGCTCGCCGCCTCCTCGACGACGAAGGCAACCGCATCCATCGCGAAGCCGTGCCGCTCGACCAGGGCCTCGATGGTTTCGGCAAGCGCCGGGGCGGCGACGAGCCACAGCTGTCCAACCAGAATGGCGGCAAGCAGGCGTAACCGCCCGGCTTGCGGTTCGGCCAACGGTGCGCGAGAGGGGGTATGGCGGGTTGCGCCGGCTGCCAGCCCGGTTGGCATGCGCGTCTGTCTCCTCGGCCAGCCGCAACAAGCGCGGCCGCGTGCCTGCCGCCGGCGGCGACAGGACACGGCGGCGAGGATGCCGTCAGCGGCCGATAGCGGCAAGGCGTTGGCATGGTGCCGGGTCAGGGTGCGGCGGTCGCACCGCTCGCCGCGCGGTCTGGACGGCGTGCCTAGGCGGCCGAGCGACCCGCTCGGCGTCTCGTCCCTGTCGGTCGAGCAGGCTGTCGACGACATCCGAAAGACTTGCCTCGGCGAGCCCGATGTCCCGCCGCAGACGGTGGTCGAGGGCACCGAGTTCGCGCAGCGTCGCAAGTCGGCGGCGCTGCCGGCGCTGCCGGCGCAAGGCCTGCCACAGCCAGCGCCCGACGCTGCGCCAGGCGAACGCCGGCGCTGGTGCCCTGGCTTCGATATGCCCATCGAGGTCGGGGCGAAGCGCCCGCCACAGATCGTTTCTCGCCATTGTCGAACCCTCTTTCAGGTTATGATCGACAGCTGAACCACGCTAAGGGGTCGATGCACCAGCTGCCGGTGTTGCACGTCAAAGATCGGGTTCGGAGGAAGTCTCGACAAACGAGTTCTGGTCGTGCGATGTTTTAGCAAAGGTAATACGACGGGGAGCCGCCAATGGGCCGTCGCCTGCCGCCGTTGAACAGTCTTCGTGCCTTCGAGGCGGCGGCGCGCCAGCTGAGTTTCACCAAGGCCGCGGCCGAACTGCACGTCACCCCGGCGGCGATCAGCCACCAGATCAAGGCGCTCGAGGACTATTATGGTGCGCCGCTGTTCCGGCGGCTGACGCGCGCCTTGACCTTGACCGAGAACGGCAGGGCGGCCCTGCCGTTGCTCGAGGAAGGTTTCGACAAGCTGGCCCTGGGGGCGGCGAGGCTCGGCGACGACGTGGAAGACGGGCTGTTGACGGTCAGCGTCGCCCCGACCTTCTGCGCCAAATGGTTGGTGCCGCGGCTCGATCGCTTTCGGGCGGCGCAGCCGGCGTTCGATATTCGGATCGACGCCTCGGATCGCCTGGCTCGGTTCACCGATGACGGGGTGGACGTGGCGCTACGCTATGGCCGCGGCGACTATCCGGGGCTGATCAGCCAGTGCCTGATGGGTGAGGTGGTGTTTCCGGCCTGCAGCCCGGCGCTTCTCGCCGCGCCGCGGCCATTGCGCCGGCCGGCCGATCTCGTCCACCACACCTTGCTTCACGTCTACTGGAAGAATGCCGACGACGAGGCGCCGTCCTGGCGGATGTGGCTGAAGGCCGCCGGCATCACCGATGTCGACGCCGAGCGCGGCCCCCGCTTCAATGTCGACAGCCTCGCCGTCCAAGCGGCGATCGCCGGGCAGGGCGTGGTCCTGGTCAACGGTGCCCTGGTCGCCGACGATCTGCGCGCCGGCCGCCTGGTCCGCCCGTTCCCTACCGCCAACGAGGCGCCGACCGCGTTCTGCTACCACCTCGTCTATCCGGAAGACCACGCCCGCCGCCGGAAGGTTCGGGCGTTTCGCGACTGGGTCACGGCCGAAATGGCGGCCGGCTAGCGGCGGCTGCAGCCAAGGGCCTAGAACAGCCCCTCGATCAGCCCGTTCTCGTCGAGCCGGATGCCGTGCGCCGCCGGTTGGCGGGGCAGGCCGGGCATGGTCATGATCTCGCCGCAGACGGCGACGACGAACTCGGCACCGCCGCAGAGCCTGACCTCGCGAACCGGCACGACATGGCCGGACGGCGCCCCTTTGAGGTTGGGATCGGTCGAGAAGCTGTACTGGGTCTTGGCGACACAGATCGGAAAATGGCCGTAGCCGGCCTCGTCGAGCTCGCGAAACCGGGCGCGGACGGTCTTGTCGGCGATGATGTCGGAAGCACCGTAGATCTCGGTGGCGATCGTCCGCAGCTTGGTCCAGAGCGGCATGTCGTCGGGATAAAGATGGCGAAAGCCACGGCCGTTGAGCGGTTGCGGCGCGTCGGCCAGTTCGGCGACGAAGCGAGCCAGCGCCTCGCTGCCGGCCGAGCCATTGGCCCAGTGCGCGCAGACGATGGCCGCGACCCCGAGCTGGTCGCGGCAGAAGTCCTGGATCAGCGCGTGCTCGGCCGCCGTGTCGGTGACGAACTGGTTGATGGCGACGACCGCCGGCACGCCGAACTGCCGCACATTGCCGACATGCCGGGCGAGATTGGCGAGGCCCGCCTGGAGCGCTTCGAGGTTCTCGGTCTTGAGCTCGTCCTTGGCCATCCCGCCATGCATCTTGAGTGCCCGGACGGTGGCGACGATGACGGCGGCGGCGGGCTCCAGGCCGGCCTTGCGGCACTTGATGTCGAAGAACTTCTCGGCCCCGAGATCGGCACCGAAGCCGGCTTCGGTGACGACATAGTCGGCGAGCTTCAAGGCCGTCCTGGTCGCCATCACCGAGTTGCAGCCATGGGCGATGTTGGCGAACGGGCCACCATGGACGAAGGCCGGGTTGCCCTCGAGCGTCTGCACGAGGTTGGGCATCAGCGCGTCCTTGAGCAACACCGCCATGGCCCCGGGTGCGCTGAGCTCGGCCGCCGTCACCGGCCGCTTGTCGCGGGTATGGGCCACGACCATCCGGCCGAGGCGCTGCTCGAGGTCGGCCGCATCGGTGGCGAGGCAGAAGACCGCCATGACCTCCGAGGCAACGGTGATGTCGAAGCCGTCCTCGCGCGGAAAACCATTGGCCACACCGCCGAGGCTCGAGACGATCGCGCGCAGTGCCCGGTCGTTCATGTCGACCACCCGGCGCCAGGCGATCCGCCGCTCGTCGATGCCGAGCGGGTTGCCCCAGTAGATGTGGTTGTCGAGCAGGGCGGCGAGGAGGTTGTGGGCCGAGCCGATGGCGTGGAAATCGCCGGTGAAGTGCAGGTTGATCTGCTCCATCGGCACGATCTGGGCGAAGCCGCCGCCGGCCGCCCCGCCCTTCATCCCGAAGCAGGGGCCCAAGGACGGCTCGCGCAGGCAGATCATCGCCCGCTTGCCGATCTTGTTGAGCCCGTCGCCGAGGCCGACCGTGGTCGTCGTCTTGCCCTCGCCGGCGGGCGTCGGGTTGATCGCGGTCACCAGGATCAGCTTGCCGTCCGGGCGGTCGCGGAGACCATCGAGCCAGCCGAGATCGAGCTTGGCGATGTGCCGGCCGTGCCGATGGAGCGCCGTCTCGGGCACGCCGAGCGCCTCGCCGATCGTCTCGATCGGACGCAGTGACGCCGCCCGCGCAATGTCGATATCGCTTCGCACGTCCGCCATCGATCGTCTCCTGGAAGGCCTCGCCGCAGCACCCGGTCGGCAGCCGGTCTCGCACCGCCGGCAAAAAAGCGCCAACGTCGTTTCGCGCCTAGCGAAAAACGCGTCAGATTGTTCCGCCAATTCGCCGACGGCCGGGTCGCGACAGCAGCGGCTGCAGTATCCCGGGCGCCGCCTCGGAGGCCATCTGATGTCACAGGATTATTCAACCTTAAGATGTCTTATTGAAAAGCTTGATAATCAGAAGTTTATTGCGCAGCATGTGACGAGCAAAGGAAAGGCTGAGGCGGACAGGGGATCGGCGGGCGAACCGACTGGCGCCAACCAGCAAGCAAGGGCATTTCGTGGCGGCAATGGTCGACGACGATCGAGACGGCAAGCCGGCGCGGCGCGGCCGGCGTCCGTCACCGCCTCCGACCGGCCCACACACGCTGCTGGTCGGCTTCGGCCTGGTCAATGCCGTCTCGGCTGGTCTCGTGCATCTGGCGAGCGGCGCCGTCCTGCCGCTGCTGCCGTTCCTCACGCTCTCGATGATCGCGATCGGCTACGGCACGCTCGGCGGACGTCGCGGCAGCGGCGAAGAGGGCGTGCCGTTCGGGCCGGGCCGGCTGCGTCGAGCGGGTCTCGATTTGCGCATCGCCGGCGAGGTCTGGGGGGCATCGCCGCCGGTGGTGCCGCTCTATCGGCAGCCCGCCGCCCTGCGCCGCCATCGGGTGCTCGACCCGCTCACCGATCTGCCCGGTCGCGACGCGCTGGCGGTGACCCTCGCCCGGCTGGTCGAGGAGGTGACGGGCAGTGCCGAGCGCTTGGCCCTGATCGCCTTCGACATCGACCGGATGAAGGACATCAACGGCATGCACGGCTATGCCGTCGGCGACCAGCTGTTGCGAATCGCCGCACGGCGGCTCGAAGGCATCGCCCGGGATGGCGTCTTCCGGCTCGACGGCGACCGCTTCGTCATCGTCCGCCGCAGCCTCGCCGGGGTTGCCGATGCCGAGCTCGCTGCCGTGGCCGCGCTCGACCGGATCGGCCGGCCGATCCGCCTCGGCAAGGCGGTCAAGCAGGAGATGCGCCCGTCGGCGAGCGTCGGCATCGCGCTGTTTCCCGACCACGGCCGCGACTTCGAGGGCCTGATGCGCTGTGCCGAGATGGCCGTCGACGACGCCAAGCGGGCCGGCGGCCGGCGCTGCCGCCTGTTCGATCGCGGCATGATCGTCGCCATGCAGTTCAGGAAGGACATCGAGCGCGACCTCGCCGACGCGATCGAGGCGGGCGAACTCAGCCTCAACTACCAGCCGCAGATCGACCTCGTCAGCGGCCGCATCGTCGGGGTAGAGGCGTTGATGCGCTGGACCCATCCGGCGCGCGGCTTGATCCCGCCCACCACCTTCATCCCGATCGCCGAGGCCTCGGGGCTGATCAAACCGATGGGCAACTGGCTGATCCACGAGGCCTGCCGCACGGTCAAGAGCTGGCAGGCCATGGGCTTCGACATCAATATGGCGATCAACATCTCGGCGGCGCAATTGCGCCAGCAGAACCTGCCCGAGATCGTCGCCGAGGCGCTGGCCGAGAACGCGATCGGCGCCCACCGGCTCGAGCTCGAGCTCACCGAAAGCCTGTTCGTCGACCCGTCCGAGCTGATGATGCGCCGCTCGCTCGACCAGCTGGCGGAGATGGGGGTCGGCCTCGCCATCGACGATTTCGGCACCGGCTATTCCTCGCTCGCCTATCTCAAGCGGCTGCCGGTGCAGAAGATCAAGATCGACAAGTCCTTCACCCAGGGCATCGGCCGCGAGGAGGTCGACGAAGCCCTGGTCAAGGTGATCATCCACCTCGCCCGCACCTTCGGCAAGCGGGTGCTCGCCGAGGGCGTGGAAACCGAGGACCAGCATCGCTTTTTGGTCGCCGAGGGCTGCGATGCAGCGCAAGGCTACCTGTTCGCCAAGCCCATGCCCGGCGCCGCCTGCACCCGCCACCTGGCGGCGCACCGGAGTTCCGTCGGCATGCCCGAACGGGCGCGGCTGAGCGTCGGCTGAACGGGGCGCCGCGGCACCTGGCCGGCAGCTCGAGAACGGCCGCCTCGGCGGCAGGGCTCGACCTTGGCGGCACTTCGGTCTAGCTAGTGTGCGCTCGCATGCACGGACACGGAACGCCTCTTTGAGCACGCCCCTCAGGCAAGCGCGCGAAACCGCGCCCAATCTCGCCGTGGGCCCCGGCACCACGACCTTCGGCACCCTCGGTGACGTCAACGTCATCGGGCTTTGGACGCTCTATGCCAAGGAGGTGCGGCGCTTTCTCAAGGTGATCACCCAGACGATCCTCGCCCCGGTGGTCACCACCCTGATCTTTCTCGCCATCTTCTCCGTCGCCCTGGGTGCCGACCGGCCGGCGGTCGAGGACGTGGCCTTCATCGACTTCCTCGCCCCCGGACTCGCCGTCATGGCGATCGTCCAGAACGCCTTCGCCAACACCTCCTCGTCGATCATGATCGCCAAGGTGCAGGGCAACATCGTCGACTATCTGATGCCGCCCTTGTCGGCGGGCGAGCTGTTGTTCGGCGTCGTCATGGGCGGGGTCACCCGCGGGATGCTGGTGGGCAGCGTCGTCTGGCTGGGTACGCTGCCGTTCGCCGCCATGCAGCCGGCCCATCTCTGGGCGGTGCTCTACTTCGCCTTGATGGCGTCGCTGATGCTGTCGATCCTGGGCTTTCTCACCGCCCTCTGGGCGGAGAAGTTCGACCACATGGCAGCGGTGACCAATTTCGTCATCACCCCGCTCTCGTTTCTCTCGGGCACGTTCTACTCGATCGACCGGCTGCCCGAGCTGTTCCACGGCGTCGCCTTGGCCAACCCGTTCTTCCACATGATCGACGGGGTGCGCTACGGCTTCACCGACCATTCCGATGGCAGCATTCTCGCGGGCGCGCTGTTTCTGGCCCTGGTCAACACCGCCCTTTGGTTCTTGGCCCTCAGATTGGTCCGCATAGGTTATCGGCTGAAGGCATGAGCACGGTACCATTTTCGTCGCGTTGACGAGCGGGGCCGGCTCGGTCAATGCTTCTGCCATCTCTTACGGAACCAGCTGTGATGAGCCACAACGCCGCCATCCCCTCGCTTCTGCCCATCTACAATCGGATCGACCTCGTCTTCGAGCGCGGCGAGGGCAGCTGGCTGGTCACCCGGGACGGCCGCCGCTTCCTCGATTTCACCAGCGGGATCGCCGTGTGCGGCCTCGGCCACTGCCACCCGCATCTGGTCGAGACCCTGCAGGCGCAGGCGGCGAAGCTCTGGCACGTCTCCAATCTGTTCCGCATCGAGCCGCTCGAGCGCCTTGCCGACCGGCTGGTGGCGCACTCCTTCGCCGAGACCGTGTTCCTGTGCAATTCGGGCGCCGAGGCGATGGAAGCCTGCATCAAGATGGCCCGGCGCTTCCACTGGCAGCGTGGCCGGCCCGAGCGCCATCGCATCATCACCTTCGAGGGCAGCTTTCACGGCCGCACCATGGCGACCATCTCGGCCGCCGGCGGGTCCCGGCTGACCGAGGGCTTTGCACCGCTGCTCGACGGCTTCGACCAGGTGCCGTTCGGCGACCATGCGGCCCTCGAGGCGATGGTCGGCGAGGCGACGGCCGCGATCATGATCGAGCCGATCCAAGGCGAGGGCGGCATCCGAACGGTTCCCCGACAATGCCTCGAGGGCCTGCGCGCGCTCTGCGACCGGCACGACATCCTGCTCATCTTCGACGAGGTGCAGTGCGGCATGGGGCGCACCGGGCATCTCTTTGCGCACCAGGAATTCGACGTCAGCCCGGACATCATGGGTCTCGCCAAGGGCCTCGGCGGCGGCTTTCCCATCGGCGCCTGCCTGGCGACCGCCCGGGCCGCCTCGGGCATGACCACCGCGACCCACGGCTCCACCTTCGGCGGCAACCCATTGGCCACGGCCGTGGCCAATGCGGTGCTCGATGTCATGCTGGGCGACGGCTTCCTCGCCGGCGTGGCGGCGCGTGCCGCCTATCTGCGCGCCCGGGCCGAGACCCTGGTCGAAGGCCAGGGTGACGTCTTCGAGCTGGTGCGTGGCCAGGGGCTGATGCTCGGCCTCAAGCCGCGGCGCAACAATCTCGAGGTAGCAGCGGCGTTGCGGGCGCAGGGTCTCCTGACCGTGCCGGCCGGCGACAACATCGTCCGGCTGCTGCCACCATTGACCGTCAGCGAGGCCGAGATCGACCGGGCCATGCAGGTGATCGAGGCGAGCCTGCTCGCGGCGGCGGCATGATGCGGCGCGGCGGCACGGCGCAAAGCGGCCGCCTGCCTCGAGGTGGCCGCCTGGCTGGGGCAGCCTGACGGTGACCGGGCCGCGGCATTTTCTCGACCTATCGGCACTCGATGCGACGGCCTTGCGGGTCATGCTCGACCGCGCGGCGGCGATGAAGCGCGGTGCCGACACCAGCCGGCCGCTCACCGGCAAGACGGTGGCGCTGATCTTCGAAAAGCCGTCGACGCGGACCCGGGTGTCGTTCGAGGTCGGGGTTGGCCAGCTCGGCGGGCAGGCGATCGTCCTGCAGGGCAAGGAGATGCAGCTCGGCCGCGGCGAGACGGTGGCCGATACCGCCGCCGTCCTGTCACGCTACGTCGACCTGATCATGATCCGTACCGACGCCCATGCCAAGCTCACCGAGCTCGCTCATCACGCGACCGTGCCGGTGATCAACGGTCTGACCGACACCTCGCACCCCTGCCAGATCATGGCCGACGTCATGACCTTCGAGGCGGTCAAGGGGCCGATCCGGGGCCGCCGGCTGGCCTGGTCGGGCGACGGCAACAACGTCGTCACCTCCTTCATCCATGCCGCCGTCAGGTTCGATTTCGAGCTCGTCATCGCCTGTCCGCCCGAGCTGCCACCCGATCCGGCGGCGCTCGACTGGGCAGCACTGCACCAGGGTCGGATCACGGTGACCCACGACCCGGAGGCGGCCGTGGCCGGCGCCGACGCGGTCATCACCGACACCCGCGTGTCGATGGGCGACGCCGACGCCGAGCGCCGCCACCGCCTGCTCGAGCCCTTCACCGTGACCGAGCGGCTGATGCGCGCCGCGGCACCGGGGGCCCTGTTCATGCATTGCCTGCCGGCACATCGCGGCGAGGAAGTGATGCCCGAGGTGATCGACGGGCCGCAGAGCGTGGTCTTCGACGAGGCGGAGAATCGGCTGCACGTGCAAAAAGCCATTCTCGCCTGGTGTCTCGGCGGTTAACCTGCGCTTCATGAGCTTGCTGCAACCCGCCCGTCTCGACGTCCTCAGACCGTTTCAGCTCGAGGGCTCGCAACTGCGTGGCCGACTGGTCAGGCTGGGCGAGGCCGTCGATACGCTGTTGAAGACCCATGCCTACCCGCGCCCCGTCGCCGATCTGCTGGGCGAGCTCCTGGTACTCGCCGGTGGCCTCGCCGGTGGCCTGAAGTTCGCCGGTCGCTTTTCGTTGCAGGTCAGAGGTGAAGGCCCGGTCCGCCTGCTGGTCGCCGACATCACCAACGAGGGGCAGATGCGTGGCTATGCCAGCTTCGATCCGGCTGGCGTGGACGCACTCGGCGCGCGCGCATCCACCGGCTTCGGCGACCTTGTCGGCCAGGGCCTCCTGGCGCTGACCGTCGATCAGGCGGCGTCCGGCGGCGAGACCTATCAGGGCATCGTCCAGCTCGACGGGCGCTCGCTGCAGGACAGCATGCTGGTCTATTTCCACCAGTCCGAGCAGGTGCCGACCGGCATCCGCTCGGCGGTGCACTTCGATGAAGCGGCCGATGCGTGGCGGGCGGCCGCCGTCATCGTCCAGGCGATGCCCGGGGAAGGCGCCGTTTCGAGTGCCGCGCGCGAGGACGATTGGCGGCGCACCATGCTGCTGCTCGAAACCCTCTCCGACGCCGAGCTGCTCGACCCGGGCCTTGGCCCCGACACGCTGCTGTTTCGCCTGTTTCACGAGGATGGTGTGCGGGTCTTCGATTCCCTCGACCTCTCCTTCGGCTGCTCCTGCGACGACGAGCGCGTGGCCGCCATGCTCAGGCGCTTCGAGCGCGACGAAGTCTTGGCGATGGGCGACCGAAATGGCAAGGTCACGGTCACGTGCGAATTCTGCAGTCGCGTCTACCGCTTCACCCCGGCCGACATCAGCGCCCTTTACGAGGACACCCTGCATTGACTGGCAAACCGCTCTTGGTGCTGTTCGCACTCCTCGTTTTCGTCGGCTGCAGCGGGCCGGAGCTGCGGGAGCCGGTCGACGTCGCCAGCGCCAAGCCGCCGCTGGTCTTTGCGGTCGCCGATATCGTCGTCGAGAACACGACCACGCCGCCGGCCGATATCGGCTTTCGCGCCCGCGCCTGGACCGATCGCCTGGTCGACGCGACCGAGGGTTTCATGGCCACGCGACTGGAGACGACCAGCGGCATCGGCTGGCTGCAGGCCACGATCGACGAGGCGCGGCTGATCGAGGAGGAGCTGCCGCGTGAAGGCGGCGTGCGTGCCGCATTCACCCGCGAGCCCGATCGGGTGCTCGACGCGCTGCTGCGGGTCCGACTGTCGGTGATGGGGGCCGACGGGCTCGAGCAGTCGTTCGTCCAGACCGAGGTACAAAGGCGCCGGCCGATCCTGCGCAACACCTCGGTGGTCGCCCGTGACGCCGAGGCCGAGCGGCTGATCGGCGATCTCTTGCAGCAGTTCGACGACGAGCTGACCGCGAGCGTCCGCCAGTATTTGAGCGCCTATTTGCTGCTCTAGCGGGCAGCGGAGGCGGCTGTCGGCGGCTGAGCCATGTTGTCTACCGCCGTCGCCGTCGGACCTGCGGTGCGGTGGTCGCGGGCGACGGCGTCTTGGTCATCGACCGGGACGGGCGCCGCCATCTCGGTGCCTCGGGCCGGGCCGCCGTCTCCTGCCCCGGGCACTACCACCGCGCGGTGCGAGCCACGATCTGGCAACCAGTAGTCTACCCGGCTTTTGCGCATACCGGTAATTGCACCAGCGCGCCGGCCGAGGCGTTGGCCATCCAGCGGATCGAGCAAGCGGCGGCAGTTCGCACCGGTCCCGACCGATCTCGACTGTCTTTCACCCTGCTACGCCGCTAGCGAGGTGGCTTTCGGCCAGCGTCTCGCGGCGGCAATGGCAGCCGATCTCCCGAAGCGCGGGCGGCAGCGCGAACAGGCTCCATCGGGCGGTGGATCGGGCGATCGCCTCGCTGGCCGACCGAGCCGGGACGGCCACGCGGCACGGCAAGGCGAGCGCGTCCGGCCTCGGGTGGCGTGGGCTCGCCAGATGGGACAGCACAACAAGGCGACAGCGACGGGGCGGCTCAGACGACAGCGGCGCTCGCCGGCAGTCGGGCGGGCGGCTCGGCAATCCGCGTCCGATCGCGGCCGGCGCGCTTGGCGGCATAGAGCGCCCGATCGGCGGCTGTCAGCAGACGATCGGCGTCGGCTTCGACACCGCCTAGCGTGCCACCGACGCTGACGCGGAGCTCCAGCCGGTCGCCGGCCGCGGTGCCGCGCAACGGGGCGGCACGAACCGCGCGCCGCAGACGATCAGCAAGCTCCCGCAGCTGGCGCTGGTCGACAGCTCGGCACAGCACCGCGAACTCCTCACCGCCGACCCGTGCCACGAAATCATCGTTGCGGATGGCCGCCGTCAGCAGCCTCGCCACATGGACAAGAGCCTGATCGCCGATCTGATGGCCGTGCCGGTCGTTGATGCGCTTGAAGCGATCGATGTCGATCAACAGCAGGCCGAGGCCGGCGGTCCGCTCGGCCAGCCGGCGTTGCATCGCCCGATCGAAGGCGCGGCGGTTCGGCAGCCGGGTCAGGTGATCGGTGCTGGCCACGGCCTGCAACTCGGCATTGACCTTCACCAAACTGGCGTTCCTGGCGTCGAGCTGGCGGGTCCGCTCGGCGACCGAGGCATCGAGGCGGGCGATGAGCCGGCTCCGATCGCTCGTCGCGGCACCGACGACGAGTGTTGCGATGCTGCAGACGATGAGCACGGTCTGCAGCGACACCGCACTCGGTGCATCGGCGATGCTGGTCGCCACGGCGAGCACCAGCGCGGCCGCGATCGACAACAGGCCGATGCCGACGCCGTAGCCGAAGAGCATGGCGCTAAGAAGGATCGGCAGCAGCGCCGGGGTCAGCGCTGCCGCCGTGTCGGCGTCGCCGGCGAAGCCGAACAGCGCGAGGACCACCAGTGCTACGGCCGTGGCGAGGAGGCCGAGCGCCATCAGCCGGTCGCGACGGGCCGCGAGGCCGAGCCCGCGCCGGGCTCGCCGTCGCTCCACAAGCCCATCGATGAGCAGCAGGGCCGGCGGGACGATGAGCAACAGGCCACTCAAGTCGCCAAGCAAGAAGACCACGGCGACGGTCGGCAGATCGGCCGCTGCCAGCCATCCTTCCCGGGCGAACAACAGGAGGGCCGGGAGCATGTTGACGAGCACGGCGACGACGGCCGTCGCCAGCAGCACGCCGACCCGGTGGGTCGTTGTCGCCGCCGGCCGGCGACCGAGATGGCTACGCATGAGCACCCCGGCAGCGCCGTAGAGCAGGGCTTGGCGGACAATGTGCGCAGCACCTTCGCCGACCGCGACCGAGCCGAGCGGCCAGCTGTCGACCAGGAGCACGCTGAGCACCGGTACGAGCAGGTAGAGCGGGCCCAGGAGGTAGCCGAAAAGCAGGCAGAGGCCGGCGATCGGAAAGAACAGACTGACCTGCCCACCGCTATTGAACAGGTCACCGAGGTCGAGCAGCAGGTTGAACAAGACCGTGAAAGCGAGGCCGAAAACCGTGGCGACGACGATCCGCTCGGCCGGGCGAGCACCATCCGGCCAAGGCCACCGGCACGCCGCCGCGAGCGTGCCGCCGATCCACTGGCCGATCCGTCCGACAGAGCCCCACTGCACGGCGAGCACCCCGCACTATTCTTCCGGCCGACGATCCGGTCGACGAACGTCAAAGGCGAACAAAATTGAAGTACGAGAATATCACGGTTTGCGCGATCTGGACAGATCACCGCGCGCTGGCGCAGTAGTGCCGTACGCTGACCTGATTGTCGGGCAGCCGAACGCTTTTTTCTCGTGACATTTCAGCCGTCGTGGTCCAGCGAGCAGTCGCCGGCGTTCGTCGACAATCACCCGCTCACTGTAGCGCCGGGCCTGCCATCCGGCGGCGCGCGGGGTGTCGGTTGCGGCGCGGCGTGCGCCGGTCAGTCGGCGAACGGGTCGGTGACCAGGATGGTGTCGTCACGGGCCGGGCTGGTCGACAGTAACGCCACCGGCGCCTCGACCAGCTCCTCGAGGCGCTTGACGTACTTCACCGCCTCGGCCGGCAGCTCGGCGAAGCTGCGCGCCCCGGCGGTGCTCTCCGACCAGCCCCTGAGCTCCTCGTAGATCGGCTTGACCGCGGCCTGCGCCGCCATCCCGGCCGGCAGGTGATGGAGGGTCTGACCGTTGAGGTTGTAAGCGGTGCAGATCTTGAGCGTGTCGAAGCCGTCCAGGACATCGAGCTTGGTGAGGGCAAGGCCGCGAATACCGCCGGTCTTGACCGCCTGGCGGACGAGGACGGCATCGAACCAGCCGCAGCGCCGCTTTCTGCCGGTCACCGTGCCGAACTCGCGACCGCGCTCGCCGAGCCGGTTGCCGATCTCGTCGAAAAGCTCGGTCGGGAACGGCCCGGAGCCGACGCGGGTGGTGTAGGCCTTGGTGATGCCGAGCACGTAGCCCACGGTGTCGGGGCCGACGCCGGAGCCCGTGGCGGCCATGCCGGCGGTGGTGTTGGACGAGGTGACGAAGGGGTAGGTGCCGTGGTCGACATCGAGCATCGCCCCTTGCGCCCCTTCGAACAGGATCCGCCGGCCGGCCCGCCTGAGCTCGGAGAGGCGGAGCCAGACCGGCTCGGCGAAGGGCAGCAGCCGGGGGGCGAGCTGGCGCAGCTGGTCGAGGAGGGCGTCGCCGTCGATCTCATCGACACCGAAGCCGCGCCTGAGCGCGTTGTGGTGGAGGAGAAGCTCGACCAGTTTCTGCTGGAGCACGCTCTCGTCGGCGAGATCGCAGATGCGGATGGCGCGGCGCGCCACCTTGTCCTCGTAGGCGGGGCCGATGCCGCGGCCGGTAGTGCCGATCTTGCCGGCACCGCTCTCGGCCTTGGCCCGGGCCTCCTCGCGGGCCCGGTCGAGCTCGCCGTGGAAGGGCAGGATCAGCGTCGCGTTCTCGGCGATCCGCAGCGTGTCGGAGCCGATGGCGACGCCCTGAGTGCGCAGCGTCTCGATCTCGGTCAACAGCGCCCAGGGGTCGATGACCACACCGTTGCCGATCACCGACAGCTTGCCCGGGCGGACGACGCCGGACGGCAACAGGCTGAGCTTGTAGGTCACCCCGTCGACGACGAGCGTATGGCCGGCATTGTGCCCGCCCTGGAAGCGCACCACGACGTCGGCGCGCTCGCTCAGCCAGTCGACGATCTT
>CAZNWE010000051.1:0-30960 GCA_964576715.1 uncultured Geminicoccaceae bacterium | reverse complement strand
TGAGGCTGCTCATGTCACGGCGGCGACGGCGCGGAGGCCCAGGACGAGCAGGAGGAGGCCGAAGCCGGCCACCGCCACGTCCAGGGCACGGCCGCGCCGGCCGGTCACCTCGGCCAGCACGGTGCGCAGGCCGATCGCGCCGTGGATGGCGGCTGCGATGACGAAGAGGCCGTAGAAGCCGGCCCAGAGCAGGCTGCCTTGCGTGCGGCCGAGGATCGCCTCGGCGCTGAGGCCGGCTTGCGTCGCGTAGACGATGACGGCGAGGTGGACGAGGACCAGGGGCGCCATGACCAGTGCCGTGGCGCGCTGCAGGATGTAGAGCCGGATCGCGAGGCGGCTCACAGCTCGCCTTTCAGCGCCGCCTTGACGGCCAGACGCTTCAAGCCGGCGATGGCGGCTGTCGGGTTCAGGCTGTTCGGGCAGTGTCGGGCGCAGGAGCCCTGGCTGTGGCAGGCGAGGCAGCCCGAGGCTTGCGCCACGACCTTGAGCCGCCCGGCATGGTCGCCGTCGCGGACGTCGTTCATCAAGGTCCAGGCACGGTTCAGGGCTGCCGGGCCCAGATAGTCGGGATCGGCCGCCACGACATCGCAGGCGGCGACGCAAATACCGCAATTGATGCACTCGATCCCGGCGTCGGCCGCGGCGCGGTCGGGGCTCGTGGGCGGGATCACGGCAAGTCCCTCGTCGCGGGTCGCGGTCGGGACGAAGCGGCCGCCGGCGTCCCGCCACTTCTCGAAGAAGCCGGTCATGTCGACCGCCAGGTCCTTGATCACCGGCATGTTGCGCAACGGGCGAAGCTCGAGCCGGCCGCCCGTGGCGACCTTGTCGACATTCGCCCGGCAGGTCCAGCGCGGCTTGCCGTTGACCGTCATCGCACAGGAGCCGCACATCCCGACCCGGCAGGCGAAGCGGTAGGAGAGGGTCTGGTCGAGCCGGCGCTGGATATAGGTCACGACGTCGAGCACGGTCTGCTTTGCCGCCCGGGGCACGCTGTAGCTTTGCAGCGCGCCCTGGCTGTCGCCGCGCCAGATCTGGACCTCAAGCTCGCTCACTGCCGCTGCATGCCCCATTTCTGCACCGTTCGGGCCTCGATCCAGCGAAAGACGACGTTCTCGATCAACAGGCCGATCATGATCACCATGGCAAGGCCGGCGAAGACCTTGTCGATCAGGAGTTCGTTCCTGTTCTGGAAGATGTACCACCCCAGGCCGCCGGAGCCGGAGCTGGCGCCGAAGACCAGCTCGGCCGCGATCAGCGTGCGCCAGGCAAAGGCCCAGGCGATCTTCAGGCCCGCCAGGATCGAGGGGAAGGCCGCCGGGATCAGGATGTGGACGACGTAGCGGATGCCCGAGAGGCCATAGTTGCGGCCGGCCATCCTGAGCGTGTCCGAGACCGCCATGAAGCCCGAATGGGTGTTCAAGGCCAGGGGCCAGAGCACGGCGTGGATCAGCACGAAGATCAGGCTGGCCTCGCCGAGGCCGAACCAGAGCATCGCGATCGGCAACAGGGCGATCGCCGGCAGCGGGTTGAACATCGAGGTCAGGGTCGAGAGCAGGTCGTTGCCGATCCGGGTCGAGACCGCGAGCGAGGTCAGCACCATGGCGATGACGATGCCGATGACGTAGCCCTTGAGCAGCGTCGAGATCGACACCCAGGCCTTGAGCAGCAAGCCGTCCGACGTGACCGAGGCGAAGAGCGCCTTGGCCATCGCCCAGAAGGTCGGCAGCATCAAGGGGTTGTCGAGATAGGCGGCGTAGAGCTGCCAGATCAGCGCCAGAACGACGAGGATGGCGGCGCGCCTGAGGAAGGTGACGTTCTGGATCTTCTCCCAGGTCGAGAGCGGCCGGGCGACGTCGCCGACATGGCCGGCATCGTCGACCCGGACCTCGAACTCGTCGCGGACCGGCGGCGCGAGGCGGCGCGCACCCGGAGGCTGACCGATGACGTCGCCGATCCGCGCCTCAGCCATGGCCGGCGGCCTCCTCTTCCTCGATCCGATCGGCGAACAGCATGTCGTGGATGCGCTGCTGGGCCGTCTGGAAGGCGGCACCACCCACCGTGCGGTGGTCGAAGGCGTGGGTGTTGAGCTCGGCCTTGACCTGCCCCGGATGCGGCGAGAGGACGAGAATCCGCGTGCCGACGATCATCGCCTCCTCGATCGAGTGGGTGACGAAGAGGACGGTGAAGCGGATGTCGTCCCAAAGGCGCAAGAGCTCCTCCTGCATCTTGCGCCGGGTGAGCGCATCGAGCGAGGCGAAGGGCTCGTCCATCAACAGGATGGTGGGCTCCATCGCCATCGCCCGCGCAATCGCGACCCGCTGCTTCATGCCGCCGGAAAGCATGTGCGGATGCGCGTCGACGAACTTCGTCAGGTTGACCTTGTCGAGATAGGCGAGCGCCCGCTCCTCGGCTTCCCGGCGCGTGTACTTCCCGGTCACCCGCATCGGGAACATCACGTTCTCTTTGACCGTTTTCCATGGCGGCAGCTGGTCGAACTCCTGAAAGACCATCATCCGGTCGGGCCCCGGCCCGTCGACCCGCTGGCCCCGCAGCCGCATCTCGCCCTCGACCGGCGCCATGAAGCCGGCAACACCCTTCAAGAGGGTGGACTTGCCGCAGCCGGACGGGCCCAGGAGCACGAAGCGGTCGGCACCATGGACCTCGAAGCTCACCCGGTAGGTGGCGGTGACCAGGTGCTCCCTGGTCTTGTATTGCAATGTGACGCCGTCGACCTCGAGGATCGGTGCGGCGACGGGTGTCGCCTCGCTGATGTCCGCGCATCGATCGAGGACGGCCTCAGTCACCAACGATCAGCTGCCCGGCTGGTCGTGGATGTCGTCGAAATAATAGTCCTGCCAGGATGCCGGCAGGGTGTCGATGACACCGATCTCGTGCATGAACGCGGCGAACTTCATCGTGTTGTTGGGCGTCGTCGTGTAGCCGATGTCCGGATCCTCGATCATGCTCAAGATGAAGGCCGGGTCGAGGCCGGAGCCGGTGACCCGGATATAGGTCTCGGCCGCTGCCGCCGGATCGGCCTCGATCAGCGTCATCGCCTCCTCGAGAGCCGCAAGAAAGGCAGCGTAGGTCTGGGGATTGTCCGCGCGGAAGCCGGACCTCGTCCAGACCGAGTTGAAGGTGTGCCGACCCAGGACGTCGTAGGAGCTGAGCACGTTGTGGATGTGGTCGTGCTGCAGCTGCTGGTACTGAAACGGCGGGCTCGTCAGGTGGGCGGAGATGCCGGCGACCTGCGAGATCATCTGCGCTGTGGCATCGGGATGCGGCAGCGAGACCTGGTTGGTCTCGAGCGCGTTCCATGAACCCAGCTGCTCCTTGGCCGCCATCTGCAGCACCCGCGACTGGATCGACACGCCGGCCGCCGGCACCGCGATCTTGTGCTCTGCGGTGAAGTCCTCGAGGCTCTGCAGCTCAGGGTCGTTGGAATTGAGGAACAGCGGCATGTCGTTGATGGCGGCGATGCCCTTGACGTCGCCGTTGGTCCGCTCCCAGATCAGGATCAGCGGCCCGACACCACCCGAGCCGACGTCGACGCTGTCCGAGAGCAGCGCCTCGTTCATCGCCTGGCCGCCCGAGAAGCGGGCCCATTCGACGGTAATGTCCAGCCCGGCCTCCGCACCGTGCTGCTCGATCAGCGCCTGATCGCGCATCACCTGCAGCGGCAGGTAGCCGATGCCGAACTGCTCGGCGATGCGGATCAGCCCTTCGGCCGCGGCCCCGCCCGGTGTGGCCGCCAGCATGGCGAGCCCGACCATGGCGGCGATGACCGCCCGCCGCGTGCCGCCCGAAGCGATTGTGGTGGTCGTCATGACGCCTCCCGTGTGGCTTGGTGCCGCCCGGCGGGTTCGCGGTCGCGAGCCGTCATTACCGCCGGTCTTTGCCAGTTTTGTCGCAGCAAGCTAACTGGTCGCGTGATTTGCCGTCAAGCAAGCCGAGCCGGTGCGCTCGGTCACCAGGAGACGACGACATGGCCGAAGCGCCCTGGGCTGCCATGAACAGTGGCGTCATTCGCGCCCCCATCGCCCCAGGCGACCTCGGCACCGCCGTGATCGAGCCCGCCGGTGCCTTCACCGCCGGAGCCTGTGCCAGCTTCACCCTGACCTACACCGCCGGCACCTACGGCATCGACGATTCCGGCGCGTTGCGTGTCTGCTTCCGCTTCGCCACCGACCAGACCCCGCCCCAGCTCACCGACCCAGAGGCCCCGGGCTACACCACGGTCGAGGCGTCGAACGGGGCGGTGCTCGACGTCCGCTTCGACCGCAAGGCCAATGTCCGGCCCTGGGACCGCACCCTCCTGATCAAGGTGGTCAAGGGCTACCTGCAGAAGGGCGACCGGATCACCATCCGCTTCGGCGTCACCGACCACGGCTCGCCCGGCCTGCGGCTGCAGACCTTCTGCGAGGACACGTTCGAGTTCCGCGTCCTGGTCGATCCCATCGCCACCTTCAACTTCCAGCCCGTGCCCGACCAGCCGGTGATCGCCCTGATCCCCGGCCCGCCGGAGCGCTACGTCGCCGTCCTCCCGACCTGGCGCCGGGTCGGCGAGCCGTTCGCCCTCAAGCTCAAGGGCGAGGATCGCTGGGGCAATCCCTCCCACCGCTGCGACATCACCTTGCGCTTGCGCCCGACCGTGCCGGTCGACGGGCTGCCCGAGCGCATCGCCCTCAGCCCGGGCCAGCGCGCCTTCGCGATCGAGGGGCTGCGCCGGTCCGACCCCGGCGATCTCCGGATCGACCTCCTCGACGAGGCCGGCACGGTGCTGGCCGAGAGCAACCCCATGCGCATCCAGTCCAAGGTCGCGTTTTGCCACTACTGGGGCGACCTGCACGGGCAGACCGAGGAGACCATCGGCACCAACAGTGCCGAAGCCTATTTCCGCTTCGCCCGCGACCTCGCCTTCGTCGACGCCTGTGCCCACCAGGGCAACGACTTCCAGATCACCACGGAATTCTGGGCCGAGCTCAACCGGATCACCGCCGAGCACGACGAGCCCGGCCGCTTCGTCACCCTCCCCGGCTACGAATGGTCGGGCAACACCGCCCTCGGCGGCGACCGCAACGTCTACTTCCCGGACGAGGGCCGCACCATCCGCCGCTCCAGCCACGCGCTGATCGAGGACCAGCACGACCTCGACACCGACTGCACGACGGCGGCCGATCTCTTCGCCGCCTTCGCCCAGGCCGGCGAGTGGGACGTCGTCGGCTTTGCCCATTGCGGCGGCCGCTACGCCGACATCCGCCTCGCCCATGACGGCCGCTTCGAGCGGTCGGTCGAGGTGCACTCGGCCTGGGGCACCTTCGAGTGGCTGGTCCACGACGCCTTCGACCTCGGCCACCGGGTCGGCATCGTCGGCAACTCGGACGGCCACAAGGGCCGGCCAGGCGCCAGCTATGCCGGGGCCGGGGCGTTCGGTGCCATCGGCGGGCTCACCTGCTACCTGATGCCCAAACTTACCCGCGAGGCCCTGCTCGACTGCCTGAAGAAGCGCCGCCACTACGCCACCACCGGTGGCCCCGCCGGGCGCCTGGTGATCGACCTCGAGGCGCACTTCTCCGCCGCGGCCACGATCCACCACGACGACCCGGCGCTCGACTGGCCAGGCGGGCCGCCGACCGGCACCAGCGGCCGGACGGCGATGATGGGCGACATCGTCCATCTGCCCGAGGGCGAGGTCGAGCTCGTCGTCGACATTCTGGCCGCCGCCCCGATCGAACGGGTCGAGCTCTGCAACGGCCAGGAGCTCGTCGACACCATCCGCCCCTACGGCGAGGCCGAGCTCGGCTCGCGCATTCGCGTACTCTGGGAAGGGGCGGAGTATCGCGGCCGGGCGCGCGAGGTGATCTGGGACGGCGCGGCACGGTTCGCGGGTGACCGCATCGTCGACGCCCAGCCGATCAACTTCTTCAACCGCGACAAGACCCTGGACCGGGTGGGCGAGGACGGCCTCGCCTGGCGGTCGCTGACGACCGGCAACTTTGCCGGCTTCGATGCCCGCCTCGCCGACGGCCAGAGCGGCCGGCTGGTCCTCGACACGCCGCTGGTGAAGGCCGACCTCCCGCTGGCGTCGATCGGCCTCGAGGACCACCTCTTCGAGGCCAACGGCAGCCTGCCGCGCTTCGTCCGGGTGTTCCGCCTGCCCGACACGAATGCGGTGCGGACCATGCGCTTCAGCCGACGGGTGGCGCTCCGCGACCAGGGCGACAACCCGCTCTTCCTCCGCCTGACCCAGGAGGACGGCACACGGGCCTGGACCAGCCCGATCTACGTCTTTCGCTGACGCCCGGCCGGCCGTGCATGGTCCTTGCCAGCCGCCGCCGCCGCGTCGTACCGGGTATCGCAACCAGGCTCTCGCCAGCGCGCATGGACTGCCGCCGATGAACGCCAATCTCTTCGCCCGGTTCGCGGCGGGCCTCGCCTTTGATGCCGACCGCGTCGTTCTCGTCTGGCAGGGCGAGCCGATCAGGGCTGGCGCGCTGCTGGCACGCGCCGGGCAGATGGCGGCGGCACTTGCGACAGCGGGGCTGCGGCCCGGCGACCGGGTCGCCGTGCAGGCGGCGAAGAGCCACGCCAACGTGGCGCTCTATCTCGGCGCGCTGCAGGCCGGTGCCGTCTACCTGCCGCTCAATACCGCCTACACGATGAGCGAGCTCGGCTTCTTCCTCGCCGACGCCGAGCCCCGGGTGGTGGTCGGCGACCCCGCCACGGCCGACCGGCTGCGGCCGCTGGCCGAAGGGCAGGGGGCGCACCTTCTGACGCTTGACGGGAACGGGCAGGGCAGCATGGCCGAGGCCGCCGACGCCGCCGCCCCCGTGACCGAGATCGCGAACGCCGGCCCCGACGACCTCGCCGCCATCCTCTACACCTCGGGCACGACCGGCCGCTCGAAGGGGGCGATGCTCAGCCACGACAATCTCTGGTCGAACGTCCAGGCGTTGATCGAGGCCTGGGGCTTCAGCCGCGACGACGTCCTGCTCCACGCCTTGCCACTCTACCACACCCACGGCCTCTTCGTCGCACTCGGCATGGCGCTCGCCAGCGGTGCCAGGTGCCTCCTCCTGCCGCGCTTCGACGCCGATGAGGTGCTCGACCTCATGCCCGAGGCCACCCTGCTGATGGGTGTCCCCACCTTCTACACCCGGCTGCTCGCCAATCCGCGGCTGACCCGCGCGGCCGCCAGCCACATGCGCCTCTTCGTCTCGGGCTCGGCGCCGCTCCTGGCCGAGACCCATGAAGCCTTCACCGCCCGCACCGGCCACGCCATCCTCGAGCGCTACGGCATGACCGAGACCGGCATGAACACGACCAACCCGCTGCATGGCGAGCGGCGGCCCGGCAGCGTCGGCATGCCCTTGCCCGGCGTCGCGGTCAGGGTCGTGAACGAGGCCGGCAAGCCCGTGGCGCGAGGCGAGATCGGCACGATCGAGGTCAAGGGCCCCAACGTCTTCAAGGGCTACTGGCGGCTGCCGGAGAAGACGGCAGCCGAGTTCCGCGCCGACGGCTTCTTCGTCACCGGCGATCTCGGCACCATCAGCGAGGACGGCTATCTCTCGATCGTCGGCCGCGGCAAGGACCTGATCATCTCAGGCGGCGTCAACGTCTACCCCAAGGAGGTCGAGGACGTCCTCAACGAGCTGCCAGGGGTCGCCGAATCGGCGGTGATAGGCGTGCCCCACCCGGATTTCGGCGAGGCGGTGGTCGCCGTCGTCGTCCCTGCGGACGGTGCTGCACCGCTCGACGAGGCCGCGATCATCGCCGCCACCAGGGATAAGCTCGCCGCCTTCAAGCGGCCGAAGCGCGTCTTCAGCATGACGGCACTGCCGCGCAACAGCATGGGCAAGGTGCAGAAGAACCAGCTCCGCGACGCCCACCGGGGCCTGTTCGAGCAGGCCTGACCGACCGCGCAACAGAGCCCGGCGGCCACGACGACGGCGCCCGGCGCGCCGGGCCTGGCGCTCAGCTGCCGTCGCGGCCTGTGCAGGAGCGAGCCCTGCCGACGAGGCTTAACGGGTAGCGGCCGTATCCGGCAGCGCGGTTAACGAGCATCAAGGGTACCGGGTACACTTGACGACGCCGCGCCGCGCCCCCGAGCACCCCCAAAGTCAGCGCCCCCAGCGCAACGCCACGGGCTCGGCCTGCCGCGCCAGTCTGAGCAGCCCCTCCCGCGTCGCCTCGTGCAACGGCTCCAAGGGATGGCGGACATAGTCACTGCCGATCACCCCGCCCTCCAGCATGACCGCCTTGGTGGCCCTGAGGCCGCATTGCCGGTTCTCGTAGTTGATCAGCGGCAGGATCGCCGCATAGGCAGCCGCCGCCGCGTCGAACCGGCCGGCGAGGTGATGCGTGACCACTGGCTTGATCAGGTCGGGCAGGAGGGCCGAGGGCATCGTGCCGGTGGCCCCGGCGTCGAGATCGGCCACGAGCGTGATCGATTCCTCCCCATCGAAGGGACCTTCGATCACCTCGCCGCCGGCCGCGATCAAGGCCCGCAGCTTGGCCGCCGCCATGGCTGTCTCGATCTTGAACCAGCGCACCGTGGGCAGTTCCTTGGCCATGAAGGCGAGGAAGGGGACCGAGAGCGTCACCCCGCTCAACGGCGCATCCTGCACCATCAGCGGAATGTCGACCGCCGCCGCCACCGACTTGAAGTGCTCGAACGTCCCCTTCTCGTCCGCCTTCAAGAGCGCGCCGTGATAGGGCGGCATCAGCATCAGCATGGCGGCCCCGGCGGCCTGTGCCCGCTTCGCCCGCTCGACCGCCACGGCCGTGCTGAAATGGCTGGTGGTGACGATCACCGGCACCCGCCCGGCCACGTGGCCGAGACAGAGATCGAGCAGCGTGTCGCGCTCGGCATCGGTCAGGAGGAACTGCTCGGAATAGTTGGCGAGGATGCAGATGCCGTCGGCTCCCTGGTCGATCATGCAATCCAGCACCCGCTTTTGCCCCTCGAGGTCGAGCGCGCCATTGCCATGGAACGGTGTCGGCGCGATCGGGTAGACGCCCGTGCGCAGCGCCTCGTCGGTCGTGGCCACGGCTTTCCCTCCCACGTTGGCGGAGCGGCCCCCGCTGATCGGCCCCGCTGATGGCCGGCAGAGTGCGCCCGGCTGCGGCGCGGATCAAGAGACGGCAGACGATTGACAGCCCGCAGCCGTCAGCCGACCCTGGCGACGCATCACCGGGGAGTGCTGCCGTGACCAAGGCATGGTGGAAAGAGGGCGTCGTCTACCAGATCTACCCGCGCAGCTTTCAGGACAGCAACGGCGACGGCATCGGCGACCTTCGGGGGATCATCGAGCGGCTCGACTACCTGAAGGCGCTCGGCGTCGACATCGTCTGGCTGTCGCCGATCTACCAGTCCCCCAACGACGACAACGGCTACGACATCAGCGACTACCAGGCGATCATGGCCGAGTTCGGCAGCATGGCCGACTTCGAGGCGCTGCTCGCCGGCCTGCACAGCCGCGGCATCAAGCTGGTGATGGACCTCGTGGTCAACCACACCTCCGACGAGCATCCCTGGTTCATCGAGAGCCGCGCGTCGAAGGACAGCCCGAAACGCGACTGGTATGTCTGGCGCAAGGCGAAAGCCGACGGCTCGCCGCCCAACAACTGGCTCAGCTTCTTCTCGGGCTCGGTCTGGGAATGGGACGCGGCCACCGGCGAATACTACCTCCACCTGTTCTCCAGAAAACAGCCCGACCTCAACTGGGAGAACGCGCAAGTCCGCCACGCCGTCCACGCCATGATGCGCTGGTGGCTGGACAAGGGCATCGACGGCTTTCGCATGGACGTCATCAACGTGCTCTCCAAGATGCCGGGCCTGCCCGACGCCCCGGTCACCATCGACGGCCCGTGGCAGCCGGCCTTCGACTGCTTCGTCCAGGGGCCGCGGCTGGTCGAGTTCCTCGCCGAGATGAAACGCGAGGTGCTCAGCCACTACGACATCATCACGGTGGGCGAGACGCCCATGGCCACGGTCGAGCACGGGCTGGCGCTGACCCACGGGCAGACCGGCTCGCTCAACATGCTCTTTCAGTTCGCGCATGTGGACATCGACCGCGACCCGGTCACCCGCTCGAAATGGACCAGGGACGACTGGTCGCTCCTCGACCTCAAGCAGGCGATGTCGAGCTGGCAGACCGGGCTCGAAGGCCAGGGCTGGAACAGCCTCTACCTCGCCAATCACGACCAGCCGCGGCCGGTCTCCAGGTTCGGCGACGACGGCCGCTACCGCGGCGAATCGGCGAAGCTGCTCGCCACCTTCCTCCATCTGCTGCAGGGCACGCCCTACATCTACCAGGGCGAGGAAATCGGCATGACCAATGTCGCGTTCGCCTCGATCGACGACTACCGCGACATCGAGACCTTGAACATGTACCGCGAGGCCAAGGCCTCAGGCGCGGTCGACGAGGCCCGGCTGATGGCGATGATCCACCAGAAGAGCCGCGACAACGCCCGCACCCCGATGCAGTGGACCGCCGGCCACGCGGCCGGCTTCACCACCGGCGAGCCCTGGATCAAGGTCAACCCGAACAAGGACCGGATCAACGTCGAGGCGGCCATGGCCGACCCCGATTCGATCTTCCACTACTACCGAAGGCTGATCGCGCTCAGGAAAGCCGAGCCCGTCATCGTCCACGGCCGCTACGACCTCATCCTCGCCGAGCACCAGCAGATCTACGCCTATCTGCGCAGCCACGAGGACGACCGCCTGCTCGTCGTCTGCAACTTCAGCAGCGACACCCCAATCTTCGCCCTGCCGACCCACATCACCGTCACCAGCGCCGAACCGCTGATCGCCAATTACCCGGTCGACCCCGGCGACGACCTCCGCCAGCTGACCCTCCGCCCCTGGGAGGCCCGCGTGCATCGGCTCGTCGGCAAAGGGTGATGGCGTGAAGTGTTCCCGAACGCTCCGGCTTGCCCAGCCGACACGCCGCTGATAGCGGTGGACCGGCATGAGATAAGCGGGCGGACAACCGCCGATGGAGGAGAACGGGCTCGGCTGGGCGGGGTGGATCGGTGTCGCCGGCGGCATTGCGGGCGTCCTTTCTGTCATCGTTGCACTCTTGTCGTGGCTCGGTCCCTCGCGCCGCGAGGTGTGGGACGACCTGGCGACCGACGCCACCTATCGCGCGGACATCGCCGCCAGCCTGCGTGACGGCTCGCTCGGCCAGCGCTACCGCAACGGCCTCGCAGGCGGCCTCGCCCTTCTCGACCGCCACTTCGGCGCAGCGTCATCCGCCAAGGCCCTCGGCCTCTGCATCATCATCGCCCTGGTCTACGCCTATGCCGGCTTCTTCCTCGTCTGGGGCCTCGGCGGCCCGGGCGTCGTTGGTGGCTTGCACCTCATGCCGAGGGACGCCGAGCAACCGGCCCGGCTGATCGCCGGCGCTATTGTCATGATCGCTCCGTTCATCGGCTATGGGCTCGGCAGGTATCTGGGCCCGCGCGTCCGCCGCTTCGAGCGGCGACTGGTCACCCGGCTGCAAATGACCCGTGTGCTCCGCCGCCGGTGGCGCAGCAAGCGACGTGCGGTCGACCGCCTCTACCGGTTCGGGGCAGCCGTGGCGCTGGTGCTGGTGGTGGCGCTCTCGGTCGTCATCTTGCCGGAACGTCGAGTGGGCATTGTCGCTTTGGCACTGTTAGTCGGGGCACTGCCGGTTCTCGGCGTCGCCATGGCCGTGCATGTCAGGTCGTGGTTTCAGTCGGATTGGACAGGAGCGCTCGTCTCGACTACCGCTGGGGCAGCGGGAGTCGCTCTTGCCCTTGCCCTTGCCGGTGCCGTTGCCGTCGGCTTTTTCCCGAAGCCCGGCGCCTTCCCCGGTGCGCTCGGTGCCATGGTCGGCTTGGGCGGCCTTGGTGTCTTCTCAGGGCTAGGCTTCGTACATGAGTTGTCGATCCTCCTGCTCGTCTTCTTCCTCGTCCTGCCGCTGATCAATGGCGGGGTCGATTGGGGGTCGTGGTGGGTGACGCGGCGGCTGGGGGCGCATCTCGTCGGGGCGTTCGATCGAGGGGCCGGGGCGCTTCGCCTCGCCCTGGTGGCGCTCCGGCACGGGATCTTCGATCTCGCGATCGCCGCCGGCATGCTGCTCGGCATGGCGTTCATGCTGGCGCTCGGCTTCGAGGCGTACAATCAGGCCTCGCTCTGGCAGGCCTCGCTCTGGCAGGCCTCGCTCTGGCAAGGCGAAGGCGCCTTCGATCTCGAGGCCTATGTAGAGGGTGCCGCGGCGGCGCCGTTCGGCGAGGGGGCGTGGCTGACGCTGATGTTGTTGACCACGCTGGTGCCGACGTTTCTCCACGTCGCGGTCGTCTGGATGAGCCCGCTCGGCTTCGTGTTCCTGTCGGCAGGGCGCCGACGATGGGCCACTGACCTCGAGCGCTGGGACGATCTGGACGAGGCGACGCGGAGCCGGACGCGCCGGGCGGTGGCCGCGTACGTCGCGCACGACCGCATCGGCCTCTGGCTGCTGGCCGGCCTTCTCAGCATCGCCTGGTTCGCGCTGATGGCGGTCGCCATAGCCTTCCTCCACCAGGGCGGTTTCGCCGCCTACGTGGCAGGCGCAGCCTATCGCGGCATCGACACTGCCCGCTGGCTTGGCGGCTCTTGATGATCATCGACACTCCCGCAGCCGCAACCCCGAAGGAACGGTGGGGCGTGGGGAGGCGCTGCCTCCCCACATTTCTTTCCGAACAACGTCGCGTCTTTGGCGATCACGGCACCTCGACGTCACCCAGGCCGATCTCGACTCGCTCGAGATCGAGCTGGTGCGGACCGAGAATGCCGCAGGACTGGCTTCGACGGCCAGCGATCGGCAGTTGCCGCTGGCGCAAATGGCGACGGCGAGAGGGCTGGAGCCGGCGCGCACCGTCGCCCGGTTGCGCGGCATTCGTCTGTCCCAGCTGCCGCAAGGGGCCGCCGCGGCACTGCGCGAGAAGCTGCGGTAGCGGCACTGGCCGCCTGCTTGAGCCAGGTCCAATGGCAACGCTGCACCTGGACAACGGATGAACGCATCCGGGCGTTGTCGTGGCACCTGACAGCCGAGCATCGCCGCGGTTCCCTGGCCAAGTCCGCCGGCCGCGGAACCAGCCCTCCCGGCGCTGCTCAGCCGGCCGCCATCTCGTCGTAGCAGGCCAGCGCCTGAGCCCCGTAGATCGCCGAGGGCCCGCCGCCCATCTCGACCGCCACGGCCAGCATGTCGAGGATCTCCGCCCGCGTCGCACCCAGCCGGAGGCAGGCCCGCGAATGGAACACGATGCAGCCCTCGCAGCGCACCGCGACCGAGATCGCGAGGGCCATCAGCTCCTTGGTCTTGTGATCGAGCGCCCCGTCCGTGCCGGCCGCCTTGACCACCGCGCGAAACGCCGCCAGCGCCTCGCCGCCATCCTTGTGCAGCGCCTTCGACTGCTGCTGGTACTTCTTCTCGAGCTCGAGATACGACATCCAACAATCTCCTCTGGTCGTCACAACCGCCGGCGATGGACCACGAAGCGGCCGCCCGCGCCTTGATCTGGATCAGCGGCCGCCGCCCGGTCGGTCGCCGTTTCCACCATGCGCGCCGCTGATCTCGGTCACCGTGCCGTCGGGGTGGCCGACCACCGCGGTGCGCGCGATGCCGCAGAACAGCCCGTTCTCGACCACGCCCGGGATCTGGTTCAGTGCGCGATCGAGCGCCTCCGGGTCGGGGATCGCACCGAGCGCGCAGTCGAGGATGACGTGGCCGCTGTCGGTCAGCAGCGGCGTGACCTCGCCACCGCGCAAGGCGACCAGCCGATCGCCGAGCCCGTGCGCCACCAGCACGTGCTCGATCCGCCGCCGCGTCGTCGGCCAGCCGAAGCGGACCACCTCGACCGGCAGGGGATAGGCACCGAGTTCGGCCACCTGCTTGCCGGCATCGACCAGGGCCACCATGCCGGTCGACGAGGCGGCGACGATCTTCTCCCAGAGCAGGCAGGCGCCACCACCCTTGATCA
Source organism: uncultured Geminicoccaceae bacterium (assembly GCA_964576715.1). Lineage (GTDB taxonomy): Bacteria > Pseudomonadota > Alphaproteobacteria > Geminicoccales > Geminicoccaceae > SLRI01. The sequence continues at coordinate 16,968 of CAZNWE010000051.1, read as the reverse complement.
TCCGGAGCGCCGGATCGATCTCGTCGGCGCCGTCGAGGGTGAGATCCAGCCAGCCGAGCTCGTTCAGATCGGCCAGTGGCACGCCCACCTCGCGCGCCAGATCGGCGGTACCGGTCGAGGTCGGCACCCCGACGACGTCGAGCCCGGCCGCGACCCGCTCGCCGAGCAGCCGGACCATCCAGAACGCCGTGCTGCCCGAGCCGAGGCCGAGCTTCATCCCGGGCCGGACGTAGCGGTCGACGGCGAACGCCGCGGCGGCGCGCTTGGCGCGGTCCTGCGGTGAAGGCGCGGGCGTGGTCATGCGGCGGTCCCCTGGCAGCAAGGCGGGCAGCATAGGGCGCTCTGTCGCGGCGTGCACCCGGATGTTGCAACGCTCGTCTCTTGGCCCGGCCGCCGCAACCGCTATAAGCGGAGGACCGCCGCCCGAGCCCGAGGCAAGCTGCATGGTCGCTCCGACCCCTCGCATGGCCGCCCCGCATCGATGACCGAGCCCGAGCCAGCACCGCCTGGGTCGGCCGGCCCCGGCCTGTTCGCCGAGGCCGCCGGGCCGGCCGGCACCGGCGTGCTGCCGTCGCAGGCACTCCGCGCGGCGATCCAGGCGCACGAGATCGAGGCCGCTCGGCCGATCGAGCCCGCCCAGGTGCAGCCCGCCAGCCTCGACCTCCGGCTCGGGCCGATGGCCTACCGGGTCGCCGCGAGCTTCCTGCCCGGCGCCGGGTGCCGCGTCGCCGACCGGCTCGACGACCTCGCCCTCTATGCCATGCCGCTGACCGCAGGGGCGGTGCTCGAGCGCGGGGCGGTCTACATCGTCCCGCTCGAGGAACGCCTCAACCTGAAATGGCGGACCTCGGCCACCGCCAACCCGAAGAGCTCGATCGGCCGGCTCGACGTCTTCGCCCGGGTCATCACCGACCGCGGCACCCGCTTCGACCGCATCGAGGAGGGCTACCGGGGCCCGCTCTATGTCGAGCTGGCCCCGCGGAGCTTCGCCATCCAGGTCCGGCAGGGCTCGAAGCTGACCCAGCTGCGCCTGCGGCGCGGCTCGCCACCGGTCTCGGCGCGGTTCCACAAGCAGCTGCAGGCCGACTTCGGCCTGATCGGCGGCGACCAGGCGGTCGACCCCGACAAGGACGGCTTGCCGTTCACCGTCGACGTCAACGGGGCGGGCGACGGCAGCTGCATCGGCTACCGGGCGAAGCGCCATGCCGGGCTGATCGACGTCGACCGCGTGGCGGCCTACGACCCGCGCGACTTCTGGGAGCCGATGCCGGCGCGGCAAGGGCAGGGGGTGCTGCTCGAGCCCGAGCATTTCTACATCCTGGCCTCGAAGGAAGCCGTCGTCGTGCCGCCGCATGTCGCCGCCGAGATGGTCGCCTACGACACCACGGTCGGCGAGTTCCGGGTCCACTATGCCGGCTTCTTCGACCCCGGCTTCGGCTGCGCGGCGACCGGCGGGACCGGCACGCGCGCCGTGCTCGAGGTCCGCTCGCACGAGGTGCCGTTCCTCATCGAGGACGGCCAGATCGTCGGCCGGCTGACCTACGAGCGCCTCGCCGCCCCGCCCGACACGCTCTACGGCCAGGGGGTGGGCTCCTACCAGAAACAGGGCCTGCAGCTCGCCAAGCACTTCAAGCCCTGGCCCGAGGGCGGCTGACCGACGGCCGGGCTCGAGGCACGGCGTGATCCGCGGCAGCGAAGCGGGCTGGAGAGCGGGCCCGCCGCGGCGCCAGGACGCGGCCGCTCAGCCCGTCGCCGCCGCCAGGGCCGGCGTTGCCGGCTCCGCCGCTGCTTCGGTCATCGCCGGGACCACCCGGCGCAGCCGAAGGGCGTTGCCGAGCACACAGATCGACGACAGCGCCATGGCGGCGGCGGCCAGGGCCGGCGAGAGCAGCAGGCCGGTGAGCGGGTAGAGGGCGCCCGCGGCAACCGGGATCAGGGCGCTGTTGTAGGCGAACGCCCAGAACAGGTTCTGGCGGATGTTGCGCATCGTCCGGCGGCTGAGCTCGAGCGCGTTCAGCACCCCCTCGAGCCGGCCCGATGCCAGGACCACGTCGGCCGATTCGATCGCGATCGCGGTGCCGGTGCCGATCGCGATGCCGATATCGGCCGCCGCCAAGGCCGGCGCGTCGTTGATGCCGTCGCCGACGAACGCGGTCCGGCCGCGTTCCTTGAGCCGCTCGATCGCCGCGACCTTGCCGTCGGGCAGCAGTTCGGCGGTGACGTGGTCGATGTCGAGCTCGCGGGCGATCGCCGCGGCGGTCGCCCGGTTGTCGCCGGTGAGCATCGCCACCTCGAGCCCGGCCGCATGGAGGGCGCGGATCGCCGCTGCAGCACCGGGCTTCGGCGGGTCGGCCACGCCGATCACCGCCGCGATTCGGCCGTCGATGGCGATCAGGATCGGGGTCCGGCCGCGCCCCGCGAGATCGGCCGCGGTCGGCGTGAGCGGAGCCGCGTCGATGCCCTCGTCCTGCAGCAGCCGGGCGGTGCCGGCAAGGATCGCCCGGCCCTCGACCACGGCCCGCACACCCCGTCCGGCGAGCGCCTCGAAAGCCTCGGCCGCGGGCACGGCGAGGCCACGGGCTTCGGCCGCCTGCATGACGGCGATGGCGATCGGATGCTCGGACTTGGCCTCGACGGCGGCGACCAGGCGAAGAACGCTGTCGGCATCGGTGTCGTTCGCGGTGACGAAGTCGGTCAGCTGCGGCCGGCCACGGGTCAGCGTTCCCGTCTTGTCGAAGGCGACGAGCCGCACCGCCTCGAGCGCCTGGAGTGCTGCACCCTTGCGGAACAGCACGCCGAGTTCGGCGGCCCGGCCGGTGCCGACCATGATCGAGGTGGGGGTGGCGAGGCCCATGGCGCACGGGCAGGCGATGATCAGCACGGAGACCCCGGCGACCAGCGCCATGGTCAGTGCCGGGGGCGGGCCGAAGGCGAGCCAGGCGATCACCGTCAACAGCGCGGCGCCGATCACGGCCGGCACGAAGACCCTGACCACCCGGTCGACCACAGCCTGGATCGGCAGCTTCGCCCCCTGCGCTGCCTCGACCATGGCGATGATCCGGGCGAGCATGGTATCGGCGCCGATCCGGGTCGCCGCGAAGGTCAGGCTGCCGCTGCCGTTGATCGTGCCGCCGGTGACCGCAGCACCCGGGGTCTTCTCGACGGGTGCCGGCTCGCCGGTGAGCATGCTCTCGTCGACGAAGCTGCGGCCGTCGCTCACCGTGCCGTCGACCGGGACCCGCTCGCCCGGGCGGACCTGGACGACATCGCCGACCCTGATGTCGGCAATGGCGATCTCCCGAAGCCGCCCGTCGCGCTCGACCCTGGCGGTCTCCGGCTGCAGGCCGATCAGCTTCTCGATCGCCGCCCCCGTCCGCCCCTTGGCACGCGCCTCGAGCCAGCGGCCGAGCAGGATCAGCGTGGCGATGACGGCGGCCGCCTCGAAATAGACCGCACGGCTCCCCGGCGGCAGCAGGAACGGGGCGAAGAGGGCCACGACCGAGAAGCCCCAGGCGGCGGCGGTGCCGAGGGCGACGAGCGAATTCATGTCGGGCGCGCCCTTGAGCAGTGCTGGCACGCCGGTGGTGAAGAAGCGCCGGCCGGGGCCGGCGAGAACGGCGGTGGTCAGCACGAACTGGAGCAGCCAGCTGGCTTGCTGGCCGATGCTCTGGGCGATCAGCTGGTGCATGCCGGGGACGACATGGCTGCCCATCTCCAAGACGAAAACCGGCAGCGTCAGGGCCAGGGCCAGCAGCGTCCGGCGCCGCAGCCCGGCACTCTCCGCGGCACGGCGGTTGGCCGGGGCTGTGGCGTCGCCGGTTTCGATCGCGGCCGGATAGCCGGCCGCCGTCGCCGCCCGTGTCAGCTCGCGTGGCTGCAAGGCGCTCTCGAGATAGCGGACGGTCGCCGTCTCGTTCGCCAGATTGGCGCTCGCCTCGAGCACGCCGGGGACGGTGCCGAGCGCCTCTTCGACCCGGGCGATGCAGGAGGCGCAGGACATGTTGTCGACCGCGAGCGTCACGGTCGCCGTCCGCGCCGGGTAGCCGGCGGCGTCGAGCGCGGCGACGACAGCCCTGGCCGGCAGGCGGCCGCTGCTTTCGATTTGCGCCTTGGCGGTGGCGAGATTGACGCTGGCCGCCTCGATCCCCGGCACCGCGCCGAGCGCGCGCTCGGCGCGGCCGACGCACGACGCGCAGGAGAGGCCGTCGAGCTCCAGCGTGGTGGTCTGGTGTTCCGGCATCGTGCCCGCCTTTTCGTTGTCGAGATCGGCATATGGGGCTTCCAGCTGCTGGAAGGTCAAGATGGCCACCGCTCGACCTGCCGACGCCACCACCTTGTCATTACGAACCCTTATGGTAATACGTAGGTGTACCAACAATCGGCCCGGTAATGCGCCGCCCGGTGCGGCATCGGGCGATCGCATGTGCCGCTATACGCTGTATGTGTACCAACAATGCGCCGCTATAAGCGCCAATTTGTCATAATCTTCGCCGCCCGGTGAACCATAAGCGCTGCTGATGGCGCATAGAGCGGCGCATTCGGCCGGTTTGGCGACGAACCAACCCGCGAACGAACCCGAGAGGGGACGAACGAACCCGCCGATTCGACGAACGAACCTGGGCGGACGACGATCGAACCGGGCGATCCGCGAACGAACCCGAGCTGCCAGAATGTCGCAGCGATGGCCGATCGATGTTTTGCAGCAATGGCTTGCGGTAACATCCGAGCGTTGACGTCAGCTCGGCCGCAGGCTGCCGTGGGATCGGTGGACAGCCCGTGGCGAACGAACCCGGCCGGCTTGACAGGCGGTTTGATCTAGGCTATAAATCCTATGACGCCGTCTGGAGGGATGCTTCCGCCAGGATTGCCGGCGCCAGGGCCTCGATCGCCTCGTACTGGCTCAGGAACACCCGGCCGCTGAGCCGATCGAGGAAGCTCGAGCGTTGCAGCCGGTCCATGACCGGGCCCTTGACCTCGGAGAGGTGGAGCAAGACGCCGGCTTCCTCGAGCGTTTGGTTCAGCGCCTCGAGGGTCTCGAGCGCCGAGTGGTCGATCTCGTTCACCGCCGAGCACATCAGGACGACGTGGCGGACCTTGGGCTGTGCCGCGACCTGCTCGGTCACCGTCTCCTCGAGCCAGCCGGCATTGGTGAAGGTCAGGCTCTCGTCGATGCGCATCGACAGGACGTCCGGGCTGGTCAGCACCCGATGGCGCTCGACGTTGCGAAAGTGCTGGGTCCCGGGCACCAGGCCGACCACCGCGACGTGCGGCCGCGAGGCCTTGTGCAAAAAGAGCAGGATCGACAGCCCGACGCCGGCGACGACACCGACCTCGATGCCGGCGACCAGCGTCATGCCGATGGTCAGCAGCATCGCCGACCCGTCGCGCCTCGAGTAGGCCCAGACCCGGCGAACGGCACCCGCATCGACCAGACTCAAGACGGCGACGATGATGGTCGCGGCCAGCGTCGCGTTGGGCAGGTGGTAGAGCCAGGGGGTCAGGGTGAGCGCGGCGACGCCGATGCCGAGCGCGGTGAAGGCGCCGGCGGCCGGCGTCTCCGCCCCGGCGTCGTAGTTGACCACCGAGCGGGCGAAGCCGCCGGTCACCGGATAGCCGCCCGAGAAGGCGGCCGCGACATTGGCCGCACCGAGGCCGACCAGCTCCTGGTCGGGGCGGATGCGCTGGCGGCGCTTGGCCGCCAGGGTCTTGGCGACGGAGACCGATTCGACGAAGCCGATCAGGCTGAGGAACAGCGCCGGGCCGACCAGCTGCAGCCAGAGCCCGGGATCGACGACGGGCACCGTCAAGGGCGGAAAGCCTACCGGGATCTCGCCGACGATGCGCACGCCGTGCTCGGCCAGGCCGAGGCCGGCAACCGCTGCCGTGCTCAGGGCGATCGCCAGGATCGGTCCCGTCTTGGCGATGAGATCGGCGCCCCGCGGCGGCAGGCCGAGGCGGCTGAGGAGCGGCTTGAGCCCGCGCCTGACCCAGAAGAGAAAGACCAGCGCCGGCAAGCCGATCGCCGCCGTCGCGGGATTGACCGTGCCGGCATCGGCGACCAGGGTGGCGCCGATCTCGACCAGTGTGTGACCGGAACTGCGGATGCCGAGCAGATGGCCGAGCTGCCCGGCCGCGATGATCAGCCCGGCTGCGGTGATGAAGCCCGAGATCACCGGGTGCGACAACAGGTTGGCCAAGGCGCCCAGGCGCAACAGCCCCATGGCGATGAGGATCGACCCGGAGAGTAGCGCCAGGATCAGCGCGGCGGCGAGATACTCGGCCGTCCCGGCTGGCGCCACCTGGCCCGCCGCTGCCGCCGTCATCAGCGAGATCACCGCGACCGGCCCGACGGCGAGCGTCCGGCTGGTGCCGAAGAGGGCGTAGACGACCAGCGGCGCCATCGACGCGTAGAGCCCGACCACCGGCGGCAGCCCGGCGAGCATCGCATAGGCCAGGCTTTGCGGGATCAGCATGATGGTGACGATGCCGGCAGCCACGAGGTCGCTGACCAGGGTCTGGCCACGATACGCCGGCACCCATTCGAGCACCGGGAAGTAGCGCGCGAGGCGGACCGGCATGGCAGCCAGAGGCCCGAGCCGCCGGCGGACTCAGGCGGTCGCCTTCTGCCGCAACGTCGGCATGAAGCGGTAGGCCGCCATGCCGGCGATCATCGCGATGACGAAGACCAGGGCCTGCCACTTGCCGCTGACCAGGGCGGCGATCGCCGGCCCCGGGCAGAGCCCGACGAGGCCCCACCCGAGACCGAAGATGACGGCGCCACCGATCAGCCGGCGGTCGATTGTCCGCTGGGTCGGCACATGAAACCGCGCGTCGAGCAACGGCTTCGCGAGCCGGCGGCGGTAGAGATAGGCTGCCGCCGAGGGGATCAAGGCACCGCCCATGACGAACGCCAATGCCGGATCCCAGGCCCCGGCGACATCGAGAAAGGCCAGCACGCGTGCCGGATTGATCATGTCGGAGACCACCAGCCCGGCACCGAACAGCACGCCGCAGAGCAGGGCAACGAGCAGGCGATTCATGCGCCCAACCCCGCCAGCCCATGGCGGACGACGAAGACGGTGCCGGCAGCGACCACCATGAAGGTCAGGGTGGCGGCGATCGAGCGGGGCGACAAGCGGGCGAGGCCGCAGACCCCGTGGCCGCTGGTGCAGCCGGAGCCGAGCCGCGTCCCGAAGCCGACCAGCAACCCGCCGCCGAAGAGAACGCCGATCGAAGAGGTGATGACGATCTCCGGCGCGCGGATCCAGGCCATCGCCGCCAGGGCACCGAGAAGGATGCCGACGAGGAAGCCGGCTGCCTGGCTCCGGGCAACGCTCCACCGGCCGCCATCGGCCAGGCCGAGCAGGCTGGCGGCGAGCCCGGAGATGCCGGCGATCCGGCCGGCAGCGAGCAGATAGAGGGCGGCCGAGAGGCCGATCAAGAGGCCGCCCGACAGCGGCCAGAGAAAGTGCAGCTCGGTCATGATCCTGGTCATCCGAAGCGAAGGGTCGAGGTGGTGCCGTCACCTGGCGCGGTCGATGGCCGACGGCCGGAGCTCTGACCATCGGGGCTTGCGCGTCATCGAGCGCTCCCATAGTTAAAGCATTAGCGAAACCGTGCAACTATTGCCAGCCGACCCGGTCGCAGACGACGGACGGCCGCCGATGGAAGGAGAGCCAGATGGGCGAGCCGCGGACAGCACCGCCTGCCGCCGCTGGCCAACGGCCAGCCGCTGCCGATGCGATCGAGGCGCTCAAGGCCAAGGCCCCGGAAGTGGCCGAGTTCTTGCGCCTGCTCGCCAATCCGAGCCGGCTGCTGCTGCTTTGCCATCTGTCGCGTGGCGAGCGGTCGGTCACCGAGATCCAGCGCGACCTCGGGCTCAAGCAGCCGGCACTGTCGCAGCAGCTCGCCGAGCTGCGGCAGGCCGGGCTGCTGCAGACGCGACGCCAGTCCCGGTCGATCTTCTATGCCATCAAGGACGGCCGCGCTGCCGCCGTCGTCGGCATGCTGCATCGCATCTTCTGCGAGGGCGGCACGGCGGCCTCGGAGCCGGCGGCCGGCGACGGCCGACAGCCCACCACGGGCACGGCATCCGCCGGCGACGCTGCAAGCTTTGCGCGGGTCGGCCCAGCGGGCCGTGGGCCGTCTCACGCCGCCGCCGCGCCTCAGCCGCCGCGGTCCAGGCCATGACCCCGTCACCCCTTCGCGTCCGCTTGGCCGACCGACCGGCCGATCGCGCGAGATAGCCGCGCCGCGAGCCGACCACCCGGCAGGCGGCGGTGCGCCGAGTGCGCGCGGGCGCCGAGCGTCACTGCCGAGGCGTCACGGGATGGAATGTGCCGCCGGTCAATGTGCCTCGAACGGGAAGCTGTCCAGCCGCACGGGCCCCGTCTCGGTGATCAGCACCTGGGTTTCGAGCTTGACCCCCTCGGGGCCGCCGGGTTCGCCCAGATAGCTTTCGACGCAGACCGTCATCCCGGCCTCGAAGCAGCCACCATGCGCCTTGGTAAAGTCGGTGTGGGTCGGCACCAGCGGCCACTCGTCGGCCATGCCGACGCCGTGCACGGCACAGCTGTAGCGGTTGCCGAGGAAGCGCTCGGGAATCCGCCAGGAGGCGGCGTTGAAGGCGGCGAAGTCGAGCCCCGGCTGCAGCAGCGCCGAGTTGTGGACGATCTGCCCGAGACTGTGCGCATAGAGGTCGCGCTGCCGATCGGAGAACCGGGCATGCCCGATCGTCCAGCTGCGCGAGAGGTCGGCGCAATAGCCATAAGGCCCGATCATGTCGGTGTCGAAGGCCAGCAGGTCACCGGCCTTGCCGACATGGGCGCTGCATTCCTGGAACCAGGGATTGGTCCGCTCGCCGACGGTGCAGAGCCGGGTCTCGATCCATTCGCCGCCCGAGCGCGCGTTCTCGTGATGCAACTCGGCCCAGATCTCCTGCTCGCTGCGGCCGGGCTCGGAGAGCTCGTACATCCGCGCCATCCCGGCCTCGGCGACACGGATGGTCCAGCGCATCAGCTCGATCTCATCGGCACTCTTGATCGATCGCGCCCGCTCGGTCAGCGCCTGCCCCTCGACCAGCATGATGCCCAGGGCCTCGAGCGCACGGGTGCCCAGGGGCTCCAGCTTGTCCACCGCGAGCCGGCGGTTGACGCCGCCATGCTCCCGCAGCAAGGCGTCGATCTCGCCGGCCCAGGCAACGGCGCGACGCTCCGTCTGGTCGCCGGCCATCGCGTAGAACCAGCTCGTGCCGCGGCGGGCCTCGTCGACCGTGCCGGGTAGCAGCGACAGATGCTCGGCACCGCGGTACTGGAAATCGACGGTGTAGCCGTCGGCGAACAGCAGCGCATAGTGGAACGGGTTGTGCGTCGCCCAGACCTGCATGTTGGAGACGTCGGTCGCATAGCGGATGTTGATCGCATCGTAGAGCAGGATGGCCGCACAATCCGCGGCGGCGACTTGGCGGCGCAGGCGCTCGTGGCGGTAGCGGCGAGCGCGCTCGTGGACCTCGGGGGGGATGGGGCTGCGCAGCGGCTGGTCCGCACCCGCGGGATTGAGCCATTCGCGCTTGCGTGGGTCCTTGAAGAACGCCGCCATGCCACCTCCGTCGGCGCCCGCAATGGGCACGACCCACCACCGCTAACGGAGTATCGCCGGTGTCTGCCGCCCGTGTCTTGCCGGTAGTGGACGTGGCTGTCGAAAAAAACGGCACCTGCGCCCGCGTCGGCCGCCACGCAAAAGGTGCCCGCCGGGGCGGACGCCTTCTCGCCTGAACCTGGCGACGCCTAGCCGAGCCAGACCTTGTTGAACTGGTGGTAGTTGGTCGGGTGGGCGGGGAAGCCGTGCACGTTGTGACTGGCGATGGTGTAGACCGGCTGCCAAACCGGCAGGAAGACGAAGGCGTCGTCGCGCAGGATCTGCTCCACTTCCTCCATGACGACGCTGCGGGCCTCCGGGTCGAGAATCGATTCGGCCCGGTTCAGTGCCTCTTCGAAGGCCGGGTTGCTGTAGTTGCTCTCGTTCCAGGGCACGCCGGCGCGATAGGCCAGCGAGAGCACCATGGTGCCGAGCGGGCGATGCGTCCAGGAGGTGGCGCCGAACGGCGTCTGGTCCCAGATCTCCCAAAAACGCGAGCTCGGCATCACGTTGATGTTGAGGCGGATGCCGCATTCCTGCCACTGGTCGCGCATCGCCTCGCAGACCGACTGCTGCCAGACGCCGTTGGTGTTGCCGACGTCGACCGTGAGGTCGATCCCGTCCGGATAGCCGGCCTCGGCGAGCAGCGCCCGGGCCTTCTCGACGTCGCGCTCCAGCGGTGGCAGCTCGAACCATTCGGGGTGGACCGGGGCCACGTGGTAGTCGTCGCCGACATCGCCGGCCTCGCCGAACACCAGCTCGCGGATGCGGGCGCGGTCGAGGCCGGCCTGCATCGCCTGCCTGAGCGTCTTGTTGGTGAACGGCTCCTGGTCGACCTGGACGCGGACCGCCAGCGTCTGCGCTGTCCTGGCCGGCAGGATCTGCCCGTCGAGCGCCTCGGCGAAGGCCATCTGCTCGTGACCGAAGCTGTAGATCGCATCGACATCGCCGCCGGCGAAGGCGACCAGCTGGTTCTCCGAATCGAAATTGTAGTAGTGGATCTCGTCGAGGAAGACCTCGCCGCCCCAGTAGTCGAACGGCTCGCCGTTGGTCATCTCGGTGACCCGGCGCAGCGTGCAGCGCTCGCCCACTGCAAGATCGACGAGGGTGAAGGGTCCCGTGCCGATCGGGTTGTCGGAGAAGGGGGCCGTGAACGACGGATGCGCGATCGCGGTCGGGTAGTTGTACAAGTCCTCGGGGAAGGAGAGAACAGGCTGCTTGCAGGTGAAGCGGATGGTCAGGTCGTCGACGACCTCGATCGCCCCGTCGCGCAGGCGCTTTTCGATCTTGGGCGTGCCGTCGTCATTCAGCTCGCCGGTGTCGATGTCGTCGACCATGGCCGAGATCGCCGACAGGCCGACATTGGAGGAGCCGAGGGCCGGGTCGGTCCAGCGCTCCACGTTCCACCTGACGTCCTCGGCGGTGAAGTCGTCGCCGTTGTGCCACTTGACCCCGGGCCGCAGGTGGAAGGTCCAGACGGTGAGGTCGTCGGAGGCCTCCCAGCGCTCCGCGAGCATCGGCCGGGTGACGTTGTCGACGCCGGTCATGGCGAGGTATTCGAGGATGTGCCGGGCCTGGTTGGACATCTCCGTCCAGCTGAAGGTGGCCGGGTCGTCCATCCGCTGCACCAGCATGCCGACGCGCAGCACGCCACCACTGACCGGCTCGCCCTCGGGCTCGGGAAACGGCATCGTGTCCTGCGCCAGGGCCGGGCTCGGCAGGCCCGCCATCGCGTAGGCGGCGGTTGCGCCGACGCCCAGAAGAGCCGCGATCCTGACGAAGCCGCGGCGATCGAGCTTGCCGTGCTGCATGAGATCATAGGCCTCGCCGACCTTGGGATGGAGGCGGTTGGCTGGCTTTGCCGTGGTCATGGTGCTCGCTCCCTTGCGTGTTGCCCGTCTCGGGCGTTGCCATGATGGGACAGCCTCGAGGCCGGATGGTCAAGTCCAAAGGGACCAGCGGCTCGCTCATGCCTTGCCGCAAAGCGGCGCCATGCATGGTCGCACCTGATCGGCACCACGCTTAACCGATCCTTCACCACGCTCTGGCAAGGGTTCCACCGGTGCAATACGACACCGAGGTGAGCAGATGGTTCAGGCGTTCTACGGCCGCTTCTTCGCAGGACGGCTTGCGTCCCGCTCCGTCGGCCAGGCCATCATGGCCGTCATCGCCGGCAGTGCTGCCGCGGCGGAGGACGCGGCGACCGGCTGGCCCTTCGACCTTTCCGGCGAGGTGGCGGTCGTTTCCGACTACGTCGACCGCGGCATCACCTCGAGCGACCATGACCCGGCGCTCCAGGGCGGCCTCGCCGCGGCGTTGCCCTTGGGCGATGGCGATACGGCGCTCTATGCCGGGATCTGGGCCTCGACCGTCGATTTCGACGAGGAGGGCGACGGCCCGGTCGAGCTCGAGCTCGCGGCCGGCGCCTACGGCCCGGTCGGCGAGACCGGCTTCGACTGGGACCTCTGGGCCGCCTACTACCGCTACCCCAGGTCGCGCGGCTCGCTCGACTACGACTATGTGGAGTTTTTCGGCCGTCTGGGCCATGCGCTCACGGACAACCTCACGAGCTCGGTCGGCTACGCCTTCTCGCCGGACTATTCGGGCTCGACCGGCCGCTCGCACTATGTCGACGGCCGCCTCGCCTACACCCTGCCGTTCGACCTGCCGGCCCCGGTGACCCTGGATGCGAGCCTCGGCCGGCAATGGTTCGAGAGCAACAGCCAGACCGGGCTCGAGGATTATGTCGACTGGAGCATCGGCGCCATCGTCGAGGTCGGCAGGCTGGCCTTCGCGATCCGCTATACCGACACCGATCTCGGCGAGGACGACTGCTTCGGCGGCAGCAATGCCTGCGACGCCCGCGTCGTGCTGAGCGCCACGGCGCGATTTTGACGACCGGCTTGCCGTTCTCCGGCGCTTCGCGCTACGTCGAGCACCGTTGCGCTCACCGCCGACGGGCACACCAAAGCGGAGCCGCCGCCATGAGCGAGCCGATCGAGGAGATGCTGGCCACGATCAACCGACACGCCGCGAGTTGCCGGCCGGCGCTCGGCCGCCGCCAGATCGACCAGCGGGTGCTCGACGCCATGCGCCGGGTGCCGCGCGAGCGCTTCGTGCCGGAGGCCGAGCGGGCATTCGCCTGTGGCGACCATCCCTTGCCGATCGGCCACGGGCAGACGATCTCGCAGCCGTTCATCGTCGCCTTCATGACCGATCTGCTCGACGTGCATGTCGGTCAGCGAGTTCTCGAGATCGGCGCCGGTTGCGGCTATCAGGCAGCCGTGCTGGCGGAGCTCGGGGCCTTGGTCGAGACCATCGAGATCGTCCCAGAGCTGGCCGCAGCGGCCAAACGGACGCTGGCCGAGCTCGGCTACGACATGGTGCATGTCCATGCCCGAGACGGCCATGGCGGTCTACCCGAACTTGCCCCCTTCGATCGGATCATTGCCACCGCCGCCCCGGAGCAGGTCCCGAGCGCCCTGCTCGAGCAACTGGCGCCCGGCGGCCGTCTGGTCATTCCGGTCGGACGGCGCCACGGCCAAGAGCTTCTGCTGATCGACAAGGACGAGGCCGGCGGGCTGCACCAACGACGCACCCTGCCGGTGGCCTTCGTTCCGCTCACCGGCGGCGCACCGCCGGTCTGATTGCCGGCATGGCGCCCGCCCGAACGTTCTCGGCGGCCCGTCAGGGTCCGCCCGCGGCGATCGCCGAGCCTTCGATCAGGGCAGGCCGGGGCGCTCGACGGGCAAGCGGATCGGTGTGCCGAGCAGCCGGCGGCGCAAGACATCCGGCAGTGTCGCCAGGACGAACGGCCAGTAGTCGATCAGATAGCGGCGCCAAAGCCGGCGTGGTTCGCGGTACATGCGCCAGGCCCAGCGCAGCTCGAGCTTGTCGATCCAGGCGGGATAATAGCGCTCGGCCTCAGCTAGTTGATCGATGAAGCCGCCGCAGCTGATCATGATGCCGTTGAAGCCGTCGTTCTTGAGCGACAGGATGAAGCGCTCCTGGTGGGGAACGCCCATGCCACAGAGTAGCACATCGGGTGCTGCGGCCTTGATCGCCGTGCGCAACGCAGGCCGGTCCTGAAAGCCGTCACGGTAGCCGCGATAGTCGATGTTGGGGAACTCGGCGCGCATCCGCTCCATCGCGCGCCCGGCGACACCCGGGCCGGCGCCCGTGACGAACACCGAAGCACGTCTGCCGTCGAGCACCTCGAACAGCGGCAGATAGAGCGATGAAGCGTCGAAGCTGATCCGCTCGGCGCGCGGGTCGTGCAGCCGGCGGAGCGCCCAGGCGACGCCGATCCCGTCCGGCAGGACAAGATCGAAGCGGCGCAGCATGCCGACATAGTCGGGGTCGCGGCGGCTGATCGCCCAGGCCGCCGGGTTGACGAAGGAGAGCAGGAAGGGTTGCCCGCCACCGAGCCGGGCAAGCATCGTGTCGAGCACTGTATCTTCACTGTCGACGCTGTCGACCGGGATGCCGTGTAAATTGACGCGGGCCATGTGAAATCACCTTCATGGTGATGCGAAGACGAGGGTGAACGTTCGTCACGAACGCTTCGCCACATATGCCGGCAATGCTGGATCGATGTGTTAACGGCTTTGGTAAACGCCGATACCGGGATAAGGCCTATTGCTCATTGGCTGGTGTTAACTTTCCCGAATTTCAGCAGAGGCGGGTTGCGGCGGCGGTGCCGTCAGAGCAGGTCACGCTTGGGCCGAGGGTGGGCCAATACCGCAGCTTGACGCTTCGTCGCGCGCCGATCCGGTGTTGCCATTCATGCTGCAGCGCACCATAGTCCGGCGCGTTTCAATGGAGGGCAGGGGATGGCCGGCATGGCGCGGAAGATGATGGACCTGGCGCTGCAGGGCGGTGGCTCGCACGGCGCTTTGACCTGGGGCGTGCTCGATCGTCTGCTCGAGGACGACCGGCTGCAGCTGAATGCGGTGAGCGGCACCAGTGCCGGGGCGATGAACGCCGTGGTGCTCGCCGACGGGCTGCGCAACGGCGACCGTGACGAGGCGCGCCAGGCGCTGCACGACTTCTGGAAGGCGGTCAGCGACGGGGCCCGCTTCTCGCCGATCCAGCGCAGCCTGTGGGATCGGCTGACCGGGAATTACAGCCTCGAGACCTCGCCCATGTATCATTTCTTCGACCAGCTGACCCGGGTGCTCGCACCCAGCCAGTTCAACCCGTTCGACATCAACCCGTTGCGCGATCTCCTCACCGCGACGATCGATTTCGACCGGGTCAATGCCTGCCCGAACCTCAAGGTCTTCGTCGCCGCGACCAATGTGCGGACCGGCCGTGGGCGGGTGTTCCGGACGGGCGAGTTGTCGGTCGACACGGTCATGGCCTCAGCCTGCCTGCCGTTCATGTTCAGGCCGGTCGAGATCGATGGCGAGGCCTACTGGGACGGCGGCTATATCGGCAACCCGGCCCTCTACCCGCTGGTCGACGATCCGACCTGCCGGGACATCGTCATCGTCCAGATCAACCCGATGCGCCGCGACACGTTGCCGGGCTCGGCCCGCGAGATCATGAACCGGGTCAACGAGATCACCTTCAACGCGGCCCTGGTCAAGGAGCTGCGCTCGATCCACCTGCTGCATCAGCTGATCGAGGCCGAGCGGCTCGAGACCGAGCGCTACCGCGACATCCGCCTGCACATCATCCACACCGCCGACGAGGTCCAGCACCTCGAGGCCTCGAGCAAGCTCAACGCCGAGTGGGAATATTTGACCTTCCTGTTCGAGCGCGGCCGCGGCTGGGCCGATGCCTGGCTGGCCGAGCATTTCGACGATCTGGGTGAGCGGCAGACCATCGACCTCGACGATCTCTTCGCCGACACCTTCAAGCCGGTCGATGCCATCGAGGACATGGTCGACAAGGACGCGGCACCGCTAGCCTCACCTGAGCCGACAAGGAAACCGGTCCGCAAGGCACCGACGAGAAAGCGCGAGGCAGGGTAGCGGCCATGTACGGCATCCTGGTCATCGTCCTGGCCCTCGTCCTGTTGATGTTCCTCGCCTTTCGCGGGATCAGCCTCTTGATCCTCGCCCCCGCCTTGGCGCTGCTCGCCGTCATGGCGACGGGCGAGTTGCCGATCCTCGCGACCTACACGCAGATCTTCATGGCGGCGACCGGTGGCTTCGTCACCAGCTTCTTCCCGCTCTTCCTCCTGGGCGCCATCTTCGGCAAGCTGATCGAGGATTCCGGCAGTGCCGAGGTCCTGGCCAACAAGATCATCGAGCTTCTGGGCGACGACAAGGCGATCCTGGCCGTGGTGCTGGCCTGCGCCGTCATGACCTATGGCGGCGTCTCGCTCTTCGTCGTGGCCTTCGCGGTCTTCCCGATCGCCGATGCGCTGTTCCGGAAGGCCGACCTGCCGAAGCGGCTGATCCCCGGCACCATTGCCTTGGGCGCCTTCACCTTCACGATGAGTGCGCTGCCCGGCACGCCGGCGATCCAGAACGCCATCCCGATGCCATTCTTCGGCACCTCGGCCTTCGCCGCCCCCGGGCTCGGCATCATGGCCGGGCTGATCATGCTGCTGCTCGGCATGGCCTGGCTGCAATACCGTGCCAAGGCGCTCGCCATGGAAGGCTATGCCGGAATCGACGCACCGCCCTTTATCCCGACCAAGGATCTTCGCGAGCGCAGCGCCGGCGAGGGCTTCGACATCATGGAGGTGCCGGTCGAGACCCCGCCGCGCGACCTGCCGAGCCCGCTGATCGCGGCCCTGCCGCTGGTCCTGGTCATCATCCTCAATTTCGTCTTCACCGGCGTCATCATCCCGATGCTGGACACGAGCTTCCTGGCCGAGCCGCGGTTCGGCTCGACCGACATCAGCCAGGTCCGCGGCCTCTGGTCGGTGATCGCCGCCCTCGTGCTCTCGACCCTGATCCTGATCGCCCTCAACTGGCCGCGGCTGACCGGGCTCAAGGCCTCGCTCGACAGCGGCGCCAACGCGTCGCTCCTGCCGATCTTCAACACCGCGAGCCTGGTCGGCTTCGGTGCCGTGATCGCGTCGCTTGCCGCCTTCCAGCTGATCCAGGACAACGTCGTCAATCTCGGCGGCGACAACCCGCTGATCTCGCTCGCCGTCGGCGTCAGCCTGCTCTCGGCGATGACCGGGTCGGCCTCGGGCGGCATGAGCATCGCACTCTCGACCATGGGCGAGACCTATGTCGCCATGGGGGCGGCCGCCGGCATTGCGCCGGAGCTCCTGCACCGCGTCACCTCGGTCGCCGCCGGCGTCCTCGACATCCTGCCGCACAACGGCGCCGTCATCACGCTCCTCGCGATCTGCGGCCTCACCCACCG
>CAZNWE010000050.1:3065-31082 GCA_964576715.1 uncultured Geminicoccaceae bacterium | reverse complement strand
CCCTTGTAGATCACCGACCGGCAGCTCATCGAGCAGATGTAGAACTCGGTGATGTGCTCGGCCAAGGCCTGGCGCTCGATCCGCCGCCGAATGATGTAGAGGTCGCGCTCGAAGCGCTCGTCGTCGCGGTCGTTCGGGTTGCCGATCAGGATCTGCTCGATCTCGGGCCGGGTGGCGGCTGCCTTCTCGCCGATCACGCTGGTGTCGACCGGCACCTGGCGCCAGCCACGGATCGCGTAGCCGAAGCGCAGGATCTCGCTTTCGACCAGGGTCCGGCAGGCCTCCTGCTGCTCGATATTGTTGCGCGGCAGGAACACCATGCCGACCGCGATCTGCGAATCGGCGTCGCGCAGCCCCTTGATCTGGCTCTTGAAGAATTCGTGCGGGATCTGCACGTGGATGCCGGCGCCATCGCCGGTCATGCCGTCGGCGTCGACGGCACCGCGGTGCCAGACCGCCTTCAGCGCATCGATGCCGGCGAGCACCACCTCGCGCCGCGGCTGGCCGTCGATCGCCACGACGCAGCCGACGCCGCAGGCGTCACGCTCGAAATCCGACGCCTGGTAGCCCAGGGCCTCGAGCTTCGCCCGCTCGCGGCCGAAGCCGGCCAGACCCGCGTCGTCGGCATGGTGGTGCATGGCGCCGGTCCTCATGAAGCGAGCTTGAGCGGGGCGGCCTTGTCGGCGGCTTTGGCCCCGCTTTGGATGAAGCGGTGGATGCCGGCGGCGGCGTCGCGGCCGTCGCGGACCCCCCAGACGACGAGCGACGCGCCACGGACGACGTCGCCGGCGGCGAACACCCCAGGCATGGCGGTCATCATGGTCTCCCAGTCGATCTTCAACGTGCCCCAGCGGCTGACCGGCAAGGCGGGCTCGTCGAACAGCGTGACCAGGTCCTCGGGATCGAAGCCGAGGGCGGCGATCACCAGGTCGCCCGGCCGGTCGGTGCTGGAGCCGGGCACCGGCTCCGGGGCGCGCCGCCCGGTGGCGTCCGGGGCGCCGAGCCGCATGCGCTGGACGCGCACCGCCTCGACCCGGTCGTCGCCGAGGAAGGCCTCCGGCGCCGAGAGCCAGACGAAGTCGACGCCCTCCTCCTCGGCATTGGCGACCTCGCGCATCGAGCCTGGCATGTTGTCGCGATCGCGGCGGTACAGGCAGCTCACCGATTGCGCCCCCTGGCGGACGGCGGTGCGCACGCAATCCATGGCGGTATCGCCGCCGCCGACCACGACGACATCGCGGCCGGCGGCGTTCAGCGCCCCGCTGTCGAAGGCGGGGACGGCGTCGCCGAGGCCCTTGCGGTTGGCGGCGGTGAGGTAGTCGAGGGCGGCGACGATGCCGTCGAGGCCGACGCCCGGGGCGAGCAGCGCGCGCGCTTTGTAGACGCCGGTGGCGACGAGGACGGCGGCGTGGCGCTGGCGCAGCTCGGCGAAGCTCGGCTGGCCCGGTGCGCCGATGTCGCAGTCGAGGTGGAAGTGGATGCCGCTCGCGGCCAAGAGCTCGGCGCGGCGGTTGACGATCGGCTTCTCCAGCTTGAAGCCCGGGATACCATAGATGAGCAGGCCGCCGACCCGGTCGTAACGGTCGTAGACGTGGATCTGGTAGCCCTTCTTGCGCAGCTCCTCGGCCGCCGCGAGCCCGGCCGGCCCCGCCCCGATAATGCCGACGCTCTCGGCCCGCTCATGCAGCGGCTGGACGGGCTTCACCCAGCCCATGTCGAAGGCGGTGTCGACGATGTGCTTCTCGACCGCCCCGATGGTGACGGTGCCGTGGCCCGCCTGCTCGATCACGCAATTGCCCTCGCACAGGCGGTCCTGCGGGCAGATGCGGCCGCAGATCTCGGGCATGTTGTTGGTCGCCGAGGCGACCTCGAAGGCCTCCTCCAGCCGCCCCTCGGCGGTCAGTTTCAGCCAGTCCGGGATGTTGTTGTGCAAGGGGCAGTGCACCTGGCAGAACGGGATGCCGCACTGTTCGCAGCGCGATGCCTGCTCGGCCGCCTTGTCGGCGTCGTAGCGCCCGTAGATCTCGTCGAAGTCGGCGGCTCGAGCCGGTGCCGGGCGCTTCGCCGGCATCGCCTTCGGCACCTCGGTGAACTGCATCATCCTGGCCGCCATGGGGAACCTCCTCGGTCGCATCTTCGGCCGCGAGCGGGCGCGAACACCAGCCGGCCGCGCACGCCAAGCCGGCGGCGCTGCCGGTTGTCACCGGCCGACGCCGCGCAGCATTTTACCCACACCTAACGCGTTGCCGCTGAGCTGAGGAGAGTAACGATCGACCGACGTCACGTCCAGAGAGCGGGCGGCGTATGGTCCGCTTTCGTTACTAATATTTCGGCGGCGAGCCGCTCGTGGCTGCTCGCCGCCAGTCACATGCCGCTCGACTCTAAAGTTTAGTCACGAAACGAGACGAAACTCACGCGACAGGTCTAGGCCGACGCGGCCGGGCAAACGGTTTGAGATACTCGGGCACGATCACCTCGAACGGCGTCGGCTTGATCCCGAGATCGGCGAGCGTCAGCGCCCCCGGGCTCACCACATTGTCGGTGCCGAGCATCTTCAGCTGGTCGCGGGTCAATGGCGGCGACGGCAGCAGCTCGAAAAAGCGGGCCTGCACCGCGGCGATCGAGCTCGGCAGCGGCAGCAGCAGCCGCCGCCGGTTGACCGTATCGAGAATGAAGCGGAGGAGTTCGGCAAAGCTGGCGACGCGCGGCCCGCCGAGCTCGAAGGTCTTGCCCTGGTGCGCATCGCTCGCCAGGCAGCGCAGCATCGCCTCGGCGACATCGACGACATAGACCGGCTGAAAGCGCGTCTGGCCGCCGTCGATCAGCGGCAGGAACGGCACCAGCATGCTCATCTGAGCAAAGCGGGCGAAAAAGCCGTCGCCCGGCCCGAAGACGATCGAGGGGCGGACGATCGAGACGGCCGGGAAGGCCGCCTTCACCCTGGCCTCTCCTTCCCCCTTGCTGCGCGCGTAGAGCGCCTCGGCATCGGGATCGGCGCCGATCGCCGACATGTGGACCAGCCGCCTCACCCCGGCCGTCGCCGCCGCCTTGGCGATCCGCTCGGCCATGTCGCGATGCACGTGCATGAAGGCGCCGGCGCGACGCTCGAACAGGATGCCGAGCAGATTGACGACCCCGGTGGCATCGGCG
Organism: uncultured Geminicoccaceae bacterium; assembly: GCA_964576715.1. Classification (GTDB taxonomy): domain Bacteria; phylum Pseudomonadota; class Alphaproteobacteria; order Geminicoccales; family Geminicoccaceae; genus SLRI01. Next base: position 27,932 of record CAZNWE010000050.1, on the reverse strand, counting down.
ACCAGCCGGCCCAGTCCAGCCTCGTCTTCCGCATAGGGAAGGATGGCGATCTGCCCGACATCACCCATCGGCCGCAGGAATCCGGCGCGATCCGGGTCGCGGGTCACGACGCGAACGGCGGCACCGGCATGCGCCAGACGCTCGACCAGCTGCCGGCCGATGAAGCCGGTGCCGCCGAAGACCGTGACGACCTCGTTGCGCATCCTGACGTCCTTTCGTCGCGTCGGCTGCACCGCAGCAGTGGCGCAGCAAGCCTCAGGTGGTCCCGGCCGTGTTGTCGGCAAGAGCGCGGCGATGCGCAAGATGCGGCGAGCGCGCAGCCGCTGGGCACGCTGCCATTAGGTGCCTGCCGAGTTGTGCCGACGACGACGCGGCGGTGAGCGCCGCGCTTGACGGCGGGCTCGTTCAGCCATAGATGCTGGGCACACTGCGCACCGACAACAACACTTTGCCCAGGTGGCGGAACTGGTAGACGCGCTAGCTTCAGGTGCTAGTGACCTTCTGGTCGTGGAGGTTCGAGTCCTCTCCTGGGCACCATCCAGCTGGCCGCCCCGCCGGTGTCCCGCCGTCGCTAACGCGATCTTAACCCTGGCCGGGTCTAATGGTCTCGACCCGGCGGCGATCGTGCCGAATGGGCACGGTCGAGCGGGTGGGCCGACCGCGAGGGCAACGATCTCCAGATGACAATCAGCGTGCACGTCAACGACCTGCCCCCGGGGCTCGACCTCGGGCCGGTGATCGCCGTCGACAGCGAGGCCATGGGCTTGCAGCCCAGACGCGACCGGTTGTGTGTCGTCCAGCTCTCGGCCGGCGACGGCACCGCGCACCTGGTCAAGCTCGACCGGCACGTCAGCGCGGCCCCACGCCTCGCGGCACAACTGGGCGACCCGAACCGGCACAAGCTGTTCCACTATGCCCGTTTCGACGTGGCGGTCCTGCAGCACCGTTTCGGTATCGTGGCCGCTCCCCTGTTCTGCACCAAGATCGCCTCGCGCCTGGTGCGCACCTACACCGACCGCCACGGGCTCAAGGACCTCTGCCGCGAGCTTCTCGGCATCGACCTCGCCAAGGGCGAGCAAAGCTCGGACTGGGGGGCCGAGACGCTGACCGAGGCGCAGCAGCGCTACGCCGCGCAGGACGTCTTGCATCTGCATGCGCTCAAGGAACGCCTCGAGGCGATGCTCGAGCGCGAGCAACGGCTGCCGCTGGCGCAGGCGTGCTTCGACTTCCTGCCCACCCGGGTCGCCCTCGATCTGCAGGGCTGGCCCGACGTCGACATCTTCGCGCATTCGTGATCGGGGCCGCCATGGACACTGCCCTGCTCTCGCCTGTTGCCGTGCCCATCCGGCGCGCCGCCGCGAGCCGGCTGCAATTGACCGGATCGGTAGTGCAGCGCATAGTCCGGGCGGCGCATCGAGTGGCCGGGTGGCTAAGGTCCTGTCAATCGGGAGCTGCCGATCGATGCCCGGGCGGAACGCGAGGCGCGACACGCGCCGGCCGATCACGAAAAGGAACCACGGCGTGACCCAGCCGGCGGGGCAAAACGGCCAATGCGTCGGGCATCGACCTGACGCCAGCGAGGGTGGCAGCGCCCAACTCGACCGCGGGCCGGGGGCAGCGCCGCCGCTCGCAGGACCGGCAACCCATCGCTGCGAGGCGCTCGCGCACGGACGGGCGGTGCTCACTGTCGAGGCCACGGCCCTGCTTGCCTTGGCGGATAGTCTGGACCAAAGTTTCGACAACGCCGTGACACTGTTGCAGGGGCTGGAGGGCCGGGTCGTCTGCACCGGCATGGGCAAGAGTGGCCACATCGCGCGCAAGATCGCGGCCACGCTGTCGTCGACCGGGACACCGGCGATGTTCGTCCATCCCGGCGAGGCCAGCCACGGCGATCTCGGCATGATCACCGCCAAGGACGCGGTCCTCGCCCTTTCCAATTCCGGCGAGACCGCCGAGCTCAAGGATCTCATCCTCTATACTCGCCGTTTCGCCATCCCGCTGATCGCGATGATCGGCCGCCGGGACAGCACGCTCGGCCGCGAGGCCGAGGTGGCGCTGGTGCTGCCGCCCGTTACCGAGGCCTGCCCGATGGGTCTCGCCCCCACCACCTCGACAACCGCCATGCTGGCGCTCGGCGATGCCCTCGCGGTGGCCCTGTTGCAGAGTGCGGGATTCACGCCGCAGCATTTCGCCGTGTTTCACCCCGGCGGCAAGCTCGGCAGCCAGCTGCTGCGGGTCGATCAGCTGATGCGGGGTGCGGCCGAGCTGCCGCTGGTCACGCCCGACTGCCCGATGAGCGAGGCGCTGGTCGTCATGACCGAGAAATGCCTCGGCTGTGTCGGCGTCACCACCGCGGCGGGGGTCCTCAAGGGGATCGTCACCGACGGTGACATCCGCCGGCGGATGGGCACCGATCTCTTGGCGCGGCGCGCCGCCGAGGTGATGACCGAAGAACCGCGCACGATCGCCCCGGACCTGCTCGCGGTCGAGGCGCTGCGCATGATGAACAAGCATTCGATCACCGTGCTGTTCGTTGTCCAGGAAGGTGTCCCGGTAGGTGCGGTGCACCTGCACGACTGTCTTCGCGCCGGGATCGCCTGATGCCCGGGATCGCTTGATGACCTGGCAACGGCAACGGTCGGGGGCGCGACGCGCCGGATGTCTCGCCCTTGCCCTGATTGCACTCTCGCTGGCGAACGCGGGCGGGAGCCGGGCGCAGACGAATGGTGGCGGGCTCGGCACGCACGATACCAGCCAGCCGATCGAGATCGTCGCCGACAGTTTGACCGTCGAGCAGGCCGCGGGTCGCGCGGTTTTCGTCGGCAACGTCCAGGCCGAGCAGGGTGAGATGCTGCTGCGCGCCGACCGGCTCGTGGTCTTCTACGCGCTCGGCGACGATGCCGCGGCACCGGAGCAGGCGATTCGCCGCATCGAGGTGGAGGGCAACGTCACCATCGCCTCGGCCGAGGAGAGTGCCGTCGGCGATGGCGGCTTCTACGACGTGACCAGTGCGAGGATCGAGCTGGTCGGCAACGTCGTCTTGACGCGCGCCGCCAACGTCATCCGCGGCGACCGGCTGGAGATCGACGTCGAGCAGCAGATTGCCACCATGAGCAGCGCCGCGGACAAGCCGGCGGGTGAGCGCGTGCGCGCCCTGTTCCGCCCCGCGGCCGATGGCGAGGGCTGAGCCGATGGCCGTCGACCTGACCCTCGAGGAGCGTCGGCGCGGCCAGCCGACCGGCACGCCCGGCCAAGCCCCGCCGGGGCCCGACCGACCGCCGGCTTCGTCGCCGCAGCGGGTGGTCGCGCCGCCGTCGCAGCCGCCATCGCCGGCCGGGCGCCTCCAGGCACTGGGTCTGATGAAGGCCTATAACGGCCGCACGGTGCTGCGCGACGTCGATTTCGCCATCTCGCCGGGTGAGGCGGTCGGCCTGCTCGGTCCGAACGGTGCCGGCAAGACGACCAGTTTCTACATGATGACCGGTCTCGTCGCCGCCGACTGCGGGCGGATCATTCTCGATGGCGTCGACGTCACCGCGCTGCCGATGCACCGGCGGGCCCGGCTCGGCATCGGCTATCTGCCGCAGGAGGCGTCGATCTTCCGCGGTCTCAGCGTGGCGCAGAACATCCAGGCGGTGCTCGAGGTCCGGCTCAAGGACAAGGCCCAGCGGCGGCAGCGGCTGGCGGGGCTGCTCGACGAATTCGGCTTGACCGAGCTCAAGGACGCCCCGGCCAACACGCTCTCGGGCGGCGAGCGGCGGCGCTGCGAGATCGCCCGGGCCCTGGCCTCCGAGCCGCGCTACATCCTCCTCGACGAGCCGTTGGCCGGCATCGACCCCTTGAACGTCGCCGAGATCCGGGCGCTCGTCGGCCATCTGAAGACCCGCGGCATCGGTGTGCTGATCACCGATCACAATGTCCGCGACACGCTGGCCATCGTCGACCGTGCCTATATTCTCGCCGGCGGCATCGTCATCAAGGAGGGTGCGCCGGCCGAGATCATCGCCGACGCGATCGTCCGTGAGGTTTACCTCGGTGACAGCTTTGATCGCTGAACCACCATTGGCCGCGACAGCGTTGCCGGATGGCGGCAGGCGCCGTCGCCGTCCGTGCACCAGCGGGACGCCGCGCCGCCGCCATTGGCCGGCGAGCTCGTTCTTCATGGCCGAGGCGTCTCGGCCGGCCAGGCCCTGAGGGATCGCGCGGATGGCGCTCGGCCTTCGTCTCGATGTTCGGCAGACCCAGACCCTGGTGCTCACGCCGCAACTGCAGCAGGCGATCCGGCTGCTGCAGCTCTCAAACCAGGAGTTGATCGGGACGCTGCACAGCGAGGTCGCGGACAACCCGTTCCTGGATCTCGCCGACACCGGCATGCGCATCGCCGACAGCGCCGCAGCGGCGCCCGCGGCCGCCGAACGGCCAGAGCTGCCGCCGGGCCCGGCCACCTCCACCGGTGATTCGACCGGCGTTTGGGAGCAGCCGCGGCCGCCGCAGGCCCTCGATCAGCAGCTGCACAGCCGCCGCCAGAGCGGTGCCGCCGACGACCACCGGCCCTTCGAGGCACGGTTCAGCGAGACGCCGTCGCTGCGCGAGGAGCTGCGCCGGCAACTCGGCATGCTCGGCACCCCGGCACCGCTGCGCGCGCTCGCCTCGACGCTCACCGACTGGCTCGACGACGACGGCTACCTGCGCGACCCCAACGAGGAGATCGCCCGCCGGTTGGGTGCCAGCATCGAGCGGGTGCAGGCGGCGCGGGGGTTGCTGCAACGCTGCGAGCCGACCGGTGTCGGTGCCCGCGATCTCGCCGAATGCCTGGCCCTGCAGCTCGCCGAGCGGGATCGGCTCGATCCGGCGATGCGGCGGCTGCTCGACAATCTGCCGCTGCTCGCCAAGGCCGACTGGCCGGCCCTGCAGCGGCTGTGTGGCGTCGATCGCGAGGACCTCGAGGACATGGTCGCCGAACTCAAGGCACTCGACCCGCGCCCCGGTCACCGCTACCCGAGCGAGCCGCCGACCGCCATCCTGCCCGACATCGTCGTCTCGCGCACCGGTCCGGACCATTGGCGGATCGAGCTCAACAGCGCCGCCCTGCCCCGCCTCGTGGTCGACGGCCGCTATTTCGCCGAACTCGGCAATAGCGGGCTCGACCTGCGGCAAAAGGAGTTCGTTCAGGAACGCTTTCAGAACGCGACCTGGCTGGCCAAGGCGCTCGATCAGCGCTCGCGCACGATCCTCAAGGTTGGTCGCGCCATTTTCGCGCGGCAGCGGGCCTTCCTCGTCGACGGCCCGCGGGCGCTCCGCCCGCTCGTGCTGCGGGACATCGCGGCGACCACGGGTCTGCACGAAAGCACGGTCAGCCGCGCCACCAACCAGAAGTTCGCGGCGACCCCGCACGGCACCTTCCCGCTCAAGTACTTCTTCTCGACCGCGATCGCCGGCAAGGACGGCGGCGCCGATCACAGTGCCGAGGTCATCCGTCAGCAGATCAAGCAAATGGTGCAGAAGGAGGACCCGCAGGCGGTATTGTCCGACGACCAGATCGTCGCCCGGCTCGGTGCCGCTGGCATCGTCATCGCGCGGCGAACGGTCGCCAAGTACCGCGAGGCGCTGGGCATCGCCTCCTCGATGCAGCGCCGGCGCAGCAAGGCGATGGCGCGATGAGCGCGCCCCCAAGCAGGCGTGGCCAGACCGGCTTCGGGGGTCGGGGACGGCGGCCGTTGCCGCGGCGCTTACCGTTCGCTGAAGCTTTGGCCATGTGGTGGTGCGGCCGCCGGCCGCCGCTTGACGACGCCTGCCCGACACCGCATCTCGCATGGTTCGCGACGCTCTGGACCAAGGGCGGGGTCTCCCTGGTCGTGCCGGCATGCGCGCCGGCGGCTCGACCGGCAGGCTTGCCGCACCGCTCGGCGCTGGCCCGGGCGCGGCAGTCACCGACCCCGAGTGCGGTTGGCATCGGCGGTGCGCATGCCACGCCGAACGAGGCTTTCGATGCTGCGGGTAGCAGGTGACTTTGCGGGTAGCATGCCCATATAGCGGCGCGCTGGGTGCGGACCTGGAAGGATCAGCATGATCGAGCTTGCCGACATCTTGACCCCTGGGGCGGTCGTTCTGGACCTCAAGGCGAACAGCAAGCGCCAGGTGTTGCGGGCGCTGGCCGAGCGGGTCGCCGAGGCGCACGGGCTGGAGACCGGGGCGGTGCTCGAAGCACTGCTCAACCGCGAGAAGCTCGGCACCACCGGGATCGGCGACGGCCTCGCCATTCCGCACGCCAAGTTGGCCGAGCTCGAACGGCTGGTCGGCGTCTTCGCTAGGCTCGACACACCGGTGAGCTTCGATGCCCTCGACGAGGAACCCGTCGACCTCGTGTTTCTGCTCCTCGCACCGACCGACGCGGCAGCCGAGCATCTCAAGGCGCTGGCCCGGGTCGCTCGGGTGTTTCGCGACGATGCGCTGTGCGCGGCCTTGCGCCATGCGGGCAATCCGACCCAGGCTTTCGACCTGCTGGTCGGCCGGCGCGAGCCGCGGGCGGCTTGAGCGCCCGCCGAAGACATGCCACCTTCAAGTGGCTCGGTTGCGAGCCATTTGCCTGGTGGCAGGGTGGTCCTGGACCTGCAACGCTGCAACCCGCAGTGCCGGGGCCAGGGGATTTGGGGCCCTTGCATTCGGGGCCGATGCGGTTGGGGAGCGGCAGGCATGCTCTTGGCGACCAGCAGGCGGTGCGGTGTCGGCCAGGGCCGGCGCGCCGCTCGTCGATCGCTCGACGCTATCTCCCTGGGTCAGCGGGGTGCGGCGGGTCAGCGGGGTGCGGTGGGTCAGCGGGGTGCGGCGGCTCGGCGGGGTGCGGCAATGGCCGACGACCACCGGGTTGAGCCGCCCGCTGCCGGCCGTCCGACCGCACTTGGTGATGCCGCACAGGCTGATGCCGCACCGGGCGATGCCGCATCTGGCGATCCTGGGTCTGGCGATACGGCGCGGGCACCGGCTCGCCAAGCCGTCGTCCACGGCACGGCGGTCGCCTGGCTCGGCAACGGGGTGCTGCTGCTCGGCGCGTCCGGCAGCGGCAAGAGCGATCTCGCGCTCCGCCTGATCGACAGCGGCGCCCTGCTGGTCGCCGACGACCTCGTCCGGCTCGAGGCAGTGGCCGGGCAGCTGATCGCCCGGTCGCCCGGCGACCCTGGCCTGCTCGAGCTGCGCGGCCACGGCATCTATCGTCTGCCGGCACGCGAGCAGGTGCGGATCACCCTGGTGCTCCGCCTCGGCGAGCCAGGCGACGACGCCGAGCGGCTGCCGCCGCCCGAGTGTGTGCGCCTCGCCGGCATCGACCTCTGCTGCGCCCGCTTGCGCGCCTGCAGCAGCTCGGCGGTCGCCCGCGTGCGGCTGCTGCTGACCGGGGAGCGCGTCTATTGACGACGTCGACGCCCGCCCCGAAGACGTCGACCGCCCCGACCAGGCGGCGCCTCGTCATCGTCACCGGCCTGTCGGGCGCCGGCCGGACGAGCTGCCTGAAGATCCTCGAGGATCAGGGTTTCGAGGCGATCGACAACCTGCCGATCCCGCTGATCGAGCGCTTCGTGCGGCTTGACGACGGTCTCGAGCGCGACCTCGCGATCGGTCTCGACAGCCGCACCCGCGCCTTCGATCCCAAGCGACTGGCGGGCCTGGTGGCCGGCTTGGCGCGCGCCCATCCGGCGGTTGCGGTCAGTCTCGTGTTCTTCGACTGCGACGACGAGGCGCTGCAGCAACGCTTTACCGAGACCCGACGGCGGCACCCCCTGGCCGCCGATCGACCGGTGCAGGACGGCATCGCTGCCGAACGGGCGCTGCTCGCCCCGCTCGCCGATGCCGCGGATGTCGTGATCGATACGACCGGGCTGTCGCTGCCCGACCTCAACCGCCGCCTCGTCGGCCAATTCGGCCACACCGAGCCGGGCCACGGCTTGACCATCAGCTGTGTGTCGTTCGCCTACCGTCGCGGTCTGCCGCGCGAGGCGGATCTCGTGTTCGACGTCCGCTTCCTGCAGAACCCGCATTACGTCGCCGAACTGAAGCCGTTGACCGGGCTCGATCCGGCCGTGCAGGCGCATGTCGAGGGCGATCCGGGCTATGCCGATTTCGAGCGCCGGCTGTTGGCGTTGCTCGACACCCTGCTGCCGCGCTTTCAGGATGAAGGCAAGAGCTACCTGACCATCGCGGTCGGCTGCACCGGCGGTCAGCACCGCTCGGTTTTCGTCACCGAGCGACTGTCCCGGGCTTTGCGCGCCGCGGGTTACGAGGTAAGCACGCTGCATCGCGAACTGGCCGCCCGCGGCCGGCCGCTCGCCACCGCGTCGCCGGCCGGGCCCGCGGTGGCCGGCGCTGCCGCAGTGCCGCAGTCGCCGGCAACGGCGAGCGAGCCGTGATCGCCGGCGGCAGCACAGTCGAGGGAGCATGATCGGGCTCGTCCTGGTAACCCACGGTCGCCTCGCCGACGAGTTCGTCGCGGCGATGCAGCACGTGGTCGGCCCGCAGCAGCAGATCCGGGCGATCAGCATCGATGCCGACGACGACATCGAGCGTCGCCGGCAGGACATCGTCGACGCGGTCGACGCCACCGATACCGGCGAGGGTGTCATCATCCTGACCGACATGTTCGGCGGCACGCCCTCCAACCTCGCCATCTCGACGCTCGAGCGGCCGGGGCTCGAGGTCATCGCCGGGGTGAACCTGCCGATGCTGATCAAGCTCGCCGGGGTGCGCGTCGATTGCGACCTCGCGACGGCGGTGAGCGAGGCGCAGGACGCCGGCAAGAAGTACATCAACGTGGCGAGCAAGCTGCTCTCGCCGCAGCGCGGCTGATCGCGTTGAGCACGCAGCACGGCGACGACGGGCCACTGCCCGACCCGACACTGCCCGACCCGACCGGCGGCAGCGGCGCGACACCGCTCCGGGCGACCTGCACGATCGTCAACAGTCGCGGCCTGCACGCCCGGGCCGCCGCCAAGTTCGTCCGGCTGGCCGCCGCCTTCGATGCCGAGGTGACCATCGAGCGCGACGACATGCGCGTCCCGGCCACCTCGATACTCGGGCTGATGATGCTGGCCGCCGCGCGCGGCGCCGACCTCGCCATGGAGGCGCGTGGCCCGCAGGCCGAGGCGGCCCTGGCCGGCCTGAGAGCGCTGATCGAGCGGGGCTTCGACGAGACCGATTGAGTGCCGGGGCGATGGCGCCGGTCGATGTCACGGGTTTGGCCGGGGAGACTGCAAGCGATGATGCGACGTTCGGGGGGCCGGATCCTGATCGAGGAACTGGTACGACACGGCACGCGGCGGATCTTCGGCGTGCCGGGCGAGAGCTATCTCGAGGCGCTCGACGCGCTGCACGGTCGCAATGATATCGACTTCGTCATCTGCCGCCAGGAAGGCGGGGCGGCGATGATGGCCGAGGCGCACGGCAAGCTCACCGGGCGGCCCGGCGTCTGCTTCGTGACCCGCGGCCCCGGCGCCACCAACGCCAGCTCAGGTGTGCATGTCGCAGCACAAGACAGCACGCCAATGCTGCTCCTGATCGGCCAGATCGACAGCGGTGCCCGCGAGCGCGAGGCCTTCCAGGAGGTCGACTACCGGCAGATGTTCGGCGGCATGGCCAAGTGGGTCGCCGAGATCGACGACGCCCGGCGGCTGCCCGAGTTCATCCATCGCGCGATGCTGACCGCCACCTCCGGCCGGCCGGGGCCCGTCGTCCTGGCCCTCCCGGAGGACATGCTGACGAGCGAAGTCGAGACTGCCCCCGGCCGACCCTACCAGCCGACGCTGAGCTATCCCGATCCCACCTCGGTCGCGACGCTGATGGGCTGGCTCAGCAGCGCCGAGCGGCCACTTCTGGTGCTCGGCGGCGGTGGCTGGAGCCCGCAAGGCATCGCCGACATCCGCCGCTTCGTCGAGGCCAACGACCTGGCCACCGCCGTCGTCTTTCGCCGCCAGGACTATCTCGACAACAACCACCGCTGCTATGTCGGCGATCTCGGCATCGGCGCCAATCCGGCGCTGGTCGGACGGCTCAACGAGGCCGATCTGGTGCTCGTCATCGGCGCCCGGCTGGGCGAGATGACCACCGACGCCTACACCCTGATCGACCTGCCGCAGCCGCGCCAGCGCATGGTCCACGTGCTCAATGGCGCCGAGGAGCTCGGCCGGGTCTACCAGCCGGACCTTTTGATCCACTGCAGCCTGCCGGCCATGGCCGAGCGTCTGGCCGCCGAACCGCCGGTCGGGGACCGCTCCTGGGCCGAGAGCACCGCGGCCGGCCACGCGGCCTACCTGGAGCACATCGCCCCGATTCCCATCCCGGGTGCGGTGCAGATGCCGGCGATCATGGCGGACTTGCGCCGAACCCTGCCGCGCGAGGCGATCGTCACCAACGGTGCCGGCAATTATTCGGCCTGGTGCAACCGCTTCTACAGCTACGGCAGGTTTCGCTCGCAGCTCGCCCCGACCTCGGGCTCGATGGGCTACGGCCTGCCGGCGGCGATCGCCGCCAAGCTCGAGCATCCCGACCGCCCGGTCGTCTGCTTCGCCGGTGACGGCTGCTTCTTGATGACCGGCCAGGAGCTCGCCACCGCGTGCCAGTATCGGCTGCCGATCGTGATCCTGGTGTTCAATAACGGCATGTACGGCACGATCCGCATGCACCAGGAGCGCGAATACCCCAAGCGGATCGTCGGCACGGCGCTCGAGAACCCGGATTTCGTCAGGCTCGCCGCAGCCTACGGCGCGATTGGTGCGCGGGTCGAAGAGACCGCCGATTTCGCCCCGGCATTCGCCGCGGCACTCGCCGCCGACCGGCCGACGCTGATCGAGATCGAGATGGACCCGGAGGCCATCACGCCGCGCCAGTCGCTCAGCCAGATCCGCGCCGCTGCATTGGCGCGCCAGCGTTCATAGCCGCTCGCCGCCTGTCGGCGTGGCGTCTCGGCGGCGGCGATCGAACGGCCCGGCCGGCGCCGCTCATCGGCCGCGTCGCCGGCTGCCGGCGCTGTCGGCAGCCTCAATAGACGCGCATGAAGTCGCTCGGGATGGTCGAGCGATGCCGCTGGTGGACGCTGGCCACGGCTGGCCGGGTGATGCGCACCGGCACGCCGCGCCGGTTGGCCAGCTCCAGCTCGATCACCTCCCAGGCCAGCCGCGAGCGCGCCTCGCCGGCCTTTTCGATGATCCGCGGTGCGATGTCCGGTGGCGGCTTCTTGGTGAAGCTGTAATGCGCCTCGAGCTCGTCGAGCTGCTCGAGATCCGGGTGCACCTCGAGATAGAGCTCGCCGGCGGACCAGCCGAGCTTGATCGGGTCGTTCATGATGCGCACCGGCGTGCCGACCGGCACGCGTTCGAACAGCGTGGCGACGGCGTGCGGGTACATCCGGATGCAGCCCCTGCTGACCCGGCGGCCGACACCGTAGGGCTTGTTGGTGCCGTGGATGAGGTAGGTCGGAAACCCCAAATAGAGAGCATGGCGGCCGAGCGGGTTGTCCGGCCCGGCCGGGACGACGCTCGGCAGGTCGGGGCGGTCGGCACGCGTCGCCTCGGTCGGATACCAGCTCGGGTCCGCCTGCTTGCGGGTGACGGTGGTCGTGCCAAGGGGGGTGGAGAAGCCTTCGCGGCCGATCCCGATGGTGTGCACGAACGGCACCGTGTCGGCGGCCGGAAAATGGTAGAGGCGAAGCTCGGCGAGATTGACGATGATGCCGCGTCGCTCGTGCTCCGGCAGCACCTGTGCCGTCGGCAGCGTCACCAGCCGCTCGCGGCCGGGAATCCAGACGTCGACGCCGGGATTGAGCGCCGAGATCCCGAGAATCCCGAGATCGCGCTCGAGGGCGATGTCGATCAGCGTCCGCTCGCCGTCGGTGACCAGGTGGTCGAGGCGGCCGACAACGTCGCCAGCGAGCGGCCAAGGCCCGTCGGGCGCCGTCGGCGCGGCGGCGGCCGCCGGCTGTTCCGGCAGTGCCGCCCGGACCGGCAGCGTCGTCGCTGCCACGGCCGCCCAGCCGGCGGCGCTGGCGAGCAGGCAGCGCCGGCTCGGCGGCCGGCGGATGGACAGGTCCGGCGCACCCGGCACCCGATGCCGTGCGCCACGCGGCGGCCCGATCTGTCCATCCCATGCCATGCCGAAGCTACCCTACTTGCGCAGGCCGGCGCGGAAGATCTCGTCCGCCTTGCGGCTGGCCTCGGCCGCCTCGGCAGCGGCGACATCGGCCGACGCCGACGCCGCCTGGGCCTCGGCCAAGGCCGCGCTCGAGCGCTGGTCGGCACCCTCGGCGATCGCCCGCACGCTGGCGATCTCGGCGCGCAACGCGTCGACATCGCCGCGCGTGGCGCAGGCCGAAAGCCCCATCGCCATCACCGCGGCACAGCTGATCATCACCAAACGCTTGGTCATTGGTCTCCACTCCTCTGCGCAGGCAGCACACACAGGTCGCATCACCGTCGATCCGGAACCTGTACCATTGGTTGAACTCAACTGCGAAAACACGTCGGATATAACAAGCTGGCGCGCCTGGAGAAGCATTGCTTGGCCGATCAGGCGAGGATCTCGATGGGTGTGCCCAACGCAACACTGTCCCACAACCGATTCATCTCGGGATTCGTGACGGCGATGCAACCATTCGTCCAGTTGAAGAGCCAATGCCGGTCGTGCCACTCGCGCTCGATCGCCGGGTCGAGACCATGCACCATGATCTGCCCGCCGGGCCGCACGCCGAGCGCCCGCGCCCGGGCGCGGTCGTCGGCGTTGGGGTAGGAGATCAGCAAGGACAGGTGATAGTCGCTGTCGGGCCGCCCACCGACGATGTAGTAGCGGCCCTCCGGCGTGCGCCCGTCGCCTTCCTGCAGCTTGTGCCCACGCGGCTCACGGCCGAGGGCGACATTGAACTGCATCACGACAGCGCCGTCCTTGAGCGCGTAGAGCTTTCGCTGGTGCTTCACGCAGCGCAGCAGATCGACCGCCACCCGACCGCCCGCCGGCGCGGCGCCAGCCCCGCGCGGCCAGCCGCCGAGGGCCGCAATCCCACCCGCCAGCATGTTGAGAGCAGAGCGTCGCAGCATCGCGAATCACGATCCGACTAGCCAAGCAGCACGGTCGCCGACCAGGCTCCAGCCACCGCATGTGGTACATGGGGAGCGCTCTAGCACGAGAAGTTGAAAAAAGCATTAACAACCAGAAGCTTCACGTGCCGCGCCCGCGCCGCTGTTGCCGCTCGGCCTGTCGCAGGCCGAGTGCGGCCGGCGCGACCACCCCCGCGGCAGCGACAAAGGGCACGAAGCGGGCGGCGACAGCCGGCGCCTCGGCGATCCGGCTGCCGGCGGCGGCCGCACCCGACACCGGCAAGGCCCGCATCGGCCGCGACGCCAGGGTGGCGATTCGCTCCGAAAAGCCGGCTCCCCTGCCCGGCCTGCGGCAGACCGTAGCAGCGCGCTGACGCCCTGGTCCCGCCAGACAGCTTGGCGCAACCCGATCGAGCAGGCTAGAGGACTGTCATGAAGGACGAGAAAAGCGCATTCGGCATCCTCGAGCGACCCGATCGGGCGACGACGTCAACCGCCGAGCGCGCCGTCGCGGCACCTTCGCCTTTCGTCGAGTGCTTGCGCCTGGGCGATCGGCCGGTGCTGCTGCTTTGCGATCATGCCGGCTGCGTCATCCCCGACGCGGTGGGCGAACTCGGCGTCAGTGAGACCAACCTCGCTCGCCACATCGGCTGGGACATCGGTGCGGCGGCGCTGACCCGGGAGCTGACCGCGCGGCTCGGGGCGACGGCTCTCTTCAACCACGTCTCGCGGCTGGTGATCGACGTCAACCGACGGCCGCGGACCCAGACCTCGATCCCGCCGATCAGCGACGGCTGCGTGATCCCGGGCAACCAGCAGCTGAGCGCGGCGGCGGCCGACCGCCGCATCCGCGACTACTTCCTGCCCTACCACCGCGCCGTGGCGCGGACGATTGCCCGGTTCCGGCGGCAGGGCCGGATCCCGGTGATCATCGCCATCCACAGCTTCACCCCGCATCTCGACGGCGCGGACCGCCCCTGGCATGTCGGGGTGCTGTGGCGTGGCGACCGCCGGCTCGCCGGCCCGGTGCTCGAGCGGCTGCAGGCCGAGCCGGGCCTCGTCGTCGGCGACAACCAGCCCTATTCCGGCCAGCGCGAGTTCGGCTTCACCGTCACCTTCCACGCCCAGCGGACCCGGCTGCCGCACATCATGTTCGAGATCCGCCAGGACCAGATCGCGGCACCCGCCGGGATCGCCCGCTATGCCGCACTGCTCCTTGACTGCCTCGAGCCGCCGCTGGCGGCGCCTGGGCTCTACAGCATCTTCGACGGCGACAATCTGCCAACCACAGGGGGGCTCCGCGCATGGCGCCACGCCGGCCACATCTCACCCTTGGGATAGAGGAGGAGTACCTGATCGTCGAGCGGGCGACCGGCCAGCTGGCGATCAGCCCGCCGCCAGGCTTCATGGCCGCCTGCCGCGAGGCCTTGGGGCCACAGGTGACCCACGAGCTGCTGCAGGCCCAGGTCGAGATCGGCAGCTCGGTCTGCCGCGATGTCGGCAGCCTGCGCCGCGAGCTCGCCGCGCTGCGGCGGACGATCGCCAACTGTGCCGCCGACTTCGATCTCGCCCTGCTCGCCGTCTCGACCCATCCCTCGGCCAGCTGGCGGATGCAAAAGAGCGTCGATCTCGACCGCTACCGCATCCTGACCGAGGATTTCCAGGCCTTGGCCCGTAGGCTGGTGGTCTGCGGCATGCACATCCATGCGGGGATCGACGACGACGAGCTCAGGATCGACCTGATGAACCAGGCGACCTACTTCCTGCCGCATCTGTTGGCCCTGAGCACGTCCTCGCCGTTCTGGGAGGGTCAGGATACCGGCCTCAAGGCGTTTCGCCCGACCATTTTCGGCGACCTGCCGCGCTCCGGCATCCCTGAGCCGTTCAGCAGCTTCGCCGACTGGCAGGGGCTGCTGGCAGACATGGCGGATATCGGGATCTGCGACGATCCGACCAAGATCTGGTGGGACATCCGCCCATCGGCGAAGCACCCGACGCTGGAAATGCGGGTCTGCGACCTCTGCACCAAGCTCGAGGACGCGATTACCATCGCCGCCATCTACCAGTCCCTGCTCGGCTATCTCTACCGACTGAGAGCCTCGAACCAGACCTGGCGGCGCTACCGCCAGGTGCTGCTGCAGGAGAACAAGTGGCGCGCCCAGCGCTTCGGCGTCGGCGGCACGCTTGCCGACTACGGCCGCCGCCGGCTGGTCCCGTTCGCCGAGCTGATCGACGAGCTGCTCGATCTCCTCAAGGAAGACGCGACCGAGCTCGGCTGCCTGCCCGAGCTCCTGCGGGCGCGCGAGATCGTCCAGGACGGCACCAGCGCCGACCATCAGCTCGAGGTCTACCACGCCGCGATCGCCGCCGGTGCCGAGCCCGAAGAGGCCCGCCACCGGGTCGTCGACTGGCTGATCGAGGCCTCGCTCGAGGACGTCCCGGCTTGAGGCCTGGCCGCGACAGCGCCATCTGCCGTGACAGGTCAACAGCACAGCAGGGAACCAAGATGTCAGAGATTGACGACGCCACCCGCACCGAGCTGGAGGCCGCGGCTTTCCGCCGCTTGGTCCAGCATTTCCGCGAGCGACCGGACGTCCAGAACATCGACCTGATGAACCTTTCGGGCTTCTGTCGGAACTGCCTCTCGAAGTGGTATCAGGCCGCCGCCGCGGAGAGGGGTCTCGAGCTCAGCTACGACGCCGCCCGCGAGATCGTCTACGGCATGCCTTACGAGGACTGGAAAGCGAAGCATCAGACCGAGGCCAGCGCCGAGCAGCAGGCCGCCTTCGCCAAGAGTCACGCTGCCGACCACTGAGCGCGGCGACGCCGCACCAGCGCCCAGATTGCCTGCCGGCGGCCAGGGGGCGCCGATCCCGCCAGCTTCGTCGGAGTGCGCGGGGCTTGCCTCGTGGGCAGTTTTGGCTGATCCTCACCGATCCAATAAATCAGCGTCGGTGCAACCGGCGCGCTCGATCAGGGGAGACGACAATGCCACGGGTGCAGTTGCAGCGCTTTGTCGATATGGCGCGGCCGCGGCTGACGGCGGACGACGCGGACGGCGGCATGGTGCTGAACCGCCGCGGGGCCCTCGGCCTCGGCGCCGGCTTCGCGATCGGGAGCGCCATGGCGCCGGCGGCGATGGCTCGCGATTTCACGCCAAGCGCCGCCCCCATCCGCTACCCCGAGCCCGATGTCGTGGTGCTCGACGAGCGCTTCCGGGCAAAGCTCGGCAACGCCCCGATCCAGCGGCTGCATCACGGCACGCTCTGGGCCGAAGGGCCGGCCTGGAACGCAGTCGGCCGCTACCTCGTCTGGTCCGACATCCCGAGCAACGAGCAGCTGCGCTGGCTCGAGGAGGATGGGCATGTCGCCCGGCGCTTCCGCTCACCGTCACGGCACAGCAACGGCAACACCTTCGACTTCCAGGGCCGGCAGATCGCGTTTTGCCACTTCCCGCGCGAGGTCATCCGCTACGAGCATGACGGCAGCGTCACCGTGCTCGCCGAGACCGACGAGCAAGGGCGCGGCTTCAACGCCCCCAATGACGGCATGGTCCACCCGGATGACGGCTCGATCTGGTTCACCGATCCGGGCTACGGCGCGCTGATGAACTACGAGGGCGAACGCGTGCCCGAGGCCGCGGACAGCCCGCAGCCGTTCATCAAGGAAGCCGTCTACCGGATCGACGCGCAGACCGGGGCGGTCAGCAAGGTCGCCGACGAGCCCTTCAAGCCCAACGGCATGTGCTTCAGCCACGACTACACCAAGGTCTACGTCGCCGACACCGGAGCTTCACATTACGCCGAGGCGACACCGCAAATCTGGGTCTACGACGTCGACGGCGAACGGCTCGCCAATGCGCGCATCTTCACCACGACCGAGCTCGACGGCAAGTCCGGCTTCGCCGACGGCTTGCGCTGCGACGAGGACGGTAATGTCTGGGCCGGCATGGGCTGGGTCGGCGATGGCTATGACGGGGTGCACATCTTCGCCCCGGACGGCGATCGCATCGGCCAGATCCGGCTGCCCGAGATCTGCGCCAATGTCAGCTTCGGCGGCAGCAAGCGCAACCGACTGTTCATGGCGGCGAGCCAGTCGCTCTATGCGGTGCATGTCGAGACCCGGGGTGCCCACATCACCTGACCCCGGCAGCGCCGCGCCATTGGGGTCGTGCCGCCACGGGCACAACCGACGGCACCGCGTCGCCCGGTCTCGATCGGGTGTTGCCGCGACAGCGCGCCGGTCGGCGCCAGGCCCCGGTTCACCGCAACCCGGCCAAGAGCGCCTCGACCAGCGCCGGCACGACGCTGCCGGCCGGGCCGGTGCGGCTTTCGGCGAAGGCGGAGCGCATCACCGAGGGCTCGAGATTGACCTCGATCGTGTGCGCCCGATCGACGTCGCGAACCACCTCGACGAAGCCGGCGGCCGGATAGACGTGGCCCGAGGTGCCGATCGCGATGAACAGCGCGCAGCCCTGCAGGGCCGCCATGATGCGGTCCATCTCGAGCGGCATCTCGCCGAACCAGACGATCGCCGGCCGCAGGCTTCCCTGCTTGCCGCAGGCCGCACAAGCCGTCTCGAGGCCGAGGTCGCCGAGCCACAGCCGCTCGTCGGCGCAGGCGGTGCAGCGCACCCGGCGCAGCTCGCCATGCATGTGCAACACCGCGCGGCTGCCGGCGCGCTCGTGCAGGTCGTCGACATTCTGCGTGACCACCAGCACCTCGCCCGGCCACGCCGCCTCGAGCCGGGCCAGGGCATGGTGCGCGGCGTTCGGCTTGATCGCCGGATCATGCAGCTGGCGGCGGCGCTGATTGTAGAAGCGGTGCACCAGGAGCGGATTGCGGGCGAACGCCTCGGGCGTGGCGACGTCCTCCACCCGCTGCCCCTCCCAGAGCCCGCCGGCACCGCGAAACGTGGCAAGGCCGGATTCGGCGGAGATGCCGGCACCGGTCAGGATGACGATCGAGCCGCTCCGGGGCAGGCGCAACGGACCCTCCATGGCAGTTGACCAGGTCTGTTGAGCACGACCGCCGGCATCGTCGCAAGCCAGGTGATTGTTGACCGCAGCGACGCCATGGCCGATCACGCGACGCACAGCAACGAAGGACGGGAGGCAGGAGATGACCAGCATCGGGTTCGTCGGGCTCGGCCAGATGGGCGGGGCGATGAGCAAGAATCTCGTCAAGGCCGGCCACAGGCTCCAGGTCTTCGACGTGTCGCCCGAGGCGGTGGCGGCACTGGTCGAGGCCGGTGCCACGGCCGCCACGAGTGCCGCCGCCGCCGCCCGGGGGGCCGATGTGGTCTTCACCATGCTGCCGGTGGGCGCCATCGTCGAGGCGGCCTGCTTCGGCGAGAACGGCGTCGCTCGGGGCATCGCCGAGGGTGCCGTCCTGGTCGACATGAGCACCATCCTGCCGGGCGAGACCAGGCGGATCGGCGCCCGGCTCGCCAGCCAGGGTGTTGGCATGGTCGATGCCCCGGTCGGCCGCACCTCGGCGCATGCGGTGGCCGGCACCTCGACCTTCATGGTCGGCGGGGCCGCTGCCGACATCGAGCGCGTCCAACCGCTCTTGCTGGCGATGGGCGAGCAGGTGACGGTCTGCGGGCCGCTCGGCGCCGGTGCGACGATGAAGCTGGTCAACAACTACATCTCGGCAGTGGTCAACCTGGCCACCGCCGAAGGCCTGACGATGGGGCTCAAGGCCGGGCTCGACCTCGAGGTGATGGCGGAAGTCCTCTCGCACACACCCGCCGGCCGCGGCCACATCACCACAACCTGGCCCGAGAAGGCCTTGAAGGACGAGCCGTCGCCGGCCTTCATGCTCGATCTCGCCACCAAGGATCTGGGGTTGGCCGTCGAGCTCGCCGCGGCACTCCAAGTACCGCTCGCCACCGGGGCGGTCGGTCGGCAGCTCTACCAGGTGGCCCAGGCACAAGGACGCGGTCGCGATGATTGGACGACAGGCGTGTTTCGAACCCTCAAGGAGCTCGGCGGTGCTTCTCTAACGGGGTGCAGCTCGACGGGGCGGCGGTGAGTTGGCTCCCCGGGCCGGACTCGAACCAGCGACCCAGCGGTTAACAGCCGCTTGCTCTACCAACTGAGCTACCGGGGAACACTTCGGCGTCTATAACAATCGCGAGCTGGGGTGCCAAGGGCTAAAGGCGTAATGGAGGCCCGGGCCGGAATCGAACCGACGTGCAAGGATTTGCAGTCCTCTGCATCACCACTCTGCCACCGGGCCTGCTTGGTGCGCGACCGTTGCGCAAAAACCTACGACACACGCAGTCCCGTTTGATAGACGCACGAACCGCCGGGTTCAAGTGGCCAGGTGCCCGACCACTCGCCGCAACGGCGGCCCTTTAGAAATGGTGTGGCGATGACGAGATCCATCCTGCGCGGGCTCCTGGCCCTGGCGATTCTGCTCGCGGCGTCGACGGCACCGACGAGCCTCCGCGCCGAGCGGGTCGACGCCTATGACTTCCCTTTCGTGGACCCGCTGGTCGCCACGGTCGTCGCCACCCCGCTGGCCAATCGCGTCGTGCTGCCGGAGATCGAGGAAGGCCGCGAGATCTTGCCTTTCCGGGTCCAGCCGCTGCCCGAGCGCAAGGCACCGCCGGTGTTCTTCTTCGAGCGCTTCGGCGCGGAGTTCGGGCTGTTGGCGCAGGACCGGGCTGCGCCGCTGGTCTTCGTCATCGCCGGGACCGGCGGCAGCTGGAAGGCGGACATCAACTGGAACCTGGCAACCCTGCTGTGGAACGCCGGCAACCACGTCATCTCGCTGCCCAACCAGACGCACGCGAACTTCGTCATCAACGCCTCGACCACCGGCGTGCCGGGACGGCTGCGCGACGATGCGGCCGACATGCACCGGCTGATGCAGGCCGCACTCGAGCGGGTGCAGAGCCGCATCGAGGTGACCGAGGTCCATCTCACCGGCTATTCGCTGGGGGCGACGCTGGCCGCCTTCGTGGCCAAGCTCGACGACGAACGGATCGCCGCCGGCGAGGCCGGCTTCGGCTTCGAGCGGGTGCTCCTGCTCAACCCGTCGGTCTCGCTCTACACCTCGATCCAGCTGGTCGACGACATGCTCGACCGGTTCGTCGAGACCGATCCCGAGGCCATTCCCGACTTCCTCGACCGGGCGTTCACGGCGTTCGCCGACATCTACGTCGCCGGTTCCCCCACCGACTTCGCCGGCGATTTCGTCTACCGCATCTACACCGTCCTCGAGCCCGATGCGGTCGACATCGAGAAGCTCATCGGCATTTCCTTCAGGCTGTCGGCGGTCAATCTCGCCTTCGCCGCCGATGTGATGACCGACAGTGGCTTCGTGGTGCCCGCGGGCACGCAGCTGCGGGCCACCGATCGCCGGCTGAGCGACATCTACCGGGACGCGCGGGCGCGGAGCTTCATCGACTATTTCGAGGCGCTCTACCAGCCGTACTTCCGCCGAGAGGAGCCCGGTCTGACGACCGAGCAGATGATCGAGGACGCCAGCCTGCGCTCGATCGAGAGCTATCTGGCGTCGGCCGAGCATGTTGGATTTCTCGGCAACGAGGACGACATCATCCTGGTGGCCGAAGACTGGCAGTTCCTCGACCGGGTCTTCGCGGACCGGTCGACCGTCTATCCGACCGGCGGCCATTGCGGCAACTACATGCAGCGCGAGGTCGCAGCACGGATCGTCGACTTCTTTGCCACCGGCTGGGCGCCGGGGGCGCCCGCCGCCACGGCCCGGGGAGACGGCTCGTGAGGCAGCCGGGGCCAGCGATCCGACCGGCACTCGTCCTGACGCTGCTGCTGCTCGGCGCCTGCGCCGGCAACCGCGGCGCCGACCTTACCGGAGCCGGGCCCGCGGCGACGCCGGGCCCGGTCGACGACGGCGAGCGCGTCACCCTGGCGTCGGCCGAGCCCGCCGCCGACAGCGCGGTGATGACCGCCCCGGTGACCGAGGTCGACGACCGGTTCGAGGGCTTCAACCGCGCCATGTACCGGTTCAACTTCGAGTTCGACGAGTACGTCTTCCTGCCGATCCTGCGCGGCTATCGCTTCATCGTGCCGCACCCGGTGCGGCGGGGCGTGTCGAACTTCTTCAGCAATCTCGGCGAGATCAGGAACGGCGCCAATGGTCTGTTGCAGGCCCGGCCCGAGGTGGCGAGCCGGGCGACCATCCGCTTCCTGGTCAACTCGACCATCGGCGTGCTCGGCATCTTCGATGTCGCGACCAGGCTCGGCGTCGACCAGCAGCGCGAGGATTTCGGCCAGACGCTCGGCTGGTGGGGCGTCGGCGCCGGGCCCTATCTGGTGTTGCCGGTGCTCGGACCGTCGAGCGCGCGCGATGCCGCCGGCCTGCCGGCCGACCTCGCCATCGCTGCGGTGGCGCCGCCTGGAGCGCAGATCAACGACGTGGTCTACGCGACGCCGGCACCCTATCCGCTGCAGGCCGTCGACGCGCGCGAGACCCAGCCCTTCCGCTACTACGGCTCCGGCTCGGCGTTCGAGTACGACCTCGTCCGCTTCCTCTATTTCAAGGCGCGCGACGTGGAGATCAGGCGATGACCGGGTGTCTGAGCCGTCGCGCCCTGGCACCGCGACTGGCGGCAGGGCTCTGCCTCGGCGGGGGAGCCGCCGTGCTGCCGCTGGCCGGGCGGGCGGCGTCGCCGGCCGACCAGCCGTTGCGGATCGCGACCGGCGATGTGTCGGGGGTCTATGCGGCGCTCGGTGGCGCCATCTGCCGGCTGGTCGAGCCCGACCTGGTCCGCCGCCGCCAGCTCTGCCACAGCATCAGCACGCAGGGCAGCCTGAGCAATCTGCGTTTCGTCCGTGCCGGCGTCGCCGACATCGGCATGGCCCAAGCCGAGCTGGTCCGGCGCGCCTTCTCTGGTGCCGGCGCCTTTACTGGGGATCGAGCCAACCCCAATCTGCGGATCCTGTTCGGCACCGTGATCGAGAAGCTGCACGTCGTCGTCGATCGCAGCCTGCCGGTGCGCACCACCGCCGATCTCGCCGGGCGCCGCGTCGACCTCGGGGCGCCCGGTTCGGGCACCCGTGCGGCGGCGCTGAGCCTGCTGGCGACGGCAGGGCTGACGACGGACGACTTCATCGCCGTGGCCGGCAACCCGGGAACGCAGCGGATCACCGATTTCTGCGGGCGCGTCTACGATGCCTTCGCCTTCATGGCGGCGGCCCCCAACCCCGTGGTGCAAACCGCCTTCGCGACCTGCCCTGGCCGCCTCGTCGGGCCCTCGGCCGACGCGCTGGGGCGGCTTGCGGCCGAGCTCCCAGACTACACGCGAGGCGTCATTCCGGCCGGGACCTACCCCGGACAGAACACGGACGTGGAGACGCTGCAGTCGACCGCCTTCGTCGTTGCCGACCGGCGCTTGCCCGATGCGGTCGCCGAGCGGATCACCCGGGCGGTGTTCAGCGGCCTCGCCGAGCTGCGCCGGTTGCATCTGGCGTTCGTCGCGATCGACGAGGCGGCGCTGTTGGCGCCCTGTCCCGACGTGCCCTACCACCCGGGTGCCCTGGCCTACTTCGCCAAGGCCGGCATCACCCCCGCCGCTTGCCGCTGACGGTATGGCGGCTGCGGCTGCGGCGGCGATTGTCCGGCGACCGGGCAACGGCTATAGAGTCAAAGCCATGCGATGGCGCTGCACTTCTGGCTGGCGTCGACCG
Organism: uncultured Geminicoccaceae bacterium; assembly: GCA_964576715.1. Taxonomy (GTDB): domain Bacteria; phylum Pseudomonadota; class Alphaproteobacteria; order Geminicoccales; family Geminicoccaceae; genus SLRI01. The sequence continues at coordinate 5,183 of CAZNWE010000050.1, read as the reverse complement.
CGTGCCTGCCGACAGGGGCCTGCGATGACCGACTTCACCACCGCCCGCGAGAACATGGTCGAGAACCAGCTGCGGCCGTCGAACGTCGAGGAGCCGAGCGTTCTCGCGGCGTTTCGCAAGGTGCCGCGCGAGATCTTCCTGCCGGCGCGGCTGCGCCCGGTGGCCTACCAGGACGAGGATATCGATCTCGGCAATGGTCGGCATCTGATCGAGCCGCTGGTGCTCGGCCGGATGCTGCAGGCGAGCCGGCCCGAGCCCGGCGATGTCGGCCTCGTCGTCGGCTGCGACACCGGCTACGCCGCGGCGGTGCTGTCGCAGCTGGTCGCCACCGTGTTCCAGCTGGTGCCGGACATCGACCAGGTACCGCTGATCGAGACGCGCTTCGACGAGTTCGGCTTCGACAACATCGTGGTGCAGCTCGGCCCGGCGGCCGAGGGGCTGCCGAAACAGGCGCCCTTCAACCTCATTCTGCTCGCCGGGTCGGTGGTCGAGCCGCCAGCGGGCCTGCTCGGCCAGCTGGATGAGCGGGGCCGCCTGGCCGGTGTCGTCGACGATGGTCGCGCCGGCAAGATCACCATCGTGACGCGGGTCGGCGACGCCTTCGGTCAGCGCCAGCCCTTCGACGGCTGGACACCGCCGATCCCCGAGCTGAGGCCGAAGCCAGCCTTCGAATTCTAAACTTATGCGTTAGATTTCTTTATGAACTAGCCTTTTGCGTTAGTTCGTGCTAGGGCCGCTGCCATGCGCAGCGGGATTGCCTCGGGCCTGTTCTTCCTGTTCCTCGGGCTGCCGTTCGGCATCCCGGGCCCGGCTGCCGGGCAGGTCACCCTGCCGATGGCGCTCGCCAAGGTCTACGCGGAGAACCCGACCCTCGAGGCGGCGCGCGCCCGGCTGCGCTCGGTCGACGAAGGCCTGCCGATCGCCCGGGCGACCCGCCGACCGCGGGCCTCGGCCAGCTCGAGTGTCAGCTTCGGCCGCACCGAGACCAACCGGCGCTCGCAAGGCGTGCGCACCCTGCGCAATGCGCTCGGCGTCGAGCAGCCACTGTTCACCGGCGGCGAGGCCCGGGCCCGGATCGAGCGGGCGGAAGAGCTGATCCGGGCCGAGCGGGCGAGGCTCGAGCAGGTCGAGCAGGCGGTGTTTCTGGTCGCCATCGAGGCCTTCACCGACGTGCTCCAGGAGCAGCGCACCCTCGAGCTGGCGCTGGCCAACGAGAGCCGCCTGCTGGCAGCGCTCAATGGCGTGCAGCGCCGCTTTCGCTTCGGCGAGCTTACCCAGACCGATGTCGCGCAGGCCGAATCCCGCTACGCTCGCGGCATCGCCGATCGCGAGGCGGCGGCCGGGCGGCTGGCGACCGCCGGCGCGGCGTTTCGCCGGGTGATCGGCGACCCGCCGGGCACGCTGGTGCCACCGGACCTGCCGGCGGACCTGCCGGCGAGCCTCGGCACCGTACTCGACGGCATCGAGGAGCATCCGGCGGTCCGCGCCGCCCGGTTCACGGTGGCCGCCGCCGCCGCCGAGGTCGATACGGCACTGGCGGCGCTGAAGCCGCGCCTGACACTGCGCGGCGACGCCGGGTTTGTCGAAGACCCCGGTGGCATGGCCGACTGGCAAAGCGACGTTTCCGTCGGCGCGGTTCTCTCGGTACCGCTTTATCAGGGTGGCGGTGAGTACGCACGTATACGCCAGAGCCGACAACTGTTGACGGAGGGCGGGTTCAACCTGCAATCGGCGCGTCGAGATGTGGAGGAAGAGATCACCGCTGCCTGGCAGGCCCTGCTTACCGCGCGCAGCCGCCTCGCTTCCCTGGCGCGCCAGCGGGAGGCCGCGGCCTTCGCCCTCGACGGGGTGGTGCAGGAAGCGCGCCTGGGCACGCGAACCGTGCTCGACGTGCTCGACGCAGAGCAGGAGCTGTTCGAGGCCGACATCGCCATCGCCACGGCCGAGCGCGACGCCGTGGTCGCCGCCTATCGGCTGCAGGCTGGCGAGGGACGTCTCACCGCCCGCGCGCTCGCGCTCGATACGATCCTGTTCGACCCGGAAGCCTATTACCGCGAGGTGCGTAGCGCCTGGTTCGGCACCGGCAGCGAGCCGGCGACGGCGGCGGCGCCCGACGGC
>CAZNWE010000050.1:1224-2965 GCA_964576715.1 uncultured Geminicoccaceae bacterium | reverse complement strand
CAAGCCGGGGCCAGAGAAGTCGGCGTCAGCCAAGCCGGGGCCGACCGAGGCGGCGCGGCCGCCGGAGCAGGCGGCCGAGTCGGCCGTCGACGAGAACGACGACGTGCTCGACCTCACCCAGGTCGTCGAGCCGGGCGATCCCAAGGGCCGCAAGGCGGCGGCTGCCGACAGCCCGCCGTTCGACGGCGAGACGGACGAGGTCGACCTCGAGCCCGAGGACGACTATCCCGCGGCGGAGCCGGCACCGCCGGGCCGGCCGTCGGCCAAGCCCGCCGCCGCGGCCTCGATCGCGGCGGACGACGACACGCTGGTCTCCGCCGCCACCGCCGGCCGCAGCACCGATGCCTTCGCGCGGCTGACCCGGACGGCCATCGCCCGCGAGCCGCGCCCACTCGCCGGTGGCGACAAGACCGTCGAGGCCTTCCTGGTCGAGCTGTTGCGGCCGCTGCTCAAGGAGTGGCTGGACGCCAATCTCGATGGCGTCGTCGAGCGGGTGGTCGAGCAGGAAGTGAAGAAGCTCGCCCGCCGGGCGGAGCTTCGCTAACAGACCGCCGAAGCGATCGCGAGCAACGCGATGCGCAGCGAAAACCGCCGCAGGCGCGACCCTGCCCGGGTCGACGCGACGCCCAATGCACCCGGGCGTGCCGGTCTGGCAGTGGCGCACCGATGAGCAGCGCCGAGCGCCTCGACTCTTGCCCGCCGTCACGGCCGCTGCGGCCGGCCATGCGGCGGTACCACAGCTCGCGGGTGACGTCGTTTCGGGCGATGGCCCCGGCCGGAGCGCTGGTCGACCGGATCGAAGTGGGCAAGCGGCGTGCTGCCGTCTTGTTTCGGGCCAGCCGATCCGAGGCCTTCCAGCCCCCCGGCGTTGGCGCTGACCGGCCGGTGGGCGACGCCCGGCAGGCTGGTCTTCAGCCGCTGGCTGTCGTCGGCCGAAAAGTCTCAGGGCAGCGGAAGCTCGACCCGGAGCACCAGCCGCTGGTACGCGATCGCGGTCGCGGCGTGCCTGGCCATGAGCGGCATCGCCGACGCGACGAAGCCGCCGCCCGCCCAAAGGACGGGCTCGGAGGCAGGAGCGGGCACTGCCCATGCCTGGTCGCCGGGCGCGAGCCGGCCGGCTGCAAGGGTGGGCAGGAAGATCGTCCGTCAGACATTCTCGAGATCGAGCCGGCGCGACACCCGCCCACCGCCGCCCGGCACGCCGCCGGGCTCGACCAGCCGGTTGAGCACGCGGCCGCGGCACAGCGCCGGGAGCTCGGGCCCGGCCAAGGTCAGGGTGAATCGGCCGACCGGTGCTGCCGCCCTGTCGATCGCAGCGGCGCCAGCCACCGTGGCGGCTTCGAGCGCGCCGCGCCGCCGCTGCCGTCTCGGCAATTGCACCGCGCCCATGGAGTGCCTGCCCGGGACGTGGCGGTGCGCGACCGGGGTTTCGCTAGGGCTGAGCGGCGGCGCGGTGCGAACCGCCTGGCTCGGCCGCCGGGCGAGGTCGGTCGCGGCTTGGCTCGACTGCCGGGCGCGCTCGGTCGCGACCTGGCTCGGCCGCCGATACGCCAGCCGGCGTCACGCTTCGACCGCGCGCCACGCCTCGACCGCGCGCCGCGCTGCCGTGCCGGCCGCAGCATCGGTCCGCGCCAGCACCGCAGCAGCCTCGCCCGCATCCCCTCCCCCCGACCGCCACTGCGGCGGGTCGGCGCGGATCGCTGGTCGCCACAGCGATATGCAAGGCCGCAAACGGCGACTA
>CAZNWE010000050.1:0-1124 GCA_964576715.1 uncultured Geminicoccaceae bacterium | reverse complement strand
CGACGCCGATCGTCAGACGGGGTACGCGGCGGCCCCGTCGTGGGCCATCCGTGGCTGCTCGAGGGCGGGTCGGCACCGCTCTCGAAGGGTCGTGCCGGCCCGGGTGGCGGTCGAATAGCTCGGCCATGTGGCTTCGCCCTCACCGATCCCGGCATTCGGCTTTCCGGCACCCGACCCCTCCTGAAGGTCACCCGCGTCATGTCCGGCGTGGCGTCCATGGTCGCGTGATCCGAGGTGCCGGCAGGGGGAAGCTGGATGTCAGGGCATCGAACTGGTTCCGTCACATCTTCCGGCGGTTCCGGCGGCAGCACCCGAGGCATGCGAGCCAGATGCGTCGGACTTCCTCGCCGATCGTGTCCCGCCCCCTTGGTGTAACAGGCCGCGTGCAGACGGCATGGCAGCCCGGCTTCGGATCGAGCGCCACCTGCGGGCTCGGCTGCGGCGGCCGCCGGGCAGAGCCGGTCCGAGCGGCGCGGCGAACGCCGCTCGCGTTGCCGGGGATGGCAGGGCCAGAGGGCCGATGGTCGAACGGACGGCGACCGCCCGTGCGCTGCGCGAACCGCCGCCGAGCACCGGCCGGCGCCGCCCGGTCGGGCGGGGTCAAGGGCGCTGAAGCCGTCCCGGGCGATGGCCCGGTCGACCGTTGGCCTGGCGCTCAGGCGGGCAGACAGGGCGGGTCGAGAAAGGCGATCCGTGCCCGGGCCTGGTGCTCGATCATCGGCCGGCCGCCGACCACGGTCCGCAGCCCGGCGGTGCGCGCCTGCTGCATGAGCTGGGTGTCGCGGGCGGCGATGATGTCGAACAGCTGCATGGCCGGGGTCAGGCTGGCGACGTCCATCGGCAGGGCGTCCTCGGGGTTCAGGCCGAGCGAGGTCGTCTGGACGATCACCGCATGGCCGGCGGCATCGCCGGCCCCGACGGCGACCGGCACTTGCGGGAAGGCAGTGGCCAGCTCGGCGGCGAGGGCTTCGGCCTTGGCCGCCGTGCGATTGGCGATGGTCAACCGCGCGACGCCGGCGGCGGCGAGGGCAAAGGCGATGGCCCGCCCCGCACCGCCGGCGCCGAGCATGAGCACGGCTTTGCCGCGGGGCTCGATGCCATGCGCCCGCACCCCTTCGACCCCG
>CAZNWE010000049.1:0-31199 GCA_964576715.1 uncultured Geminicoccaceae bacterium | reverse complement strand
GCCCCCGCCCCAACCGTGAACTCCACCTTCACCGCGTCGTAAGGGAACACCACCTGCCCGTCCGCCGTGCGGTCGAGGAGGCCGGCGGCGAGGCGGGCGTGGCGGTCGCCGTGGACGCCCTTGACGTCGCGCCCGACCTGTCGGGCTGCCTCGCGCGTCGCTTCGCCATCATGGCGCCAACGCGTCCGACGATGTTATGGTCGAGTACGTTCCGACGGCATAGAGGTCGTCCGCATCATCCACGGCAGCCGGCGCCTGGATGGCATCGCATGACCAGCAGCCGAAGCCAAAAAATCCGGTGGGTGCAGGGAGGATCATCCTCCCTGGCCTTCTTCCTGCCGAGCGCCTGCGCACCGCTCGGGCGAGCTATGTCTCGGTGCGATCGGTGGCCTCACGATCGCGCTCGTAGCGTCGGTCGAGCGGGAACGGTGGCAGCCAGGATTCGCGGCGGGTGGTCCAGCTTTCATAAGCCGGCAGCAGCTGGTCTGGGGCATCCAGGGCGCCGAGGTGCACCTCGATCTCGTCGCCGCTCTCGGCGAAAACGGACGAGCCGCAGCGCGGGCAGAAGTGCCGCCCGGCCCAGGTGCTCGTCTCGCCTGCGATCGTCACCGCATCGCGAGGGAACACCGCCGCGGCATAGAAGAGGGCGCCGTGATGCTTGCGGCAGTCCAGGCAATGGCAGATGCCGACCCGGCAGGGGCGCCCTGATGCCACGAGGCGGACATTGTTGCAGAGGCAACCGCCGGTGAACCGGTCCATCGCTGCGTCTCCACGAGGTCACTCGGGCCGGCTGTCTACAACGAACGCCGCCGGCTCGCGAGGGCCGCTGCCCTTTCTCCGCCTTCCTGCCCGAAATCGTCGCGAAACCGGTCGATCTGGTGCATGCGCTCATGCAGGATCGTCACGAGGCCGATGCTACCGTTTTGCAGCCGGCGCCAGTAGACGAAGTGGTGCCGGTAGCGGCAGACGTAGCCGTCGACCCCGAAGGCGGCCGGGACGGGGCGGGAGAGGGTGGCGTGGCTTTCGATCTGGGCAAAGGTTTCGAAGAGGCCTTCGATAGAGCGCTCGGCTTGGGTGTCGTTCCGGCGGCCGCTGGTGTAGCGGAAGATCTCGCCCGGGCGATGCGCGGCGGCGCGCCGGACGAGGACGGCCATGCGGCTCGGCGTCGGTTGCGGGCGATGACGGCGGCGGCCGTCACGGGCACGAAGGTGTCGTCGGCTGCGGCAAATGCGTGCTGCAGTTCGGCCTTCAGCCGCTCGAAGGCTTCTCGCTCCGCCCGTTCCTTGTCGCGGCGGATCAGGTCGCCGATGTCGTCGCTGACATTCTCGCAGCGCCCGTTCTCGCCGACCTTGGATGCGACGAACTCGGCGAGCGCACCGCCGACGCGTCCGGTCATGGTCGTTTGCGCCACCGCTGATCTCCCAGGCTACCCGTCTTCACCTTCTTCACTATCGCCCACCAAACCTGGTCGGACGAGACGACGGTGTTGAGCCGCCCCGACCATCCACCACCGCAACAATAACGGAGGGGCGCGGGAAGGCGTGCCTTCCCGCCTCCGGCTTATCCGCACCCCGACCCGGCCCGCCGCTCGATAACGATCGCTTATGGCAATTCATGTGCCGACCAACGAACAGCCCGAGCATGCACCGCTGGGTGACGCATCGCATGGTCGAATGCGTCGCTATAAGCTGTATGTGTACCCATGATGCGCCGGCATGCGCGCCATTTTGTCATAATCTTCGCCGCCGGGTGCGCCATCAGCGATGCTTATGGGTCGCCAGGCGGCGCATTTCGCCCTTTTTGCGACGTTCGAACCCGCGAACGACCCCGAGAATCGACGAACGACCCCACCGAATCGACGGACGAACCCGAAAAACCAACGAAGGAACCTGAAGACCCGCGAACGAACCCGGCCCGTCAGACTGTCGCAGGGCGGCGGATCAGCCGGGGATGGCAGCCGTCGGTGCGCGATTGTCCGCCGGCCGTCGCGGGGGCTCGGTGGTGCGTGCCCATCGAGCCGTCGAACGACCCCGAGCCGGCCGTCGCCCGGTGCCGTCGCCGCCTGCCGCCGGGTGCTGGTCTGGGGTCCACTGCCGGCGGCACGGCCGGCTCAATAGGGCAGGATGATGTCGAGGACCTGAGCACCGTAGCGCGGCTGCTGGACATCGGTGATCTGCCCCCGCCCGCCATAGGCGACCCGCAGCTCGGCGATCTTCTCGTAGCTGATCGTGTTGGCCGGGGTGATGTCCTCGGGCCTGACGATGCCGGCGATGCCGATCTCGCGGACCTCGAAATTCACCCGGATCTCCTGCCGGCCGTCGATCACCATGTTGCCGTTGGGCAGGACCTGCACGATGGTGGCGGCGATGTTGAAGTCGATGGACTCCCGGCGCCGCACGTTGCCGCGGCCCAGGTTCGCCATGTCGCTCGAAGCACCGACGAGCGAGCTCGGATCGACGGCACTCGGAAAGATCTTGTCGAGCTTGGTCTCGAGCCCGAAGAAGCTCGGAATGCCGAGATTGTCGGTGTTGTTGCGCGAGCGGGCGCTCTCGTTCGACAGCGTCGCCTCGTCGTCGACCACGACGTTGACGGTCAGCAGGTCGCCGACGCGCCTGGCACGCTGGTCGCGGAAGAAGCCCCGAGCACCCTCGCGCCAGAGCGAGTTGGCGCCGGCACTGCGCTGCTCCTCGGGCGGTGGCATCGGGATCGAGACGGGCTGGTAGCCCTGCCGCTCGATCGGGTTCTCGATGGGTCGCAAGGCCGGCGGCTTGCCGACATTCTCGAGCCGCTCCAGCGTGTTGCAGGCGCCGACCAGGAGCAGCGCGGCGAGCCCGGCCAACCTGGCGTGGCACCTCATCGCGGCGCTCCCGGGGCTGCATCGACGGCGACCTGCCCGGCCCGCGTTACCCGGCCGGAGACCCGTTGGCCACTCTCGAGATTGGCCAGGGTGACGCGGCTGCCGTGGCTCCCGTCCTCGAGCGTCCGCGCCAGGGTGACGATCTCGATGCCAGCCGTCCGGTAGACCACCTCGACCGTCTCGCCACGGCGCACCAGGCGAACCGCCTGAACGTCGGCGCGCCGTAGCGGACGCCCCGGCAGCAGCCGCCGCTTTGCCTCGAGGTCGGTCAGCGCCGCCGGATCGGTCAGCGTATCGGCGCGCAGCCGACGCTCGGCGACGATCAGCGGCTCCAGCAGCCCGGCATTGAGCCGCTCGCCGGCAGCGACGGCACGTACCGGCACCAACACCTCGACCATTGCCGAGGCGCGCCCGGCGAGGCCGAGAACCCGTGTCTCCCCGGTGTCGAGTTCGACGCGAAACGCGCCCGTGAACCGCTCGGAGCGCGGCTCGAGGCGGAAATCCACGAGCTCGAGAAACGCCTCGCTGGTTGCCGGGTTGTGCAGCGGCAGCGCCGGCCGGCTGAAGACCAGCTCGAAATGCTCGCCCGGCGGCAGGGCTGTTGCGACGAGCCGCCGAAGATGCGCCTCGGCGAGCGGCTCGCCCGGGGCCAGCCAGACTGCTGCCGCTGCCGATGACGTCGCCGGGACGACCAGACCAAGGCCGAGCAGCGCCAGGCACCGCAGTCCGCAAGTGAGCTGTCGAAGCATCCGGATCACCGCAGCTGGGTCACGGTCATCATCATCTCGTCGGAGGCGGAGATGACCTTGGAGTTCATGTCGTAGGCCCGCTGGGCGGTAATCAGGCTGGTGATCTCCTGCACCGGGTTGACGTTCGAACTCTCGAGGAAACCCTGGAGCACGCCGCCATAGCCGGCACTGCCCGGTGGCCCGAGATTGGCCGGGCCCGAGGCCTCGGTCTCCAAGAGCAGGTTGTCGCCGATGGCCTCGAGGCCGACCGGATTGACGAAGGTCGCAAGCTCGAGCTGGCCCAGCTCGCGCATCGCGACCTCGCCCTGGATCTTCGCGGCGACCATGCCCTCGGCATTGATCGCGACCTCGATCGCATCCTCGGGCACAGCGATCCCCGGTGACAAGAGATAGCCATCGGCAGTGACGATCTCGCCGTCCGGGCTCAGCTGGAAGTTGCCGGAGCGCGTATAGCCCAGCTCTCCCGTCGGCAGTTCGACGACAAAATAGCCCGAACCCTGAATCGCGAGATCGAGCCGATTGTCGGTATTGACGAGGTTGCCCTGCTCCATGACCCGGTAAACGGACGCCGTCTTGACACCGAGACCGAGCTGCACGCCTGCCGGAATGATCGTGCCGTCCTCGGACGAGGCGGCCCCGATCCGGCGCTGGCTCTGGTAGAGCAGGTCCTGGAATTCCGGACGCAGCCGTTTGAAGCCGGTGGTCGTCATGTTGGCGATATTGTTCGAGATCACCTCGACATGCAGCTGCTGGGCCATCATGCCCGTGGCGGCAACACTCATCGAGCGCATGGCGGGCTCCTCAACCAGTCGGGCAATGGAGATGCGGCAACGGCGTCCGGCATCAGCGGCTCGCCGCCTGATCGATGACCCGCCGCACCAACTCGTGGTGGGTCTCGAGCAGCCGCTGGGTATTCTGAAAGGCGCGCACCGTCTCCATCATGCGCGTCATCTCCAGGATCGGCTGGACGTTCGACCGTTCGAGCCGGCCCTGGGCGATGTCCGGATCGGCCACCGGCTCGGGCAGCTGATCGGTCACGAGCAGGCTGTCACCCTCGCGCCCCAGCCGTCTATCGTCGGCAAAGCGGACCAGCCCGAGCTTTGCGACGACGCCGGCATCGGTGGAGATCGTGCCATCGCGAGCGACGCTGATGCCGGCGCCGTCGAGCGGCAGTTGGATCGCCGCACCGCCGGCATCGAGCAGGCGATGGCCATCACTGGTCACCAGCGCACCCTCGGCGTCGAGGGTGAAATGGCCAGCCCGGGTAAACCGTGGGCCGGCCGGGGTTTCGACCGTGAAGTAGCCCTCGCCGTTGATCGCAAGGTCGAGTGGATTGCCGGTCGTCTCGAGCGCACCGGGGCCGAGGTCGCGAACCAGCCCCACATCCTGAACGAAGGCGACACGGCCGGGTTTGCCGGCGCGCTCGAGCACCTGTTCGAACAGCATATGCTCGGTCTTGAAACCGTGAGTGTTCATGTTGGCGATATTGCCGGCGACCACCGCCATTTGTCGCTCCAGGGCGAGTTGCCGGCTCAACGCAACGTAGCTGGTATTGTCCATTGGCATCCGATCAGCACAGTCGAGGTCGCGCACCGGTCTCGCACGACTCGTGCCAAGTCGCGCCTTCGCGCCGAGACTGGCATCGAGCACGCGTCTTGTGGTCAGCCCGGCAAACTCGACCCGGCAAATCCTGCCGTGCGGCGAGATTCGACCGCGGCTGAAACGGTTCGTTAACCAAGGGTCGTTAGAAACGGCGACATCGGTCCGGCCGCCGGGCCCTGGGTTTGATCGCAACGAGGTGTTCGCATGGCCGACGAGAAGACGGACGAGGAGGGCACCGGCAAGGCCGAAGGGGGCAAAAAGAAGCTGGTCGTGCTGGCCGTTGCCGGGCTGGTTCTGCTGCTCGGTGGCGGGGCGGGCGGCGCCTGGTTCCTGGGCTTCTTCGGTCCCGGCGAGCCACCTGCGCTCTCGACCGAGGCGGCCGAAGCGGCCGAGCAAGAAGCAGCCGCGAAACGCCGGGAGGCAGTGGTCTTCGTCGATATCCCGGACATTCTCGTCAATCTGCAATCGGCCGGTCAGCGGGCGCGCTTTCTCAAGCTCAAGGTGGCCCTGGAGGTCGAGAACGAGACGACCGCCGACCAGGTCAAGGGGCTGTTGCCCCGCGTGATGGACAGCTTTCAGACCTACCTGCGGGCGCTGACGATCGACGAGGTGAGCAGCCCCGGCGGGCTGCATCGGCTGAAGGAAGAGTTGACGGCACGGGTGAACCTGGCGCTCGCACCGAGCCGGGTCGACGACGTCCTGGTCAAAGAGATGCTCGTCCAGTGAGCTTCGAGCGGAGCGCGCAGCGGGCGAACCGGCCAGGATCGAGGGTGCATTGATGGCCGATCCCAAGGACACCGCAATCGCTCAGGATGCGATGGCCGCGGCATCCTCGGCCATGGCCGAGGCTGGCAGCGACGCCGCGGCCGACCCTGCCTCCGATTGGGCCGATTTGATCGGTGACGACGACCGCGCCGGCGAGGCTGCAAGCGGCGGCGCCGCTGGCACCGGCAAGGTGAGCCGAGTGCTCAATCAGGACGAGATCGACAGCCTGCTCGGGGTCGGCGAAGAGACGTCCGGCGACGAGCGCACCGGCATCATGGCGATCGTCAACTCCAACGACGTCACCTACGAGCGCTTGCCGATGCTCGAGGTGGTGTTCGATCGTCTCGAGCGCATGCTGACCACCAGTGTGCGCAACTTCACCTCCGAGAATGTCGACGTCAATCTCGACAACATCACCGCCCAGCGCTTCGGCGACTATCTCAATTCGGTGCCGCTGCCGGCGATGATCGCCGTCTTCAAGGCGGTCGAGTGGGACAATTTCGGCCTCGTCACCATCGACAGCCCGATGATCTACTCGATCGTCGACGTGCTGCTCGGCGGCCGCCGCGGCACCGTGCCGATGCGCATCGAGGGCCGCCCCTACACGACCATCGAGACGTCCCTGGTCGAGCGGCTGATCAAGCTCCTGCTGCAGGACCTGAGCAACGCCTTCGCACCCATTACCGACGTGCTGTTCCGCTTCGAGCGGATGGAGACCAACCCGCGCTTCGCCGCGATCGCCCGGCCGGGCAATGCCTGCATCGTCTTCAAGATGCGCATCGACATGGAGGATCGCGGCGGCACGATCGAGTTCCTGATCCCCTATGCGACGCTCGAGCCCGCCCGCGATCTGCTGCTGCAGATGTTCATGGGCGAGAAGTTCGGCCGCGATTCGATCTGGGAGAACCATCTGGCACGGGAGATCTGGGTCACCGACGTCGACCTCGAGGCGGTGCTCGAGGAGCAGACCGTGAGCCTCAACTATGTGGCGCAGCTGAAGGTGGGCTCCGTGCTCCGGCTCCGCTCGCGGCCGGAGTCGACCGTGATCCTGCGGTGCGGGACGGTGCCGATGCTCCGCGGCAAGGTCGGCCAGCGTGGCGACAATCTCTGCATCCAGGTCGAGGAGAAGCTCGAGCGTCCGGGGACCTCCGCCGATGATTGACTTGGCCCTGCAGATCATTCTTGTCGTGCTGCTGCTCTTGACCATCACCTGGTGCGTCATCGTCCACCATCGCCTGCGTCGGCTGCGCGTCGACCGTGGCGAACTGCAGAGCTTCATCGCGGCGCTTGCCGAGGCTACCGAGCGCGCCGAGGCTGCCGTTCAGCGGATGTACGAGGCCAATCGGGCGGTCGAGGGCTCGGCCAGGGAACAGGCCCGTCGCACCCGCCAGGAGAGCGAGGCGCTCGCCCGGCTCGTCGACAACGCGAGCCGGGTGATCAAGCGGCTCGACGCGGCGGTCGAGAACGGCGCGACGAAGCTCGCCGAGTTGCGCAGCCAACCGACCCTGGCGCCGGCCGTGGTGCCCGAGGATGACGCGCGAGCGGCGTCGGGCCGCGGCCGATCGCCGGGCACGGCGGCCTCGCCACTCGGCCAGCGCGGCTCGGCAGCCGGTGTCAGCGAACGATCGCATGCCGCCGCAGCGGCCGCAGCCAAGCGAGCGGATGGCCGGCTCGACGGCCTGTTGCACGGCGCGTTGCGCGAAGCCTTGCAGGATCTGCGTTGATCGACCCGCGGAAGCTTTGCCGACACCTCGCCTCGCTCCAGTGCTGGCTGCAGCGGACCAGCCGCTGGCGGACCGCAGCCGCGGTCAATCATGGCGCTGCGGTTGGCAACTGGCCACGGCTCTCGATGCCGATGCTGACCGCCGGTGTTGCCGCCATCGCGACGACGCTGCTGCTGGTCGACGTGCTCGCCCGGCTGGCACCGTTGCCCGAGCCCGCTGCCACGGCGACGCCGATCGGCGCCGCCGCGCCCCGGCTAATAGCTCAGGTGGCCGAGCCGGTGCGCAGGTCGCGCTCGGTGCCCAACACCCTGACCGGTCTCGAAGCCCTGCCCGAGCCGGCAGCCGGTCCCGCGGGCCCCGAGGCAGGCGAGGACGATCCGGCGAGCGGCGGCACCAGAGCGGCCGCGGCGGACCGCCCGGAAGCCGCCCGGCTGCCGGTGATCCCCGAGGTGCCAGCGGAGCTCGACGACATCGCCAAGGCGCTGCAACGACGTCGCGCGGAAGTGCTCGAGCTCGAGGCGGGCCTCGCCCTGCGCGCGGCCGCCCTGCGCGCGGCCGAGGCCGATCTCGCGGCGCAGATCGACCGGCTCGAGGCGTTTCAGCGGCAGCTCGAAGCACTGGTCGGCGCGGCCGAGGCCGAAGAGGAGGAGCGACTGCAGCAACTGGTCAAAATGTATGAGAGCATGCGCGCCAAATCGGCGGCGGCGATCTTCGATCGACTGGAGATGCCGGTGATCCTGGCGGTGGCCAAGCGGATGCGCGAAGCCCGGATGGCGGCGATCCTGGCGGCGATGGACCCCAACCGGGCGCGCCTCGTGACAACCGAACTGGCTGATGAGCGCGAATTGCCGCGGCTCGACTGAGAGCCGATCCGCGCCGCGACCGTTGTGCTGCATCGGCTCGGCAGTGCGCAGCTGCAAGGCGACGGGCGACGGCGGAGCGTCGTCGATCGGCCGACGGCGAAGCTGGCGCTGCGGCCGCAGCGCCGAGCGAGGGTTGCCGCGAGCCGCTTGTGCAATCATGTCCGGTGCGGCCTTACTGGGGCTGTCGCCTTTTTATCACATGACTGTCATGGTCGTGTGGCTACAACGAGGGTCCACTGCACCCAGGGACCGATGGTGATGAGCGATATGTCTCTCGATGAACTCGCCGCGACGCTGGCCGAGTTGCGCGCGTCCGTTCGGGCGGGTGCGGACCGGCGCATGGCTGCCTGGGCCGTGCAGATCGAACGGCCGGAGTTCGTCGCGAGTGCCGAGAACCTCGCCGCCTATCTGTCGCTCCGCCACCGCGATCTCCGGCCTTTGCAGGTCGAGTTGATGCGGCTCGGCCTGTCCTCGCTCGGCCGGCTCGAAGGGCGGGTCATGGCGAACCTGGACGTCGTGGCGTGGGCGGTCGATCGCCTGCGCGGTCGGGGCGACACCGAGCCGGTGACCCACGAACGGTTCTTTTCGGGCCAGGCATCGCTTGCCCGCAACACCGCGACGGTGTTCGGCCCGCGGCCAACCCCGCGCCGGGTCCGGATCATCGTCACCCTGCCGAGCGAAGCCGCGGACGATCCGGCTCTGGCTTTCGCCCTGGCGGCCGCCGGGGCCGACGTCTGCCGGATCAACTGCGCCCATGACGACAAGACGGCCTGGGTGCGAATGGCCAATCACGTGCGCACCGCCTCGGCACAGCTCGGCGCGCCGATGCGCATCCTGATGGACCTCGGCGGCCCCAAGGTGCGCACGGGCGCCGTCCGCCATCCGGAAGACCGCAGCCGGTTGCAGCATGGCGACCGATTGCTGCTGCACCGTGCGGCCCACGTGCCGGTGAGCGGCTTCGCCTTGGCGACCCAGGTCCCCGAGGTGCTCGACCACCTGGCACCCGGCCATCGGGTGTTCATCGACGATGGCAAGCTGGCGGCCGTGGTCGACACGGTCACGGCCGAGGGGGCCAGCCTCGAGGTTATTCGGGTCGGCCCCAAGGGTTGGAAGCCGAAGGCCGAGAAGGGTCTCAATTTCCCCGACACCGAGCTTGCCGTGCCGGCACTCAGCGCGAAGGACCTTGCCGACCTGCCCGAGGTGTTGGCGCTGGCCGATCTTGTCGGTTTCAGCTTCGTGCAGAACGCCGCCGACATCCGCGCCTTGCAGGCGGCGATGGCCGAGATCCGGCCGGCCGACTGGCAGACCGTGCCGCTGGTGGCCAAGATCGAGACCCCGCGCGCGATCGCCGAGTTGCCGTCGATCATCGTCGCCGCTGCCGGCAGGCAGCCGATGGCGGTGATGATCGCGCGCGGCGATCTCGCCGTCGAGATCGGCTTCGAGCGCCTGGCGGAAATGCAGGAGGAGCTGATGTGGCTCTCCGAGGCGGCGCATGTCCCGGTGATCTGGGCGACCCAGGTCCTCGAGCAGCTGGTCAAGAAGGGGCTGCCGTCACGGGGCGAGATGACCGATGCCGCGATGGCCGTGCGCGCCGAGGCGGTGATGCTCAACAAGGGACCGCACGTCGTCGACGGGGTCACCGCCCTCGATCAGTTGCTCACCCGGATGGCGGATCACCAGGACAAGAAGACCCCGAAGCTGCGTGCATTGGCGTCATGGTAGGGACCCTGGCGGCTGCCGTTCAGTTGCGGTGAATGCCGCATTCCAGCTTGTCGAGGCCGCGCCATCGACCGGCACGGGGCGGTTCGCCCGGCGCCGTCTGCGTGGTGCAGGGACGGCAGCCGACCGAGGCGAAACCTTTCGGCACCAGCGGATGCAGCGGCAGCTGGCGCAGTCGCCGATAGTGGCGGATGTCGTCGAGCGACCAGTGGGCCAGGGGATTGATCTTCAGCCGGCCCGTAAGCGGCTCGATCTCCAACAGCGGAAGGTCGGCGCGTCGCCCCCCCTGAAAGCGCTTGCGCCCCGAAATCCAACCCGCAAACCCGGCCAGCGCCTGCTCGAGCGGCTCGGTCTTGCGCAAATGGCAACAGAAATCCGCGTCCTCGCCGAACAGCCCGCCGCCGGGATCGTGGCGGGCGATCGCTTCGGAATCGGGCCTGACGTGGCGCACGTCGCGCAAGCCGAGATGAGCACAGAGCCGGCGCTGGTAGGCCAGCGTTTCCGCGAACAATTTGCCGGTGTCGAGAAAGATCACCGGGGTCGCGGGTTCGACCGTCGCCACCATGTCGAGCAGAACAGCGCTTTCGGCGCCGAACGACGAAACCAGGGAGATGCGGCTGCCGAGCGTCGAGCCGAGCACGGCACGCACCAGCGCCAAACCATCGAGGTCGGCGGCCGCATGCTGCAGTTCGACGACATCCGATTCGACCATCGGTCGCATGGGCACCTCCACGCACGAGCCATAACGACAATCGCTCAGCGTGGTTTATTATGCAATACAAAAACTTTATGTTATATGGATCTCGCCCTCAGGCCTCGGCTTTCGAAGTGGTTCGCGCTGCCCGCTCTTCGGCGGCCAGGACTCTCGCCCGGGCTCGTTCGGGGCGCTTCAGGCGGCGGCCCTCGAGCAGGGCCTCGACCTTGTTGCCGAGGTACAAGCCGACCGGCAGACCGACGACCATGAACGGCAGAGCGCCGATGGCGATCGGCACCATGACATGTGAGCCGAGCTGCAGGATGTTGGCGAGCGAGCCGAAGAATGCCTCGTTGAGCTCGAACCGGCAATCGACCACGCGGCAGCCGATCTGGTAGTAGAGCAGGTAGGTCGGCGCCATGGTCAACGGATTGACCACAAGGCTGCCCACCAGCATCGCCGGCAGGTTCAGCTTGACCTCGTGCAGTCGGTTCCAGGCAAGGCACAGTGCTATGCAGATCACCATCTGCAGCCCGATCGTCGGCGAAAAGCCGATGACCATGCCGATGCCGAGCGACCAGCCCAACAATCCGGGCCGGTAGGTCTTCGATCGCCACACACGCATCATCGGGCGCAGGATCTTGAACTTCATCCGCTCATTCCGGTCGGTCCCAACCCGGTACCGCGACCGGTACCGCCCGCTGCCACTATGCGCCGTTTGTCAGTAACGAGCGACATCAGTGTGATTGACGATCTACCTTGTGCAGGTTGTTGCCCGGTTAACGCCGGATCGATTAGGCCTCGCCGCGACCTGAGCGAGAATAGCTCCTCAGCCGCGATTGGCAACCAGGTCGCGCACCCCGACGGAGCGGATGAAGCCGAGCGTGTAGTCCACACCGGACCAGGCGGTCACCAAGGTGGCGATCAAGAGCAACCAGAAGGCCAACGTCGCGAAGACGCCACCGAGCACGCCGCCGGCGGCGATCACCAGCACGATCGTGCCGATCTGCACCATGCCTTGAAACACGGCCTTGATCTTGCCACTCTGCCGCGCCCCCATGGTGACCCCGTTCTGCTCGGAGAAGATGCGCAGGTAGGCTACCAGGATGTCGCGGCTGATGATCACCGCCACCATCCAGACCGGCATCCAACCGGCATCCATGAAGGCGAGAAAGACCAGCGCCCGGTAGAGGCTGTCGGCCAGGGGATCGACGATCTTTCCGAACGGCGAGGTAACATTGAGCTTGCGCGCCAGGTGCCCGTCGAGCAGATCGGAGATCTCGGCGAGCAGCATGACGATGATCGTTGCGATCAGCGCCCCGAGGCTCGCCTGGGCGATCAACACCATGACGACCGGCCCGCAAAGAACCCGGGCAAGGCTCAGGAGATTGGGCAACATCAGCACGGGCTCAATCCCGCCCGGCGAGCAACCGATCCGCGAATTCGCGGAAGCCGAACCCGCCAGGCTGGCGCGTCATCCATCGGGGAAACACCTCGAGTGTGTCGAAGAAGCGTTCTAGGTTCGCCACCCCGACCGAGCAAGGAAAACTCCCGAACATCGGCGCGTCGTTGGGCGAGTCGCCGATGAACGCCGCCCGCTCGCCGAGGACCTCGCGGCTGGTGCCGAACCGCTCGACCAGCAGCCGCTCGCACATCGAGCGCTTGTCGTAAGCGCCGAACCAGCCATTGACATGGATCGAACTCACCTTGGCGACTGCACCGTTGCGCTCGAACACCGCCACGATCCGGCGCACCGCCGCCTCGTCGAGCAGCGGGACGTCCTCGGCGAAATCGATGGCCAGATCGCAATCGCGGCCGGCCTGGTCGGCGGCGAGGGCGGCACCCGGCACTTCGGCCACCACTTCGGCGAGAATGGTCTCGAGGCGTGCCCGATCGGCTGTCCGCTCGGCCGCATCCTTCACGTAGACGCGCTGCATCTTTCGAGCATCGCGATCATAGCTATAGTAAAAGGCGCCATTCTCGCCGACGACGGCAACCACCGGCCAGAGCCGGGCGATGAGATCGCACCAGCCGGCAGGCCGGCCGGTGACCGGAACGACAGCGATGCCGGCCTGCTCCAGGGCTTCGAGCGCCGCGTAGGCTACCGCTGGCAGCCGACCATCGATGGTGAGGGTATCGTCGATGTCGGTGAACAGCACCTCCACGCCGGCCGCGATGGCTGCCGGCATCGTCTCCAGGGGTCGCGGCAAGTGTCTCATCCGGTCGGTTCCAGCAAGTCACGGCAGCATTTCGTTCGCCACGGCAGAAGAGCACAAAGCCCACTGCGCTCGCAACGATCGTCCGGACCCGCTATATGAACCGCGGGGGTGCGCGATCCTGCGCCATTGCCCGTTTGCACCCGGACCTGCATCCATGAGCTTGCGCAACATCGCGATCATCGCGCATGTCGACCACGGCAAGACGACCCTGGTCGACTGCCTCCTGCAACAGAGCGGCACGTTCCGCGACAACCAGCGCGTCGCCGAACGGGCGATGGACAGCAACGACCTCGAGCGCGAACGGGGTATCACCATCCTCGCCAAATGCACCTCGGTCATGTGGCACGATGTGCGGATCAACATCGTCGACACGCCGGGCCACGCCGATTTCGGCGGCGAGGTCGAGCGCATCCTCTCGATGGTGGATTCCTGCCTGCTCCTGGTCGACGCCTCGGAAGGCCCGATGCCGCAGACCAAGTTCGTCCTCGGCAAGGCCTTGAAGATCGGGCTGCGGCCGATCGTCGTCATCAACAAGGTCGACAAGCCCGACCAGCGCGCCGAGGAGGTGTTGGATGAGATCTTCGACCTCTTCGCCGCCCTCGACGCCGACGAGCACCAGCTCGACTTCCCGCATCTCTATGCTTCGGCCAAGCAGGGGTGGGCGGTGCGCGAACTGGGCGATCCGCAAGCCGACATGGCGCCGCTGTTCGATCTGATCGTCAGCCATGTCAAGCCGCCGGTGGCCGATCCGACCGGGCCGTTTCGCATGCTCGCGACCACGCTCGAATCCAACCCCTATCTCGGCCGGCTGCTAACCGGGCGGATCGAGAGCGGGGTCATTCGCGCCAATCAGCCGATCAAGGCATTGAGCCGGACCGGCGAGGTGGTCGAGCAGGGTCGCATCTCGAAGATCCTGGCCTTTCGCGGCCTCGAACGACAGCCAGTCGAGGAGGCCGAGGCCGGCGACATCATCGCCATCGCCGGGCTGACCAAGGCCACCGTCGCCGACACGCTCGCCGATCCCCTGGTCGAGGCGCCGATCGCCGCCCAGCCGATCGATCCCTCGACCATCGCCATGACCTTCTCGGTCAACGACAGCCCCTATGCCGGCCAGGACGGCACCAAGGTCACCTCGCGGCAGATCTGGGACCGCCTGCTGCGCGAGGCCGAGGGCAATGTCGCGATCAAGGTCAGCCGCTCGCCCGAGAACGACGCCTTCGAGGTGGCCGGCCGCGGCGAACTGCAGCTGGCCGTGCTGATCGAGACGATGCGCCGCGAGGGCTTCGAGCTCTCGATCAGCCGGCCGCGCGTCCTCTTCCAGAACGACCCCGAGACCGGCCAGAGGCTCGAGCCGATCGAGGAGGTGGTGATCGACGTCGACGAGGAGTATGCGGGCGCCGTCGTCGAAAAGCTGACCAAAAGGCGCGGCGACCTCGTCGAGATGCGCCCGGCGGGTGCCGGCAAGCAGCGCCTGGTCTTTCACGCCCCGTCCAGGGCGCTGATCGGCTATCACGGCGAGTTCCTCACCGACACCCGGGGCACCGGTGTGATGAACCGCCTCTTTCACGCCTGGCAGCCCTATCGCGGGCCGATCGCCCAGCGGCATACCGGGGTGATCATCAGTGCCGAGCAGGGCGAGGCCGTGGCCTATGCGCTCTGGAACCTCGAGGATCGCGGCGTCATGTTCGTCGAGCACGGCACCAAGGTCTATTCCGGCATGATCATCGGCGAGCACAACCGCGGCAACGACCTCGAGGTCAATCCGCTCAAGGGCAAGAAGCTGACCAACATGCGGGCGTCGGGCAAGGACGACGCCGTGCTGCTGACCCCGCCCGTCAAGATGACGCTCGAGCGCGCCATTGCCTACATCGCCGACGACGAGCTGGTCGAGGTCACGCCGCAGCACATCCGTCTCAGGAAGCGCTTCTTGGACCCGCACGAGCGCAAGAAGGCGGCGCGGCGGACCGAGGTCGCCTGATGGCGGCAGCCGTCGGGACCATTCTCGACTTCCTGACGCTCAGCGAGGCGCTGAAGCGCGAACTCCGCCACAGCTGGCTCTCGGACGGCCGGCGCGAGAGTGTCGCCGAGCACAGCTGGCAGATGGCGCTGATGGCGATCCTGGTGCACCCGCACCTCGAGGAGCCGGTCGACCTCGGCCGGACGCTCGAGATGATCGTCGTGCACGACCTGGTCGAAGCACTGGTCGGCGACGTGCCCTATTTCGACACGTCGGAGCGCAAGCAGCTGAAACGGCAGCGGGAGGCCGAGGCGATCGAGGAGATCAAGGCACGGCTGGGGCCACCCACCGGGGACCGCATTCGTGACCTTTTTCTCGAGTTCGAGGATCGGCAGACCCCGGAAGCGCGCTTCGCCGGCGCACTCGACAATCTGGAAGTGCAGATCCAACACAACCTCGCCGACTTCTCGACCTGGACGGATGCCGAATACGCGCTGATCTACGACAAGATCGAGCGCCCCTGCGCCTACGACCCGTTCCTCACCGCTCTTTGCAAGGCGATCCAGGCCGAGGCCGAGGCCAAGCTCCGGGCCGGCGGCATCGCCCCCGCGCGGCCGACGGCGGCCCCGCCGGGCTGAACCGCCGTCAGCCGGCCCGTGCCGCGACGCGCAACGATGCCGGGTGGGCGGCGGCAAGCGGCGCTGGCGCCTTCTCGACCTCGGCCATGATCCAGGCGCGAAAGGCCGCGATTTTCGACACCTCGGCCCGGCCTTCGAGACAAGCGAGCGAATAGATCAGGACGGGCGCCGTCGCCGCGTCGAAGAGCCGGACCAGCGTGCCCCGCGCCAGTTCCCCCTCGATCAGCGCGCCATAGGCCAGCGCCACGCCCTGGCCGCGCTCGGCGGCACCGAGTGTCAGCTCGCAATGCTCGAAGCGCGGCCCCAGCTCGTGGGCGAAGCCTGCTGCCCCCTGTTGTTCCAGCCACCCCTGCCAGCCGTCGCCGACCATGTCGTGCAGCAGGGTCACGCGAGCAAGATCGGCCGGCCGGCGAAACGGTCCAGCCCGGCGCACGAGGTCGGGGCTCGCGACCGGAAAGCGGGCGGAGGTCAAGAAGGGATCGACGCGCACCCCCGGCACCGGTGCGGCACCCCAATGCACGATGACATCGACATCGCGGCTGGAGAAGTCGGTGGGCGGCAGACCGGTGGTCAGCTCCAGCGCGATGCCCGGTGCGACCCGGCGGAACCGATCGAGCCGCGGCGTCAGCCAGCGCGCCATGAAGGCGGGCGTGCCGCGGACGGCGAGCGTCTCGGCGCGGCCATCACCGCCGAAGCGGTCGGTCGCGGCCTCCAGCCGCTCGAGCCCGGCGCTGACCTCGACGAGATAGTCCAGACCCGCCTGGGTGAGCTGCAGCCGGTTGCCCGAACGCTCGAAAAGGGCGACGCCGAGAAAATCCTCGAGCGCCTTGACCTGATGGCTGACCGCCGACTGGGTGAGGTTGAGTTCGTCCGCGGCGCGCTTGAAGCTCGCGTGTCTCGCTGCAGCCTCGAAGCCCAAAATCGCGGAAAGATGCGGCAAGCGGCGGCGCATCGCCCAGGATTTCCCTTCATGGACCGACGAAATTGTTTCGTTGGTCGAGTGTCGTTCACCTCGATACCATTCATCGTATCACGAGTTCAGCAACAGGAAGAAGCCGATGATCAGGCAGATCGACAACAGAAGTCGCACACCTCGTTCAAGCGTGCTCGCGGTGCTGGCCGGCGGCCTCCTGGCCGTGAGCGCCGGCGGTGCCGCCGCCGGCGAGCGCGCGGGCCCGCATGACTGGGGCATTACCCTGATCGCGAGCGAGGCCCAGCCACCTATCGAGCATGTCGGGCTCTCGGTCGACACGCTGGGCGTCGTGTCGGCGAAGTCGATGCAGGCGACGATCGGGCTCGAGGGCTACGTCCTGCAGCTGCGGGCCATCACCATCGCCCCCGGCGGACAGATCGCTGCCCACCCGCACGGCACCCGCCCGGGCCTGGTCAAGGTCGTCGCCGGCGAATGGGTCGAGGGTCGGCCGGAGGGCGAGACCACCTACACCGCCAACGGCAGCGACGCCCTCGTCGAGGACGAGCACACCACCCACTGGTTCTTCAACCGCGGGAGCACCCCCGCCACGGCGCTGGTCTGCGATTTGGTGCCGGCCTCCTGAGGCCGCTCAGATCGAGCCCGCCTCCACCATGTAATTGTTCGCCGTGCACATCGCGGCATCGTCGGAGGCCAGGAACAGGACCATCCGGGCGAGGTAGACGGGCTCGATCAGGTCGGGGAGGCACTGCCGCTGGCGGTGCTTCTCCAGCGCTTCGGGCGTCGCCCACAAGCTCTTCTGCCGCTCGGTCATCACCCAGCCCGGGACCACGGTATTGACCCGGATGCGGTGCTGGCCGAGGTCGCGGGCCATGCCGCGGGTCAGGCCGTGCACCGCCGCCTTGGCCGTGGTGTAGACCGGCATGCCGCCGCCCGCCTCCCACCAGGAGTTCGAGCCCATGTTGATGATCGAGCCCTTGCCGGCTTCGATCATGCCCGGGGCCACGGCCTGGATGGCGAAGAACATGTGCTTGAGGTTGGTCGCGATCCGCTCGTCGTAGTAGTCGGAGGTGACGGTCTCCCAGCCGTGCCGGTCGTCGCGGGCGGCGTTGTTGACCAGCACCTCGGCCGGCCCGATCCCCGCCTGCATGCCCGCGAAGGCCGCCTTGAGTGCCGCGATGTCGCGCAGGTCGACGCTCTCGAAATGCACCGTCGCACCTTTGCCCGCGAGTTCGGCCTCGAGCCGCTCGCCGCTCTCGGCGTCGAAGTCGAAAAAGCCGACCTTCGAGCCCTGCTCGGCGAAGGCGCGGACGATTTGCTCGCCGATGCCGGAGGCACCGCCGGTGACATAGACGACGGTGTTCTGGAGGCTCGGGTAACGGGCGAAGGTCATGACGGGCGTCCCCCTGGTCATTGCTGGACGCTCCGTTTCCGCCGCTTCGTTGTCGAGGTCAAGCGGGCGATGATTGAACGAAAGGCACACATGGTGTATAGAACAAGTGCTTTTCCCTCACAGGAGAGACCCGTGCGCACCAATATCGATATCGACGACAAGCTGATCGAGGAGGCCCGGCGGGTCACCGGCCTGTCGACCAAGAAGGCCATCGTCGAGCGTGCGCTCGAGGAGCTGGTCCGCCGCGAGCGCGAGCGAGACATGCTGAACTATTTCGGCAAGCTGAAGTGGGAAGGCGACCTCGACACCATGCGCCAGGGACGGACCTTCGATTGATTCTCGTCGACAGCAGCGTCTGGATCGACCTCTTCAATGGCATCGACACCCGGGGCGTCATGGCGGTGCGCGAGCGTGTTGGGCGTGGCATCCTCGTCGTCGGTGACCTGATCCTCGCCGAGGTGCTGCAGGGCTTTCGCACCGAGCGCGAGGCCGCCGCAGCCGACGCTGCCCTTGCCCCCTTTGCCCAAGTCGCCGTTGTTGACGAGCGTATCGCCCGGCAGGCCGCCGCCCACTACCGCCGGCTGCGCCGGCAGGGGATCACCGTCAAGAAGACCATCGACCTCCTGATCGCCACGCGCTGCCTCGACAAGGACTGGTGGCTGCTGCACAACGACCGCGATTTCGAGCCGCTGCGCGAGCATCTGGGCCTGCGCACGCTCGGCCACTGAGCCCGGACGCCCCATCCCTAGGTGCCGCCATGAGCCTCGACGATCTTTTGGCCACGGCGATGGCCGTGAGCGAAGCTGCCCGCCCCGTGCCGCTCGGCTATTTCCGCAAGCCGCTCGAGGTGATCGCCAAGGCCGACGACTCGCCGGTCACCATCGCCGACCGCGAGACCGAGCGGGTGATGCGCGAGGTCCTGGCGGCCCGCGTCCCCGAGCACGGCATCTTCGGCGAGGAGCACGGCCGGGAACGCCTCGACCACCGCTTCGTCTGGGTGCTCGATCCGATCGACGGCACCAAATCCTTCATCACCGGCATGCCGCTCTTCAACAACCTCGTGGCCCTGCTCGACGACGGCGTGCCGGTGATCGGCGTCGTCGACACGCCCGCGATCGGCGAGCGCTACCACGCCGTCGGGGGCCGCGGCGCCTGGTTCAACGGATCATCGATCCGCACCAGTGGCTGTACCAGCCTCGGCAGGGCCGCCGTCTACCGCGCCGGCCACACGCCCACCGACCCCGACGCTGCCCGGCGCTACGACCGCTTCGCCGGCATCGGCCGGGTCAACCGCTACGGCTATGATGCCTATGCCTTTGCCCTGCTCGCCGCCGGCCACGTCGATCTGGTGCTCGAGACCGATCTCGAGCCCTACGACTATCTCGCGGTCGTGCCGCTGGTCGAGGCGGCAGGCGGGGTGATCACCGACTGGCGGGGCCAGCCACTCGGTCTCCACTCGACCGGCGACGTCCTGGCCGCGGCGACAGCCGAGCTGCATGCCGAAGCCCTGAGCCTCCTGCGAGCCGACTGACGAACACCTCAGCCGCGCAGCCTGGCGGCCAACGCTTGGGATAGCCCCACACTCTCGATCGACGGCGGCATGGCGAGCGAGCCCTTGCAGGCTTTTCGCAGCGTGAGCGAGGCGGCGGCGATGGTCATCCGCACCCCGGCCTCGAGCGAGCAGAGCACCGGCACGTCGACGGTTTCACCGACCCGGCGGGCGAGGCCGGCGAGCGCCGCCCCGCCGAGGATCACCACCTCCGCCCCGTCCGCCTCGACCGAGAGCCGGCAAGCCTCGGCCAATTGCGCGATGCCGGCATCGAGGTCGCGGGTCACGACATCGCCCGTGGGTGCCAGGGCCCGGATGCCGGCGAGCCGTGACGTCAGCCCTTGCGCCGCCACGAACTCCTCGAGCATCGCCGGCCAACGCTCGCCGCCCGTCACGATCGCAAACCGGCGGCCGAGGGTGCAGGCGAGCTGACACGAGGCCTCGGCCATGCCGACTACCGGCACGGGCGAGACCTCCTTCAGGGCCGCCAAGCCCGGATCGCCGAAACAGGCGAGCAGCACCGCATCGCAGCCTTCGACATGCTCGGCCATGGCGTCGAGGGCGGCGTGCCCGGCGATGGCGGCAGCGGCGCGGCTGGCGATGTAGCGCGCGCCGAAGCGGCCAGTGACCGGCACCAGCTCGACACGGCCAGGGAGCGCAGCACCTGCGGCCGCGGCCACGGTGTCGGTCACCGCGGCGCTGGTGTTCGGGTTGATCAGCAGCAGCCGCATTGTGCGTTACCCGC
Source organism: uncultured Geminicoccaceae bacterium (assembly GCA_964576715.1). Taxonomy (GTDB): domain Bacteria; phylum Pseudomonadota; class Alphaproteobacteria; order Geminicoccales; family Geminicoccaceae; genus SLRI01. Next base: position 10,794 of record CAZNWE010000049.1, on the reverse strand, counting down.
CGTGCCGCGCTGAAAACCAGCCGCGTGATCTGGCGCTTGCCCCGAGCCGCAGCGGCGACACCTGCGAGGCACCTTCATCATGCAGCTGCCTCCGCCGTCTATTTCTTGGGGCCTGGCGCGCCGTTCTTGACAGGGCGATTGCGAATGGCGACCCCGCCGCCTTCTGCGCGCCTCAGCTCGAAGGCACCGGACTTCTCGACCAGGCTGCTCAGCTTGGGCTGCCCATAAGTGCGCGAATCGAAATCCGGCGCCATGTCGGTAAGTCTTTTGCCCACGAGGCTGAGGCTCACCCAACCGTCGTCGTCGTCAGCCTGGGCAATCACCTTCTTCAGCAACGGCACAGCGGCGCTCGGTGGTTTCAGACCGGGCGCCGGCTTGGCCTTCGGCTCCTCCGATTGCTCGGCCTCGGGTGGGCGCGGCAAGAGGTTCTCCGTGTAGATGAAACGGCGGCAGGCCTGACGGAAGCTTTCCGGCGTCTTCTGCTCGCCGAAGCCATAGACGTCGATCCCGTCCTCGCGAATCCGCGCGGCGAGGCGGGTGAAATCGCTGTCGGAGGAGACCAGGCAGAAGCCGTCGAAGCGGCCGCTGTGCAACAGGTCCATGGCGTCGATGACCAGGGCTATGTCCGAAGCGTTCTTGCCGCTGGTATAGGCGAAGTTCTGGTGTGGCTGGATCGCATGGTGCGCCAGGATGTCGGCCCAGCCCTTGAGCCGCGTGCCCGAAAAATCCCCATAGATGCGGCGCACGCTGGCCTCGCCGAGCTTGGCGATCTCCTCGAACAAGCCAGTAGCGATCTGCGCCGAGGCATTGTCCGCATCGATCAGAACGGCAAAGCGCGGTGTGCGGCCGATGTCCGCCATGACGGTCTCCTTCGCGCGCGGCTGGCCGGAGATGACGCTATCCGCGGCCGTCGCTCCAGCTAACTGCGCTTGCGCGACCCGTCCATCAAGCGCGAAAGTTGAATTTCCCGCCTCATCACGCAGCGCTGCCCGGCGATGGTCGCGGACCGGCCGCACGACCGCTGCCGGGGCATCAGAAAAAGCTCTGCGGGTCGATGTCCACCTGCAGCCTGACCGCACCTGGCAGCTTCACGCCCTCGAGCCACGCCGCGATCTTCTCGGGCATTCGCGGGTCCGGCGGCGCCTTGATCAGAATGCGCTCCCGGTAGCGACCCCTGAGCAGCGCCAGTGGGGCGGGGGCGGGGCCGAGGACATGCCAGCCAGGGTGGTCGGGTGCCGCTCTCACGATCTTGCGGCTCTCGACCTTGACCATGGCGCTCTCGGGACCGGAGAGGATGAGGGCGGCGAGCCGGCCATAGGGCGGCATGGCCGAGTCGCGCCGCTCGTCGTCCTCCGCCCGCATGAAGGCCTCGCGCTCGCCCGTGGCCAGCGCCTGCATCACCGGGTGGTCGGGCAGGTGCGTCTGGATCAGCACGGCTCCCGGCTTGGCCTCGCGGCCGGCGCGGCCGGCGAGCTGGTAGAGCAGCTGGAAGGTCCGCTCGGCAGCCCGTGGATCGCCGCCGGCGAGACCGAAATCGGCATCGACCACGCCGGCGAGCGTCAACTCGGGGAAGTGGTGGCCCTTGGCGATCAGTTGCGTTCCGATGAGGATGTCGATCCGCCGCTCGAGCATCGCCTCGACCAGGGCGTCGGCGGCTGCAGCACTGGTCACGGTGTCACTGGTCATCAGGACAGTTCGGGCGTCGGGGTGGAGGGCGCGAACCTCCTCCTGGACCCGCTCGACGCCGGGGCCGGCGACGGCGAGGCTGTCGATGGCCCCGCAGTCGGGGCAGTGGGGGGCTCTTGGCTGGTTGTAGCCGCAATGGTGGCAGGTCAGCCGGTCGCCGAAGCGGTGCGCGACGAGCCATGCAGCGCAATTCGGGCAGCGAAAGCGAAAGCCGCAGGCGCGGCAGATGGTCAGCGGTGCATAGCCACGCCGGTTGAGGAAGAGCATCGCCTGCTCGCCGCGCGCCAACGTCTCGGCCAAAGCCTGCCGCAGGCTGGGCCCGAGAAAGGTGCCGCGCGCCGGCTTGTCGCGGCGCAGGTCGACCAGCCGGATGGTGGGCCTGGTCGCCGCCGCGAAGCTGCCCTCGACCTGGATGTGGTGCCGGGCCAGGCCCTGGGTCTCGAGCGACGGGGTGGCGGAGCAGGTGACCAGCGCCGCCCCTTGCAAGCCTGCCCGCAGCCGCGCCACCGCCCGGGCGTCGTAGATGACGCCGTCCTCCTGCTTGAAGCTGGTGTCGTGCTCCTCGTCGATGACGATGAGACCGAGATCGGGAAGCGGCAGAAAGAGGGCGGAGCGGGCGCCGACGACCACCGGCAGCCGGCCGGCCGCCGCGAGCTTCCAACCGCGCCGCCGCTGGGCCGGGGTCAGACCCGAATGCCAGACCGCGGGCGGCGCCCCGAAGCGGGCGGCGAAGCGCTTGAGCCATTGCGCCGACAGCGCGATCTCGGGCAGCAGCACGAGAACGCTTCGCCCGCGCGCCAGGGTCGCCGCAATGGCCTCGATGTAGATCTCGGTCTTGCCGGCCCCGGGCAGGCCCTCGAGCAGCACCTCGGCGTTCGGCTCACGGGTCAAGCTCTCGACCAGTGCCGCGGCCGCCCGCCCCTGGGCGGCCGTCAGTCGGGCGGCGTCCGGCGTCGCGTAGGCCGCTGGCTCTGGCAGCCCGGGCTCGATCGTGCGGGCGGCCAGCTGGCCTTTGTCGACCATGGTCTTGACGACGCCGGAGGAGACCCCGGCCGCACGTGCGAGGGCGGTTGCGGGCTGCGGGCCTGCCGCCGCGAGGGCGGCCAGCACGGCCTGCTGCTTGGCGGTCGGTCGTGCTGGCGGGGCGGCGATGTCAATCACCGTCTGCAGCGGCTCGGGCTCGAAGGCGGCAGGCGTGCTGAGGAAGAGCCGCAGCACCGCGCCCATCGGTGTCACCGTCTCGCGGCCCACCGCCTCGATCAGGCGACGCAGCGGCTCCGCCAACGGTGGCTGATCGAGCACGCCGACCAGCGGCTTGAGCCGCGCCTCGGCCACCGGCGCGGCGGTGCCGCGCTCCCAGACGACGCCGATCAGCTGGCGCGAGCCGAAGGGCACCATGACATACCGCCCGAGCGCCGGCGGCGCGCCGTCCAACGGCGGATCGAGCCGATAGTCGAAGCTCGTGTCGAAGGGCATCGGCAGCAGGACGGAGACGGTGAGCAGGGGCATCTTCGGCCGTGCAAAAGGATGAAGACGTCGGGCCATCGACTGCTAGCATGCTGGCGCGATGCCGATAACCCGCGCCGGAGCACGTGCGATGCTGGCCTTTGCCGAGCCCGACCTCAATACCGCCTATGCCGCCTGGTGCGCCTGGCTCGCGCACGAGAAGCGCTTGGCAGCGCGCACGCAGAGCGGCTATCGGCACGACCTGCAAGCCTTCGTTGCGTTCATGGCCGAGCATCAGGGCGGGCCGATCGGCCTCGAGAGCCTGCGCGCGATGGCCCCGCATGGGTTTCGCGGTTGGCTCGCGTGGCGGCTGAAGGAGGGCTACGCCAAGAGCTCGACCCAGCGCGCGGTGGCCGCGGTGCGCGGCTTTCTCGACTTCCTCGATGCACGCCATGGGCTGCACAACCCGGCCCTCCGGGCGATGCGGGCACCGAGGGCCGGTCGCCGGCTGCCGCGGCCGCTCGCCGTGACCGAGGTGACGGCGCTGACCGATGCAGTAGCCGAAGGCGCTGGCCGGTCACCCTGGCTGATCGCCCGCGACACCGCCCTCCTGCTCCTGCTCTATGGCGCCGGCCTGCGCATCGGCGAGGCGCTCGCGCTGGATCGGGGTGATCTGCCGAGTGGTGCCGAAAGCACGCTGCGGGTGATGGGCAAGGGCCGCAAGGAGCGCCTCGTCCCGCTGCTCCCCCTGATCCGGGAGGCGCTCGACGGCTACCTCGCCGCCTGCCCCTATTCGCGCACCGCCGAGCGCCCGCTGTTCGTCGGCGAGCGCGGTAAGCGGCTGCAGCAGGCCGTGGTGCAAAAACGCGTCCGCGACCTCCGCCATGCGCTGGGTCTGCCGGAGACGGCGACGCCGCACAGCCTGCGCCACAGCTTTGCCACGCACCTCTTGGGATCGGGCGCCGACCTCCGCTCGATCCAGGAGCTCCTGGGCCACGCCAGCCTCAGCACCACGCAACGCTACACCGGCGTCGATGCCCAGGGCTTGGTGCGGCTCTATGCCAAGGCGCATCCGCGGGCTTGAGCATGCCGCAGTTGCCACCTCGGGCTGTGTCCGCCACGCCAGCGTGCGGCTTCAGTGCGTGTCGGCCAGGGCGCGATCGACCAGCGCTGCCCGGCCCCTCTCGATGCGATAGATCCGGTCGGCGACGTCGAGAAACTCCGGCCGGTGGGTGATGGCGAGGACGGTGGTCTGCGCCGTCAGCCGCTTGATCGCCTCCGCCACGGCCACCGCCGTCGCCGGATCGAGGGCACTCGTCACCTCGTCCAGGATCAGCAGGTGCGGCCGGCGAACCAGCGCGCGGGCGAGGGCGATGCGCTGCCGTTGGCCGCCGGAAAAGCGACTGCCACCTTCGCCGACGGTGCCTTCGAGGCCGTCCGGCAGCTGCGCGACGAAGGCGGCGATCCCGGCGAGCTCGAGCGCCCACCAGATGGTCGCATCGTCGATGCCGTCGTCGCCCAGCGTCAGATTGGCCCGCACGGTGTCGTGCAGGAGGAAGACCTCCTGCGGCACATAGCCGACCAGCGCGCGCCAGGACGCGAGACCGATCTCGTCGAGCGGTACGCCGTCGAGCAGAATGCGCCCCTCGTCCGGCCGATGCAGTCCGAGAATCATATCGACGGTGGTCGTCTTGCCACCACCGGATGGCCCGGTGAGGACGGTGAGCCGGTTGGCCGGCAGGGTCAGCGACAGCCCGCGGAGGATCGGGGTCTGGTCATGGGCGAACCGCAGGTTCTCGATCTCGAGGCGCTGCTCGAACGCCGCCGCTCGGGTGCCATCGTCGATCTCGGGATCGCGGCCGGCCTCGTCGATCAACTCCCTGGTCGACATGAACGCACTCTCCAGCGCCATCGCCTTTTGATAGGCCTTCTGCAGCTTGCCGAGGGACGAGACCGACCGCGAAACGACGAGCCCGGCAACGATGATCTCGGCCAGCGGCGCCTCGAAGAACGTGAACAGAATGTAAAAGCCGCCACCGAGAAACAGCGCCATCACGATCAGCTGCGCGCTATTGAGGAGCTCGGTGGTCATCACCTCCCGGCGCAGCGCGTTCCTCAGCTTCCTGATCTTCTTGTCGAGCAGGCTGGCGAACGGCGCCTGGCGGCCCATCGCCCTGATGACCTTGAGGTTGTTGAGGGTGTCGTAAAGAAAGACGATCAGCTCGCGCGTCCGCATGGTCTGCTGCCGGCCGGCCTTGCGGGCGGCGCGGACCAGCCCGTGCAGGCTGAGCGCCAGGATCAGCCCGAGCCCCACGGCGAGCAGCGCCAGCCGCCAGGAGACCACGGCCGCGACGATCGCCAGCACGATGGACTGCGCCGCCAGGGCCACGAACTCCGCGCTCATCAGATAGGCGCGCGACGCCCGAGTGGCGTCGTTGCTGATCACCGTGGTGATTCGTCCCATGCGCTGGTTGGCGAAGTAGCGCCAACGCACTTTGAGCAGATTGGCGATGACCCGCCGCCTGAGGTCGGCGGCGACTGCAGCGGCGGTGTAGCCGACGTAGCTCATGACCATCACGCCCAAGAGGGCGCGGATGGTCATGGCGATGATCATCACCAGGATCAGCGGCCCGATCTCGACCGGCAAGCCGACGAAGTTCATGAACTCTCTAAGGGCCGCCTCCGCGGGTGATGCCGTCGCGGTCGATCCGGTGGCCACGGTGATCACCGGGATCAATGTCGCGAGGCCGATGCCTTCGAAGATGCTGGCGAGCGAGAGGCAGACCACCACCAGAACGGCACGGGTTATGCCGGTCGCAAAGAAGACCGTAAGAACTTCGCGCATCTGGCTCCTTCGGGTGGATCCCGCGACACCAGCGTCCTAGCCGACTTGCAATGGCCGGCCAAGCGCACCCGCAGGTCGAACGCGGTGCGCATCGAGCCGGCCTGCCGGGAAAAGGAAAACGGCCGGTCGTGGTCGACCGGCCGCTTCCCTTCAGCCGCTGCAAGGCGGCTTGACGTCAGTCGAGCGGATCGATCAGGTCGATCTCGACCCGGCGATTGAGCGCCCGGCCCTCGGCCGTGTCATTGGAGGCAATCGGCTGCGTGAAGCTGAAGCCGGCCACGGTCATCCGATCGCGGGCGACGCCAGCGTCCTCGAGATACGAGGCGACCGCCTCGGCCCGACGCTCGGACAGTCCCTGATTGTACTCGAGCGTGCCGATGTTGTCGGTATGGCCATCGATACGCACGGTAACGTCCGGATTGGCGAGCAGCAGATCGGCCGCCGCATCGATCTCAGCCGTGAACTCGGGGTTGATCTCGGCGCTATCGAAGGCGAACAGCACGTCGGTGCTGAGCGAGATCGCATCCGGGAGGAGTTCGACCGGCGCTTCGAGCTCGGCGAGTGCAGCATAGACGGCATCACGGCAGGCCGCGATGTCGTCCGGCTGGAAGTTCTCTTCCTGCTGCTCGATCCAGCAATTGAAATCGCCGACCGCGGCACCGGCGACCACCGGCAGGCGCTCGCCCGGCTCGCCCTCGATCGCGGCGAGGAGACGGGCATACACCTCATTGGCCTCAGCAGCGTGCTCCGGGGTCAACCTGCGTTCGCCGGGCGGTTGCGGCATCGCCACTTCCCCACCGGCCCAGGCAAGCGCTTGGTTGGCCTCGTAGGCTGCGTCGGTCATGTCGTCCATGGGGCTGAATTCGTACTGAGCATGACCCAGCATCGATTCGAATGCTGCCGCCTGATACGGATCGGCTGGTACCGCAGCGGCCTCCGCCGCGGTAATAGCGCGCGTGGCATCGGCTCTGTTGGCGAACTTATCGCCGACGGTGTCGAAGTTAGGACCACCGGTGCAGGCAGCCAGTCCAAAGGCGGCACCCGCCGACACCAAGACGTAACGTGAGAGACGCATCGCCCCCTCCTAGAGAATGTTTTCGAGCGGACTTTAGCGGTCGCTTAACGCTTGTACAGTCTGGTCGTTGCGAATGTTCGAGGGGTGTGTCGTTCGAGCCATCTGCCGCCTGATCGACATACCACGGGCGCTGGCCACGGGCGCTGGCCACGGGCGCTGGCCACGGGCGCTGGCCACGGGCGCTGGCCTGTCGTGATCCGCGCGGGTGCGGACCAGTGTGACGTGATGGCAAGGTGACAGGGCGTCCCGCCATCGTTAAGCAACATAAGTAACTCGGTGCAACTGGGCGCAGCGCCCGAGACGAGTGTGGCAGGTTTCTTGCGGTCGAACATGGAGAAGAGCTGATGCTGGAGACAGAGGGGCTCGGCAAGACGGGCTGGGCGCTGCTTGCATTATTGGTGCTGTGCATCGCTATCGTCGCCACGTTCGGCCTGGCGGCGGCGATCTATATCGGCCTGATCGGCACGGCGGCAGCGCTCACGATTCTCGTGGTGCTCTGCCTTGGCGACACGACCGTGCGCTAGCGCTTCGACGTCAAGTAATTGCCGGCGTTCCCGGCGAGTGCGACGAGGCACCCGGCGTCGCGGTTGTTTCAGTCCTGGTCGCCCAACTCCAGCAGTACCTGAAGTTCGCGCCATTCGCGCGCGCTCATGCCGCTCGCCTCGGCGTCGACGGCCTCGCCCTTGAGCAGTCGCCTGACCACCGCGAGCCCGCGGCCGGAAAGCTCGGCGCCATCGACCCTGTGATCGCGAAACGCGCCGGCCGTCAACGGCATCCATTTCTCGACGATTTCGGCCAGCACGTCGGCATAGGCCCTAATTTCGTACTGCGCGTGAGCGTCGGCCCGCAAGGCAATGAAATGCATCAAATTGTGCAGATCTATCTTCCAGTACCACTGGGTGTAGGCCGACAGCGGCAGCACGATGCGTGCCAGTTCACGTGACAGGCCGGGCTCGCCAGGGCCGTCGCCCAACAGCCAGCGATAGGTCGCCTCGGCCGCCGCGGCGCTGTCATCGAGCCGTTCGCGGACCGATCGGGCGACGTCCGCGTCGAGCGGCGCACCGCGCCCCTGGCGGTTCTGCGTCGCCTGCGCCGCCAGTTGCGACAACTCGGGACGGTAGCTGCCGTCATCGAGCACCGAATAGCGCGCCGAGTATTCGTTGACGCTGGCGGTGCGGTGGCGGATCCACTGCCGGGCGACGAAGATCGGCAGCTTCACGTGTAGCTTGATCTCGCACATCTCGAACGGGGTGGTGTGGCGGTGCCGCATCAGGTAATTGATCAGGCCCTGGTCGGTCGAGACCTGTTTGGTCCCCTTGCCGTAGGAGACCCGGGCCGCCTGCACGACGGCGGCATCGTCGCCCATGTAGTCGACCACCCGGATGAAGCCCTGGTCGAGCACCGGCAAGGGCTTGAAGAGGATGGCCTCGAGCGCCGGGACCACCGCCCGGCGGGTCGACTGCGCGGTTGCCCGAAGCTCGGCGATCTCGGCCAGGGCGTCGGCGGACAGGGTCATGTTATGCACCAGACTATGCTGAATGGGTCCTGATCGGCGGGCCGCACACTTCGCCTCTTTAAGCGAGCGTGGCTAGCCGCTATATAGAGCTTGCCGAAGGCATTCGGCTATGGCGATAAACGCCACTCGGAATAAGCGTATCGGACCCGGGGGCAGTACCCGGCGCCTCCACCAAGTCCATCCTCGCTCAGTGCTAGGTTGTCGGGCATGAGACGGGATCCTTGGGGGCGAAATAGGCTCGACGAGCGTGGTAAAGGGGTGGTTTTTGCCCGGCATGGTACCGCCGTTACCGGACCGTTATGACAAGTGCCAACGACAATCACAGCCGTGTGGCTCTCGCTGCCTAATCTTTAGGTAAGCGCGGCTGGCAGGGGCCGGGCAACAGAACCCTGCCGAAAAGTCCGGGGCGCTTCGGCACCCCGGCGCGGCCCGGGGGGCGCCGGGCAACAGAAGCCCCCCAAACTTGCCAATTTGCACCCGTCCAGTATCGTAGCTCAGCGTCGGTAGCGAAGCGCCTTCGAGCGGAACGCTGAGGCGCACCCGATCAACCATGGCATCACCTTGCCATAGCGCGACGAAGGCCACATGCGGCGGCAGAGGATCGACTACGGACAGCTGGTTGAGGCGGCGCTGCGCACCGTCGTGCGCGATGTGCTCCGGCAGTTCGCCGCGGGCGAGGTGCCACCGCCGCATCATTTTTATGTCACCTTCCGGACCGACCATCCGGGCGTCGAGATCCCGGACTACTTGCACAGTCGCTACCCGTCCGAGATGACCATCGTCCTACAGCACCAGTTCTGGGATCTCGATGTCGGCGACGACGGCTTCGGCGTGACCTTGAGCTTCAACGACCAGCCGGAGCGCCTGATCGTGCCGTTCGAGGCGCTGCGCGTCTTCGCCGATCCGGGGGTCGAGTTCGGCCTGCAATTCACGCTCGGCAACGAAGCCGGCGCAGAGGACAATGAGCCTGCACCTCTGCCGCTCGCCGCCAAGACCGGTGCCAAGCCGAGGCCGGTGGCCGACGAGGCCGACAAGCAGGCACCGGAGGAAGGGGACGGCGCGGAGATCGTCACCCTCGATCGCTTCCGCAAGAAATAGCCACCCGCCAGAAGCCGCGGTCGGGTGTCGTCATCGATCACCAGGCCGGCCGCCGCCCGATGGAATGGTCTTGCCGGCCAAACGCGGCGTCTCGTCGGGTTGACACCAATCGTCGCAGCTTTAAGCCGCATGGTGTCGGGGATGCCAGGCGGAGGGGAAAGGCGATGACGGCGACGGTGCGGATCGAGACGGACACGTTCGGGCCGGTCGAGGTCGAGGCCTCACGCTATTGGGGGGCGCAGACCCAGCGCAGTCTGCTGAACTTCAAGATCGGCGGCGAGCGCATGCCGCTTCCCCTGGTTCGTGCCCTGGGGGTGGTCAAGCGGGCGGCGGCCGAGGTGAACCTCGCACAAGGTGCCCTCGACGCCGAGCTCGCCGAGGCGATCGGCAAGGCGGCCGAGGAGGTCATGACGGGTCAGCTCGACGAGCACTTTCCGCTCGTCGTCTGGCAGACCGGTTCGGGCACGCAATCCAACATGAACGCCAACGAGGTGATCGCCAACCGAGCCACCGAGCTGCTCGGCGGCGAGCGCGGCCAGAAATCGCTGGTCCACCCCAACGATCACGTCAATCGCGGCCAGTCCTCGAACGACACCTTCCCGACCGCCATGCACATCGCCGCTGGCGAAGAGGTGCATCACCGCCTGCTGCCGGCGCTCGCCCATCTCAAGGCAGCCCTCGCCGCCAAGGCCCAGGCCTTCCAGGATATCATCAAGATCGGGCGTACCCATCTCCAGGATGCGACCCCGTTGACGCTCGGCCAGGAATTCAGCGGCTATGTTCAGCAGCTGACCTACGGCATCGCGCGCATCGAGGCGACACTGCCGCGCCTCCATCAGCTGGCGCAAGGTGGGACCGCGGTCGGCACCGGCCTCAACAGCAAGCAGGGTTTCGACGTCGCCTTCGCCACCGCCGTGGCGCGGCTCACCGGCCTGCCGTTCGAAACCGCACCCAACAAGTTCGAGGCCCTGGCCGCCCACGACGCGCTGGTCGAGCTCTCGGGTGCCTTGAACACCGTGGCCACGAGCTTGATGAAGATCGCCAACGACATCCGGCTGCTCGGCTCCGGCCCACGCTGCGGCCTCGGCGAGCTCAAGCTGCCCGAGAACGAGCCCGGCTCGTCGATCA
>CAZNWE010000048.1:8741-31798 GCA_964576715.1 uncultured Geminicoccaceae bacterium | reverse complement strand
ATCATTAGTCATGCACCAGATGGCGGCGCGCAGGTGTCCTGCGCCTCTGAGCTGGATCGCATTTGCGGTGCATGTGGACCTGCGCTCTTCCTCGCTGCACGGGCACTTTACCCGCGTCCGCGAGTATGTCTACGGCTCGCGCGGCGTATCCGGCTCCAGATGCGCGTTTGGCCTCATTCCGGCAGATGACGGTAGAGGCGGCTGACCTTCTCTCTCGTTCCGAAGGCGTTCGGTCTTGTCGTGTTGCGGCACCAGAAAAGGCAGCGTGCACCAATGACCGTCCCGCAGGATCGGCCAACGGCTTAGGATTTGACCAGAAAGTCGACGACCACGTGAACCCTGACCAAAGCGCGCTATCTACCTGGCGAGGCGCGCGAGCGCTCGTCGCTGGCGCCTATTGCGAAAGCACGTGCCGGCTGGCCGCGGCGCCAATTTAGAACAGGGACTCGCAATGACCCGACAGGCTCGCGACCATCTCGCGCTCGGCGCTGCTTTGTTCCTCGGCTTGGTCGCCGTAGCGGCCGGCGGTTTTGCCATGGCGCAGGAGCCCGTGGCGGTCGACGTCGAGCTCGTTCTTGCCGCGGACGGCTCGGGCTCGATCGATGCGACGGAGATGGCGCTGCAGCGCGACGGCTATGCCAGCGCGATCACGGCGCCGGAGATCCTGGACGCCATCGTGCAGGGCTTCGATGGCCAAATTGCCGTCACCTATGTCGAGTGGGGCGGTGCCACATCGCAGCATGTCATCGTGCCCTGGACGATCATCGACGGCCCTGAGAGCGCCGAAGCCTTCGCTGCGGCGCTCCGCACCGCACCGCGCCAGGCGGTCGGCTGGAACTCGATCAGCAATGCCATCGCGTTCAGCCAGGAGCAGATCGAGAGCAATGCCATCGATGGCCATCGCCGCGTCATCGACGTATCGGCGGATAGCGGCAATTTCGGCGGGCAACCGCTGCCGCTGGCCCGGCAGAGTGCCTTGATGGCCGACATCACCATCAACGGCCTCGCCATCCTCTGCCGCTCGGCGGACTGCTCCGGCCGGCCGCGCAGCATCGACCTCGAAGCGTACTTCGCCAGCGAAGTGATCGGCGGGCCGGGCAGCTTCGTCGTCACGGTCGACGACCAGCGCAGCTTTCAGGACGCCGTTCGCCAGAAGCTGCTTTTGGAGATCGCCGGCCGAGACCCTGCCCCACTGGCGTCGCGGTGACCTGGCGTCCCCATTCCTGGCGACGCGTTGGCCAACAACAGGGGCAACTCTGAACGAGCAGGCCTGCGCTTGGGCTCACCCGAACCAGAGGCGGACCACCAGCACGAAGGTCCACACCGTGCCGGCGAAGGCGGCGCCGTAGCAGATGGCCCTCCAGACCCCGCGGCCGCGATGCAGGCCGAAGTCGTGGGCGGAGTGGGCGATGCGGTGGGCGGCGTGCCAGAAGGTGAGCGAGATCACGACGAAGAGGGCCATGCCGCCGATCAGGCTGCCGGCGAAGCTCACCATCCGCGCATAGTCGAGGGCACCGTCGGACAGCAGCCCGAGGGGAAAGGCGATGCCGGTGATCAGCACCAGCACCGGCAGCACCAGGGCCGAGACGACACCGCCGGCACCGAACAGCGACCAGAAGATGGGCTCGTGCGAGCGTTTCGGCATGGGCTTGCTCACCACCAGGCAAGGACGAGAACGACGAGGCTCACCACCGCGCAGGCGGCATAGCCGCCGCCGATGATCGCACTGTCGGGGACTGGCTTGCCGCGGAGGACCAGGGGCGGGGTCGCCTTGGGCGCCACCTGGAACCACGACCACGTGTGATAGACAGCAGCCGCCAGGATCACGAGGTGGAGCAGGAGCGAGAGCGGGCTCGCGAGGAAGGCGAGCCAGCGCTCGAAGCTTGCCGGGCCCCCTGACAACGCGGTCAGGCCCCAGAGCAGGATGGCGGCATAAAGGGCGACGAAGACGCTCGTCCCTTCGCGCAGGATGTAGGCCATAAAGCGCGGGTTCCGGCGATACCAGCCGGCCATCGGGCGGACATAGGTGTTGCGGGCACTCACGAGTTGGCCCCGCGCGGGCTGAGGAAGCGGAGGAAATAGTCCATGGTGCTGTTGACCTTGTTGCGGTTTACGGCCGCTGCCGGGTCGACGTGTTTGGGGCAGACCTCCGAGCAGTAGCCGACCAGGGTACAGCTCCAGACGCCCTCTTCGGCATTGACGATCGGCATGCGCTCGGCCTTGCCCTGGTCGCGCGAGTCGCTGTTGTAGCGGTGCAGGAGGGCCATGATGCCCGGACCCTGGAAGTCGCTGTTCAGGCCGTATTGCGGGCAGGCGGCGTAGCAGAGCAGGCAGTTGATGCACTGGCTGAACTGCTGGTATTGCGCGACCTCCGCCGGGGTCTGCCGGTACACACCCTCGCTGACCGGCTTTTCCGCGTCGCGGATGATGTAGGGCTTGATGTTCTCGAGCTTCTCGAGGAAGTCGGTCTGGTCGACCGCGAGGTCACGGATGATCGGGAAGTGCGACAGGGGCTCGACCCGCACCTTGCCGGGGTAGTAGTCGCGCAGGAAAGTGTGGCAGGAGAGCTTGGGCTCGCCGTTGACCATCTTGCCGCAACTGCCACAGATCGCCATCCGGCAGGACCAGCGGAAGGTCAGCGAGCCGTCGAGGTGGTCCTTGATGTATTGCAGCCCCTGCAGCACCGACGTGTCGTGGGCGAAGGGCACGGTGTAGGTCAGAAAACGCGGCTCCGTGTCGCGCTCCGGATGGTAGCGCAGCACCTCGATATCGATCGTCAGCTCGCCTTCGCTCATGCCTCGGCTCCCTGCCGTTCCAATACCCCCTTCTTGGCCGCACCCCCATAGACCCGCTCGGCCGGCGGCAGGCGGGTGATGTTCACCGGCTCATAGGCCAGCCGCGGCGGCCCATCCTGCTGGTGGAAGGCCAGGGTGTGCTGGAGAAAGCGTTTGTCGTCACGCTCGCCGAACTGGTCCAGCCGCTTGTGCGCACCCCTGGATTCCTGCCGCTCGAGCGCCGACCAGGCCATGGCCTCGGCGACGTCGAGCTGAAAGCCGAGCTCGATCGCGGTCAGCCACTCGGTATTGAAGCTGCGCGTCCGGTCGTCGAGATGCACCCGGCGATAGCGGTCCTTGAGCTCGGCGAGCTTGTCGCAGCTCGCCTGCATGCCCGCCGCACTGCGGAAGATGCCGACCCCCTCCTCCATGGTGTCGCCCATGGCGTCGCGCAGCGTGGCGATCCGGTCCTTGCCATCCTCGCCGGTCAGGAGGGCCATGGCACGGCCCTCGATAGCGTCTGCGGCCCGGGTCAATGTGGCGTCGTCCACGGGCCTGGCCTCGCGGGCGAAGCGGGCGGCCTCCTCGCCGGCCACCCGGCCGAAGACGCAGAGCTCGGCCAACGAGTTGGAGCCGAGCCGGTTGGCGCCGTGAATGCCGACGCTCGAACATTCGCCGCAGGCGTAGAGACCCGGCAGCATCGTGGCGGTGCGGGCATCGGCGCCGATGCCGCCCATGGTGTAGTGGACGGCGGGGCAGACCGGGATCGGCTGTTCGGCCGGGTCGACGCCGAGGAAGGTCTGGGCGAGTTCCTGGATCATCGGCAGCCGCTCGTGCAGCTTCTCGCGGCCGAGATGCATGAGCTCGAGATGCACCACATGGCCGAGCGGGGTCTCGACGGTGCGGCCGGCCTGCTCCTCGTGCCAGAAGGCCTGGCTCAGGCGATCGCGCGGGCCGAGCTCCATGGTCTTCGGCGTGGGCTCGCTCACCACCGGGCCGAGATTATAGTCCTGCAGATAGCGGTAGCCGTCCTTGTTGACGAGATAGCCACCCTCGCCACGGCAGCCCTCGGTGATCAGGATGCCGCTCCCCGGCAGCGCCGTCGGGTGGTACTGGACGAACTCCATGTCGCGCAGCGGCACGCCGTGGCGGTAGGCCATGCCCATGCCGTCGCCCGTCACCGTGCCGGCATTGGTGTTCTGCCGGTAGACCCGGCCCGCACCGCCGGTGGCGATGACCACGGCCTTGGCGCGGATCTGGACGAAATCGCCCGTCGCGATCTCGATCGCGACCAGGCCCTGGCAACGCCCGTCCTCGACCACGAGATCGACCGCGAAATACTCGTCGAAGCGGCGGATCGAGGGATACTTGAGCGAGGTCTGAAAGAGCGTGTGGAGGATGTGAAAGCCGGTCTTGTCGGCGGCGAACCAGGTCCGCGCGGTGCTCATCCCGCCGAAATTGCGGACATTGGTGTCGCCATCCGGCTTGCGGCTCCAGGGACAGCCCCAATGCTCGAGCTGCACCATCTCCTCGGTGCAATGCCCGACGAAATAATCGACCGCGTCCTGATCACAGAGCCAGTCGCCGCCGGACACCGTGTCCTTGAAATGCAGATCGAGGGTGTCCTTGTCGGTGATCACCCCAGCCGAGCCACCCTCGGCCGCGACGGTGTGGCTGCGCATCGGCACCACCTTGGAGACGAGCGCAATGCGGAGCCCCGGATCGGCCTCGGCCGCGGCAATGGCGGCCCGCAACCCGGCGCCCCCACCACCAATGATGGCAAGATCAGTGTCGACGATATGCATCGGTCAGCGCTCCTCCGGCCCCCCGGTTTGTCGGCACCTGCGGGTCGCAACATGCGGCGCATCGCAGCCGCGAGCAAGGGCCGATTGTGCGGCGATGTGGCGGGGCGGGGGAAGGGGAAGCGGGCGGGGAGGGAAGGGAAGAGGGCGGGGGAAATGATTTCCCCCGCGGCCCCCTCGGGATTTTGGGGTGGGGTTGGTCGGGACGCCCCAAAGGGTGAGAAGGCAGGTGTTCCTCGGAGCCGATTCGCGAATTTTACTTCGCGCGCCGCAAATGTAAACTGCGGCCATTTTTATCGTTGACTGTTCATTCTCCACATCAGTAAGAAAGTTCCTAAAATATTTTGCCTCACCGTTGTAAAGGGGCGGCGGGGAGGCAATTCTGGATGGCAAGCGGAGAGGCAAATGGACTGGCTCCAGCGATACTGGAATGCATTTCACGGGTCACCTTTTTTTTGGGACTACATTACGTTCCTCTGCCTCGCCTTGACCGTGCTCGGCGTTCTGATCGGGCTGGTGAAGCTGCTGGGGCTGCCCGGGCGGATCGCCTTCGCACGAAAGCACCCGGATGCCGAAGCCGTCTATCTGATGGGCTGGATCGGATTTCTCGCGATCGTGCCCTGGATTCAGGCCTTGATCTGGGCGTTCAAGCCAACCGACAAGATCGACATCCGGCGTTTTCCCGCGGCCGAGCGCGAAGCCGATCGTGCGGAGCTCGCAGAGCTTTCCGCGTACGCTTATGGCAAGCCATTGCCGCCGGATGAAGCGGACGAGGGCAATGGGAAAGCGAAGAATCCACCGCCCGAAAGCGAAACAAGCACCAAGCTTACCGGAAAGTAGAGGCTCACGACGTGCTTGCTGTTTTCGCTGTAACGTTTCTCTACCTGCTGTTCATCTGGCTGGTCTTCTTCAAGCTCAAATGGCTGCGGCTGACGCCGGCGTGGGGTGTGGTCTCGGGCTTCTTCCTGTTGCATCTGGTGCTGGTGCCGCTGGTCGGCATGCGCTTCCTGGCGCCGATCTCCGCCGATCTGCGCGTCGTGCGGCACACCGTGCAGATCATCCCGCGCCTGCCGGAGCCGACGCTCGTCGAGTCGGTCCTGGTAAAGCAGAACACGCCGATGAAGAAGGGCGAGCCATTGTTTGTCCTCGACAAGCGCCCCTACCAGTATCAGCTCGATCAGGCGAACGCGGCGCTGGCCGCGGCAAAGCAGAATGTCGAGGTTCTGCAGGCGGACGTCGCAGCGGCCTCAGCGGCCGTCGCGCAGTCGAAGGCCGAGCTCGTCTTCAGCCGCGAGCAGCTGCGGCGCTTTACCGACCTGGCCGCGCAACGCGCAGCACCAGAGGACGAGGCCCAGCGCTGGGCCGCCCGGGCTGCAGCGGACGAAGCGTCCGTCGTCCATGCGCAAGCACTCCAGCACCGTGCCGAGATCGCCTACACCTCGCAGATCGACGGCGTGAACACCGCGGTCGCCGAGGCCGAGGCCGAGGTCGCGCAGGCCGAGTACTACCTGGCCCAGACCGAGATCCGCGCACCCGAGGACGGCATGATCATCAACCTCCAGGTTGAGGAAGGCATGGTCGCCGGCATCGTCCGCGCCGGCGCCATCGCGAGCTTCATCGCTGATCGTGATCCTTACCTCCTGGCCACCTACCGGCAGGAGTATCTCAAGTTCGTGCGCGAGGGCCAACCGGCGATCGTCGCCCTCAATATCTATCCGGGTCAGCATTTTTCCGCCAAGGTCGAGGAGATCTGGTGGGCGAGTGGCCAGGGCCAGTTCCTGCCGTCGGGCGAGCTGCCGGTCTTTCCCGACAGGCCGTCCGCTGAGGTGCGGTTTCCGGTCAAGATCACGCTGGACGACCCCGATGTTCGCTTGCCGATCGGTGCTGAAGGCGCCGCCCTGATCCTGACCGGCGACAATCCTTTCACTTGGCTCGGACAGATCGCGCTCAGGACCTACACCTGGTCGCGGTGGCTCTATCCTTTGCCATTCTGACCAGATCGATGTCCGTTAACCCTCGCCTCTCGGCCGGCCTTGGGAGCAAAACCGCGATCCTGCTCGCGCTGGCGGTTGCCGGGTGCGAGCTGGCAACACCTCCCGACCAGCAGGCGCTGCTCCAGGCGGCGCTGCCGGGGTCGAGCGCTATTCCTGCGGCCTGGTCGACCGAGGGCGCGCCGATCAGCGCTGTCGGCGGCAACTGGGTGGCGAGCTTCGACGACCCGGTACTCGCCGATCTCGTGGCCGAGGCGCTGCGTAACAACCGCGACCTGCAGGCCGCTGCCGCCCGGGTCGAGGCGGCGCTGCAGTCGGTCGACATCGCCGCCGCCTCCCTGTTGCCTGCGCTGAACTTCGCGGCCGGCCGGCAGTCCACGAAGAACTACGACGACAACAAGACGAACACGCTGACCGGTGCCTCGATCGCGGTCTCCTGGGAGGTCGACCTCTGGGGCAAGCTGCGCTCGGGCACGGCCGCCACGGCAGCCTCGGCGGCCGCAGCAGCGGATGACGCCTACTATGCGTACCAGTCGATTGCTGCGACCGTGGCGCGGAGCTGGATCGCCGCCACCGAGGTCACCCAGCTGACGGCACTCGCCGAGGACGCGCTCGCCGGCTATCGGCAGCTGGTCCGGCTGGCGCAACGCAAGGAGGCCGCGGGCCAAGTCTCATCCTTTGACGTCGTCCAGGCACAGTCCTACGCCAGCACCAGCAGAGCCCAGGTGGCACGGTTGCAATCCAGCGCCAACGAGACGGTGGCGGTGCTCGAGGTGTTGCTCGGCCGCTACCCGAGCCTCGATCTGGAGCCGGCCGCCACGTTCCCGACCATGCCCGAGACGCTGTCGGCCGGGCTGCCGCTGTCGCTGCTCGACCGCCGCGCCGACGTCACGGCAGCGCGCAACCAGGTGATCGCCGCCTTCTACGACGTCGAGGTGGCTAAGCTGGCGCGGCTGCCGGGCATCTCGCTGGCGGCCACCTACGGCCAGCTGACCGACCCAGACCTCGCACTGGTCGGGCTGAACTCGATCAGGTTCGCGAAGATCGGTGTCAGCCTGCTGCAACCGATCTTCGACGGCGGCGCGCTCGACGCACAGGTCAGGGAGATGACCGCCGAGCAGACGGCGGCCACCGCGCTCTATGGGCAGACCGTGCTCCGCGCCTTCGGCGAGGTGGAGACGCGGCTCGCCAACGAGCAATTGCTGCTCGAGGAGCTGAAGAGTTGGCGCGTCGCCTACTGGAGCGCCGAGGAGGCGGTCCGGCTCGGCCGCGACAACTACGTGGCAGGGACCATCGACATGGTGTCGCTGCTGAATCTCGCCGAATTCGCGCTTCTGAGAAAAAGCAACCTGATCCAGGCCGAGGCAGCCCTCCTGACCAACCGGGTCGCCCTCTATCTGGCGCTCGGTGAGACCTACTGAGCGCCTCTCCGCCTACGGCTCGGGGGCGCTCAGGCAGCCTCAGGAGCGTGCTTCATCAGGGGTCGAAATTGCACGCCGACCGAGCGTCACGTTGGCGCGCCGATCGACACCGGGCGACCATCGATAGGACGGAACGCATCGTGCACTCGCGCGCTGCGGGCGCGAATCTCGGCCTCACGCCATGATTGGCCAGGGGAGGTGGTCCCACCAGTAGTGCTTTGGCTGGTCTTCGAGATCACCGTCACCGTGCGCCTCCCCCGTCGCCGTCCGGAGGCGCTGCTGCTCGGGCTCGCGGGCTGAGAACTCAGCGGTTGTTGGTGTTGCCTTCCTCCTCCGCCTTGGCTTCCGCCTCCCGCTCTTCCAGCGCGTCGGCACTCTCGGCACCAGTCGTGCCGGCGCAGGCGGTCAGCGACAGAAGTGCGAGGCCAATCGCGGCGGTCGCCAGCCGTCGCGACCAAGCGTGAGCCGCGCGACGGCCGTCGCGAAGCTCTTCGGGAAACTCTATCTTGCTTTGCGTCATTCTCTACTCTCGTCCGGTACATCGCTGCTCAGCGCAGGCAAACCTTGTCCGATGAAACGGCACCGCCGTCACTGCGAAAACTACTCAGCCTACCAATGAATGCACAAGGTTCAAGCCAGCGGCAAGCGTAAATAGCCGGAGGGGTAAGCGGGAAGCCAGCTTGCCCTGTCTTGTTCGACAAGAATGCAGCTGCGGCCCAATCCAGCGTCCCCGGCACATCACCCTACCGGCGCTGGCGCATCAGGTGCCGGACAATGGCGAAGAGCGTACCGGCCGGTCGCCCGGCGGCAGCTTCACCTGCTCGGGCAGCCCTTCGACAGCGGAGTCCGGGATGAGCAGGATCGTCTCCGACGCCAGGTCGGTCGGGTTTCGGGGATTCGTGAATGCCTTCAACGCCTCCGACTCACCTCCTCGCCATGCGCTCGAAACCGTGTCCCCGCCCCGGGTGCTGCCGGATCAAAACGCGATCTGCAGCCCGAAGACCGGGCCGTGGATGGTCATGTCCCAGTCGAACTTGTTGCGCCCGCTGCCGTCCTCGAACTTCTGCTTCAGGGCCCGGTAGCCGGCGATTGCTCGCCGGGCATTTCACGCGAGGGCCGGACCCGGCCGGCCCTCGCGCAGGTCAAATTGGTCCGCGGATCAGTCACTCACTTCTTGAGCAACAACGACGCGTCCAACTTTTTCATCGCTTCTTCGAACTTCTTGGTTTCAGCCTCGCTGAGTTGCGGCCGGTCGATCGTGATCGTCAGCTTGTCGAGCGTTGCCGTGAGCGGGAACGGTGGCTTGTAGTCGGCATCGTTCACGCCCGTGATGGTGTCCGAGCAGATGTCGAAGCTCTCGTCCCACTGCAGGATAATCGGAATGGTCTTTTCCATCCGCTTCGAGTCGACCACGACGCCATTCACCTTGAGGGTGGTTTCCGCAGGCTGACCGATGCCCGAGAAGTTGTTGAACGCCATCGTGTCGTCTCCAAGACCTTGATACTCGGACTCGAACTTGATGACATGCTTGCCGGGCGGCAGGGCTTCCGGGCCTTCCCACCTGGGGCGCTCGAGATCGAGCAGGTTCCAAAGGAAGACCGGCTTTCCCTCCAGAAGGTACATTCCGTACCCGGCGAAGCGACCGCCGGACGTGACGATCATCCCATCTGCGCCGCCTTCCGGAACGGTGATCTCTGCCGTGATTGTAAAGGAGGTATTCAGAAGGAAGGGCGCGTCACCCTGTGGCGTGCCGGTCATGCATTGTGTGTAGACGAGCTCGTTCCTCCCCGCGATCAGGCTCGGGCGCGCCGCCGCGACCCGCGCACCGACAGAGGCGTCGAGCGGGAGCACCTGGTACTTCTTCGCCTCCTCCAGGAACTTGGCCCGCATCTCGGTGACCTTCTCGGGATGCTGCGCGGCGATGTCGTCGGACTGGTTCCAGCTGGTCGACAGGTCGTAGAGTTCGAACACCTGGTGGTTCAGCGGGTCCGGGTTGGCCGGCGAGAAGGCGTCCCAGGGCGCGCGGTCAACCTTGGTGCTGAGCAGCCAGCCGTCATCATAAAGCGCCCACTGACCCATCATCTCGAAGTACTGGGTCCTGTGCCGGGATGGGGCATCTGCGTTGGCCGCATCGAACGTGTAGGCATAGCTTGTCCCCTCGATGGGCTTCTGCACGATGCCATCCACGATTTCCGGCGCAGCGATTCCGGTGACCTCCAGGATCGTCGGCACATGGTCGATCACATGCATGAACTGGTTGCGCAGGCCGCCCTTGTCCTTGATGCCGTCAGGCCAGGTCACGACCATGTTCTGGTTGATGCCCCCGAGCCGCGAGGCGTTCTGCTTGAACCAGTCGAACGGCGTGTCGAAGGCCCAGGACCAGCCGGCGGACATGTGGTTGTAGGCGAACTCGGTGCCCCAGGCATCATAGAACTTCATCTGAACGTCGACCGGTGGACGGACGCCGTTGAAGAAGGCGACCTCGCTGAAGGTGCCTTCCGGGCCGCCCTCGGCGCTCGTGCCGTTGTCGCCGTTCTGATAGATGATCAGCGTGTTGTCGTAGCGGCCAAGATCCTTGAAGTGCTGGATCACCCGCCCGATCTCGTAGTCGTTGTAGGCGGCATAGGCCGCGAAGACCTCGACCTGCCGGATGTAGAGCTTCTTCGCCTCGTCGCTCAGCGTGTCCCAGGGTGCCAGGACGTCGGCCGGCCAGGGCGTCAGCTCAAGGTCCGGCGGGATCACGCCCATCTTTTTCTGGTTCTCGAAGATCCGCTCGCGCAGCTTCTCGTAGCCGTCGTCGAACAGGTTCATCGCGCTGATACGATCCACCCACTCCTTCGGCGGATGGTGCGGCGCGTGCGTTGCGCCGGGCACGTAGTTGATGAAGATCGGCTGATCCGGATTGGTCTGATGGATGCGGCTCATCCATGCGATCGCGTCATCGGCCATCGCCGTGACCAGGTTCCACTCGCTTTCCTCGCCCGTGACCGGCCAGGTCTCCGCGTTCGGGTCGGAGCGATCCATCTCGAGCGTGCTCGGGAAGTCGTCGAACGGATAGATCTGCGTGGTGTTGCGGAAGAGGTTCGGGCCCCACTGGTTGGCGTCACCGCCGACGAAGCCGTAGAAATAGTCGAACCCCATGCCGGTCGGCCATTGCGTGAACGGTCCGGCCTGGCTGGCCTCGTAGGTCGGCGTGTTGTGATCCTTGCCGAACCAGGACGTGGCGTAGCCGTTGTCGCGCAGGATGCGACCGATGGTGGCGTTGTCGACGCCGATCACGCTGTCGTAGCCGGGATACCCGGTCGCCTGTTCGGCGATCACGCCGAAGCCGACCGAATGGTGGTTGCGGCCGGTCATCATCGCGGCGCGGGTCGGCGAGCAGAGCGATGTCGACATCATGCGGGTGAAACGAAGGCCGTCCTCAGCCAGAGCGTCCATGTTGGGGGTCGGGATGACCCCGCCGAAGGTGCTGGGCACGGCAAAGCCCGCATCATCCGTCATGATCATCAGGATGTTCGGAGCTTCCTCGGGCGGAACGATCCGGGGCGCCCACCATTCGGTGGACTGCAGGGCGTCGTCCTTGATAACCCCTTCGAATTTCGGCTGGGGCGCAGGCAACTGGTTGCCCGGGATGGTGGTCGTGGCGTTTGGAGACCCCAGAGTGCCGGTCGTCTCGACGGGCTCGGTGGCGTGGTAGCCGAAGTAGGGCGACACTTCTGCCGTCGCCGCGTCCGGTCGCAGTTCTTCGACTGCACCCTCGGCAGCCGACTCGATCTTCTTGATGATCTCGTCGACCGGCCCTGTCTGTTCCTGCGCGGACGCGCCTATCGGGATGAGCGCGCACAATGCTACTGCCAAAGGCAGTATCCTTTTGAAAGATCCTGTCTTCATTTCATCCTCCTCTTTCGTGATCCGACGACCATGACGTCTGTCGACGACTTCCCGGTCAAAACGCGATCTGCAGCCCGAAGACCGGGCCGTGGATGGTCATGTCCCAGTCGAACTTGTTGCGCCCGCTGCCGTCCTCGAACTTCTGCTTCAGGGCCCGGTAGCCGGCGAGCAGCCGGGCGTTGTCCTCGCCGAGCAGGCCGAACTGGTAGCCGACGACCCCGAACGCCTCAGCGCTGTACTGGTCGCTGGTGCTGATCCCGCCGACATCGCCCGCGAGCGTCAGGCTCCAGCGCTCACCCATGGTCCAGATGGTGCGCAAACCGACGATCGGGTCGACCCATTGCTTGTCCGCCTGGGCCTTCCGCGTTTCATTGATGCCGAGGTTGGGCAGGTCGAGCTTTCCCTTGAGCTCGTTGTCCAGGTAGGTGTAGCGGATGCCGGCATAGGGATCGACGGTGAGCGCCAGCGGACCGGCAGCACCCAGATCGCCCAGCTGCCAGATCCCGGCGCGGTAGGTTCCGGCCACGGTCTGGATGACGTAGTTGACGGTGGCGTCGATATCCACACGCCCCTGGCCGCTCGCCCCGCTGTCCTCGAGCTGGGCGAACACCGTGTCGGAGAGAAGCCCGAAACGGCCCTTGCGCACCTCCGCCTTGAGCATCGCTGCGATGTTCAAGGCGTCGAGGATGTCGTTGAAGTCGGCATCGACGTCGGCCTCGACCCCGCCGACCGTCACATCGCCCTTGAGCGCCGTGGCCCAGACATAAGGCGTCAGGCTGATCTCCCAGCCATCGCTGGTCACGGTCTCCGCCGCAGCCGCCGGCAAGACGCCGAGCGCAACTGCAACCGCTGCGGCAACCGACGCGGTGCGGGCCAGTCGCCCCATGACCTGCATGCTCACTCGTCGAGCCGGATCTTGATGGCGTCGGCGGCGACCGCCAGCATCAGGCCCTCGCGCTTGGCCTTGAGATGCAGGACGACGTCGTGCTCGTTCTTGAGCCACATGGCGCCCGCACTCGCCTCGCCGACGACGATGCCGTACTGCCCCGAGACATAGTCGCCGGAGAAGTCCGCGAGCTCGTTCAGGCGGTAGACCTCGCCCTCGGCGTCGACCGAGGAGATGCCGATGCCGCCGACGCCAAGCCCGGCGACATCGAAGCGGTAGACGCCGCCTTCGTAGGTGAGCTCGCCGCTGCCGCCGCCGAGATTGCCGATATAGGCGACCTGGATCTCGTGCAGGTCCACCGTGCCGCTCGGCGGCTGGCCGTCGAGGGTCGCGCCCTGCGCCGCCGCCTGGCCGCCAGCGCCAAGAGCGAGCGCCAGGAGCAGCGGAGCGGCCGCGAGCAGCCGGCGCGGGTGGGCGTGATCTCGAGGGAAGTCAATCATCACGTCAGGTCTCCTTGTGGCCTCGTCGGACCGACGCTCGATCCGATCGAGGACAGTGCCACCCATTCCGCTCCCAGGTCCTGCCGCCCTCAGCCCTTGTCGCCCTGCGCCGAGGCCGCGGCCTCGAGCTTCTGGATGTCCTCGGGGGTCAGCTGCGGCCGCTCGATGTCCAGCGTGATCCTCTCGATCGTGCCGTTGAAGGCGAACGGCACCTGGTAGTCGTCGTCGTTGACGCCGGTGAGCGTGTCCGAGCCGATGTCCTGCGACTCGTCCCAGGCGAGCGTGATCGGAATGGTTTTCGCCATCTTCTGGCGCGCCACCTCCTTGCCGTCGATCCGCAGCACGCCCTCGGCCGAGCGGCCGACGCCGCTCAGATTGTTGAAGGCGAAGGTGCCGAAGCCGAGCCCGTCATAGGTGAGCTCGAACTCGACGGTGTGCTTGCCGGCCGTCAGCGTGTCCGAGCTCTCCCAGCGCGCCCGCTCCAGGTCGAGCAGGTTCCAGGTGTAGATCGGCTTGCCCTTCAGGATGTAGAAGCCGTGCCCGCCGAACTTGCCGCCCTGGGTGAACAGCATGCCGTCGCCGCCGTCCTCGCCCACCTCGATCTCGGCGGTGATCTTGTAGGAGGCGTTGAGCAGCAGCGGCTCGGTGCCGTTCGGGTTGCCGACCACCGGGTAGGTGTACTCGAACTGCGTCCGCCCGGCGACGACGCTCGGCCGCGGCGTCACCATCCGCGTCGCCAGCGCGTTGTCGAGCGGGAAGACCTGGAACTTCGACGCCTCGGCGATGAACAGCTCCTGCATCTCGCGCAGCTTGTCCGGCATGGTTGCCGCCAGGTCGTTGTCCTGCGTCCAGTCCTTGGTCAGGTCGTAGAGCTCCCACTCGTAGCTGTTCATGACATCCTGCGGCGGCACCGAGAACAGCGCCCAGGGATCGACGATCGGCTTGGTGTTGGCGTACCAGCCGTCATTGTAGATGCCGCGATTGCCGAACATCTCGAAGTACTGGACCTTGTGGCGCGTCGCCCCATCGGGGCTGGCGTCCCAGGTGTAGACCATGCTGGTGCCGTCGATCGGGATCTGCTGGATGCCGTAGGCGAAGCGCGGGGCCGGGATCTGGGCAGCCTCGAGCAGCGTCGGCACGATGTCGATGAAGTGGCTGAACTGGTTGCGAATGCCGCCCTTGTCGGTGATCCGGGCCGGCCAGGACATCACCATGCCCTGCCGCGTCCCGCCGAAATGCGAGGCGATCTGCTTGGTCCACTTGAACGGCGTGCCGAAGGCCCAGGTCCAGCCCACCGCCATGTGGTTGTAGGTCTCCTCCGTGCCCCAGACGTCGTAGAATTCCTTGAGCTGGACGTCGACCGGCGGCGTCACGCCGTTGAACTGCGCCACCTCGTTGGGCGTGCCGATGGGCGAGCCCTCGGCCGACGAGCCGTTGTCGCCGACGATGTAGATGATCAGCGTGTCGTCGAGCTTGCCCATGCGCTCGATCGCGTCGATCACGCGTCCGGTCTCGTGGTCGGCGTAGGCCAGATAGGCGGCGTAGACGTTGACCTGCCGGATGAAGAGCTTCTGCTCGTCGGCCGTCAGGTCCTCCCACTTCTTGAGCCCGTCCGGCCACGGTGTCAGCTCTGCCTCTTCCGGGATCACGCCCAGCCGCTTCTGGTTGGCGTAGATCGTCTCACGCAGCTCGTTCCAGCCGTCGTTGAAGAGGTTCATGGCCTCGATCTTGTCGACCCACTCCTTGGTCGGGTGATGCGGCGCATGGGTGGCACCCGGTGCCAGGTAGACGAAGAAGGGCTTTGCCGGGTCGATCGAGTTGATCGTCTCGATGTGGCGGATCGCGTCGTCGGCCTCGGCGGTGATCAGGTTCCAGCCCGGATTGTCCCGGAACGGATAGATCTGGGTGGTGTCGTTGAACAGGTTCGGCTGCCACTGGTTGGCGTCGCCGCCCATGAAGCCGTAGAAATGGTCGAAGCCGAAGATCTCGCCGGTCGGCCACTGGTCGAACGGGCCGAGCTGGCTCTCGGTCCAGGGCGGGGTGTTGTGGTTCTTGCCGTACCACGAGGTGTTGTAGCCGTTGGCCCGGAGAATGCCGCCGATCGAGATGGAATCGCGCCCGATCTCGGCGTCGTAGCCCGGAAACCCGGTCGACGCCTCGGCGATGTTGCCGAAGCCCACGTGGTGGTGGTTGCGCCCGGTCAGCAGCGCCGCCCGGGACGGCGAGCAGAGGGCGGTCGAGTTGAAGTTGGTGTAGCGCAGCCCCTCGGCCGCCAGCTCGTCGAGCACCGGCATCGGGATGACGCCGCCGAAGGTGGAGCCCGCCCCGAAGCCGGTATCGTCGGTCATCACCAGGAGGATGTTCGGCGCACCCTCGGGCGGCACCACGCGCGCCGGCCAGAACGGCGTCGACTGGCTGGCATTGAGCTGAATTTCGCCGCCGAAAGGCTCGGCGGCGTTGGGGAGATAGGTGCCGTCGATGGTCGTCGTCGAATCCGGCGACCCGGGCGTGCCGTCCGTCGCGAAGGCGCTCTGCAGATGCGTGCGGGGATGGTTGCCGATCTGCGGGTCCGCCGCTTCCTGCGCGAGGGCGGCCAAAGGTGCGAGGCCCGCGGCGAGACAACACAGCAGCCTGAACGTTGAGCGACGCATGATCACCTCCGGTGGATTTAGGCGCTTTGGGTCAATACCGGGTCTGTGTCAGCAAGACTTGACAGGGCGCGCCAAAAAATCTGTCATCGACGATACCGTCGAAAGCGTGGCAGGAGGCTTCAAGTGCCGGAAATGCGGCTGAAATGGCGCATATCGTCCCGATAGTCAGGGCTGCGGCGATAGCGCCCTTCCTGTCGTGGATGCGGGCCAATGGCATTGCCCCGGAGCAGCGGCTCCAGGCCGCGGGCCTGCCCACGGGACTGCTCGACGAGCCCGAGCGGCCGATTCCGCTCATCGCCGGCGCGCGGTTCATCCGCGATGCCGGCCGCGCCTGCGGGCCGCACATCGGCTGCCGGGTGGTCTCCGACACCAGCATCGCCGAGCTGGCGGCCTTCGGCCGCGTGGCCCTGGGTGCCCGGACACCCCGCGACGCCTTCGGTCGGCTGATGCAGGCCTTCGCCCACCACTCGTCGCACGAGCTGTTCGTCGTCGACGAGGATCCCGCCGGCCTGACGCTGCGGCACAGCTACCAGGTTCACTTCGACGCCGAGACGCTGCACGCCTGCCATCAATACGTCGCCGCCATGGCCCGCGCCGTTCTCGCAGGCACCGGCCATTCAGGGCCGAGGCTCGCCCGCGTCTCGATCATCCCGCACCCCGAGGCCGGGCTCGCCCACCTGAAGGGCCGTCTCGACGTCGAGCCGCAGCCGGCGATCGACAGCATGCTCACCGTCACCATGCGCGACGACGCGCTCGACCTGCCCTATGTGCGGCAAAGCCGAGACCGCGGGCCCGACGGCGGGTTGGCCGACGATTTGCGCCGCATCAGGGGCGAGGGGACGCTCGCGGGCTCGCTCCGGATCATCCTTCCGGGCCTGCTCGAGCACGGCACGCCGACGCTCGCCGAGCTGGCCCTGCTCGCCTCGACCAGCCCCCGCACCTTCCAGCGGCGCCTCGCGGCCGAGGGCTGCTCGCTCTCCTCGATCATCCACGCCGTCCGGCGCGAGCAGGCGCTCGCCCGGCTGGCAACCGACCGCCAGCCCCTGGCGGTGATCGCCGCCGAGCTCGGCTACAGCGCCCAGTCGAGCCTCAGCCGCGCCGCCCGCCGCTGGACCGGCAGCCCCCCGAGCCGCCTGCGAGGAGCCTGAAGTACCGCGGCGTTTCCGGCGTCGACCCCGGTCAGGACGAGAACGGCAGCAGCGGCTCATGAAGTTGACGGCCTCGCCTCGACCCGGTCCGCCAGCACCGCAGCGCTTGCCGCCGGCCTCTCCTCAAACATGGCCGCCTGTCCCAGCGAGTGTTCCGCAACTGGCAGCAGCGGCCAACACGCACGAGCATTGCCAAGGGCCGAGCCGCCTTGGCCGAGAACCAGCCCGCCATAACCAAGACTGCTGGCCATCACCGCACTGGTCAAGCGTCGGACGGCCGCGCCCGTCCGCGCCCGCGACGGCGAATGCTGCCGGCACAATGGGTCGCAAGCCGGCAGCGCTTGTCCCTCGCGGCGGCCACGGCGGCCTGCTAGGGTCTCACCATACCGAAGAGGGCGATTGCTTGAACCGTCGACTGGCTGCCATCCTTTGCGCCGATGTCGTGGGCTTCTCCCGGCTGATGGGCGCCGACGAGGCCGGAACGCTCGCGCGCCTGCGGGCTTTCGAGCAGGACACCGCCGAGCCCGTGGTCGCCCGGCATGGCGGGCGGATCGTCAAGCGGATGGGCGACGGCTATCTCGTCGCCTTCACGAGCGTCGTCGCCGCGGTCGAAGCCGCCCTCGCCTGGCAGGCCGGAGCGTTGCCGCCGCTCACCTTTCGCATCGGCATCCATCTCGGCGACGTGATCATCGAGGGCGACGATCTCTATGGCGACGGCATCAACGTCGCCGCCCGCCTCGAGGCACTGGCCACGCCCGGCGGGTTGTGCCTGTCGGAGGACGCGCAGCGGCAGGTGCGCGGCAAGCTCGATCTCAGGCTCGTCGATCTGGGCGAGCGGCAGCTCAAGAACATCAGCCAGCCGATGCGGGTCTTCAGCCTCGCGGCATCGGGCGAAGCGCCGACCGTCGACGCTGCCTTGGCCACCTATCGACTGCCCAAGATCCTGCTGGCACCGTTCCGCCAGCTCGGCTCGAGCGGCGACGCCGCGGCCCTGGCGGCGGGCGTCACCGAGACCCTGGCCGCGGCGCTCGCCCACTTCGAGGAGTTCGAACTGATCGATCCGGGCAGCGTGCATGCGCTGGTCACCGAGTACGGTGCACGCACCGCCGGCCAACGGAGCGGCGCCACCTATATCGTCGAAGGGTCGCTGCAGCTGGCATCGGGCAAGGTCCGGGTCGGCGTGCAACTGGTCGATGCCGAAAGCGGCAGGCGGGTCTGGTCCGAGACGCTCGACCGTGCCGGCGACGACGCCTTCGCGCTGCAGGACGAGGTCACTGCCCTCGTCGCCTCGACGGTCGGCGAGGCGGTCGGCGAGGAGCAGGCGCGCGCCATCGACGGCAAGCCGGACGAGGTGCTCGACGCCTACGAGCTGATGCTGCGCGGCCTGCAGCATCTGCATCGGGTCACGCCGGGCGACGTCGCCGCCGCCCGGAACTACTTCGAGCGCGCCCTCGAGCGCGCCACGGAACAGTATTTTCTCACGATTTGCTATTGTTGGTGCGATGCCGCCGAGCTCGGCAGTGGCTGGCGCGCCTCGCGCGCCGACGCGCTGGACGACAGCATCAGGCGGGTGCGCGACGTGCTGCGCCGCCATGATCGCTCGGCCCAGGCGCACCGGCTGATGGCACGGCTGATGTCGATCAAGGGCGAGCACGGCGAAGCGCTGGCCCAGTCGGACCGCGCCTTGCGGCTCAACCCCCACAACAGCGACATGCTGATCAGCCACGCCTACCTCCTGGCGCGTGCCGGCCGGGCCGACGAGGCGGTGTCGCTGGCCGAGCGGGCGCTGGCGATAAACCCCTATGCGCCGACCTACTACAGCAGCCATTTGGCCTTCGTCTGCTTCTTTGCCGGCGAGCACGAGAAGGGTCTGGCGGCGCTGCAGACGATCCAGGGTGCCGTCGGCCCGTCGCGCCTCATCCGGATCGCTTGCCTCGCGGCACTCGATCGCACCGGGGAGGCCCGGGCCGAGGCACGCGTGCTTCGGGCGGAGACAGCCGATTTCGATCTCGGTCGCCTGATCGAGGGCCTCTGTCTCGCCAGCGACACCGACCAGACCCGTCTCAGGGAAGCCTTGCAGCATGCTGGGCTCTAGCGGGCAGCGGGGTGCCGCAGCCGATCTCGACGTCGCTCCCCGCATCGTTATTGTCGCCGACAGCCACGCGGCCCGCTGTCCGAGCCGTTAAGGCTTCATGCCTGAGATCGTCCTCGCCGCCGTATCCGAAGAGTTGATCGATGCTGCTGATCGCCTGCCCCTACTGCGGCCCCCGGGCCGAGATCGAGTTCCGCTCCGGCGGCGAGGCGCACATCGCCCGGCCCCGGGCACCGGAAGTCGCGACCGACGCCGCCTGGCGTGATTATCTCTTCACCCGGACCAGCCCGAAGGGCCTGCATCTCGAGCGGTGGAACCACGCGCATGGCTGCCAGCGCTGGTTCAACGTGGTACGCGATACCGTCACCGATGAGATCCTCGCGGTCTATCGAATGGGCGAGGCGGCACCGGAGACGCTGCGTTGAGCCAGCCCTTTCGCCTGCCCCATGGCGGCCGCATCGACCGCACGAAGCCCATCCGCTTTCGCTTCGACGGCCGCAGCCTGACCGGCTTTGCCGGCGACACCCTGGCCTCGGCCCTGCTCGCCAACGGCATCCATCTGGTCGGCCGCAGCTTCAAGTACCATCGGCCGCGCGGGATCCTGGCGGCGGGCTCGGAGGAGCCCAACGCGCTCGTTCAGCTGAGCCCGGGCACGCCGCGCACCGAGCCCAATGTCCGGGCCACCATGGTCGAGCTCAAGGACCGGCTGGTGGCGGCCAGCCAGAACCGCTGGCCGTCGCTCGACTTCGACGTCGGCCAGCTCAACGACCTGGCCGCACCGCTGTTCCCGGCCGGCTTCTACTACAAGACCTTCATGTGGCCGAAATCGTTCTGGGAAAAGGTCTACGAGCCGCGCATCCGCAAGATCGCGGGGCTGGGCGAGGCGCCGACCAGGCCCGATCCCGACCGCTACCTGCACCGCCATGCCCATTGCGACGTGCTGATCGTGGGCGGCGGCCCGGGCGGGATCCAGGCTGCCCTCGAGGCCGGTCGCCAGGGCTTGCGGGTCATCCTTTGCGATGAGCAGAGCGAGCTTGGTGGCGGCCTCCTTGCCCAGGCCGAGCCGAGGATCGACGGCCTGGACGAGCTGGCGTCTCTGCCCGAGGTCCGCGTCCTCAGCCGCACCACCTGCACCGGCTACTACGACCACAATTATCTCCTCCTGCTCGAGCGGGTTACCGACCACCTCGCCGAGCCCGACCCCGACCTGCCGCGGCAGCGGCTCTGGCGGGTCAGGGCGAGCGAGGTGGTGCTGGCAACCGGGGCAATCGAAAGGCCCCTGATCTTCGCCGGCAACGACCGGCCGGGCGTGATGCTGGCCTCGGCGGCACGCAGCTTCACCAACCGCCACGCGGTCAGGCTGGGCGAGCGGGTGGTCGTGTTCACCAACAACGATACCGCCTATGCCGCCGCCCTCGACCTCATGGATGCCGGCGTCGCCATCGGCTGCATCGTCGATGCCAGGCCCGATCCGTCGGGCCGGCTGGTCGACCAGGTCCGTACCGCCGGTATTCGCCTGCGCAGCGGCTCGGTCGTCACCGGCACCGAGGGCCCGAGGCGCATCAGCCAGGCCCGGGTCATGCAGCTCGATGATGCCGGCCGGCTCGACGGGCACCTGGCAGTGGTCGAGCCTTGCGATCTGCTGTTGATGTCGGGCGGCTGGAACCCCAACGTCGCGCTCTTCAGCCAGGCCAGGGGCCGGCTTCGCTTCGACGAGCGGCTGCAGGCCTTCGTCCCCGGCGATGCGCCGTTGCCGAGGGAGCAGCGGCTCCGCTCGGTGGGTGCCGCGGCCGGCGATTTTTCCGGCTTCGACGCGGCCCCGGCGCCGCTCCGGCCGCTCTGGGCGGTGCCGGCCGATCGCGGCGGCAAGGCCTTCGTCGACTTCCAGAACGACGTCACCGCCAAGGATCTGGGCCTCGCCCTGACCGAAGGGTTTCGCTCGATCGAGCACGTCAAGCGCTACACCACCACCGGCATGGGCACCGACCAGGGCAAGACCTCGAACGTCAACGCCCTGTCGATCGTCGCCGAGAAGCTGGCAAAGCCGGTGAGCGAGGTCGGCACCACCACTTTCCGGCCGCCCTATGTCCCGTTGACCTTCGGTGCGATCGTCGGCCACAGCCGGGGTGATCTCTTCGATGTCGTTCGCCGGACACCGATGCATGATCTCGCCGCTGAGCGCGGTGCTGTGTTCGAGGATGTCGGCACCTGGAAGCGTGCCTGGTACTTCCCGAACCAGGGCGAGGACATGCACCAAGCCGTGCTGCGCGAAGCCCGCACGGCGCGCGACACCGGCGGCATTCTCGACGCCTCGACGCTCGGCAAGATCGACATCCAGGGGGCGGACGCCCGGACCTTCCTCAACCGGGTCTACACCAATGCCTGGTCGAAGCTCGCCCCCGGCAGCTGCCGCTACGGGCTGATGCTGAAGGACGACGGCATGGTCTTCGACGACGGCGTCACCGCCTGTCTCGACGACCGCCATTTCCACATGACGACGACCACCGGCGGTGCGCCGCGCGTTCTGGCCTGGCTCGAGGATCTGCTGCAGACCGAGTGGCCAGAGCTCGCGGTCTACCTCACCTCGGTCACCGAACAGTGGGCCACGATCGCCGTCAATGGCCCGCTGTCGCGGGAGATCCTGCTGCCGCTGGTCGAAGGCTGCGACCTCGGCAACGACGCCTTCCCGCACATGGCCTGGCGGCCGGCGCGCATCGCCGGCGTCAGCGGCCGGATCTTCCGCATCAGCTTTACCGGCGAGCGCGCCTTCGAGGTCAACGTCCCGGCCGATCGCGGTGCCGAGGTCCTGGCTGCGATCCTCGAAGTGGCCGAGCCCAAGGGTGTCACGCTCTACGGCACCGAGACCATGCACGTGCTCAGGGCCGAAAAGGGCTTCATCATCGTCGGCCAGGAAACCGACGGCACGACGACCCCCTATGATCTCGGCATGGATTGGATCGTTGCCAAGAAAAAGGGCGATTTTATCGGCAAGCGCGGCCTCGCCCGCCCAGATCTCGGTGCCCCCGACCGCAAGCAGCTGGTCGGTCTGTTGACTGCCAACCCGGCCGTGGTGCTGGAGGAGGGGGCACAGCTCGTCGAGCGGCCCACAGCACGCCTGCCCGGCCCGATGATCGGCCACGTCACCTCGTCCTACATGAGCCCCAATCTCGGCCGCTCGATCGCACTCGCCCTTGTCGGCGGTGGTCGAGGCCGGCTCGGCCAGACCCTCTACGTGCCGATGCCGGGCGACCGGCCGATCAGCGTCGAGGTCACGCGGCCGATCTTCTACGATCCCGAGGGAGCCCGGTTGCATGGCTGAGGCAGCGATGCGAGGCGCGCTCGCGCTCGGCACGCGCCCGGATCTCGGCAAGCTCGTGCTGCGCGCCGACTCCGAGACGGCCGCGGCCGCCGGTCGGGCGCTGGGAGTGGCCATGCCCGGGGCCGTCAATCGCGCATCCGGGAACACCACCATGCGCGCCCTCCGCCTCGGCCCGGACGAGTTCCTCCTGGTCATGCCCAGGGACGCGGTCGCGGCGACGCTCGAGAGTCTCGATCAGGCCCTCGGCGAGCGGCACCACGCGCTCGTCGACATCTCCGCCCGGCTCGTCGCCCTCGAGATCGATGGCCCGGCCGTGCGCGACACCCTTGCCGCCGCCTGCCCGGTCGACCTGCACGCCGCGGCCTTCGGTCCGGACCAGGCGACCCGAACCGTGCTCGGCAAGGCCGAGATCATCCTCGACTGCCGCAGCACGAACCACTTCCAGCTGCTGGTCAACCGCTCCTTCGCCCCCTATCTGCAGCGGCTTCTGACCGAGGCCGGACGCGAGCACGGACTGGGCACCGCGACGGCCTGAGCGGCCGCTCGGCGTGCCAGACGGGCGATCGACGCCGCCGACGTGCC
>CAZNWE010000048.1:0-8641 GCA_964576715.1 uncultured Geminicoccaceae bacterium | reverse complement strand
GTCGGCCGTGACGCCGAGAGGCGCCCTCGAGTGCAGCGGAACGTTCGGCACCACCGCAATGGCTCAGTAGAGCACGCCGTGGGCGCCGAGGACAGCAGCCAGCGTGGTGATGGCAGCGGCGACGAGGAGGGCGACGTGGCCGCGCTGGACGAGGCGGAAGGTGCCCTCGGGCGCTCGCTCGGCGCGCCGGCGGAACCAGTCGTGCAGGACCAGTGGCTCGGCGATAAAGAGCACAATGGTAAAGACGAGCCAGATCAGCACCATGGCGTGCATCCACCAGAAGCCGGGCTCGAGGAAGCGG
Organism: uncultured Geminicoccaceae bacterium; assembly: GCA_964576715.1. Taxonomy (GTDB): domain Bacteria; phylum Pseudomonadota; class Alphaproteobacteria; order Geminicoccales; family Geminicoccaceae; genus SLRI01. Next base: position 8,340 of record CAZNWE010000048.1, on the reverse strand, counting down.
TACCAGGCATCGAGACGGTGCGTCAGGTAGAACCCAGTGAGGCCGGCGACCGTCACCGAGACCTTGGCTTGGGCGGCGAAGCGACCCTCGATCGCCTCGAAGGTGTCGAGCCTGGCCGCCGGGTCGGCGAGGCGGCAGACAGCCGGCAGAATCACCAGCGTAACGAGGCTGACACCGCCGATCCAGTGCATGATGGCGAGCACGTGAATTGCTCGGGCAATGGTCACGTCGTCCACCTTGTACCGGCCCGACCGCCTAGACGTTGAAGTAGCGGGCCTGCGGGTGGTGGACGACGATGGCACTCGTGCTCTGCTCGGGATGCAGCTGCCACTCGTCGCTGAGCTCGACCCCGAGCCGTTCGGCACCGAGCAGTTCGAGCATCGGTTCCTGGTCCTTGAGCGTCGGGCAGGCCGGGTAGCCGAAGCTGTAGCGGGAGCCGCGATAGCCCTGCTTCAAGAGCTCGCTCATCGACCGCGCATCCTCGTGGCCGAAGCCGAGCTCCGCGCGAATACGGCTGTGGACGTACTCGGCGAGCGCCTCGGCCAGCTCGACGCCGAGGCCGTGCAGGCGGACATAGTCCTGATAGCGGTCGTTCTTGAACCACTCCCGGGCCACCTCCGCGGCGTATTGGCCCACTGTCACCACCTGCAGGCCGATGACGTCGCGCTCGTCGCTGTCGATGTCGCGGAAGAAGTCGGCGATGCAGAGCCCGTCCGCCTTGTTCTGCCGGGGCAGGGTAAACCGGCAGTATTCGGTCGTGCCGTCCTGGTCGAAGACGACGAGGTCGTTGCCCTCGCCCGCGGCCTTCCAGTAGCCATAGGCGGCCATAGGCGCGAAGACCTTCGCTTCCTCGGTCTCGGCCAGGAGATCCTGGAGGATCGGGCGGAGCTCCTTCTTGGCCCAGGCGAGGAACTGGTCGAGCGAGCGGCCCTCCTTCTTGTAGCCCCAGTGGAACTGGTAGAGCATGTTGTCGTTGAGGTAGGGCAACAACGCCTTGACGGGCACGTTCTCGATCACCTGGCTGCCCCAGAAGGGTGGCTCGGGGATCAAGACGCCGTTGGCCAGCTGATCGCGCCTGAGCCGGGTTTCCTCGATGTCGACCGGGCGCATGATGGGCATGCTGCCGTCGTTGTGCTCGAGCGTGCGCTGCTTCCTGAGCGGGCGCTTCTTTTGCTGCTGCCTGGTCTGGATGCCCTCGAGATAGGCGTCGAGCTTGCCGGTGGCGACGTGGTCCATCAGCTTGAGGCCATCGAAGGCGTCGCGCGCGTAGGCGACCTTGCCGCATTCGTAGGCCTTGACGCAGTCGTCCTCGACGTAGGCGCGGGTGAGTGCTGCGCCGCCAAGGATGACCGGGATGTCGAGGCCCTCGCGGCTCATCTCCTCGAGGTTCTCGCGCATGATGACGGTGGACTTCACGAGCAGGCCGGACATGCCGATGGCGTCGGCCCTGCTGTCGCGCGCGGCCTCCAGGATGTTCGACAGCGGCTGCTTGATGCCAATATTGACGCAGCGATAGCCGTTATTGGTGAGGATGATGTCGACCAGGTTCTTGCCGATGTCATGGACGTCACCCTTGACCGTGGCCAGGACGATGGTCGCCTTCTCCTGGCCCTCGACCTTCTCCATGAAGGGCTCGAGATAGGCGACCGACTTCTTCATCGTCTCCGCCGACTGCAGGACGAAGGGCAGCTGCATCTTGCCGGCGCCGAACAGCTCGCCCACCACCTTCATGCCAGAGAGCAGATGCTCGTTGATGATGGTGAGCGGCTCGTAGCTCGCCATGGCGAGATCGAGATCGGCCTCGAGGCCTTCCTTGTCGCCGTCGACGATCCGCTGGGCCAGCCGCTCGTCGACCTTTTCCGGCCGCTCGCGCTTCTTCGAGGCCTCGGCCTTGCGGTCGGCGAAGAGCGCCATGAAGACCTGCAGCGGGTCCTTGTCGTGGCGCCAGTTGTCGAAGATCAGATCCTCGGCGGCCTGCACTTCCTCGGCCGGGATCTTGTGCAGCGGCATGATCTTCGAGGCGTGGACGATAGCACCGGTCAGGCCGCGCTTCTGGGCGTGATCGAGCATCACCGAATTCAAGACGTGCCGCGCCGCGGCATTGAGGCCGAACGAGATGTTTGAAAGGCCGAGGATAATCTGGATCTCGGGGAACTCGGCGTGGATGCGCTCGATCGCGTCCAGGGTCCAAAGCCCGAGCTTCCTGTCGTCCTCGTTGCCGGTGCAGATGGTGAAGGTGAGAGGATCGATCAAAAGATCCGACTGCGGCAAGCCGAAGCGGGTGCAGGCGAAATCGACCAGCCGTCGCGCGATCCTGACCTTGTCATCGGCGGACTTGGCCATGCCGGCCTCGTCGATGGTCAGTGCGATGACCGCCGCCCCGTGCTTCCTGGCCAGCGCCATGCGCTTGGCGGCCGCGTCCTCGCCGTCCTCGAAATTGATCGAGTTCAATACCCCCTTGCCGCCATAGAGCTCGAAGGCGGCCTCGAGCACCGGGTACTCGGTCGAATCGAAGACCAGCGGCGCATCGACCTGGCCGCGCATCAGCGTGGTGACGGCGGTCATGTCGGCGACCTCGTCGCGGCCGACGAAGGCGGTGCAGAGATCGAGCGTGTGCGAGCCTTCGCGTTGCTGCTCGCGGCCCATGGCGACACAACCGTCCCAGTCCCGCACTTCCTGCAGCTCGCGAAACTTCTTGGACCCGTTGGCGTTGCAGCGCTCGCCGATCGAGAGGTAGGCGTTCTCCTGGCGGAGCGGCACGGCCGAGAACAGCGAGGCGAGCTGCGGCGACTGTTCGACAGCGCGGGCCACGGGCTGGGGCCGAAAGCCGTCGGCGGCGAGCTCGCGCAGCATCGCGTCGAGGGCCCGGATGTGGTCGATGGTGGTGCCGCAGCAGCCGCCCACCATGTTGACGCCATCCTCGACGATGAACCGCTTGAGCCACTGGGCGAGCTCGGCCGGGCCGAGGGGATACCAGGTCTGACCGTTTTTGAGCTCAGGCAGGCCGGCATTGGGCTGGACCGAGATCAGCCCGGGCCAGGTCTGGCCGAGCTGCCGGAGATGTTCGGCCATCTCCTTGGGGCCGGTGGCACAGTTGAGGCCGAGCCCGTCGACGCCGAGCGAGCCGATGATGGCGATGGCGGCGGTGATGTCGGTGCCGACCAGCATGGTGCCGGTGGTCTCGATCGTCACCTGGACGAGGACAGGCAAGGCCTTGCCCTCGGCCGCGAGCGCCTGCTTGGCGCCGCTCACCGCGGCCCGCACCTGCAAGGGGTCCTGGCAGGTCTCGATCAGGAGCGCGTCGACCCCGCCCTGGACCAAGGCACCAGCCTGGATCGCCACCGCCGTCTCGATGTCGCGATAGGCGACGTGGCCGAGCGACGGCAGCTTGGTGCCGGGGCCGATGGCACCGACGACGAAGCGCTGGCGCTCGCCTGCACCCAAGCTCTCGATCGCCTGTCGCGCCAGACGGGCAGCGGTGAGGTTGATCTCGAAGGCACGGTCCTGGAGGTCGAACTCGGCCAACGTCACGGGCGAGCCGCCGAAGGTATTGGTCTCGATCGCGTCGGCCCCGGCCAGGAGATAGCCGCGGTGGATCTCGCTCACCAGATCGGGGCGCGACAGGTTGAGGATCTCGGAGCAGTTCTCCTGCCCCCAGAAATCGCCGTCGACGGTAAGGTCGCGGCTCTGGATCTGCGTGCCCATGCCGCCATCGAACAGAATGACGCGGTCACGAGCGTGCCGGGCGAAATCGACCATGGAGATCTTTCAGGCTTGCGGCCGCGCTATGGCAGCCGTCGGGCTCTTCGATTAGAGACAGTGTCGCTCAGGCAGCGAGGCGCATCGCCGGCCGGCCACCGAGCAGCCGGAAAACGGCAACGGAGAGTTCGGCCCGGTTGAGGGCGTAGAGGTGGAGCTCCGCGAAGCCTTCCGCGACGAGGCGGCGGCACTGCTCGCCGGCGATCGAGGCGGCGATCATCTTGTGCAGATCGCTCGCCGGCTCGACGCCGTCGAACAGGCGAACCAGCCAACCCGGGATGCCGGCACCGCAGCGCTCGCTGAAGCGTTTGATCTGCTGGAAATTGTGGATCGGCATGATGCCGGGGACCAGCGGCACGCCGATGTTGCGCCGGGCCAGCTTGTCCCGGTAGCGGAGCAGCCGGTCCGTATCGAAGCAGTACTGGGTTATCAGCCGATCGGCACCGGCCGCGACCTTGCGCTCCAGCTGATCGAGATCGAAGCTCTCGCTGAGTGCTTCGGGATGGGTCTCGGGATAGCAGCCAACGCTGACTTCGAAGGGATGTCGTGCCTTCAGGCCGGCCACCAGATCGGCGGCATAGGCGTAGCCGTCGGAGCGCGGCACATAGCGGTCCACACCCTTCGGCGGATCGCCCCTGAGAGCCACGATATGGCGAATGCCGGCCTGCCAGTAGGCGTCGGCGGTGGCGTTGATCTCGGCGCAGGAACGCCCGACGCAGGTGAGATGCGCCGCCACCGGGCGGCCGGTATGCTCCTGCACCGCCTCGACCACCGTCTTGGTGGCGTCGATGGCGCCGCCGCCAGCACCGCTGGTGACCGTGTAGTGGTCGGGTTCGAGCGCCTCCAGGACATCGATCTGCTCGAGCAGGGCCATGGCTTCAGCCGGCCACTTGGGCGGGAAGAGCTCGACCGAGAGCCGCACGGGCGGCAGCTCGGCGGCAAGCGTCCAGGCAGCGGCGGCGGATGCGGGGGTGGTCATCAGGCGGCCCTCTCGGTTGTCGTGTCGATTGCGGCGGTGTCGTCCATCGCGTTCAGCCTGGCGGGCTTGCGCGCCAACCAGACGCAGACGTCAGCTCCCTCGCCCGCGAGGCGGGTGACCGGGGCGGAAGTCAGGCCGAGGCCGCTGAACCAGCCATCGACCTCGCTGTCGGTGAAGCCGAGCCGGCGGTGGCCCTTGTCGCTGCGCAACCACTCCAGGTCGTGCCGGGCAAGATCGACGACGACCAGGCGGCCGCTCGGCGCGAGCACGCGGGCGGCTTCGGCGAGTGCCGCCTGCGGGTCGTCGGCGAAGTGCAACACCTGATGCAAGGTGACCGCCGCCACCGCCCCGTCGCTCAAGGGCAGCTGGTACATATCGCCGTAGCGGACCTGGCAGTTCCGCGCCTCGCGTCGATCGAGGTTGGTGCGGGCGACGCGCAGCATGTCGTGACTGAGGTCGACACCGAGGCCGCTGCCGATATGACCGGCCAGCACCTGCAGAATGCGGCCGGTGCCGGTGCCGATGTCGAGTAGCGACTCGCAGCGCTCGGCGCTGAAAATCCGCACCAGCGACTGCTCGACCGCACCGGCCTGAACGGCGACGTCGGTCTCGCTGTCCCATACGGTGGCGCGCTGATCGAAGAAGCGTTCGGCCTGGCGGCGGCGCGCGGCGCGGATCGCGGCGAGGCGCTGGCGATCGAGCGCGAGCAGCGGATCGCCCTCAGGCAACAGGCGGCAGAGCGAGCGGGCGATACGTGCTGCTGCACCGCTCTGCGCCCGTCGGTAGAATACCCAGCTGCCCTCGCGAAATCGTTCGAGCAGCCCGGCCTCGGCCAGAAGCTTGAGATGACGGGAGATGCGCGGCTGGCTTTGCGCCATCACCTGCACCAGCTCGCTCACCGTCCACTCGCCGTGGCTGCAGATCGCCAGGAGCCGCAACCGCGACGGCTCGGCCGCCGCCCTGAGGCCGTTGAGAAGATCGTCGAGGGAGCTACTGGTCATGCGCCGGTGCATTTCCGCAAATGGATATACGCATATGTTTATATTGCTTGCGGTGGCAATGCAAGCTCGCGATGCCGGGCTGTCGCCAACTCGGGACGCCGCCGGCCGAACGTCGGCGGCGCGCGGTCCGCACCGGTGCGCCGCGGGTGCTCCCTCGGTCGGGCCGTCGAGCGGGCCGCCGGCCGTCCGGTTGGCGGTCAGTGGACGGCTTCGGTCGCCGGCGGCAGGTCGAGCAGGCCGCTCGTGTCCTCGGCATCGAACAGCCACTCGACCAACACCGCCTGGACCCGCTGCCGCAGCGGCTCGGGGCAGGCCTCGAGCGCTTCGATCGCCGCCTCGAGATCGCCGCTATCGCGGCTGTCGAGGGCACGGGCGAATTGAGCGAACAGCGGCGACGTCGCGCCCAGGGCGGCGCCGAGGCGGCGGCGCAGCGCGTTGAACGATACCACGCGAACCGTGCTCATCCCTGGTCCTTCCAAGCGCGAGGGCGAAAACATGCGCCAGCGTCGAGAAGTTCTTCTCGGCAGCGGCTCTGCTTAAGACTTTATTGACCGGCGAGACGCTATCGTAGCGCTGTCGACAGCGGATCATAGGTGACTATGCGTGCCGGTTAAGCCCGTGGTCGGACGGCCGACAGCCCGGGGCGGCCGGCCACGGCCGCTTGAATCGGAACTGCCCGCCGACTACACGGGCATCGGGATGGGGGCGCGGCGCTTGACAGCGCATCGGCAAGGTCGGGGGTCGAGGATGGGATATGGCCATCGGGTGGCAAGGGTCGACCGAGCCGAGCGGCCGGTAGCAGCGCGGCATGGAGGTCGGCAGCTCTGCGTACTGCTGATCGTGGCGCTCGCGGCGACCACCGCTGCGCCCCCAACGGCACGCGCGGTCGGCGACCCGCTCGAACCGCTCAACCGCGGCATCTTCGAGTTCAACCGCATCCTCGACGGACTGATCCTCGAGCCGGCATCCCAAATTTACAGCTTCGCGGTGCCCGAGCCCGGGCGCCAAGGAGTCAGCAATTTCCTGAGCAATCTCAGGGCGCCGGTCATCTTCGTCAATCACCTGCTGCAGGGCGAGCGGGAGCAGGCCGGCATCACCTTCGGCCGCTTCTTCGTCAACAGCACCATGGGCTTCCTCGGCATCTTCGACGCCGCCAGCACGTTCGGCGTCGAGCCGCGCCGCGACGCCGATTTCGGTCAGACACTCGGCGTCTGGGGGGTTGGCGGCGGCGCTTATCTGGTGCTGCCGCTGTTCGGCCCCTCGACGATTCGTGATGCCGGCGGCCTCGCTGTCGATGCTTTCATCTTCGACCCCTTCCCCTATGTCGTGGAGAGCGACGCACAGCTGGTGCGTTGGGGAGCAACGACAGTGGACACCCGCCATCGGTTCGGGCCGTTGATCGACGACCTGGAGGCAACGAGCCTGGATTTCTACATTGCTACGCGAACGGCCTACCTGCAGAACCGCGCCGCGCAGATACGCCGCGGCCGGGATGTCCGGGACGAGGCCTATGAGAGCATCTTCGACGACGATTTCGGCGAAGATCCCGCCAACGACCTCGAGGTCGACCCTGATGTGGAGTGAACGAATGGGCCTTCGGCGGCGGACCATGCTGGCAGTACTGGCCACGACGCCGATCGTCGCACTCGGCCGATCGGTCGGCGCCACGACAACCGAAGCGGAGAACTTCATCCGGCTGATCGGCGACCAGGTCATGGCAGTGCTTCAGAATCCGAGCAAGAACGACGAGGCCAAGCTCGCCGCACTGAAAGAACTGCTCGACAACCACACCGATCTCGATCTCGTCGCCCGCCTCGTGCTCGGCCGCCATTGGCGGGACGCCTCGACCGAGCAGCGCAGCGAGTTCGTGGCGCTGTTCCGGCAGATTTTGATGAACACCATGGCCGAGCGGATCAGCGACTATAACGGCCAGACCTTCGAGGTCAGCGGCTCGAGCCGGCGCAGCGAGCGCGACACCGCAGTGCAGAGCCGGATCATCCGCACCAGCGGCGCGCCACCGCTTCGGGTCGACTGGCGGCTGCGCGAAAGCGACGGTCAATTCGCGATTATCGACCTCGAAGTCGAGGGGGTCAGCCTCGTGGTCAGCCAACGCGCCGAGGTGAGCAGCGTGGTCGAGCGTAGCGGCATGTCGGGCCTGATCCAGACGATGCGGGAACGCAGCGGCGAAGGCAGCACCGTCCTTTAGCCTACGCCGGGCGGCGGGCGGCGGGGTCGTGGCGCCGGCCCGGCGCTTACACGACAAACCGGCGCATGGCTGTTTGCGACACTCGAGGGTCAAGGCAGACGGCTTGGTGTCGCTGACCCGGCGCGGATGCCGGGTTGGCACGTTGCGGCCATCGCGATGCACCCGACCCCGCACTCTTTGACCTGGTCACCGGCAAGTGGTCGGCTGGGGCCGTCAGCCAAGCTGTCGTCGAGGTCCGCAGGGCCTGCACGGGAAGACCGCCGCGGGTCGATCGGCCGGCGTGTGAGGCTTCCTGAAGCTCAATGACACGACCACCTCTCGGTCGTGTCCCGGCGGGTGGTGTGCGCGGAGGCCGCGCGTCGAGACCACGCCGGGTTCGTGATTTGCTGTGCTAG
>CAZNWE010000047.1:0-31867 GCA_964576715.1 uncultured Geminicoccaceae bacterium | reverse complement strand
ACCGAGGTGGGCAGCTATCCGGCCAACCCTTGGGGTCTGTTCGACACGCTGGGCAATGTCTGGGAGTGGACCGAGGACCATTGGCACGACACCTACGAGGGCGCCCCGGGCGACGGCCGGGCCTGGGTCGATATACGGGCAAAGGAAAAGAGTCCCCGCGTGCTGCGCGGCGGGTCCTGGTACTACGTCCGGGACTTCGCGCGGTGCGCCAACCGCCGCGGGGGCCACCCGACCATCCGGGACTACGGCTTCGGGTTTCGTGTGGTGTGTTCGTCCCCATCGTGACCGCTGATCCCTGAAGCGGAGCGGCAGCGGAGCCAGCCGGCGCGGCAGCGTCGGCTTCGCGCTTTTCGGCGTGCTCGGTCGCTGCGGCATCCCCGGCAGGCTGGTCATCGAGCAGCGCCTCCGGCAAGGTCTCGCATGTCCCCGGCTCGCGGTCGCGCGGCGGGCAGGCCCGAGGAGAAGCGCATGGACTGGCTCGAGGACCACAAGATCCCGCTCGGCAACTGGATCAGCGACGGCGTCGATGCGCTCAACGACAACGCCGCCTTCGTCTTCGACGCCATCGCCTGGGCGTTGGGCCTCGTCATCGAGAGCTTCGTCGATCTCCTGCAGGCGATCCCAGCACTGCTATTGGTCCTGCTGTTCGCCGCCGGGGCCTATGCCCTGCACCGCTCGTGGAAGCTGGCACTCCTGATCGTCTTGTCGTTGCTGCTGGTGATCAATCTCGGCTACTGGCAGGAGACGACCGAGACCCTGGCGCTGGTCGTCGTCGCGGCTGCGACCTGCATGATCGTCGGCGTGCCGGTCGGCATCGCCGCAGCACACCGGCCCTGGCTCTACGCGCTGCTGCGCCCGGTGCTCGACCTGATGCAGACCATCCCGACCTTCGTCTACCTGATCCCGACGCTGATCCTGTTCGGGCTCGGCGTGGTGCCCGGCCTCATCTCGACCGTCATCTTCGCCATTCCGGCCCCCATCCGGCTCACCCATCTGGGTGTTTCCTCGGTGCCGACGGCGCTCATCGAGGCGGGCGAGGCGTTCGGGGCGAGCCGCTCGCAGCTGCTCTGGAAGGTCGAGCTGCCGTACGCCTTGCCGACCATCATGGCGGGGCTGACCCAGTGCATCATGCTCTCGCTCTCGATGGTGGTGATCGCGGCCTTGGTCGGCGCCGCCGGGCTCGGCGTGCCGGTGGTCCGCGCCCTGAACACGGTCAACATCGCCAGGGGATTCGAGGCCGGGCTCGCGATCGTCATCCTGGCGATCATTCTGGACCGGGTGTGCAAGCAGCCGGAACGGGGCAGGCGCGGTGGCTGAGGCCGCCATCGCCTTCGAGGCCGTCGACATCGTCTTCGGCGATGCGCCGGCCCGTGCCTTGCCGCTGCTCGAGGCGGGTGCCACGCGCGAGGCGATCCTCGCGGAGACCGGGCAGATCCTCGGTGTCGCCGGCTGCACCCTCGCCATCCCCAAGGGCGAGATCTGCGTGCTGATGGGGCTGTCGGGCTCCGGCAAGTCGACCCTGTTGCGGGCGGTCAACCGGCTCAACCCGGTCACCCGCGGCCGGGTCCTGGTCGCCGATGGCGGGCGGCAGGTCGACGTCGCCAGCTGCGATCGGCGCACCCTCAAGCGGCTGCGGACCCAGCGGATCGCCATGGTCTTTCAGCAGTTCGCCCTCCTGCCCTGGCGAACGGTCGCCGAGAATGTCGGCTTCGGCCTCGAGCTCAGGGGTACCGCCAAGGCCGAGCGGCAGCGGATCGTGACCGAGAAGCTGGAGATGGTGAACCTCGATGCCTGGGCCGACAAGCATGCGCACGAGCTCTCGGGCGGCATGCAGCAGCGGGTCGGGCTCGCCCGGGCGTTTGCCACCGACGCCGACATCCTGTTGATGGACGAACCCTTCTCCGCCCTCGATCCGTTGATCCGCGACCGGCTGCAGGACGAGCTGCTCGAGCTGCAGCAGCGGCTGAAGAAGACCATCGTCTTCGTCAGCCACGACCTCGACGAGGCGTTGAAGCTCGGCAATCAGATCGCGATCATGGAGGGCGGGCGGATCATCCAGGCGGGCCCGCCCGAGACCATCGTCACCGCCCCGGCGACCGACTACGTCCGCGATTTCGTCGCCAATGTGAACCCGCTCAGGGTGCTGACCGCGGCCAGCGTGATGCGGCCGCTCGCCGGCCCGACGGCAGCACTCGAGACGGCGCATGGCCGGCTCGCCCTGTCGACCGGCGCGGCCGGGTCGGGTGTTACGGCGACGCTCGACGGCGCTGCGATCGAGCTGCGGCCGTTGTCCGCGGCCGCAGGTGTCGAGGGTGATGCGCCGCTTTCATTCTGGTGCTGCCCGCCGACGACACCCGTGGCGATCCTGGTCGGCGTGGCGGCGCGTGGTCGCGCCGGTTTCGTCGTCACCGACGACGACGGCAGGGTGGCGGGGTTCGTCGGCGAGCGGGAGCTGTTCGCGGCTTTCCTGCGCTGACCGTCGCGGCTTCAGCCGTTGTCGGGCGCGCCCCGGCCGTCCGGCGTCTCGCCCGCGGGTGGCGGGCAATCGGCGGCGTCGCGGTCGAGGGTGAAGCTGCCGTCGGCGGTTCGCCAATGCAGCACCTGAACGACCATCATCGTCGGTGACCAGGGCTGGAACACCGGGCAGCCTGCCTCGTCAATACCCATCGGCAGCATGTAGAGATCGGGTGCCACCTCGATCGCCGCGGCGGGCACGCCGGCCGGCGGGCTCGACACTGCCGACGCCTCGGCGAGCGTGCAAGCGTCGAGCAGGAGGACGGCGGCGGCCAGCGTCAGGCCGCCGCGTCGACCGCGCGCCGTCATGCCCCCTTTTGAACAAAGTCTGTGATTCCAATTCATTGAACCTTGTTCCTTGCGTCTTCAGTCAGTTTTCAATGCTAAGCCACTCGTGGAAAACATTCTACCGCTAGCTGAACTGGATTGAAAAAAACATTTGAAATGAGGGGGTTAGCCGCCTAGTGTTCAGCTTGAGGGAAGACACCGTCTGACGTTTCAATACTGCCGGGTCCCATCGGCTCGTCATCGAGTGACACCACTGCCCGAACAACCAAGCGGGGCGGGAGCACACGACGATGATGTTGAACGGCTATGGTGCTGTAAAGCGGTCCGTTGCGCGCGGGCGGGCGAATCATGAGGAGGCGGCAGAGGCGGCGCCGCCCCGGCGATCCAATGGTCGAGCCATGGCCATTGGCGCGCCCTTGGGGGCGAGCTTTCTCGGCCTGCTGCTGATGCGCGGCAAGGATGTCGCCGCCGGCGAGGCCGCGGACGCCGCGCCGGGGGGTGCGGTGGCCGGGGAGCAGGACTTGCAGCTGTCTCCCGATCGCGCAACCGACCCGGCGGCCAGCCAGGGGCTGTCGGTGGTCCCGGCCGCCGGTGCCGCAGCCATGGTCGCTGGTGCCACGGCCGCGGGCGCGTCGGCTCTGGTCGACCGGCAACCCGCTGCGCCTGGCGATGCGACGCCGCTGCGCGCCGAATCGACGAGTGAGTCAGCTGCGGCGTTGCCCGGCGCCGCTGCCGCCCCGGAGTCCACCCCGCCGCCGACCCCCGAGATCGGCGATGTCGTTCTCGCCTTCGGCAGCGAGGCCCCCTTCGCCTTTCCCGATGCGAGCGGCGACGTCGCGGGGTTTCCCGACGAGAACATCGGCGATCTCGGTGATCCCCGCGATATCGTCAGCGAGCCTGTCCCGCCGCCGGAGATCCCGGCGAGTGGTGCCGACGCTGGCGCTGGTGGCGGGGGCGCTGGTGGCGGGGGCGCTGGTGCCGGGGGCGGCGGTGATGTGGTCGACCCGGCACCGGGCAACCCGGGGCTGCGGATCACCGGCACGCCGCAGAACGACTATCTCGTCGGCACCGCTGGCGACGACATCATCGATGGCGTCGGCGGCAAGAACACGATCGTTGCCGGGGCCGGCGACGACCTCGTCTATGGTGGTCCGGGCAACGACGTGTTGCGGGGAGGCGCCGGCAACGATAGTATCTATGGTGGCGGCGGCAATAACGAAATCTACGGTGACGATGGTGACAACCAGCTTTTCGGTGGCACCGGCAACGACAGCATCCATGGCGGGCCGGGCAGTGACCGGCTCGACGGCGTCGCCGGCATCAACAAGCTCTACGCCGGGACCGGCAACAGCACGCTCGTCGTCAATGACTGGCGCGACGTGGCGGTAGGCAACAACGAGGGCCCGAACGGCGGCGGCGTCGACACGCTCGAGGTCGCACCGGGCTTCGCCGCCTCGCTGCGCGGCAAGTTCTCGAGCCTCTCGGCCGATGGCAGCACCACCTTCGTCATGGGCACGAGCCCGGCCGGGCGGCAGTTCCCGGACGACGCCAACGACTTCAAGTGGCAGGTCGACCCGCGCATCGACCAGGTTCGGCTGACCGGCGACGACCGGCACGACGTGGTCGCCTCGGACCAGGGCAACACGATCTGGGGCAATGACGGCGACAACCGGCTCTATGGCGGGGCCGGCGACGACGTCCTCTATGCCGGCGGCGGCAACGACACGCTCCACGGCAGCACCGGCAGCGACTACCTCGACGGCGGCGATGGTGACGACCTGCTCTATGGCGGGGCCGGCGACACCGAACTGCATGGCGGCGGGGGCGACGATCTTTACGCCTTCGGTCTCGCCGAGGGTGGCAAGAACACGATCTTCGACCACCAGGGTGTCAACCGGCTGCGCTTCGACGGCCTCGAGGACCCGGCCGGGCTCGAGGCGCGGCTGGCCGGCGACGATTTGGTCATCGGCCACGGCGGTGCCGACATCGTCCGGATCGACGACTACGCCAACCACCGCGAGGCCTTCGCCGGCGTCGAGCACCAGGGCGAGGTCCTCTCGCTCGACCGCTTCATCGACCAGCCATCGGCAGCCGCGGCCGGGAGCGGCGGTGCTGACGATCTGCTCGCCATCTATCTCGGCCCGCAATCGGTCGAAGCCGATGACGACATTCTCGACCCGGCGTGGCTCGACGATGACGGCCCGGCCCATGACGCACCATTCGCCCTTTACGAGTCCGCCACCGAGGGCTTCTCACCGGCGCCGACCGAGGTCGACGGCAGCCGCTCCGCGCCCGATGCCGCGGCCGACGACATGCTCGGCGGTTTCCTGCGCGTCGAGCCACTCTGGACCGGCCCGGAGGATGGGCTTTATGCGCCCGAAACCGCTGCCTACCAGGGCAATGGCGAGGAGGCCGAGCAGGCGCGCGGTTGAACGCCGAGGCGCGTGCAGCTGAGCGGGCTCGCCTTTACGCCCGGCCAGGGCTTCTCTATAGGCTGAGGGGTCGCCCCGACAGCCGTCCGGGCGTTGGTTTCCCTGCCGCAACCGTCCCCGGTCAGAGTCTTGCCGCCCGCGCCAACCAACGCTGTCCCGCTCGTTCATCTGGCCCTGCCCAAGGGGCGGATGCAGGAAGGCGTCGTGCAGCTCTTGGGCGATGCCGGCATCCGCCTGACCTACGACCGGCGCGGCTATCGCCCGTCTTTGTCGCTCGAGGCGTTCGAGGCGAAGATCCTGAAACCGCAGAACATCGTCGAGATGCTCGATGCCGGCAGCCGCGATCTCGGCTTTGCGGGTGCGGACTGGGTCGCCGAGAAGTCCGTGGACCTGGTCGAGCTTGTCGATACCGGCCTCGACCCGGTGCGCATCGTCGCCGCCGCCGACCATCGCTTTCTCGAGGGCGGCCGCCCGCCCAGCACGCGTTTCGTCGTCGCCACCGAGTACGAGAAGCTGACCACCGAGTGGCTCCTCGGCCACGGCCTCGATGCGCGGATCGTCCGCTCCTACGGTGCGACCGAGGTCTTCCCGCCCGAGGATGCCGACTGCGTGGTCGACAACACCGCCACCGGTGCCACGCTGAAGGCCAATGGCCTCACCATCTTCGACGAGCTGATGCGTTCTTCGACCCGCCTCTACGCCCATCCCCGCTCGCTCGAGGATCCCAGCAAGCGGGCGGTGATCGAACATTTCGCCCTGCTGATCCGCTCGGTCCTCGACGCTCGGCAGCGGGTGATGCTGGAGGTCAATGTGGCGAGCGAGCAGCTGGAAGCGGTGGTCGAGGTGCTGCCCTGCATGCGCGAGCCGACGATCTCGCCGCTGCACGGTGCGGCCGGCTTCGCGGTCAAGGCCGCAGTACCCCGGGCCGACCTGCCGGCGTTGATCCGCCGCATCAAAGAAGTGGGCGGGACCGACATCGTCGTCTCGCAACTCGCCCAGATCGTCCCGTGAGTGATCGTGCCGTGAGCGGTCGCAGCGCCAGCATCGAGCGGCATACCGCGGAGACCGAGATCCGCCTGACGCTCAGCCTCGACGGCAGCGGGGTCACGGCGATCGACACCGGTCTCGGTTTTTTCGACCACATGCTGACGGCGTTGATCAAACACAGCCGCTTCGACCTCGAACTCGCCTGCTCGGGCGATCTCCATGTCGACGACCACCACACGGTCGAGGATTGCGGCCTGGCCCTGGGGCAGGCGCTCGACCAGGCCCTGGGCGACCGGCGGGGTATTCGCCGCTTCGCCCATGCCTATGCCCCCTTGGACGAAGCGTTGGCGCGGGTCGTGGTCGACCTTTCCGGCCGGCCCTCGCCGCAGGTCGAGCTCGGCCTCACCCGCCCGAAGATCGGCGACGTCGCCGCGGAGAATCTCGGGCACTTCTTCCAGTCGCTGGCGATCGCCGGGCGCATGGCGCTGCATGTCGACGTCTTGAAGGGCCAGAACGACCACCACCGCGCCGAGGCCGCGTTCAAGGCCGCGGCCCTGGCGCTCAGGGACGCCGTGGCGCTCACGGCGCACGGCGACATCCCGTCGACCAAGGGGCTGCTCTAGCCGTGGCCAACGCCCGGGCCAGAAGCCAGCTGCCGCGCGATCTGGACGCCTTCGTCCGCTGGCACGAGCAGCAGCCCGAGACCTTCGAGTTCGTCGGCGGGGCGCCGGTCATGATGGCGCCGGCAAGCCGCGCCCACACCATGCTGAAGGGCAACGTCTTCGCCGCCCTCAGACAAAAGCTGGCGGGCTCCCGCTGCACCGCTTATGGCGACGGCATCGAGATCAGGGCGCACGGCATCTCCGCCATCCCCGATGTCGTGGTGAGCTGCGAGCCGCCGGATCTCTCGACCCCGGTCGAAGCTGCACCGGTCTTGATCGTCCAGATCGTCTCGCCCACCACGGCCCTGCGCGATCGGGTAGAGAAGTGGGAGGCCTACCGGCGCATCCCGTCACTTCGCCACTACCTCATGGTCGAGCAGGATCGCCGCTTCGTCGAGCTGCATACCAGGAAGGGCGACATTGTCTTCGAAGAGCGCTTCATCGAAACGAGCGAGGTGGCGCTCGAAGCGCTCGGCATCACCCTCGATGTGGCCACCATCTACTCTGGCGTGATCGATGGTTGAGGTGGCCATCGTCCCAACCGGCACGGCCAATCTCGCCTCGGTCGAGGCCGCCTTCCGCCGGCTCGGGGCCGCACCGCACGTCGTCGAGGACGCGGCGACGGTCGGCTCGGCCAGCCACGTCATGCTGCCGGGGGTGGGGGCGTTCGGGGCGTCGCTCGAGCGGCTCCGGGCGCATGGGCTCGACCGGGCGCTGATCGAACGCATCCAGGCCGACAAGCCGACCATCGCCATCTGCGTCGGCCATCAGCTGCTGTTCGAGACGAGCGAGGAGAGCCCGGGTGTCGCGGGGCTCGGCATCGTGCCGGCCGCCGTCACCCGCTTTCCGGCCAGCGTCCGCACGCCGCAGTTCGGCTGGAACGAGGTCGAGGCAAACGACCGCTGCAACCTCCTGGACTCGGGCTACGCCTATTTCGCCAATTCCTACCGGGCGACCGAGGCGCCGGGCTGGCAGGTCGCCCGGGCCGAGCATGGCGGCCCCTTTATCGCGGCCATGGAGAAGGGCAACGTCATCGGCTGCCAGTTCCACCCGGAGCTCTCTAGCGACCATGGTGCGGCCCTCCTCTCGCGCTTTCTGGAGCTCGGCTGATGCTCACCAAGCGCATCATCCCCTGTCTCGACGTCAGCCACGGCCGGGTCGTCAAGGGCATCCGCTTCGAGCGCATCCGTGACGCCGGTGATCCCGTGACCCTGGCCCTCGAATACCAGCGCCAGGGGGCCGACGAGATCGTCATCCTCGACATCTCGGCGACACCCGAGGGCCGCGGCCACCAACACGAGACGGTGCGGAAGATCCGCGAGGGCCTCGCCATCCCGCTCACGATCGGCGGCGGGGTGAGAAGTGCCGAAGACGCCCAGGCGCTGCTCGAGGCCGGTGCGGACAAGGTGTCGATCAACTCGGCGGCCGTTGCCGACCCCACGCTGATCGACGCCATCGCGCAGCGCTTCGGCAGCCAGTGCTGTGTCGTCGCCATCGACGCCGCACTGCGCAACGGCATGTTCGAGGTCCTGGTCCGCGGCGGCCGCGACGGCACCGGCAAGGACGCTGTGCAATGGGCGGTGGAAGCCCAAGCACGGGGGGGCGGCGAGATCCTGCTCACCTCGTGGGACCGCGACGGCACAAGGCAAGGCTACGACCTGCCGATGACCCGGGCGGTCTGCGACGCCATCCACCTGCCCGTCATCGCCTCGGGCGGTGCCGACCACGCCGGCCACGTCGCCGAAGCCTTCGCCGCCGGAGCCGACGCCGTCCTCGCCGCCTCCATCTTCCACGACGGCGACCTCACCGTCGGCGACGTCAAGCTGCACCTGATGGAGAAGGGGGTCGTCGTCAGGCCATGATCATCCCCTCCATCGACCTCATGGGTGGCCAGGCCGTGCAGCTGATCGGCGGCGAGGCGATGGCGATCGAGGCGGGCGATCCGCTGCCGATCGCCGAACGCTTCGCCGTGGCCGGGCCCTTGGCCGTCATCGATCTCGACGCGGCACTGCAGCAGGGCTCGAACAAGGCCCTGATCGACAAGCTGGTCGCCCGCTTCGACTGCCATGTCGGCGGCGGCATCCGTGATGTCGAGACGGCCCTCTTCTGGCTCGATGCCGGGGCCAGGCGGATCATCCTCGGCACCATGGCCAAGCCCGAGATCCTCTCGCAGCTGCCGAAGGAGCGGCTGCTCGCGGCGCTCGATGCCAAGAACGGCGAGGTCGTCGTCGAGGGCTGGAAGCAGGCGACGGGGCGCGGCATCCTCGAGCGCTTGGCCGAATTGAAGGATCTGGTCGACGGCTTTCTCGTTACCTTCGTCGAGCGCGAGGGGCGGATGGGCGGCACCGACATGGACCTGGCAAAGACCATCGTCGAGGCGGCATCCCCGGCGCGCGTGATCATCGCGGGTGGGGTGACCACGGCCGAGGAGGTGGCGGCACTCGATGCGCTGGGCGCCGATTGCCAGGTCGGCATGGCGCTCTACTCGGGCCGGCTCGATCTGGGTGCGGCCGTGGCCGCCCCGTTCTCCAGCGACCGCCCCGACGGGCTGATCCCGACCGTGGTGACCGACGAGCGCGGCCTGGCCTTGGGCCTCGTCTACTCGTCGAAGGAGAGCATCAGGGCCGCCGTCAACGAGCGTCGCGGCATCTACCAGTCGCGCCGGCGCGGGCTCTGGCGCAAGGGCGAGAGCTCGGGGGCGATCCAGGAGCTGCTGCGCGTCACCCCGGACTGCGACCGCGATGCCGCGCGCTTCACCGTGCGGCAGACCGAACCGGGCTTCTGCCACCTCGCGACCCGCACCTGCTTCGGCGAGGACAGTGGCCTCGGCCGCCTGCACCGCCGCCTGCTTCAGCGCCGCGAGCAGGCACCGGAAGGCTCCTACACCGCCCGCCTGTTCGCCGACCGGGCGAGGCTCGCAGGAAAGGTCACCGAGGAAGCGGCCGAGCTGAACGCCGCCGGGAGCCGCGACGAGACCGTCTGGGAAGCCGCCGACCTCCTCTACTTCACGCTCACGCGCCTCGCTGCCGACGGCATCGATCTTGCCGAGGTCGAACGACACCTCGACCGGCGCGAGCGCCGGGTGCGGCGGCGTGAGTAGGGTGCTCGGCGACCGCCTTCGCCCGCTCTTCGAGCTCCGCCCGCTGCTCGGCATCCTGCTGCTCGGCGCCGCGGCCTGGGTCTTCATCGAGATCGCCGACGAGGTCGTCGAGGGCGAGGCCATCCCCTTGGATGAGACCCTGCTCCTCGCCTTGCGCATCACCGCCGACCCCGCGACCCCGATCGGCCCGATGTGGCTGCAGGAGGCCATCCGCGACATCACGGCCTTGGGCGGCTACACCGTGCTCTCCATCGTCACAGCGGCGACCGCCGCCTATCTCTGGCTGGCCCGGCAGGGACGGCTGGCTCTCTTCATCCTCGCCGCGGCCGCGGGTGCCGTCACCTGCGTCGCACTTCTGAAGATCGGCTTCGACCGGCCGCGCCCGGATCTGGTGCCGCACTTCATGACCGCCGAAACGCCGAGCTTCCCGAGCGGCCATTCGGCAGCATCCGCCGCCGTCTACCTGATGCTCGGGGCTCTCCTCGCCCGGGTGCAGCGCCGCCGCCGGCTGCGTCTCTTCTTTGTCGGGCTCGCCGTCACGATCACCATGCTGGTCGGCCTGTCGCGCGTCTATCTCGGCGTCCACTGGCCATCGGACGTCGTCGCCGGCTGGACGCTCGGCGGCGGCTGGGCGGTGGCCAGTTGGCTGGCGGCGACCTGGCTCTGGCCCAATGCCCTCCTGCCGAACGGCCCCGACTAGCCGCCCCGTGCGCCAAGCTGAAGGCGCCGGCCGCCGAAGACGTCGACGCGTGATCAGGCAGTTGCGTAAGCCCGGCTGATGATAAAATGCTCGAACCGGCGAGATACCGATAGCGATCGCTAAGGGTGCCGGGTAGCAACAAGGCGTACTACGCCGTCCTTCGAGGAGCAGGCGCGGCTGTTTTGTGGCAACGAACAGGGCAGCGGTGCTTGCCGAGATCCCGAACAGCCGCTGCGTCCTCGGGCGAATGCCACTCCTGCAAGGGCGAGGCAGCACGCTTTCAGGCACGCCTCCAGGCGTTCGGCGACAGTGCGGGGTGGGGTCAGGCGTCGAGGCCGTCGAGCGCCAGCGTCCCGCCATGCTCGACCACCTCGGCGAGTGCCGTTGCCAGCGGCAGGCGGTGCGCGGCGTAGTGGCGAGCGAGGGCGGGCCAGGCGCGGCCACGCGGGTCGCTGGCGGCCGCTGCCGCACCCTTGGCCAGGAGGCAGCCGCAAAGGACGAGGGCAGAGAGCTCGAGATAGGGCACCGCCACTGCCTCGCGCGCCGCGGCCGGGCGGGCCTGCAGGCTGCGGGTCGCGCGCTCCAGTGCTTCGAGCGCCGCCTCGAGACGGGGGGTGAGCGGCCAGCTGCGCAACTCCGCCACGAGCTGCCAGGGCAGCCGGCCGCCTTCGGCCTCGAGCTTGCGGCAGACCAAATCCTGCGCCTGGATGCCGTTGGTCCCCTCGTAGATCGGCAGGATCCGGGCATCGCGCAGATGCTGGGCCGCCCCCGCCTCCTCGATATAGCCCATGCCGCCCATGACCTGGATCGCGTCCGAGGCGACGACCAGCGCCCGGTCGGTGCACCAGGCCTTGACGATGGGCGTCAGGAACGCCACGCGGCCGGCGGCAAGGGAACGGGCCGCGAGGTCCGGGTGGTGGGCGGCACTGTCGACCGCGGCGAAAGCCGTGAGGCAAAGGGCGCGGACGGAGGCGACTTCGGCCCGCATGGTCAAGAGCTGGCGCTGGATGTCCGGGTGATCGACGAGGCGTGCCGGCTTGCCGTCCCGCTTGCCCTGCAGGCGCTCCCGGGCAAAGGCGAGCGCCCCCTGCAACGCCCGTTCGGCGAGACCCACCCCCTGGAGGCCGACCGTAAGCCGCGCATTGTTCATCATCGTGAACATGCAGGCGAGGCCGCGATTGGCCGGGCCGAGCATGAAGCCCACTGCACCAGCTTCGTCGCCATAGCTCATCACACAGGTGGGCGAGCCGTGGATGCCGAGCTTCCCCTCGAGCTTGAGGCAGCGGACATCGTTGCGCCGGCCGAGGCTGCCGTCCGGGTTCACGAGGAATTTCGGCACGATGAAGAGCGAGATGCCATGGGGGCCGTCGGGCGCCCCCCTCAACCGGGCGAGCACCAGCTGGACGATGTTCTCGGCCATGTCGTGATCGCCGTAGCTGATATAGACCTTCTGGCCCTGAAGCCGGAAGTGCAGGCCGATCTCGGGATCGTCGGCCGGTTCCGCCATCGTGCGGATGGCCCCCAGGTCCGAGCCCGCCTGCGCCTCGGTCAGGCACATCGCCCCGGTCCAGCGGCCGGCCACCATCGGCGGGACCCAGAGCGCCTGCTGCGCCTCGGTGCCATGATGCAGCAGCGCCTCGACGGCACCCTGGGTCAAGAGCGGGCAGATCTGCAGGGCCATGTTGGCGGCGTTCCAGAACTCACCCACCGCGGCATTGAGCGTCCAGGGCAGCGCCTGGCCGCCATAGGCCTCGGGAAAGACCAGCCCCATCCAGCCCGCCTCGCCGAACTGCCGGAAGGCCTCCTTGAACCCCGGGGCCGTCCGCACGACAGCGTTATCGAGCACCGCGCCGGTGCTGTCGCCGACAGCGTTCAACGGCGCCAGCACCGTCTCGGCGAAACGCCCGGCCTCGGCCAGGATCATCGCCACCTCGTCGGCGTCGAGCGGTGCCGGCTTCGGCAGCCGGTCGAAGCCCACGAGGTGATCGAGGACGAAGCCGAGCTGGTCGATGGGTGCGGAGTAGCGGGTCAAGCGATCGATCCGTGTTCAGCCGCCGCCGGCGCTGGCGAGCACCATCGGCTCGAGCACGCCGGCGCTGGCGCAAAGCCGCTCGAAGGGCAGGTTGTCGAAGCGATTGCGATAGATCCCGTTGAAGCGCGGCCGTACCGTGACGCTGGTCGCGCCGCCGAGCTCGCTCAGGCGCACGTTGACCTGCACGCCGAGCGTCTCCGCTTCGGCCCAGTGGGTACGGTTGCCGTCTTGCCTGTCGGTCACCTGGATGCGGTCGCAAAACGCCCATTCGGGCGGCGCCCCACGGTCGATGCTGGCCGCGATGACGTCGTTCTCGGGGCGATCGTCGACAGTGAAGCCGAGCTCGCGCAGGCGGGCGACGACCGCATTCTCGGCCTCGGCCAGGGGGCGATCGGTCATCGCTCCCATGGGCGTCGTCGTGACGCCGGGTTGCAGTACCTCCCCGGCGCAGGCGGCGAGGACGAGGAGGGCCGCAATGGGCCGGGCACGACAGGCCATGAAACCGACTCCGAATAAAATGCGCCGGGCGGTCTCTTACACGATAACACCGGGGTTCATGACGTTATTCGGATCGAGGCATTGCTTGAGGCGGCGCATCAACTCGAGCTCCAGCGGCTGCTTATAGTGCATCAGTTCCGGCCGCTTGAGGCGGCCGATGCCGTGCTCCGCACTGAACGAGCCACCGAACGAGGCGACCAGCGCCGCCAGCTCGGCCGCGAGGCGGGGGCGCAGCGCGGCGATCCGCGCCTCGTCACGCGGCAGGAGAAAATTCACGTGCAAGTTGCCGTCGCCGACATGGCCGAACGGAAAGATCGGAACCTCCGGGGCGATCGCGGCGAAATGCGCCTCGACCTTCGCCAGAAAGGCCGGAAGGTCGGCGACGGCAACCGAGATATCCGAGCGCAGCACGTAGCCGAGCTGGCTCGCGGCCTCGCTCTGCCCTTCGCGGATGCGCCACATGGCCTGGCGCTGCGCCTCGTTCTGGGCGATCGTTCCGTCACGAACCAGGCCGGCCGCGAAAGCGGCCTCGAGCGCCGGCTCGATCGGTCCGTCCAGCCCCGCCGACAGCGACCAGGCGACCTCGATCAAGAGATGCCAGTCGTGCGGCTCGGCCAGTGGCCGCTTGCCGCCCGCCAGATGCCGGTCCGCGGCCTCGACCCCGAAGCCGGCAATGAGCTCGAAACTGGAGATCAGCTCGCCGAGATGCGCTTGAAAGAGCTGGAGCAGTTCGAGGGCAGCGGTCGGGCTCTCGATGCCGAGCCAAATGGTCCGCCGCTCTCGCGGCTGGCGAAACAGCTTCAATACCGCAGCCGTGATGATCCCGAGGCTGCCCTCGGCGCCGATGAACAGCTGCTTGAGGTCATAGCCCGTGTTGTCCTTGGGCAGCGCCTTGAGCCCGTTCCACACCCGTCCGTCGGCGAGCACCACCTCGAGCCCCAGCACCAGCTGCCGGGCCATGCCATAGCGCAACACGTTGACCCCGCCGGCGTTGGTCGAGAGGTTGCCGCCGATCCGGCAGCTGCCTTCCGCCCCCAGCGATAGCGGAAAGAGCCACCCGGCCGCCTCGGCCGCCCGCTGCACGTCCGCGAGGATGCAGCCCGCCTCGGCGACGATGCAGCCGCCCGAGGGATCGACCCGGCGCAGCCGGTTGAGCCGCTCGAGGCTGACCACGGCCAGCGTGTTGCTGGCGTCCGGAATGCCACCGGCGACGAGCCCGGTATTGCCGCTTTGTGGCACGAGGCCGACACCGAGCCGAGCCGCGGCGCCGACCACTGCCGCCACCTCGTCGGTCGTCCCCGGGCGCAGCACCAATGGCGTATCACCGCGGTTCTGGCGCCAGAAATCGACCGTGAAGCGCTCGATGTCGGCGGCCGCCGTCATCACGCCGGCATCACCCAGGATGGGTGCCAGCTCGACCGCGAGCCGCTCGAGCGAAGGGTTTCTCTCGGCCATCCACGTGCTTTCGATCAACCGCCAAGGGAGCCTAGAAACAGTTGCGGCGATCGGCAAGGCGGCTCGGTTGACAGGGCAAGGGCCAACGGTAGTTTCAGCCGGCATTTCGGCGCCGTGACGCCGAGGACAAGGGGACATCAGAGATGGACGAGACACGCCTCAAGGCGGTGATCGAAGCCGCTTTCGAGGAGCGGGCGGCGGTTTCGCCGACCACCAAGGGGGAGGTCAGGGATGCGGTCGAAGCGGCCCTCGAGGGGCTCGATTCGGGGCGGCTTCGGGTGGCCGCCAAGGAAGGCGACCGGTGGGTGGTCCAGGCGTGGCTCAAGAAGGCGGTGCTGCTGTCGTTCCGCCTGAACGACATGACCCGGATCGACGGCGGCCCTGGTGGCGGCTCCTGGTGGGACAAGGTGCCGTCCAAGTTCGAGGACTGGCGCAAGAAGGACTTTGCCGCCGCCGGCTTCCGGGCGGTACCCAACTGCGTCGTTCGCCGCTCGGCCTACGTCGCGCCCGGGGTCGTGCTGATGCCGTCCTTCGTCAATCTCGGTGCCAGGGTCGAGGAAGGCACGATGATCGACACCTGGGCCACGGTCGGCTCGTGCGCGCAGATCGGCAGGAACTGCCACATCTCCGGCGGTGCCGGCATCGGCGGCGTGCTCGAGCCCTTGCAGGCGAACCCGGTGATCATCGAGGACGACTGCTTCATCGGCGCCCGCGCCGAGGTCGCCGAAGGGGTGATCGTCGAGACCGGCTCGGTGCTCTCGATGGGCGTCTACCTCGGCGCCTCGACCAAGATCGTCGATCGCGACACCGGCGCTGTCTTCACCGGCCGGGTGCCGGCCTATTCGGTGGTCGTCTCGGGCACGCTGCCCGGCCGGCCCCTGCCCGACGGCAGTCCCGGCCCCGGCCTCTACTGTGCCGTCATCGTCAAGCGCGTCGATGCCCAGACCCGGGCCAAGACCTCGATCAACGACCTCCTGCGCGATTGATGGTGGCGACCGACCCGGTCGAGCTGGCTCGCTCACTCATTCGCTGCCCGAGCGTGACGCCGGCGGACGCCGGGGCACAGGCGACGCTCGCCGCGGTGCTGGCGCCACTCGGCTTCGCCGTCGAGCGGCTGCGGTTCGCCGCCGGCGGCGAGCCCGCGATCGACAACCTGTTCGCCAAGCTGGGTGACGCCGAACCGCACCTCGCCTTCGCCGGGCACACCGACGTGGTGCCGCCGGGCGACCGCGATGCGTGGACGGCGGAGCCGTTCGCCGCCGAGATCCGCGATGGTCGGCTCTACGGTCGCGGGGCTTGCGACATGAAGGGCGACATCGCCTGCTTCACGGCCGCGGTTGCCCGCTTTGTCGATCGCCACGGGCCACCGCCGGGTGCGATCAGCCTGTTGATCACCGGCGACGAGGAAGGCCCTGCCGTCAACGGCACCATCGAGCTGATGCGCTGGGCCACGGCCGCGGGCCAGCGGTTCGATGCCTGCATCGTCGGCGAGCCGACCAGTGCGCGAGAACTGGGCGACACCGTCAAGATCGGCCGCCGGGGCTCCTTGACGATCACCCTCGAAGCTCGAGGCAAGCAGGGTCATGTCGGCTATCCGCATCTGGCGGACAATGCCGCGCATCGCCTCGTCGCTGTCCTGCACCGCCTGACGACCACGCCGATCGACACCGGCACCGACCATTTCGAGCCCTCGTCCCTGCAGGTGACGACCATCGACATCGACAACCCGGCGACCAATCTGGTCCCGGGCCGCGCCAAGGCCGTCCTCAACATCCGCTACAACGACAGCCAGACGCCGCAAAGCCTGAAGGCGCTGGTCGAGGCAGCGATCGACGCCACCGGTGGGCAGATCGCGGCCCGCTACAGCGAAGGTGCCAATGTCTTCCTGTCGACGCCCGGGCCACTCGCCGAAACGCTGGCGGCCAGCATCGCGGCGGTGACGGGCCGGCGTCCGCGCCTGTCCACGTCCGGTGGAACCTCGGACGCCCGCTTCATCCAGGCCTGGTGCCCGGTGATCGAGTTCGGCCTCGTCGGCGCCACGATCCATCAGGTCGACGAGTGCGTGCCATTGGCCGAGCTCGAGCTGCTGACCGGGATCTATCTCGACTTCCTCGAACGCTATTTCGGCATGTGATGCCGCCGGTCGCCGAGATTCGCCACTACTTCGAAGGTGCCTGGCGGCTGGCCCGGGGCGATACCGGCGGGATGGCGCATTTCGATTTCTCGGTCGACGGCTTCTGGCGGTCGTTCTGGGCGTTGGTCATCGTTGCCCCGGGCTATGCCGTCATCGTCGCCGACCAGTACAGTCGACAAGGCGAGCCCGTACCGTTCTGGCCCACCCTGATCGGCGAGAGCCTCAGCTATCTGCTGCGCTGGGCGACCTTGCCGCTCGTCGCCATCCTGCTGACGCGGTTCTTCGGCGTCGCCGGGCGCTACGTCCCCTTGATCGTGGTCTTGAACTGGTCGTCCCTGGTTCAGCTGGTGGTCCTGCTCGTGCCCATCGCGCTCAGCGTGCTGCTCAGCGCCGAGGCTACCTGGCTGCTCTTGTTCGTCGCCACCGGCCTCGTCCTCTTCTACCAGGGCTTCGTCATCAAGACGGCTCTCGATTGTCCGGTCGGCATCGCCGTCGCTTTCCTCGCTGCCGACCTGATCGTCGCGATGTTCCTCAACAGCGCCCTGATGAGCATCGTCCTCGGCTAGCTTGCGGCAGCGAGCAGCGAGGCGTCGGGTGGCCCGTCCGGGGGGACTTCTCGCCGGTCGCGATTGGGCGTATCCGATGGGTTCGGCAACCCTGGAAGCGGTCATGACGACGATCAACGACCTCTTGGCACCTCATCCAGCAGGAGCCCCGGCGATCGGGGCGCCGGGCGCTTCCTGGCTGGACTTCGCCGGCCTTCGCGAGCTTGTGGATGGCGTGACCGGAAGCCTCGCTGCGGCGGGGATCGGCCGCGGTGACCGGGTCGCGATCGTCCTGCCCAACGGTGCGACCATGGCGGCGGCCTTCATTGCCGTCGCCGCGTCGGCGACGACCGCCCCGCTCAATCCCGCCTACCGCGCCGAGGAATTCGACTTCTATCTGGCGGATTTGCGGGCCAAGGCGCTGCTGGTCGCGGATGGCGATGACGGTCCGGTCGTCGAGGTGGCGAGACGCCATGGCTGCTCGATCCTCCGCTGCGTAACGGAGAACGCCGCACCGGCCGGGTGGTTTCGCCTGCGCGCCGACGGCGGGGCCGAAGCGGGGGCCGAGACGGCACCAAGGCTGCCGGAGCCGGCCGCGCCCGACGACGTGGCGCTGGTGCTGCACACCTCGGGGACCACCTCGCGGCCCAAGATCGTGCCGCTCTTGCAGCGCAATCTCGTGGCCTCGGCCCGGCATATCGGCGAGACGCTACGCCTTTCGCCCGCCGACCGCTGCCTCAATATCATGCCGCTTTTCCATATCCACGGACTGATCGCGGCGGTGCTCAGCTCCTTGGCGGCCGGTGCCTCGGTCAGCTGCACGCCGGGCTTCAAGGCGCTTCGCTTCTTCGCCTGGCTCGAGGAGGTCAAGCCGACCTGGTACACCGCCGTGCCCACCATGCACCAGGCGATCCTGGGCAGGGCCGAGCGCAACCGCGGGATCATCGAGGCGGCGCCGCTCCGGCTGATCCGCTCGTCCTCGGCGTCCTTGCCGCCGCAGGTGATGCAGGCCTTGGAGGCGACCTTCGACGCACCGGTGATCGAGTCTTACGGGATGACCGAGGCGACGCATCAGATGACCTCGAACCCGCTGCCGCCGGCACCCAGGAAGGCGGGCTCGGTCGGCATCGCCGCCGGACCCATGGTGAGTATCGCCGATAATGAGGGGCATTTCCTCGGGGCCGGTGCGAGCGGCGAGGTGGTGATCAGCGGCGCCAACGTGACGCCCGGCTACGAGGCGAACGACGCGGCCAATGCCGCCAACTTTTTCCACGCGGACGGCCGGCGCTGGTTCCGCACGGGTGATCAGGGGATCATCGACGCGGCCGGCTATCTGCGGATCACCGGGCGCCTGAAGGAGATCATCAACCGGGGTGGGGAGAAGGTGAGCCCCTTGGAGGTCGACGAAATCTTGATGGATCACCCGGCGATCGCCCAGTGCGTGACCTTCGCCATGCCACACGCCAAGCTCGGCGAGGAGGTGGCGGCGGCTGTGGTGCTGCGCGCGGGAGAGACCGCCGACGCGCGGGCGATCCGTGATTTCGCGGCCCAGCGGCTCGCCGATTTCAAGGTCCCGCGCACGGTGGTGATCCTGGACGAGATCCCGAAGGGGGCCACCGGCAAGCTGCAGCGCATCGGCCTCGCCGAAAAGCTGGGGCTGGCGCCATGAAGCTCTGCATCTATGGCGCCGGGGCGATCGGCGGGCTCTTGGCGGCCCGGCTCGTCAAGGCCGGGACGGCCGAGGTCGGCCTGGTCGCGCGGGGGCCGCATCTGGCGGCGATGCAGACGAAGGGGCTGACGCTGCTCGACGAAGCCGAGCGCTTCACGGTGCCGGTGCGGGCCGTGGAGGATCCGGCCGAACTCGGTGCCCAGGACGTCGTCGTCGTCACGTTGAAGGCGCATCAGGTGCCGGGCGTGGTCGACCGGATGCAGCCGCTCCTCGGCCCCGAGACCGCTGTGGTCATGGGGGTGAACGGGGTGCCGTGGTGGTACTTTCACGGGCTTGAGGGCCCCTGGCGCGACCATCGCCTGGCGAGCGTCGACCCGGGTGATGTGCAGTGGAACGGGATCGGGCCGGAGCGGGTGATCGGTTGCGTGGTCTATCCGGCGGCCGAGGTGGTCGAGCCCGGCGTGGTCAAGCTCGTCGAGGGCGACCGCTTCTCCCTGGGCGAGCCCTCGGGCGAGCGCACGGCCAGGGTCGCGGCGCTCTCGAAGGCGCTGATCGCCGCCGGGCTCAAGGCACCGGTCAGGCCGAAGATCCGCGACGAGCTCTGGGTCAAGCTCTGGGGCAACCTCTCCTTCAATCCGATCAGTGCCTTGACCACCGCCACGCTCGACGTGATCGGCACCGACGACGGCACCCGGGCGGTAGTTCGGGCGATGATGGTCGAGGCGCAGGCGATCGCCGAGAAGCTCGGCGTGCGCTTGCCGCTCTCGGTCGACAAGCGGATCGAGGGCGGCGCTGCCGTCGGCGCCCACAAGACCTCGATGCTGCAGGACCTCGAGCGCGGCCGGCCGCTGGAGATCGACGCGCTGGTCACGGCCGTCGAGGAGATGGGCCGGCTGGTCGAACTGCCGACACCGACGATCGACACGGTGCTGGCGCTGGTCCGGCTCCGGGCGCGGGTGGCAGGGTGCTATTGAGGTGCGGCTGGGCGACGTTGCCGGCGGATCGCCGGCCGAGGCTAGCCGCTGTCGCCGGCGGCTGCCCGATACCGGCTCATGGACGAGTGGTCGCTGATGCTGCGAGGCCGGCCTTGAGCCTGGCGTTCTCGGCCTTGAGTGCCGCGATCTCCTCGCGGACCGGGGCGAGGGCTGCCTCGAGCTCGGTCTCGGTGAAGCGGGGCGTGATGTGCTGCGGGCAGTTCCAGTCGAGCGCCTCGATGCTGATGACCACGGCGCGCTCGACGGTGGCGGGGTCGTCGGGGTCGGCCAGCCGCTCGATCAGCAAGGGGTCGTCGGCGGCTTCGACCAGCCGGACCCGGCCCCAGAGCTTGAGCCGACGGCGGCCGGCATAGTCCATGAGGATGAGTGCGATGCGGTCGTTCTGGCTGAGGTTGCCGACAGACAGATACTGCTGGTTGCCGCTGAAATCGGCATAGGCGATGGTCCGGTCGTCCAGCACCTGGAGAAAGCCCGGCCGGCCACCGCGAAATTGGACATAGGGCCAGCCCCCGTCATTGACCGTCGCCTGGTAGAAGCCGTCGCGGGCGTTGATGAATTGGCGCTCCTTCGCGGTCAGCCGGTCGCGGCGCGGCGCCTCCTGGCGCTCCAGCTTGGCGTAGCTGGCGCGGGAGCCGTGCTGCGTCTGGGCTGCCTTGACGGCGTCGGTGAAGGTGATCTCGGCAAAGGCGGTGGCCATCGGTCGCTCCCTTTCTGGTCGGCGGCGTCTTGCCGGGAAGATGACCCCGTTGGCGGGCTTCGATAATCCGGCTAGATCGCAATGGATTGTTTCAAGGCATGGAATAATGGATCGGTTCGAGGCGATGGCGGTCTTCCGTGCGGTGGCCGAGCTCGGCAGCTTCGCCGCGGCCGCGCGGAAGCTCGGCCTCTCGCCCGCTGCCGTCACCCGGGCGATTGCCGGCCTCGAGGCGCGGCTCGGCGCCAGGCTCCTGACCCGGACGACCCGCCGCGTGGCCCTCACCGCTGCCGGGCGCGACTATCTCGACGACTGCCGGCGCATCCTCATGGCGCTCGACGAGGCCGAGGCGGCAGCGGCGGGCAGTCACGCGATGCCCAAGGGCGAGCTCGCGGTCACCGCCCCGACCCAGTTCGGCCGGCTGCACCTGGGGCCGGCGCTGCCGGCCTTTCTCGAGCACCATGCCGAGCTTGCGGTGAGCGTGCTCTTGGTCGACCGGGTGGTGGATCTGGTTGAAGAGGGGATCGATGTCGGCCTGCGCATCGGCGCCCTCGCCTCGACGTCACTGGTCGCGGTGCGGCTCGGCGAGGTCCGCCGGGTGGTGGTCGGCGCACCCGCTTATCTGACGGCGGCAGGTGCGCCGAACTCACCCGTGGAGCTCTCGGGCCATCGGCTGATCGCGCCCACCAGCCTGATGACGGGGTCGAGCTGGGGGTTTGTCGTCGACGGCAAGCCGGTTGCCGTTCGGGTCCAGGCGCGGCTTGCGGCGAGCCAGCCGGAGGTCGCCATCGACGCCGCCCGGGCCGGCTTCGGGCTCACCCGGGTGCCGCTCTACCAGGTGGCGGAGGACCTCGCCGCCGACCGGCTGCGCATCGTGCTCGACGGCTTCGAGGAGCCGCCGGTGCCGGTCCACCTGACGACGGTCGATGGCCGGCGTGCCGCCGCCAAGGTGCGCGCCTTCGTCGACTTCATGGTGCCACGCCTCAGGGCCGCCCTGCGTGGCCCGCCCGGCCCGTCGGCTGGCGGCTGAGACGATCGGGCGGCGACGAGCTTTGTCGGCTCCATCGAGCGCCCGGAGAGCGCCTGTCCGCGTCGCCGGGCATGGCTCATTCGGCTGCCGTCGAGGGCCCCGCCACCCCGGCGTCGGCAAAGGTCGCCATGCCGGTGTGACAGGCAGCGGCAGCCTTGACCACGGCGAGTGCCACGGCCGCACCGCTGGCCTCGCCGAGCCGCATATCGAGGTCGAGCAGCGGCCGCATGTCGAGCTCGGCGAGGAGCCGGCGATGCCCGGGCTCGGCCGAGACATGCCCGGCGATGCAGTGGTCGAGTGCACCGGGCTGGAGCTTGTGCAAAACGGCGGCGGCAGCGCCCGCCACGAACCCGTCGAGCACCACCGGCGTGCGGCGCAGGCGACCGGCGAGGATGGCGCCGATCAAGGCGGCGATTTCGTAGCCGCCGAGATGGCGGAGAATCTCCAAAGGATCGTCGAGCCTGGCCGCATGCGCATCGAGGGCCCGGGCGATGACCTGGGCTTTTTTGGCGAGACCGGCCTGGTCGACGCCGGTGCCCGGGCCGACCCAGCCTGCCGGGTCACCGCCGAACAGTGCCGCACAAAGGGCGGCGGCGACCGTCGTGTTGCCGATGCCCATCTCGCCAACGGCGATCAGATCGAGGTCGTCGTCCGGTGCGGTCAGGCCCTGATTGAAGGCCTCGATGCAGCCGGCCTCGCTCATCGCGGGCTGCTTGGTGAAGTCGGCCGTCGGCGTATCGAGCTTGATCGACATGACGTGCAGCTCGGCTTGCGCCAGCTCTGCCAACTGGTTGATCGCCGCCCCCCCGGCCGCGAAGCTGGCGACCATTTGCGCGGTCACGCTGGCCGGATAGGCGGACACGCCCTGCCTGGTCACCCCGTGATTGCCGGCAAAGACGAAGATCGCGGCGTGCTCGACCCGCGGCGGATGACGTGCCTGCCAGCCTGCCAGCCATTCCGCGAGCTGCTCCAGGCGGCCGAGCGAGCCCGGTGGCTTCAACAGCTCGGGTTGCCGCTGCCGCGCGGCTGCAGCGGCCGCATCGTCGACCTTCGGCAACTGCGCCATCAGCGAGCGCACATCGGCGAAATTGCCGACTGGCGTGAGCGTGCTCAAGGTCGTTTCCTCCGGCTGTGCCCGGGCAAGTGCGATGGATCGCCGCCATCGGCAAGGGCGGCTTGCCTTACCGGTTGAGCCTTGTCGAAATACGCCGCAGACAGCGACATAGCGCGACACGGTGGACGGAGGATAGTGCGGGTCATGCTGCGTGACTTCAAAATCGCCGTGGTGTTCCTGACCCGCTGGCCGCTCAAGCTCGACGGCCGGGTGGGCATCGGTGACCTCGCCGCCGTCGTCCATTTCTTCCCGGTCGTCGGGCTTCTGGTGGGCAGCCTCGGCGGCCTCGTCTTCCTGGCGGCGAGCTTCGCGCATCTGCCTAGCCTGCCGGCGGCGATCTTGACCCTGGCGGCGATGACCCTGTTCACCGGTGCGCTGCACGAGGACGGGCTTGCCGACACCGCCGACTCCCTGGGTGCGCTGCCGGATCGCGAGCGGGCGCTCGAGATCATGCGCGACAGTCGGATCGGCAGTTTCGGGACGATCGCCCTCATCCTGGTGATCACCGGCAAGCTGCTGGCCATCGCCGGGATCTTTGACGGGTTTCGTGCCGCAGCCGCAGTGGTCGCGGCCGCCGCCTTCTCCCGTGCGGTGATGCCGGTGGTGATGTATGTGCAGCCGAGTGCCCGCGGCCGCGGCCTCGCCGCCGGCGCCGGTCGCCCGGCGCTCGAGCGGGTGCTGAGCGCACTGGCGATCGGGATCGGTGCGGCGGTCATCCTGCTGCCGGCCGATCAGGCGCTGACCGCATTGCTCGCGGCGACCGGCACCGCGGCACTCGCCGCCTGGCTGCTCGGCCGCGCCTTCGCCGGCTGCACCGGCGATACGCTGGGCGCGGTGCAGCAGCTGAGCGAGGTCGCCTTTTTCTTCGCCCTGGTGGCCTGGCGTTGACATCCGCGTCGAGCCGGCGAGGCTGATCATTGTCGAACCGCTCTCGCTCGAGGATCAAGCACTTGCCGGAAGCCGCCCGATCGTCTGGCCGCGTCTACCTTGTCGGTGCCGGGCCCGGCGACCCCGAGCTGCTGACGTTGAAGGCGGTGCGGCTGTTGGGCGAGGCCGAGGTCGTGCTCTACGACCGGCTGATCGGCGAGGGGGTCCTCGACCACTGCCGCAGCGATGCCGAGCGGATCTTCGTCGGCAAGCGGCGCGCCCAGCACCGGTTGCCGCAAGCCGCGATCCACGAGTTGATGATCGACCGGGCCCGCCGCGGCCACACGGTGGTCCGCGTCAAGGGCGGTGATCCGTTGATCTTCGGCCGTGCCGGCGAGGAGATCGCGAGCCTCGTGGCGGCCGGGGTGCCGGTCGAGGTGGTGCCCGGTGTGACCGCGGCTTCGGGCTGTGCCGCCGAGCGCCTGCTCTCGCTCACCCACCGCGACCACGCGCAGACCCTGGTGATCACCACGGGCCACCGCCAGGACGGCACGCTCGAGCTCGACTGGCCGGCGCTCTGCCGACCGCGGCAGACCCTCGTCATCTATATGAGCCACTACACCACCGGGCCAATCTGCGCCGGTCTGATCGCGCACGGCCTGGCAGCAGAGCTGCCGGCTTGCCTGGTCGAGAACGGCACCCGGGCGGACAGCCGCCACATCCTGGGTACGCTGGCGACGCTGCCGGCGATCGTCGAGGCGACGGCGATCGACGGCCCGGCGCTGTTGATCGTGGGCGCGGTGCTGACCGCCACCGGCGACTGAGCGGTTCGCTGCCAGCCCAGACCCGGGCCGGGGCGGGCGCCTAATCGTCCCTGACGGGTGGCTCGCGCACGGTGAGCAGCAGCAGTAGTCCGCCGAGGCCGAGCAGCACCACGACCACCGCCATGCCGGCGCGCTGACTGTCGAACAGGCCGGTCGCCGCACCGAACAGCAGGGGCCCGAAGAACGCCGTCACCTTGCCGGACAGGGCGTAGAGACCGAACATCTCGGTGCGCTGGTGCGGCGGGGCGAGGCGCGCCATCAGCGTGCGGCTCGCCGACTGCGCCGGGCCGACGAACAGGCCGATCAGCACCCCGAGCGCCCAGAACGTCGTCTTCTCCTCGGCGACGAGCGCCGCGATGCCGAATATGACCAGGCCGAGGAGTGCGACCAGTACCGTCCGCTTCGAGCCGAGCCGATCGTCGACATAGCCGAAGCCGAAGCTGCCGACCCCGGCCGAGACGTTCAAGGCGATGGCGAACAGCATGATCTCGGCGGTCGTCATGCCGAAGGTCCCGGCGGCGTAGATGCCGCCGAAGGTGAACAGTGTGTTCAGCCCGTCATTGTAGATCAACCGGGCGATCAAGAAGCGCAGCACCTGGCTGTCGCGGCCGAGACCGCGCAGCGTGCCGTAGAGATTGGCCAAGCCCTCGCGGACGGCGTTGATGAACGGCTTTCTGGCTTTCTTTGGCCGGTCCGGGGTGATCAGGAATACCGGCAGCGAGAAGACGACGAGCCAAAGGGCGATCACCGGTCCGACCAGCCGCACCGGCTCCGATGTTTCAGGATCGAGGCCGAAGGGCGGCGGGTCCGGGTTGATGACGCCGAAATAGAGCATCAGCAGGGCGACGATGCCGGCGATGTAGCCGATGGCCCAGCCCCGCCCCGACCAGCGGCCGACCGCCCGGCTCGGCGCCAGATCGGGCAGCATGGCATTGTAGAACGCGTCGCACAGGCCGAGCGACGCGTTGCCGAGGAAGACGAGGACGAGTGCCAGAAGGGCGAAGCTCGGGTCCGGCTCGATCAGCCAGAGCAATCCCGTGGCGATCGCGCAGAGACCGGTGAAGCCGGCGAGCCACGGCTTGCGGGGGCCGCCGATGTCGGCGACGGCACCCATGATCGGGCTCATGGTCGCGATCACGAGGCCGGAAAGGCCGACGGCGAGGCCCCATTGCGTCGTGCCGGTGATCTCGTCCTCGGCGACGCCCTGGGTGAAATAGGTGGCGAAAACAAAGGTCAGGATCACCGCGAAGAAGGGTGAGTTGGCCCAATCGTAGAGCGCCCAGGCGAAGAGCTGGCGCGGGCTGGCGCTCGACGGCGGCGGCTGGCTGCCGTGGCCTGGTGCCGTCACCCGGGGAGCGCTCCAGCCGCGAAACGTCGCATGACACCTCATGGGCGGTTCGTCGCCCGTAATCGGACCGCTGCCAGGGGGGCAAGGCGGCGTTGCTCTTGCCCGCGCTCCCCGGGAGGTTTGGCGCATCGGGCGTCGGGCGGCAAGCGGCGTGCCGGCCCGACCGTCCAATCGGTGCCGTGCCGCCCGGCGGCGGCCTTGCCACTCGCGCCTTTGCGTTATCGAGCGGCGGCAGCCCGCAGGCGGACCCGCCCCGTCGCCGTTGCGATGCCCGGTGGTCGTTCACGGCGACCGCCCGCTCCATGCGCGCAGTCGATCCGGCCATGCGGCAAGCGGCCAGCGCCGGCCGGTCTAGCCAGGCGAGGTTGCTTCCTGCCCGGATCCGCACCGGCCTTGCGCTGCAGCTTCGAGCACGAGCAGGCTCGCGACATAGGCCTCGGGCAGGGCGAGGCCGGTGCGCAGTGGCTGCTCGCCGGCCAGCTGCTTCGGCAGGAGGTGGGTGTGGGGGCCGTCGTGGTCAGCCCGGTCGATCGGTCCATCGATCTCGATCCGACCGAGCGGCGAGCACAGCACTCGGGTGGGCGCTGCGGCGATCAGGCCTGCGATCAGGTCGGCGGCAGCGAAAATCGGCCGGCCGAAATGGCGGCGGGCGAGGCGGCGCAGCGCCGGGTCGGCGAGCCGGACCGCGAAGCGGAAGCCCGGGCGACCGAGACCGAGATCGACCAGCGGCTGGTCCCGGTCGGCCGCGCGCACCGCGTCGCGGTCGGCGCCGAGGTCGGTGATCAGGCCGGGCATGGGTGTCAGCCGGCTCCGCTGCAGGGCAAAAGCCCAGCGCCCCGACCCGGTGAACACGCGCAGTCCCGGATGGGCGACGAGGCGGGTGCGGGCGCCTCGGGTATGCAGCTCGAGAACCGAAGCGTATTGCCGTGTCAGCACCGTGCTGCCGCCCGGCGCCATGAACTCGGCCACGGCACCTTCGACGCCGAGGACCAGCGCGGCTCTCGGGGTCTTGGCCAGCTCGGCGAGCGCGGCGAGCGCCCGCTCGGGCGGCCACGGCAGCAGCCGACAGTCCCGGCCGAGCTGCCGCAGCCGCTCCGGCAACGCGGCCCAGACCGTCGCCCGTCTGGCGTCGTCCAGCTCACGCCACCGGGTCAGCTCGTCGGCGTCACGGCCACAACCGACACACCAGCCGGTCGCCGGGTCGAGCCGACAAGTCCCGACACAAGGCGAGGCTAGCTGCGTTGCCGCCGATCGTGGCGGCGAGGCTGCCTCAGCCGCCATGGCGACCGCCGTGTCTGGCAGGAACCAGGCATGGGCGATCGAGCGACAGCGGCTGAAGAAGGAAGGCTTGGTGGCGCATCGTCGACCTCCACCGGCACACCCCGACCGGAGAAACGGGTGGAACAGGCGACGGCAGGTCTCCTGGCTCGCGGGTCGAGGCCTCGATCCGCCTTCCCGTGGGCAAAGGCCCCAGTGGCATGATTGGATCGCGGCTCACCGCTCACAGTTGCGGGGGCAGCGCCGGACTCGAGCCTCGCCTGTCGGCAACTGCTCTCACCGGCTTCCCTCTTCGGTCCTCGACGGACACCGTCAGCGCGTTTTGTGCCTTACTCGCCAGCGATGCGCAAGGCCGATTCAGCCGGCAGTCTCGGCGCCTCAGCCGAGCATCGCGGTCGCCCGCCGGGTCTGGCGAGCGGCGCGCGAGCACCCGGCTCGGGGGTCAGACCGGGTAGCGCAGGATGGCCGCGAGCTGGGCACCATCCGGCAGGTCGGCCTTGCGCACGCCCAGCACCCGCCCACCATGGGCCATGGTTCGGCCGGCGATCTCGTCGACGATGCCGTAGCTCGTGGCGTCATCGGCGGCGGCGAAGCGGATGCTGCCATCGGTCTCGTCGACCCAGCCCGGCACCACCTCGTCGATGTCGACGAGCAGCGAGTCGATGGCGCCGAAGGTGGCCGCCTTGGCCGCCTGGGCCAGGTCGGTGGTGGCGCGACCTTGCGCCTTGCGCGCCCGGAAGAGCTCCATCTCGGCCGCCAGCGCTTCGGCATGGATCTCGTCGAGCAGCGGCCGGGCGGCGGCGGCGAGCTGGCTGTTGGTCAACTCGTCGGCGCTCGCGGTGATCTGCTGGGTCGCGAGATGCGGGTAGGTGTTGACCGAGCGGAAGACATCGTCAAGTGGCCGGGTGGCGGCCAGAATCATCGGCGTCTGCCGGCCGGCGAGAAGGCCGCGCAACGCCTGGTCGACTGCCCGGGCATATTGACGCAGTCGGACCTTCTCGCCTTCCGAGCCGTGGATCCGGCCCGACGGCGAGCGGTGGCCGATCGTCGCCTTGCCGACCGCACTCATCGCATCCTTGGGCATGCCTGGCACCCGCACATCCTGTGGCGGCAGGTCGGCGAACACCTCGACCAGGCGGGCCTGGCCAACCGAGAGCGAGAGGACCAGTGCTTCGTGCGGGAAGGTGACCGAGCGCAACAACGGCTTGAGGAAGAACCGATCCGACACTTGTGCCACCGGCTCGAGCTTGTTGGGCAGGCGGAAGGTGCGGATGGCGTCGGGCGTCACGAACACGGCAAGGCTTCTCGCCTGCACCTGCCAGAAACCCTCGTCGTCGACCAGATCCTCGAGTTGCTCGGTGATCGGCCAGATCAACCGCTTGTTGACGCCGGCCTGCTCCATCTGCCGAGTGGCGTCGAGAGCGAGATTCTTGAGCGTCAGCCGGTCGTGCTCGGCCGCCTCCTGGCTGAGCGGGCTGGTTGGCACAAAGAGCGACGCACAGATCTCGCTGCGGTTCAGGGCCAGCGCCCTGATCTCGGCCTGGGTCGGAATGTCGACGTGCAACATCGGTCGGGTATCCTTAGGAGTAATCGCGCTGGCGGGGTGATCGGGCTGGTCAGGCTCTAGCGGCTGCGCGGCGATTGCGCCAGCCGAGACGCACCCGCTTCTCGACCTCGACGATCGCGAACAGCACCACACCTGTCGCCACGATCACCAGCCCGTCCGCGAAGGCCACGGGTGCGGTGTCGAACGGGATCGCCATGAACGGTGCATAGGTGAAGACGAGCTGGAGCAGGACCACGGCGGTGATCCCGGCGAGCACGGTGGGTGTGCCGAGCACGCCCTCGAGCGTGAGCGAGGCGCCATAGCTGTAGCGCACGCTGAACAGATAGAAGATCTCCATCACCACGAGGGTGTTGACCACCATGGTCCGGGCCACCTCGGTCGGCAGACCGCGGCTCTCCGCCCAGAAGTAGACGCCGAACGCCCCGATCACGAACAGGGTCGAGACGAAGACGACGCGCCAGACGAGCTCGCCGCGCAGGAGCGGCTCGTCGGCGGGCCGTGGCCGTCGCTTCATGCTGCCCGGCTCACTCGGCTCGAAGGCGAGGATCAGGCCGAGCGTCACGGCGGTCACCATGTTCACCCAGAGGATCTGGACCGGCGTGATCGGCAAAGCGAGGCCGGCGAGGATGGCGGCGATGATGGTCATCGCCTCGCCGCCATTGGTGGGCAGGGTCCAGGCGATGACCTTGCTGAGATTGTCGTAGACCGTCCTGCCTTCGCGCACGGCCGCGACGATCGAGGCGAAATTGTCATCGGCGAGGACCATCTCGGCGGCCTCCTTGGCCGCCTCGGTGCCCTTCCTGCCCATCGCCACGCCGACATCGGCCCGCTTCAAGGCCGGCGCGTCGTTGACCCCGTCGCCGGTCATCGCGACCGTCAGCCCGTCCGCCTGCAGCGCCTGGACGAGCCGCAACTTGTGCTCGGGCGTGGTCCGCGCAAACACCTCGGTCGCCAGCGCCGCCTGCTTCAGCGCGGCGTCGTCCATCGCCTCCAGATCACGACCGGTGAGCACCTGCGGGTGGTCGGCGAGCCCGAGCTGCTCGGCGATGGCCTTGGCGGTCAGCGCGTGATCGCCGGTGATCATGACGACACGGATGCCGGCGGTCTTGCAGGCCGCGACGGCGGCGACCGCCTCCTGGCGCGGCGGGTCGATGAAGCCCATCAGGCCGAGCAGCACGACCTCGCTGTCGAGATGGCCGTGGTCGACACTGCCGTGGTCGCTCGCCACCCGTTTCATGGCGAAGCCGAGGACCCGTTCGCCGCGCGCGGCGAGCCTGCCCGTCTGCTCCTGCCAGGCATCGCGGTCGATGGGTGCCGGGCCGTCGGCGGTCAGCGCCGCATCCGCCATCTCGATCAGCCGCTCGGGCGCTCCCTTGACGAAGATCGCGCGGCCGTCGCCATGCCCGTGCAGCGTCGCCATGAAGCTGTGGCCCGAGTCGAACGGGATTTCGTCGAGCCGCGCGCGGGCGGCGCGGTGATCGGCAGGCGCGAGCCCGGCCTTCATGGCGAGCGTCACGAGGGCTGCCTCCATCGGATCGCCGGCCGCCTGCCAGTGGCCGTCGCGTTCCCTGATCTCGGCGTCGTTGCAGAGCATCGCGGCATCGAGAATGGCTTGCAGGACCGGGTTCGCAGCCGGATCGGTGGGCTGGCCCTCGGCCGCGAGTTCGCCCTCGGGCGCGTAGCCGGTGCCGCCGACCTCGATCAGGCCACCGGCCAGTGCGAGGGTGCGGACGGTCATCTCGTTCTTGGTGAGCGTGCCGGTCTTGTCCGAGCAGATCACCGATACCGCACCCAGGGTCTCGACCGCGGGCAGCCGGCGGATGATGGCCTTCCTGGCCGCCATGCGCTGCACGCCGATCGCCAGCGTCACGGTCATCACGGCCGGCAGGCCCTCGGGGATGGCGGCGACGAAGAGCCCGACCACCGCCATGAAGGCCTCGACCAGGGCGAAGCCCTGGACCAGGTAGGCGACGCCGAAGACCAGCATGGCGGCGGCCATGACGGCGAGCGCGATCTGCCGGGCGAACTGGTCCATCTGGCGGACCAGCGGCGTCTTGAGCTCGACCACCTCGCTCAGCATCGCACTGATCCGGCCGAGCTCGGTCCGGGTCCCGGTCGCCACCACGATGCCAGCCCCCTGGCCGGCGGCGACGAAGGTGCCGGAGAACGCCATCGAGGTCATGTCGCCGAGGTCGCCACCGGGCTCGATGGGCTCGGTCGCCTTGTCCACCGGCACCGATTCGCCGGTCAGCGCCGCTTCGTCGAGCTTCAGGTTCTTGGCCCGCAGCAGCCGCAGATCGGCCGGCACCCGGTCGCCGGACTGGATCAGGACGAGGTCGCCCGGGACCACCTCATCGGCCCTGACGGTGACTTTTTCGCCGCCCCGGCGCAGCGTCGCCTCGGGGTCGATCATGCCACGGATGGCGGCCAGAGCGTCCTCGGCCCTGCCCTCCTGGACGAAGCCGATGACGGTGTTGACGACGACCACGGCGAGGATGACGGCGGCGTCGATGGCATGGCCGACGCCCACGGCAAGCGCCGCCGCAGCCAACAGCACGTAGATCAGCAGGTTGTCGATCTGCGCCAGCAACCGCCGCAGCGGCCCGCGCCGCCGGGTCTCGGCGAGGCGGTTGGGGCCGTGCTTCTGCAGCCGGAGCACGGCCTCTTCGGGGGTGAGGCCGTCCCTTTCGGTCTCGAGCGCGGCCAACACCGCGTCGACGCCCCTGGCCGCCCAGTCGGCAGGCGTTGCCGGCACCCCGTTCGGGTCGCCGGCTCGGCGCTCGTGGGCCAGGCGGTCGGCGGTCTGCGGCATCGGCGCGCTGCGGCAGCTGGCAGTGCGCGTGCCCGTCACGCACACTGCTAGCCCATGTAGCAGAGACCGTCGCGCCGGGCCACCCGCGCAGCCTGACGAATATAGGAACGATAGCCTAGATCATGGTCGCCGTCAAGCGCCGATCGGGTTCATTCGACAGGGTCGACCCGTGCGGGTTCGAAGCCACGCGCCCGGGCGCCCCGACAAGTCGCCGGAGTCCCGTGCAGCCACAAGGGTTTGCCGGGCATGGCGCGGCAAGTTGTCAAGTCGGGTTCGTTCGCGGGATCCCAGGCTCGTTCGTCGCTTACTCGGGGTCGTTCGT
>CAZNWE010000046.1:19436-34585 GCA_964576715.1 uncultured Geminicoccaceae bacterium | reverse complement strand
GTTGCGGCGACTATGCGCGGATCGCCGAGACCGCCCGACGCTTCGCGGCGGCGGCGGTGCAGCCGCGCGCCGTCGCGCTCGATCGTGACGAGGTGTTCCCGGTCGAGCTCTACCGCGAGATGGCTGGGCTCGGGCTCTTCGGGATCACCGTGCCGGCCGAACTCGGCGGCGCCGGGCTCGATGCGCTCGCCTATGCGGTGGTGATGGAGGAACTGGCCCGCGGCTATGCCTCGGTCGCCGATCAGTGCGGCCTGGTCGAGCTGATCGGGACGCTGCTCGCGGTGCACGGCACGGCCGCCCAGCAGGCGCACTATCTGCCGGCGGTGCTCGGCTTCGAGCGCAAGGTCGCCTATTGCATCACCGAGGCGGGTGCCGGCTCGGATGTCTCGGGCATCACCACCACGGCGGTGCGGGATGGCGCCGGCTGGCGGCTCGACGGCGCCAAGCTTTGGATACACAACGCCCCGGTGGCCGATCTCGGCTTCGTCCTGGCGCGCACCGATCCTGCCGCCGGCCATCGCGGCCTGTCGATCTTCATCGTCGACCTGCACCGGCCCGGCGTCGGCCGCGGTGCGAAGGAAGCGAAGATGGGGCAGCGGGC
This sequence comes from uncultured Geminicoccaceae bacterium, assembly GCA_964576715.1. Classification (GTDB taxonomy): domain Bacteria; phylum Pseudomonadota; class Alphaproteobacteria; order Geminicoccales; family Geminicoccaceae; genus SLRI01. Next base: position 33,984 of record CAZNWE010000046.1, on the reverse strand, counting down.
CTCGCCGGTGGGCGGGCTCACCTTCGACGGGGTAGCGCTACCCGCCGACGCCCGGCTCGGCCCCGAGGGCCGCGGCTTCCACATCATGATGAGCGCGCTCGACAAGGGCCGGGTCGGGATCGCGGCCCTTGCTGTCGGCATCGCCCGGGCCGGGCTCGAGGCAGCGCTCGGCCATGCCAAGGAGCGACGACAGTTCGGCCAGGCGATCGCCGAGTTCCAGGGCCTGCAGTTCCTGCTCGCCGACATGGCCAAGGCGATCGAGGCGGCGCGCGCGCTCACCCATCGGGCCGCCATGCTGCTCGATGCCGGCGCCCCGGCGACGCGGGCCTGCTCGATCGCGAAATGCTTCGCCAGCGACATGGCGGTGGCCGAGACCGCCAACGCCGTCCAGGTGTTCGGCGGCAGCGGCTACATCAGGGGTGTCGAGGTCGAGCGGCTCTACCGCGATGCCAAGATCACCCAGATCTACGAGGGCACCAACCAGATCCAGCGTGGCATCATCGCCCGCGATCTCCTGCAGAACGGGGTCTGACATGGCGGGCGTGGCGCTGGTCACCGGCGCTGCCGGCGGCATCGGCCGGGCGATCGCGGTGGCGTTGGCGGAGGCCGGGTTCGCCCTGGCCCTCAACGATCGCGAGGCCTCGGCCGGGCTCGCGGACACGCTGGCGGCGGTCGCGGCCCGGGCCGTGCCGGCAGTGCCGGTGGCGGCCGACATCGCCGATCTTGCCGGTCACGCGGCGCTGCTCGATGCCGCCGAGGCGGCGCTCGGGCCGCTCACCACGCTGGTCAACAATGCCGGGGTGTCGGTGCTGAGCCGCGGCGACCTGCTCGACGTCACGGTCGAGAGCTACGACCGCTGCCAGGCGGTCAACACCCGCGGCACGTTCTTCCTGACCCAGGCGGTCGCGCGCCGGCTGGTGGCTCGGCCGCCGGCGGTCGCAGCGCATCGCGCGATCGTCACCATCACGTCGGTCAATGCGGTGGGCGTCTCGGTCGAACGCGGCGAGTATTGTGTGTCGAAGGCTGGGCTGTCGATGGCATCCAGGGTGTTCGCCACCCGCCTCGGCGGCGCGGGGATCGGCGTCTACGAGATCCAGCCCGGGGTGATCGAGACGGCGATGACCGCACCTTCGATGGCCCGCTACCGCGAGCGGATCGCGGCCGGGCTCACGGTGATCCCCAGGGTCGGGCAGCCGGCGGAGGTGGCGCGGGTGGTGGTCACCTGCGCGCTGGGCGGTCTGCCCTACACGGTCGGCCAGGCGATCCGGGTCGACGGTGGCCTGGTCGAGCCCCGCTTTTGAGGCGGCCCGGTCGCGGCGCCGCCGGCCGCTCTTTACCGATTGCTAAAGTCTTGCGGTTATGATGCGATCGCTGCCGCAGCCAACGCGTACAGCCCGAGGGAGCCGCCATGGAGCAGGTCGCATGACCGCCAGCCCGCAGACACCGGGGATCGTCGCCGGCCGGCTGACCGCGGAGGTGATGGCCGAGAATTTCCGCGACATCGCCCCGCCCTTGACCGCCCACGAGGCGCTGGTCGCCGCCGATCGCTGCTATTTCTGTCACGACGCACCCTGCATCACCGCCTGCCCGACGGCGATCGACATTCCGCTGTTCATCCGGCAGATCGCCACCGGCACGCCCGAGGCCGCCGCCCGGACGATCTTCGAGCAGAACATCATGGGTGGGATGTGCGCCCGGGTCTGCCCGACCGAGACCCTCTGCGAGGAGGCCTGCGTGCGCGAGGCGGCCGAGGGCAAGCCGGTGGAGATCGGCCGGCTGCAGCGGTTCGCCACGGACAAGCTGATGGCCACGGGCGTGCACCCGTTCAGCCGGGCAGCACCCACCGGCAAGCGCGTCGCCGTGGTCGGCGCCGGGCCGGCGGGCCTCGCCTGCGCGCATCGCCTCGCCATGCACGGCCACGCGGTCGTCGTCTACGAGGCGCGGCCCCGGCCGGGCGGACTGAACGAGTACGGCATCGCCGCCTACAAGACCGTGGACGGCTTCGCCCAGGCCGAGGTCGACTGGTTGTTGCAGATCGGTGGGATCGACATCCGCCATGGTCAGGCCCTGGGCCGCGATTTCAGCCTCGGCAGCTTGCTGACCGGCCATGATGCGGTGTTTCTCGGCATCGGCTTGGGCGGCGTCAACCCGCTCGACCTGCCGGGTCTGCGCCTCGACGGGGTCGAGCCCGCCGTCGACTTCATCGCCGAGTTGCGTGCAGCCGAGGACAAGGCGCGGCTGCCGATCGGTCGTCGGGTGGTCGTCATCGGTGGCGGCATGACGGCGATCGATGCCGCGGTGCAGGCAAAGCTCTTGGGGGCGGAGGAGGTGAGCATCGTCTATCGCCGCGACCGGGCCAAAATGAGTGCGTCGCGGCACGAACAGGAGCATGCCGCGACCGCGGGTGTGCGCATCATCTGCGGGGCGTCGCCGGTGCGGCTCGTGGGGGAGGGGCGGGTCGAGGCGGCGGAGTTCGCGTACACGCGCGCCAACGGTGCCGGCCTGGCGGTGACCGATGAGACCTTCACCTTGGCCGCCGATCAGGTGTTCCTCGCGGTCGGCCAGGCGCTCGACGGCATTCCGGACGGGCTCATCATCGAGCGCTGCAAGATCAAGGTCGACGACAGCGGCCGCACGGCGCTGGCGGGCGTCTGGGCTGGCGGCGATTGCACCGCCGGTGGCGAGGATCTGACGGTGACCGCCGTGGCCCAGGGGCGCGATGCCGCCATGGACATGCACCAGCACCTCATGGCCGCGTGACGCGGCGGACCAGGCAGGGAGACAAAAATGGCCGATCTGCGCAATGACTTCGTCGGCATCAAGTCGCCGAATCCGTTCTGGCTCGCCTCGGCCCCACCGACCGACAAGGAATACAATGTCCGCCGCGCCTTCGCGCAGGGCTGGGGCGGGGTGGTCTGGAAGACGCTGGGCATGGACCCGCCGATCGTCAACGTCAACGGGCCCCGCTACGGGGCGGTCTGGGGCGCCGACCGGCGGCTCCTCGGCCTCAACAATATCGAACTGATCACCGACCGGCCGCTCGAGGTGAACCTGCAGGAGATCAAGGTCGTCAAGCGGGACTACCCCGATCGGGCCATGGTGGTTAGCCTGATGGTGCCGTGCGACGAGGCGAGTTGGGCGCATATCCTCAAGCGCGTCGAGGCGACGGGGGCGGACGGCGTCGAGCTCAATTTCGGCTGCCCGCACGGCATGAGCGAGCGCGGCATGGGCTCGGCGGTGGGTCAGGTACCGGAATACATCGAGATGGTGACGCGCTGGTGCAAGGCGCACACGGCGATGCCGGTGATCGTCAAGCTGACCCCCAACGTCACCGACATCCGCCGCCCGGCCCGCGCCGCCAAGGCGGGCGGTGCCGATGCCGTGTCGTTGATCAACACGGTGAACTCGATCACCGGGGTCGATCTCGACAGCTTCGCACCCGAGCCCACCATCGACGGCAAGGGCAGTCACGGCGGCTATTGCGGCCCGGCGGTCAAGCCCATAGCACTCAACATGGTGGCCGAGATCGCCCGCGATCCGGAGACCGCGGGACTGCCGATCTCGGGCATTGGCGGTGTGACCACCTGGAAGGATGCCGCCGAGTTCATGGCCCTGGGTGCCGGCAACGTCCAGGTCTGCACCGCCGCCATGACCTATGGCTTCAAGGTGGTTGCGGAGATGATCTCCGGCCTCGAGCAGTGGATGGACACGAAAGGCTATGCCGATTTGGGCGCGTTCACCGGCCGCGCCGTCCCGAATGTCGCCGACTGGCAGTATCTCAACCTCAACTACGTGACCAAGGCGCGGATCGACCAGGATCTCTGCATCAAGTGCGGGCGCTGCTTCGCCGCTTGCGAGGATACCTCGCATCAGGCGATCGCGATCAAGCCCGGCCGGGTGTTCGAGGTGATCGACGCCGAATGCGTCGCCTGCAATCTCTGCGTCAATGTCTGCCCGGTCGAGAGCTGCATCACCATGGAGCGGTTGCCGGCCGGGACGACCGATCCGCGCACCGGTCGCAAGGTCGAGGCGGATTACGCCAACTGGACGAGCCATCCCAACAACCCGATGGCCGAGGCGGCCGAGTAGCGGGTCGTGCTGCGGGCTGGTCGCAGGCGCCTCGGGCCGGTTTGCCGCCGCATGGCCAACGCGGCTCGAGCGTGCTCGATGGTGGGGTTCGGACGGCGACCGGGAACCGTGGTCAGGCGCGTCGCAGGCGCTGCGTCCGGCCAGTCGCTGGCTCTCGGGCTCTCCTGGTGACGAACCACGCGACATAGGCCGGCAGATGGCGCGTTGCGGGGCCACAGAAGGGCCCGAGGAACTGGCGGAAGTGGGCAAGCTCTTCGTTGAGCATGCCCTGGCGCCTGGGCAGCAGCCTCTTCGGCCGGAGCGGCTCGCGCGTTTGGCATGCGCCGGGCGGCGGCTGCACCGTGTCGTTGGCCAGTTTCCCGTCGGCTGTCGTGGCGGGCATCGGCGATGACGGGTCGGGTAGCCCTTCCGGTCGATCATGCGCCGATTGGCCGAAGCGCACCGTGGCAGAGCGCTCACCCATTCGGTCTAGCGTGAGCTCGACGGAGATGCGATAGCGTGGCAGGTGATCCGGTGGCACCAGACCCAGCCGGCGATAGTCCAGCCAGCGCCAGCGGTCGGGTTGCGCATGGCGCGCCGGATCGCGGCGATGGTTCACCCACTCCCGCGACGCCTTGCGTGATTCCCGCACCACCGCGGCAGCCGTCTCGATCGGCTCGGTCAGGCTGGCCCGGTCGGTCACCACGAAGGCGAGGCTCACCTTTCGCCGCCACTGCCAAACTGTCGATTTATCGAGCGTCAGCGCAGCCGCGAGTTGACGGCAAGAGGACGGCTTCGGGCCGAGCATGTCCTCGATCAGGGCATTGACCTTGTGTGCCTGCCGAATGCCGGTGAGCACCGTTCCCGTTGTCGACTGATGCTTGCGGCCGCAGCTGTGGCAATGCCAGCGTTGCGCACCCCGCGGCGTCCGGCCAAAGCGACTGAGTGCCCGGCTGCAGCAATAGGGACAGCCCGTTCTCTCCGGTCGAGGGCATAGCCGGTCGATGGCGCCGCGCTCGGCCTCCTGCTGTCGAGCAGGGCCGCCCGATCGCCGGCGCCGACCCATGCCACGACAACGATCAGCGAGCTCATGCCGCCTTGGGCACCCGATATCCATCCAGCACCTACCGGTCGTCTCAGGACGCGATCATGGTGCGGCAAAAGGATTGCTGAACGGTTAACGACCAATCGATTCTGCGGACATGACGAGCCAACGGGAACGGTGCTGCTGTGTCGGGTGGATCGTCGGTGACGGGTTGATCTTGCTCGTGGATCGAGCCGCCGCACTGGCCGTTGCCCGATCGTCTCCATGGATATGGTGTCGCTGCGGGTGACCGCCGGCGGTACTTCGGCAAGGTCGGCTTGTGAGCAGCAACCCGGACCGGCGACGATGATGCCGTAAGCTCGGCCGATGCGACCGGCCGACCCAATACCGGGCGAAGCTGGAGAACGCGCTCGGCAGAAGGGCTGTTACCCAACCTGCGCTGTTTTACTAGAACGGCTTGTGCAATTTGCCGATTCGCCTTGGCCAGTTCTGGGGAGGGGAGTCGATCATGGCCAATCCGACGCGGCGCGCATCCCCAGGTGGTCGGACCACCGGGGGGCGATTCGTCGCTCCTGCCGAATCGGCTCGGTCCTGGAAGGCTACGCCAATTCGGGCCCCAGCCCGCGGGCCACGCTACGTTCCTCTACGGTTCCTTTCGCGCGTCCCGCTGCGTGAATCCCAGAAACCGCAAAGAATCGGTACAAGGGCGAAGCGGCGCCCATGTCCAGGGCATTGCCTTTTCGCACCCGGCATTCGGGCGTCGGACTTGCGTCGCCGCGCCCCGGCCGAAACACTCGGTCGCACAACATGGCGGATCCTCGTCTAGAGGGCCATTCGGGTCTTCCGCATCGGTAAAAACTCGTCGTGGGGACGCGGCGCGGCAAGCCGAGATGGTATCACGATGGCCGTGGCTGCTCGGCCATGGTTTTGCTCGGACGGTATCACCAGGCGTTCCTGGGCGGATGCCGTTCGAGCTCGCGCGGGGTGGGGTGAATCGCCTTGACTGACCGGCCCGGGCTGTTAGCGTTTTTTTGGTTTTTCGATCAGGCTGGCCGTCGGCGATCGGCAGCCCGAAGCGGCCGCAGCTTGACACTCGTGGCGGCTGTGCGGCGAAGGGAACTCGAAATGGCGGAACCGGCTGGCAACCTGCGGCTCGATGCGGCTCGGCTTTGGGACTCCATCATGGAGATGGCCAAGATCGGGCCCGGGATCGCCGGTGGCAACAATCGCCAGACTCTGACCGACGCCGACGCCGAAGGCCGCGCGCTTTTTCAGCGCTGGTGCGAGGCGGCCGGCCTCTCGATGGGCGTCGATGCCATGGGCACGATGTTCATGCGCCGCGAGGGCACCGATTCCGATGCCCTGCCGGTCTATGTCGGCAGCCACCTCGATACCCAGCCGACCGGCGGCAAGTATGACGGTGTCCTGGGCGTGCTGAGCGGCCTCGAGATCGTCCGCACGCTGAACGACCTCGAGATCAAGACGAAGCACCCGATCGTCGTCGTCAACTGGACCAACGAGGAGGGTACCCGCTTCGCCCCGGCGATGCTGGCCTCCGGCGTCTTCGCCGGCGTTATCGATCAGGACTACGCCTACGCGCGGCGGGACGCGGCCGGCCTCGCCTTCGGCGATGAGCTCGCCCGCATCGGCTGGCTGGGCGACGAGCCCGTCGGTGCGCGCAGGATGAAGGCGTTTTTCGAGCTGCACATCGAGCAGGGTCCGATTCTCGAGGCCGAGGGCAAGGAGATCGGCGTGGTCACCCACGGCCAGGGGTTGCGCTGGCTCCAGGTCACGCTCACCGGCCGCGAGAGCCATACCGGCTCGACGCCGATGCCGATGCGCAGGAATGCCGGGCTCGGCATGGCGCGGGTCACCGAGCTGGTGCACGAGATCGCCATGTCCCACCAGCCGGCGGCGGTGGGGGCGATCGGCCATGTCGAGGTCTACCCCAACAGCCGCAACATCATCCCCGGTCGGACGGTGTTCACCGTCGACATCCGCTCGCCGTCGCTGCCGGTGCTGCAGGACATGGAGGCGCGGGTGCGTGCCGGGGCCGAGCAGATCGCCGGCACGCTCGGGCTCGGCGTCGAGCTCGAGGACGTCGGGCATTTCGATCCGGTGACCTTCGACGCAGGCTGCGTCGCCACCGTGCGCCGGGCCGCCGAGCGGCTCGGCTACAGCTACCGCGACCTCGTCTCCGGTGCCGGCCACGACGCCTGCTGGATCAACCGGGTGGCGCCGACGGCCATGGTGATGTGCCCATGCGTGGACGGCCTGTCGCACAACGAGGCCGAGGAGATCACACCGGAATGGGCGGAGAAGGCGGCCAATGTGCTGCTGCACGCGGTGGTCGAGACGGCGGAGATTGTCGCCTGACCTGTTTGCACTTATCACTTTGGGTGTTGCTGCAGCGTGCGCGGCCCTGGAGGACTGAATGGCGACCGACAACATCGTCCTGGAGCATCTACGCGCTATTCGCGGTGTCCTCGACCTGCAAACGGCCGAGCTACGCGAGATCAAGGGGCGGCTCGGCATTCTGGAATCGCAGATTGGGACGCTCGGCGCGCAGTATGCCAGCGTGTCGAACCGCTTGGATCGGCTCGACGAGCGGGTGGCTCGGATCGAACGCAGGCTGGACCTGCAACCTGCCTGACTGGCAGGCGGTGCCGCACCCTTGTCGGCTACAGGCTCGATCCGCCTGCGGTCAATTGGCGTGCAGACGGTAAGGTCACCCGAGTGTTTCGGGCGAGGTAGAGGTTGGAACAATGACCAAAGTCATCAAGGGTGGGACGGTCGTCACCGCCGATCGCAGCTTCAAGGCTGACGTCCTGATCGAGGGCGAGACGATCAACGCGATCGGGCCCGATCTCAAGGGCGACGAGACCATCGACGCCACCGACGCCTACGTCATCCCGGGCGGCATCGACCCGCACACCCATCTCGAGATGCCGTTCATGGGCACGACGGCGGCCGAGACCTTCGAGAGCGGCACCTTTGCGGCGGCCTCGGGCGGCACCACCATGCTGGTCGATTTCGTCCTGCCTGGGTCCGACGGCAGTATCGTCAAGGCGATGGAGGACTGGGACCGAAAGTCCGCACCGCAGATTTGCGTCGATATCGGCTACCACGTGGCGATCACCGGCTGGTCCGAGCAGCTGTTCGACGAGATGGCCGAGGTGGTGAAGCGTGGGGTCAACACCTTCAAGCACTTCATGGCCTACAAGGGCGCCTTGATGGTCGACGACGACGAGATGTTCGCGTCGTTCAAGCGCTGCGCCGAGCTCGGCGCCCTGCCGCTGGTTCATGCCGAGAACGGCGACATCGTGGCAGAGTTGCAGAAGAAGTACATGGAGGAGGGTACCACTGGACCCGAAGGGCATGCCTATTCCCGCCCGCCCGAGGTCGAGGGCGAGGCCACCAACCGGGCGATCATGATCGCCGATGCGGCCGGTGTTCCAGTCTATATCGTCCACGTCTCGTCCGAGCAGGCGCACGAGGCGATCCGCCGGGCGCGGACCAAGGGCATGCGGGTCTACGGCGAGCCCTTGATCCAGCACCTGGTGCTCGACGAGAGCGAGTACTTCAACAAGGAGTGGACCTACGCGGCGCAGCGGGTGATGTCGCCGCCGTTCCGCTCGAAGGACCACCAGGACGGCTTGTGGGCCGGGCTCACAGCCGGCAGCCTGCAGGTGGTGGCGACCGATCACTGCGCCTTCACCACCGAGCAGAAGAAGATGGGGCTCAAGGGCTTCCCGATGATCCCCAACGGCACGGGCGGGCTCGAGGACCGGCTCTCGGTGCTCTGGACCAAGGGGGTGGAGACGGGTCGGCTGACGATGAACGAGTTCGTCGCCGTCACCTCGACCAACAGCGCCAAGATCCTCAACGTCTATCCGAAGAAGGGGGCGATCGTCGAAGGTGCCGACGCCGACATCACCGTCTGGGATCCCTCGCTCTCGAAGACCATCACGGCGGCCAGCCAGAAGTCGATCATCGACTACAACGTCTTCGAGGGCTTCAAGGTGACAGCACTGCCGCGCTACACGCTCAGCCGTGGCGAGATCGTCTGGGCGCACGGCCAGAACAGCCAGCCCCAGGCCGGCCGCGGCCGTTTCGTGCCGCGTCCGGCCTTCCCGGCACCGCACCAGGCGCTGTCGAAGTGGAAGGCGCTGACGGCACCGAGACGCGTCGAGCGCGATCCGACCAACATCCCGTCGGGCGTCTAACGCCCGAATGGCAGCCGTTTCGGCCAAGGGGCAGCCGGCAGCGGTGCCAGCTTCACGCGCCGCGGTGATCGAGGCCGAGGGGCTCTCGTTGGTCTTCGAGACCAATGACGGGCCGGTCCACGCCCTGGCCGACATCGATCTGCGCATCGACACGGGCGACTTCGTCTCGTTCATCGGCCCGTCGGGATGCGGCAAGACCACGTTCCTCAGGGTCGCGGCCGACCTCGAGCAGCCCACCTCGGGCACCATCCGGGTCAACGGCATGAGCCCGGCCGAGGCTAGGCGCCGCCGCGCCTATGGCTATGTCTTTCAGGCGGCGGGGCTTTTTCCGTGGCGGACCATCGAGGCCAATATCCGCCTGCCGCTCGAGATCATGGGCTGTAGCCGCACCGAGCAGCGCGAGCGGGTGCGCCGCGTCTTGGCGCTGGTCGAGCTCGAGGGCTTCGAGGCCAAATACCCCTGGCAGCTCTCGGGCGGCATGCAGCAGCGCGCCTCGATCGCCCGGGCACTCGCCTTCGACGCCGATATTCTCCTGATGGACGAGCCGTTCGGCGCTCTGGACGAGATCGTCCGCGACAAGCTGAACGAGCAGCTCCTCGCACTCTGGCGGCGGACGGGCAAGACCATCGGCTTCGTCACCCATTCGATCCTGGAGGCGGTCTTTCTCTCCACCCGCATCGTCGTCATGTCGCCGCGGCCCGGCCGGGTGACCGACATCATCGAGAGCCCGCTCTCGCCCGACGACCGGCCGTTGCACATCCGCGAGAGCCCGGCTTTTCTCGAGATCGCGGCGCGGGTTCGTGACGGGCTCCGGGCCGGGATGGGCGATGAGCTCTGAACGCTTGGCAGGGCGACCGAGCGGCGGCCAGACCCTGCCTATTCTCACCGTCGTCGCCGGCATTCTCGTGCTCTGGTACGTCATGGCCGTCGTCCTCAATGCCGCCTGGGCCTACGATCAGGCTGGCCGGCAGGGCGTCGAGCTGGGCTTCGTCGATCTGGTTGCGGCCACCTGGAGCCAGGACCGGCCACGGCTCCCGGCCCCGCACCAGGTGCTCGGCGAGTTCTGGCGGACGACGTTCGAGCTGGCGCCGACCTCCAGGCGGAGCCTTGTCCATCACGCCTGGATCACACTCTCGGCGACACTTCTGGGCTTTCTCCTCGGCACCGGCCTCGGCATCCTCCTGGCGGTCGCCATCGTCCACAACCGGACGATGGACGCCACCGTCATGCCCTGGGTGATCGCCAGCCAGACCGTGCCGATCCTCGCCATCGCCCCGATGATCATCGTGGTGCTGGCCTCGATCGGCCTCACCGGCCTGCTGCCCAAGGCGGTGATCTCGATGTATCTCTCGTTTTTCCCGGTCGCGGTCGGCATGGTGAAGGGACTGAGGAGCCCGGACCGCATCCTGGTCGATCAGATGCACACCTGGAACGCGAGCCCGGCGCAGACCTTGTGGAAGCTGCGCTGGCCCTGCTCCGTGCCCTTCCTCTTCGCCTCGCTCAAGGTGGCGGTGGCGGCGAGCCTCGTCGGTGCCATCATCGGCGAGTTGCCGACCGGGGCCGTGGCGGGCTTAGGCGCCCGGATGCTCTCCGGCAGCTATTACGGCCAGACCGTGCAGATCTGGTCGGCTCTGGTCATGGCCTCGATCCTGGCTGCGGCACTCGTTGCTGCCATCGGGCTGGCCGAGCGGCTGACTGGGCGGCTGATGGGCGCCCGCGCATGAACGCGCTGATCGTCGGGGCGCTGGTCTTCTGGGCGGTCGCCTGGTGGCTCAATGTCCAGCTCTCGAAGGCGCCGCGCGGCCGGGTCACAGCCTTCGTGCAGCCGCTCCTTTTCGGGATCACCCTGCTGGTCATCTGGGAGCTCTTCGTCCGTGGCTTCGCGGTCAGCCCGGTGTTGCTGCCCGCCCCCTCGGCGATCGGCAGCCGCTTCGCGTCCAGCCTGCCGATCCTCTGGACCGATGTGGTTCAGACCTTCTTTCGCGGTGCCTTGAGCGGCTACGTCATCGGCTGCGGTGCGGCCTTTCTCGTGGCTGTCGCCGTCGACCGGCTGCCATTCCTGCGCCAGGGCCTCCTGCCGGTGGGCGGCTTCGTCTCGGCCCTGCCGATCATCGGCATGGCGCCCATCATGGTGATGTGGTTCGGTTTCGACTGGCAATCGAAGGCGGCCGTGGTCGTCTTGATGTGTTTCTTTCCGATGCTGGTGAACACGGTGCAGGGCCTGCTCGCCGCCGAGCCGATGCAGCGCGACCTCTTGCAAACATATGCCGCAAGCTACTGGCAGGAGCTGTTCAAGCTGCGCTTGCCGGCCGCCGCCCCCTTCATTTTCAACGGCCTGAAAATCTGCACGACACTGGCGCTGATCGGTGCCATCGTCGCCGAGTTCTTCGGCTCGCCGACCTCGGGCATGGGGTTTCGCATCTCGACCGAGGTCGGCCGGCTGCAACTCGACATGGTCTGGGCCGAGATCGCCGTGGCGGCGCTGGTCGGCTCGGGCTTCTACGGATCGGTGGCGCTGGCCGAGCGGGCGGTCACGTTCTGGCACCCCTCGCAGCGTCCCCACGGCTGAGCAACCAACAACAAGCGGAGTCACATTCATGAAGCGACAGCTCTTCGGCACTTCGACGGCGGTGCTGCTCCTGGCTTCCCCGGCCTGGGCGGCCGACGACGTCACCCTGCAGCTCAAATGGGTGACCCAGGCCCAGTTCGCCGGCTACTACGTGGCGCAGGACCAGGGCTTCTACGCGGCGGAGGACCTCAACGTCACGATCAACCCGGGCGGTCCGGACATCGCCCCGCCGCAGGTGCTGGCCGGTGGCGGGGCCGACGTCATCGTCGAGTGGATGCCGGCGGCCTTGGCCGCGCGTGAGGCCGGCCTGCCACTCGTCAACATCGCCCAGCCCTACAAGCGCTCGGGCATGATGCTGACCTGCCGCAACGATTCCGGCGTCACCTCGACCGAGGACTTCCCGGGCCAGACCCTGGGCGTCTGGTTCTTCGGCAACGAGTATCCGTTCCTCACCTTCATGGCCAAGCTCGGCATTCCGACCGAGGGGGGACCGGACGGGGTGACGGTCTTGAAGCAGGGCTTCAACGTCGACCCGCTATTGCAGAACCAGGCGGCCTGCATTTCGACCATGACCTATAACGAGTATTGGCAGGTCATCGACGCCGGGCTGACGCCGGACGACCTCACCGTCTTCAAGTACGAGGACATGGGGGTCTCTACCCTCGAGGACGGCCTTTATGTGCACGAGGAGAACCTCGAGGACCCGATCTTTGTCGACCAGATGGCGCGCTTCGTCAGGGCCTCGATGCAGGGCTGGGAGTGGGCCGTCGCCAATCCCGAGGCGGCGGCGATGATCGTGCTCGAGAACGACGCCACGGGCGCCCAGCAGGAGCACCACCAGATCCGCATGATGGGCGAGGTGGCGAAGCTGGTCGAAGGCTCCGACGGCGTGCTCGATCCCGCCGACTACGAGCGGACCGTCGAGACGCTGCTCTCCGCCGGCTCCGATCCGGTGATCACCGCGGCACCCGAGGGTGCCTGGACGCACGCCGTGACCGACGCCGCGTTCTAGCCGTCGTCGTGCCCACCGCCGACCCCGACCCGGTCGGCGGGGTGGCGCTACCTAGAGGAGCGCCATCACCCGGCTCGGCCCGCCCGAGGCACCCTGGATCTTGGGAGCCCCGACGACCAACGTGGCGCCCACAATCGGCAACTCGCCCAGATTGGCCACGCATTCGAGGCCCCAGCGATTGCTCGGCAGCCACGAATAGTGCGTGGCGAAATCCGCGGAGCGTCCGTAATCGAGGGAGAGTGAATCGACGGCGATGCCGGTGACGTTGGCCTCCTCCATGAGGAGTTGCGCCGCCTCGCCGTGAAAGCCCGGGAAGTGCATGACACCGTCATCGTCGGCGTTGCGGAACCGATCGTCGGTCACGAACCGGTCCCAGCCGGCGCGCATGGCGACGCAGGACCCGTCCGGGATGTCGCCGTGGTCAGCGATCCAGGCGCGGATATCGTCGGGCGTGACCTGGGCGTCGGGGTCGTCCTGGGCCTTGGCGCTGATGTCGACGATGGCGAGCGGTACCACGAGGTTCTCGACCGGTATGGCGTCGGCCGTCTGGCCATCCGCCGAAAAGTGGATGGGTGCATCGAGATGGGTGCCGGTATGCTCGCTGAGCTGCCATTCGTAGTCGTTGAAGCCATTGTCGGCGAAGCTGTTCAGCCGGTTCATGGCAAGTCCCGGCGTGCCGAAATATGTTGGGAAGCTGGGCGGCAGGACGTGGGTCAGATCGACCACCCGCGAGAACGATGGCGGCGCCTGGGCGAAGGCCGGTGCCCGCGGCGCCGCGACCGCCGTGGCCGCCGCCAACGCTGTGCCGCCCCTGAGCAGCCGGCGCCGGCTGAGGCGATCAACGATCGTCTTGTGACACCCGGGCACGCACATCGCTCGCTTCCTCTTGGTTGTTGTCCATCAATTTTGTGACGCACGGCGTGGCCTGTCCAGCGCTGAGCGAGCCAGCCGTCGATCAGCCGGCCGAGGCGGACGGCGGTCTGCCCCGGCCAGCGGTGCTTTGAGGGCATGATCAGGATGCTGCTGGGTCAGGGGGGTGAGGATCGGCCGGTCGACGTCGGTTGCGATCCGCGTGTCCGCTGCCGCGATGAGCTCGAGGCCGCGACAGGGCTCGCCGAACGCGAATTCGTCCGTCTCGATGGCCGCGGCCCTCGTTCGGACGATCGACGCGAGACGGCCCCGGCGGCCGTTGCCGGTGACGGTCGCCGACCGCGCTGGGGACGGCTCTGTGGCGGATCCATCGCTCGAGGCCGGTGGGTGGTCGGCTGCGGTCACGGTGGTGCGGCATGTCGACCAATGGACGAGGTGTAAGCGGTCCAGGGACCGTGCCTGACCGTGATCGGCGACCCGACACCTCTTCATGTCCGTAAATTCGATTGGTCACGGCGAAAACGCTCGTTAAATCAGCGGTTTGGCCGAACGGCCCCGAAGCCTTGGACGGGTTCGGCGGCATCGTTGGTCCGGCGAATGGGCCGTCGGGCATGTCCGCGAAATCGATTGGTCGGGGCTCTTTCGGGCATTTCGGCATGGCCGCAAGATCGATTGGTCGGGGTCTGGTCGGGCGCGTTCGGGCCGTGGCATGCGGCGCCTGGCGTGGCCACGGGCGCGGCCGGCTGGTCGGGGCCGGC
>CAZNWE010000046.1:0-19336 GCA_964576715.1 uncultured Geminicoccaceae bacterium | reverse complement strand
GTCGGGGCCGGCTGGTCGCGGTCGGTGTGCCGGTGGCTGGTGCCGAGCCTCGGGGTTGGGCGGTGCCTGGGCGTTCGGGCTCGGTTCCGTGCTCGGGCTCGGTCGCGAGCGTGCTCCTGGTCCGGCGCTCAATCGCGGTAGTCGTCGGCGCCCTTGGTCCGCGGCCGGACCGGGCCGGCATAGGGGTCGAGGGCACTTTGGCTCTGGTCGATGACGCGGCAGTCGGCGCACATGCGGATGCGCTCGAGCTGGCTCCGATCGCCCCGGTACATCCAGTGCTGGCCCTCGAGCCTGGCGGCGATGCGGTCGATCGTCGACTGGACGCCGAAGACCTTGCCACAGCGGGTGCAGGCGGCCGGCGCCTCTTCCTTGATGACCCGGGGTTGGAAGGCGGCATCGGTGAAGTCGAACCGGGGTGCGAGCCGCATCACCTGCTCGGGACATGTCGACTGGCAGAGGCCGCACTGGACGCAGGCGTTCTCGGTCAAGCTGAGCCGCGGGTAGTCTTCTGCTGCGCTCAGCGCACCGGTCGGGCAGACGCCGACGCAGGCGAGGCAGAGCGTGCAGCCGTCGACCTCGACCTCGACCGTGCCGAACGGGGCGCCCGGCGGCAGGCGGAGGACGTCGACCGGCTTGGGTGCGGCGGCATGCAGCTGGCGCAGGCTCAGCTTCATCAGGCCGAGCTTGTCGCCCATCGGCAGGAAGGGGGCGGGTGTCGGCGTGCCCGGGCGCCGCTCGAGGGACCAGAGCGCCTCGCCGAGGCTGTCGGGGTCGTCGGTCTCGATCAGCGCCACCCGGCCGCTGCCGTAGCCGAGACCGGCGAGGAAGGCTTCGGCGAGGCCCAGGGTGCGGCCCAGGGCCGTCCGCTCGCCCCGGGTCCGCTCGCTGGCGATGATCCGGACCGCCGCCGCACCCAGGGCCATGGCGGTGGCGAAGAGCTCGATGCCCGCTTGCGTGATTTCGTTGACGGCGAAGGGGATGACCCGGGCCGGCAGGCCGTCGCCGGTCCGTGCCAGCAGGTCGATCAGTGAGAGGCCGTGTTCGCCCTCGTGGACCAGCAGCACGGCAGCCTCGCCGCCGGCGCGATGGTAGCTCTCGAGCAGGGTTCGCAGCCGCTCGAGCAGGTGCTCGGCCGGCGGGTAGGCATAAGCGGCGGCACCGGTCGGGCAGACGGCGTGGCAGCCGCCGCAGCCGGCGCAGACCAGCGCGTCGATGGCGACATGGTCGCCGGCTGGGGTGATCGCGCCTGTGGGGCAGACGTCGAGGCAGCGGGTGCAGCCCTGCCGGCGGTTGCGCGAATGGGCGCAGAGCTCGGCGCGGAAGGCGACATAGCGGGGTTTGTCGAACTCGCCGACGAGGTCCGTGGCATCGAAGAGGGCGCGCTGGACGGCGGCGGGATTGCCGGGATCGGCGCGGAGATAGCCGTCGCGCTTGTGGGGGGCGGGAAACAGCGGGGTGGTGCCGGAGAGGTCGATGATGATGTCAGAGCGCGAGACGGCCTCATGGCGCGGCGGGCCGAAGCGCAGGCTGGCGCGGGACGAGGGGTCGGGCAGCGCGTAGTCGTCGACGATGAGTTCGAAGCCGCCGAGCTGGCCCTTGGCGGCGCGGATAGTCCCCTTGAGCACCGGAAAGCTGGTGGCCGCCGGCGGCATGACCTCGGTGGGCCTGGTCAACAGCACGGTGACGTCGAGCCGGTCGCCGAGCTGCATGGCCGCCTCGATCGCGGTCTCGTCCCGGCCGTAGATCAGGCAGACGCCTGCGGAGGTCAGCGTGATCGCCGGGGTTTCGGGCACCGGCAAGGCGGCTTCGGCGATCAGCGCGGCGATCTTGGGCGTGGCCTCGGCGCCTTCTCTCGACCAGGCGGCGCGGGCGCGGATGTCGGTGGTGAGCAGCCGGTCGGCCGCGGCCTCGCCCGCGGTCTCGGCGACGACCTCCTCGAAGACCGGGCGTTCCTGGGCGCAGGCGACGAGCAGGTCCTGGCCCTCGAGGCGGGCCTGCTGGCGGCGGCAGAGCTGGGTCGCGATGCTGGGGGCCGCGCCGGCGAGGGCGCCGGCAAGCGCCTTGGCGTCGAGCGGCATGCTGCCTTCGCAGTCGCACAAGATGACCTCCCGGCCGCCGACCCGCATCCGCTTCTCCCGTTCCACGAACCCGCCGAACGCTCTAACATGCGCCGGATGAACGACATCGACAATCCCGGCTCGCTGCTGCCTGAGACCTTCGACCTGCCGCCCATGTTCGAGGCGGTGACCGTCACGGGCGATGCGTTCGCGGCGGCACGGTCCCTGGCGGCGGGCGATGGCGAGGCGGGCACCTTGGTGATATCCGCCGGCGTCGGTTCGGCAGGCGATACCGTCCTCGACCTCGCCGTCGTGCTCGAGCCGGACCGGCCGGCGGCGGATTGCTTCGCCGTCCTGCCGATCGCCATGCTCGCCATGGCCGACGTGCTGGCAAGCCTGGGCCCGCCGATGAAGCCCGTCGGTTTCGTCTGGCCGCATCTCTTGGTGCTGGATGGGGCGAGGGTGGGGCGGGCTCGCCTCGCCTTGCCGAAGCCGTCGGACGATCGCGTGCCGGCCTGGCTCGTCGTCGGGCTCGAACTGCGCTTGCAGTTCGGCGACGGGTCGGACGAGCCGGGGCGGACGCCGGAGCGGACAGCACTTTTCGAGGAGGGGTTCGGCGAGGTGACGGCGACCGCGATCGTCGAGGCCTTCGCCCGACACCTCCTCCACCGGGTCAATCGCTGGCAGGAGGAGGGCCTGGCGCCGGCCACGGCCGACTACCGGGCGCGGCTGGTCGAGCCCGCCGGTGACGCGGTGCGCTTCGATCCCTCGAGCTTCGATCTGATCCGCAGCGGTCCGCCCGCGTCCCGCGAGGGGCTGGCCGAGCGGCTACTGCTGGGGCCCGCC
The DNA here is from genome assembly GCA_964576715.1 of uncultured Geminicoccaceae bacterium. Taxonomy (GTDB): domain Bacteria; phylum Pseudomonadota; class Alphaproteobacteria; order Geminicoccales; family Geminicoccaceae; genus SLRI01. Next base: position 16,433 of record CAZNWE010000046.1, on the reverse strand, counting down.
CCGTGACGCCGCTCGAGTGGCGTTGTCCCGGGCGGATGCCATGGATAGCAGGATGTTCGAGCCGCGAAGGCCCGCCGGCGAGCGGCGAGGGGAGCAATGCCATGATCGGTATCGGCCGGGCGCACCCGCCGCGCGCGATAGCGCGTCCGGGCGGGGCGCAGCGCCAGATCCGCGCGCGGCTTCGGGTGATCGCGGGCGCTGCCGGGCTGCGCGGGCGACCCGCCGACGTCATGCCCGAGGGCCCCGACACATGACCGAAGCAGTCTGGGCGAGCGCCGGCCTCGCCCTGCTCGATCCGGCGCCGGGCGGCGGGCTCGCCCTGACACCTGCCTTCCTCAGGGCCTATCTCGCCAGGCCCGAGCTCGCGCCGATCGCGGCATCTTGCCCGGCCGAGCAGGCCCTGCATGCGCGGCTCCTGGCCGAGCCCTCGGCCGTGGTCGGCGATGCCGAACTCGCTGGCCTGGCCGATCCCGACGCGGCCGAGAACTATCGTGTCTGGCTCGGCTTTCGCGACCGGCTCCTGGCACGACCGACCTTGGAGGCGGCCTATCTCGACCTCGTGCGCCCCGCTGCCGGCGGCGTGCCACCGCTGTTCCTGGGCCAGGTCGTGCACGTCATCCTCGCCCATTTGCTGGCCGGCGAGCCGGACGGCTTCAAGTGGCGTGCAGCCGAGCTTCTGTTTCGCAGCCAGAAGGTCAGCATCAACGAGGGGGGCATTCTGGTCGCCGACGAGGAGACGGTGGAGCAGGCGGCGGTGACGGGCGGGTTCGGCAGTCTGGGCCGCTTCCTGGTCGAGGCCGGCACGGCCTCGCGGACCGTCGAGCTCGACGTCATGGGCGAGGGCAGCGACGCCGCCTACTTCGCCCGCAGCGAACGCTTCGACATGGTGCTCGACGTGGCCTTCACCCGGCCGGGGCTCGATGCCTTGTGTCGCGTCCTGGAGCGCTGGGTGCGCCATTTCCTCGAACTGGAGGTCAGGATCCAGCCCGTCCAGACAATCCGCGACGAGCGCTGGTCCTGGCATGTCGGGCTGGATGCCGAAGCGACGGCCATCTTGAATGCAATGTGGCACGGCGAGGACGTGGCACAGGCCGATCTGGCGCGCATCCTCTCGCTCTTTCGCCTCGACTTCGGCGATCCCTCCGCCATGCTGGAGCGCGTGGCCGGACGGCCGGTCTATCTGGCGATGGCGATGGATGCAGAGCAGCGACTGAGGCTCAAGCCGCAGAATCTCCTGACGGGCCTGCCGCTCCGTCAAGAGCAGGCGAGCTGAGCGCCATGGCGAGCGAGCGCTTCCCGGTCGGGATCATCGTCGAGCGGCGGCCGGCGACCAGCCGCTGGCAGCGCCATGTCTGGCGGGTCGTCGAGGTGCTGCCGGGGCGGCCGGCAACCCCGGCCTGGGCGGTGCTCGACGAGGTGGCGGGCACGACCCGGTTCTATGCGGGCACCACCGATCTCGTCGTCTATCCCGGCGAGACCGAAGCCCTGGTCCACAATCTGGGGGCCCGGATGCCGGCCGTTTGGGTGGTGCTGCGGCCCGCTGACGCCGCACCGGGCTACCGGCTCTTGCAGGCCACCGTCGATGCCGGCGAGGCGCAGGCGCATGCCGATACCGGCGACGACCTGGTCGAGCCGGTGGCGATGCCGGATGCGGTCAGGGCGTGGCTGGAGGCCTTCGTCGCCCGACATCATGTCGAGCGGCCGAAATACAAGCGCCAGCGCGCAGCGGCGGACCCCGAGGCCTTGGCCGTCGGGCGGCGCCGGGGCAATGGCCGCGATGGCTGAGGAACGCGGCTTCCTCGGCCGCTGGTCGGCGCGCAAGCGGGCGGTGCGTGAGGCCGAGACACCGATCGAGTCCAGGCCTGAAGGGCTGGCTGAGCCGGTGGCGGTGGTCGAGCCGGAGCTGGAGATCGATCCCGCCGAGCTGCCGCCGCTGGACAGTATCAAGAGCGGCGTCGACGTGCAGGCGTTCCTGCAGCGAGGCGTGCCGAAAGCCTTGCGGCAGGCGGCACTGCGCCGCTGGTGGGCGGCTGATCCCAGCATTCGCCACTTCAAGGAGCTCGCTGACTACGACTGGGATTTCAACGCGCCCGGCTATGGCGACCTGCTGCCCGGTGACGATCCGCAGGCGGTCGCCGAGAAGCTCTTCGAGGCGATGCGCCGGCGGGTGGCGGATGACGACGTGGCGCCGCGGTCCGATCCGCCGCAATGCCCACCGGTCGCGGCTGCCGTGGCCGACCCGCGCGCCGATGATACCGCGGCCATTGCCGGCGAGACGCCGGCGCCGTCGTCGGTGTCGTCAGCGGTCGATCCCGGGGCGGTCGAAAACGACGCATCGAGACGGCGTCGACGGCGCCGGCACGGCTCGGCGATGCCGCGTTAGCGGACGCCAGCACTTTATCTGTTTGTAACTTGCTTCGGCCGGGTTTTGGCGGCAAACTTGGAATTGGAATAATCAACGTGTGAAGCGTCCTCGCGACGGTTTCGATCCCACCGGGGGAGGGCCGGTCGGAAGTGTGACGCCGTATTCGGGAGGTTGGTTCTGGCGAGGTTTGCCGATAGCGGAGACCATCCGTCGCGCGCAGCGCTGGCCGACGAGGTCGAGCTGGCGCGAGCCCGCTACTGGCAGTTGCTGGGGCTTTTACTCCGCGTGGCCCCCGATGCTCGGACCCTGTCACTCGTCGGCGGCCTCGAGGGCGATGGCTCGCCGCTGGGTGTCGCCCTGACCGGCCTTGCCGCCCAGGCGCGTGGCGCCGATCCGGCCTCGCTGGAGCGCGAGTATCACAACCTCTTCATCGGCGTCGGGCGCGGCGAACTCCTGCCCTACGGCTCCTATTATCTGACCGGCTTCTTGCACGACAAGCCGTTGGCCCGGTTGCGCGGCGACCTCGAGCGGCTCGGCATCGTGAAGGCAGCCGGGCAGGCCGATCCCGAGGATCACATCGCCTCGCTCGCCGAGGTGATGGCGGGGTTGATCGCCGGTGGCTTTGCGGCGGACGCGACCACGCAGGAACGGTTTTTCAGCGACCATCTGGCACCCTGGGCCGGTTGGTTCTTCGCCGATCTCGAGGCGGCGAAGGCGGCCTCGTTCTATCGATCGGTGGGCACGATCGGACGGCTGTTGGTGGATATCGAGACAACGGCGTACACGCTCGCCGCCTGAGGGCGGCCCGCGGACGATCACGGGAGGGACTGACGATGGCAGGTGCGACCAGACCGATCGAGGCACCAAGGAGCTCCGCCCGGCGTGGCTTCTTCAAGGCCGCCGCCTCCGGGGCTGCCGGGGCGGCGCTCGCGGCCCCGGTGCTCCTGGTCGGTGGCGAGCTGCAGGCCCAGGAATCGACCGAGGAGAAGACGAAGCGGCGGTATCAGGAAACCGATCACGTTCGCACCTATTACGAGACCAACCGGTACTGACGGGAGGCTAAGAATCATGTTGCAGAAACGTCGTTCCGGGGTGTCGTCCAAGAGCCGCGTTGCCGGCCTCCTCGCCAGCGTCGCCTCGGCCACGGTCGATCGTCGCGCCTTTCTCAAGAGATCGGGGGTCGCCGCCGGCGGTCTCGCGGCCCTGGGCGCGGTGCCGCTCGCCACGGTCAGGAGGGCCGAGGCGGGCTTCGTCAATGCCGGCCAGCCGGTCGAGATCAGAAAGAACATCTGCACCCATTGCTCGGTCGGCTGCACGGTCACGGCCGAGGTGCAGAACGGTGTGTGGGTCGGCCAGGAGCCGACCTGGGCGAGCCCGATCAATCGCGGCACGCATTGCGCCAAGGGGGCGGCAGTACGCGAGCTGGTGCACGGCGACCGGCGGCTGAAATATCCCTTGAAGCTGGTCGGCGGCGAATGGCGCCGGCTCTCCTGGGAGCAGGCGATCGATGAGATCGGCGACAAGCTCTTGCAGATCCGCGGCGAGAGCGGCCCGGACAGCGTGTTCTGGCTCGGCTCCGCCAAGTTCTCCAACGAGGGCGCCTACCTCTTTCGCAAGTTCGCGGCGATGTGGGGGACCAACTCGGTCGACCACCAGGCGCGGATTTGCCATTCGACCACGGTCGCTGGTGTCGCCAACACCTGGGGCTACGGGGCGATGACCAACTCCTACAACGACATCGCCAACTCCAAGGCGATCATGATCATCGGCGGCAACCCGGCCGAGGCGCACCCCGTCTCGTTGCAGCACGTGCTGCGCGGCAAGGAGCTCAACCGGGCGCCATTGATCGTCTGCGACCCGCGCTTCACCCGCACGGCGGCGCATGCCACGCACTATGTGCGGCTGCGGCCCGGCACCGACATCCCGCTCATGTGGGGGATGCTCTGGCACATCTTCGAGAACGGCTGGGAGGACCAGGAGTACATCGCCCAGCGGGTCTACGGGATGGACCAGATCCGCGAGGAGGTGCAGCGCTGGACGCCGGCCGAGGTCGAGCGGGTGACCGGCGTGCCGGGTGCCCAGGTCAAGGAGATCGCCGAGATCATGGCGACGGTGAAGCCCGCCACCCTGATCTGGTGCATGGGCGTCACCCAGCACACGGTGGGCACCGCCAATGTGCGGGCGCTGTCGATCCTGCAGCTGGCGACCGGCAATATCGGCATCGAGGGCGGCGGGGCGAACATCTTCCGCGGCCACTGCAACGTCCAGGGGGCCACCGACCTCGGCCTCGATGTGACCTCGCTGCCGGCCTATTACGGGCTCGCCGAAGGCGCCTGGAAGCACTGGTCCCGGGTCTGGGACGTCGATTACGAATGGGTGCTCGACCGCTTCGGCAAGGCCGGCATGGACCGCGAGGCCAAGAAGGCCTTGATGGAGACCAAGGGCATCCCGACCACGCGCTGGTTCGATGCGACCCTGGCGGACCCTGCCGATGTCGACCAGCCGGATCGTTTGCGGGGCATGATCGTCTTCGGCCATGGTGGCAACACCGTGCCGCGCATGCCGGAGATGCGGGCCGGGCTCGAGAAGCTCGACCTGTTGGTGGTGGCCGACCCGCACCCCACCACCTTCGCCGCGGTCTCCGAGCGCCAGGACGGCACCTATCTCCTGCCGATCTGCACCCAGTTCGAGACCAGGGGCTCGCGCACCGCGTCCAACCGCTCATTGCAATGGGGCCACCAGATCGTCGAGCCGATCTTCGAATCGAAGGACGACTACGAGGCGATGTATCTGCTCGCCCGCAAGCTCGGCATCGCCGAGGAGCTGTTCAAGCACATCGCGATCGAGGGCAACGTGCCGTCGGCCGAGGATATCCTGAAGGAGATCAACCGCGGCACCTGGTCGATCGGCTATACCGGCCAGTCGCCGGAGCGGCTGAAGCAGCATCTCGAGCACCAGGCCGATTTCGACATGGTGACCCTGCGCGGCAAGCCCGGCACGCCCGTGGAGAACGAGGTCTACGGCCTGCCCTGGCCATGCTGGGGGACGCCCGAGCTCAAGCATCCGGGCAGCCACGTGCTCTACAACACGCACGAGCACGTGATGAACGGCGGCGGCACTTTCCGTGCTCGGTTCGGGGTCGAGCGCGACGGCGAGACGCTGCTGGCCGAGGGCAGCTGGTCGGTCGGCTCGGAGATCGAGGACGGCTACCCGCAGTTCACCTACGGTATCCTCAAGACCTTGGGCTGGGACACTGACCTGACCCCGGCCGAGCGCGCCGCCATCGAGCGAATCGGTGGCGAGAATGCCGACGAGGTCACCTGGTCCACCGATCTTTCCGGCGGCATCCAGCGGGTGGCGCTGGCGCATGGCTGCAGCCCCTACGGCAATGCCAAGGCCCGGGCGGTCGCCTGGAACCTGCCTGATCCGGTGCCGGTGCATCGTGAGCCGATCTACAGCCCGAGGCCCGACCTCGTGGCCGAGTTCCCGACCACCGAGGACAAGCGCGACTTCAGGGTCATGAACATCGGCCACACCCTGCAGCAGCAGGCGGTCGAGCGAGGGCTGGCGACCACGTTCCCGATCATCCTCACCTCCGGGCGGCTGGTCGAGTACGAGGGCGGCGGTGAGGAGACGCGCTCGAACGCCTGGCTGGCCGAGTTGCAGCAGGACATGTTCGTCGAGGTCAACACCGCCGATGCGCAACGGCTGGGGGTCCGCGACGGCGGCATGGTCTGGGTGCACGGCCCGGCCAACGGCAAGGTGCGGGTCAAGGCCCTGGTGACCAACCGGGTCGGCGCGGGTGTCGCCTTCATGCCCTTCCACTTCGCGGGCTTCTGGGAAGGGGAGAGCCAGCGCGGCAACTATCCCGAGGGCACCGACCCGATCGTGCTGGGTGACAGCGTCAACGCGGTCACGACCTACGGCTACGATCCGGTGACGGCGATGCACGAGGGCAAGGCCACGCTCTGCCGGATCGAGGCGGCCTGAGCGGCGCAAGGGAGACGAACCAATGGCACGAATGAAGTTCCTCTGCGACGCCGAGCGCTGCATCGAGTGCAATGCCTGCGTCACCGCCTGCAAGAACGAGCACGAGGTGCCGTGGGGCATCAACCGGCGCCGGGTGGTCACCATCAACGATGGCGAGATCGGCCAGGAACGGTCGATCTCGATGGCCTGCATGCACTGCACCGACGCGCCCTGTGCTGCGGTCTGCCCGGTCGACTGTTTCTACACCACGGCCGACGGGGTGGTGCTGCACTCCAAGGACTTGTGCATCGGCTGCGGCTACTGCTTCTACGCCTGCCCGTTCGGCGCGCCGCAGTTCCCGCAGCTCGGCAATTTCGGCGGCCGGGGCAAGATGGACAAATGCACGTTCTGTGCGGGTGGGCCCGAGGGCGACACGACCGAGGCCGAGTTCAAGCAGTACGGCACCAACCGGCTGGCCGAGGGTAAGCTGCCGCTCTGCGCCGAGATGTGCTCGACCAAGTCGCTGCTCGCCGGTGACGGCGAGATCATCGCTGCCATCTACAAGGAGCGGGTGGTGACCCGCGGCTACGGCTCGGGGGCCTGGGGCTGGTCGACGGCCTATCCAGACAGCGAGAGTGTTTGAGCGAACAGGTGAGGGGCTTCGCGATGGTCAGGTTCTGGCGTTTTGGGGCGCTCTTGGTGCTCGTTCTGCCGCTCGCCTTGGCACTACCCGCCATGGCCCAGGATGCGGCAGCGCCAACCGCGGCCGAGGTGCAGCTCTTTCAGGAGCTGCAGGGCAATGTCGCCGGGCGGGTGAGCATCCCCGACCAGCGGGCGGCGACCTTGATCCAGCCGGCCGGCAAGGAGTGGCGGGACTTCATCCGCGACACGCTGCCCTGGGTCGCCGGGGTCTTCATCCTCGGCATGCTGGTGCTTCTGACCCTCTTCTACCTGATCCGCGGCCGCGTGCCGATCGAGGGCGGCCGCTCGGGCGAGACGATCACCCGATTCAACGGTCTCGACCGCTTCGCCCATTGGCTGTCGGCGACCAGCTTCATCGTGCTCGCGATCACCGGCCTCAACATCGCCTTCGGCAGGATGCTGCTCTTGCCGCTGATCGGCCCCGAGGCGTTCACCGCCTTTGCGGAATGGGCCAAGCTCGCGCACAATTTCGTGTCCTTCCCGTTCGTCGCCGGCATTCTCTTGATGTTCGTGCTCTGGGTGAAGGACAACATCCCGACCGGGATCGATGTCGAGTGGTTCCTCGCCGGTGGCGGTGTCGTCGGGCATGGCCACGCGCACTCGCGCCGCTTCAACGGCGGGCAGAAGTTCATCTTCTGGTCGGTGATCATCCTGGGCTCGGTCATCGCGGTGACCGGCTACATGCTGATGTTCCCCTTCGTCGTCGTTGGCATGGGCGGGATGCAGCTGGCCCAGGTGCTGCACGCCGTGCTGTCGATGATCATGATCTCGATCATCCTGGCCCACATCTATATCGGCTCGCTCGGCATGGAGGGCGCCTTCGAGGCGATGGGCTCGGGCGAGGTGGACCTGAACTGGGCCGAGGCGCATCACGATCTCTGGGCGGAGGAAGCGCGGGCCAAGGGCGAGATCAATCCGGCACGGGGAAATCGACAGGCAGTTCCGGCGGAATAGCGCGGCTACGCGAACCGGCAGACATCACGGGCCGACCCCGCTTTGCGCCGGCCCGTGGATGCAGCATGGTTGTGACGCTAGAGCCGCACGCCCTGTCCGGTGAAGGCCTCGTCGGCATTCTGCTGGAATTCGCCGACCAGCATGTAGCCGCCGACCGCGAGTGCCACGGCGACGACCACGCTCAACAAGAACGCTTTCATGCTTGTTCTCCCGCTCCCCCGACACGGCCATCGGCCGCCGTCGCTTCCTCCTGAACTGTAGCAACAAGGCCCGGCCGTTCAATCGCTTCGCGCTCGGCCGCGACACTGCCGTCGATGCGCGCTAGGCTGCACCGGCCATGCTCAGCATTTCCGCCACCGTCACCATCGAAGAGGCGGAGCTCGTGGAGAGCTTCATCCGCTCGACCGGCCCGGGCGGGCAGAACGTCAACAAGGTCGAGACGGCAGTCCAGTTGCGCTTCAACGCGATGGCTTCGCCGAGCCTGCCCGAGGCCGTGAAGACGCGGCTCGCCCGGCTCGCCGGCCGCCGGCTGAACCAGGACGGCGAGATCGTCATCACCGCCCGGCGATTCCGGACGCGCGAGCTGAACCGCCAGGACGCCCGCAACCGCCTCGTCGAGCTGCTGCGCAACGCCGCCGAAGAACCCATCCGCCGCCGCGCGACGCGGCCGACCCGGGCGAGCAAGGAGCGCAAGCTCGAAGCGAAAAAGCAGCGGGCGCGGGTGAAGCGGCTGAGGGGGCGGGTGGAGGAGGGGTGAGGGGACGCGGCTGTTGGCCCGCCGCGGCAAAGCCTTCAGCTTCCTTGCCATCGCTGGTATCGAGGTTGGGCGCTCCTAGAGAGACTGGACCGATGACGCCACCGCGGCGCATCTTTCCGAGTCCGAGACGGCGGGCGACGACCGGGCGTCAACGCCGCGTCAAGGGTGCCTGGTACCCTTGACGGCGCGGTAGGAAGATGCGCGCATGGGCGAGCGGGTGTTTGCCCGACAGCGCGTCATGGCCGATCCGAAGGGCAGGATACCGCCGAAAGGACCTGCGCTCTAGCCCGCCTTTTCCAGCGCTTCGAGCCTTTGCGTCAGGTCGTCGAGCTGCGCCTGGAGCTTGTCGAAGCGCTGTTCGGCGAGGACGGCTTGCCCGGTCGAGGCGAACCTCGCTTCGTCCTGCGCCGCTTCGAGAAGTTCGAGAGGCAGGTGGTCCATGCGCAGCAGCAACTCGCTTCGGGTATGGTCGAGCTTGCTGCTCAGGGCCTCGATCATCGCACCTTGCTTGAGAAGGCGGCTTTCGATGGCGTCGAAACGGCTTTCGAGCGCAACGAAGCGGCCCGAATGGCCATTGGTGATCGCCACCAAACGATCGAGCTCGGCCTCGATTTGCTGAAGTGTCTGTTAGCTGAGTTTGTCACCGTTGGCTGCCATTAGCCGGTTCCCGTTGCTCGCAAGAAAGACATTGGCGCGAGAATCGCGGAGACAACATGGCAAAACGCCGAGGGGCGCCCCGGCGGGACGCTCCTCTTCTGCTTCAGAGCTGCGCCAGCGCCCGCTGCCGGAGCTGCAGGATCGCCGTGTCGAAGCTCGCCGCATACCGATCGCATTGCTTGAGGAAGCTCATGAAGCTCTCGTGGACGCGCCGGGTGTGGTCGTCCGTGGCGGCCAGGTCCTCGAGCACGTTCCAGGTCTCGCGCGCCATGGCGTCGATGACGTCGTCGGGCCAGGGCAGCGACTGGACGCCTTCCTCCTCCAGCAGGGGCAGGAAGCTCACCCGGTTGTGGTAGTCGAAGTCGGCCAGGGTCTCGAAGGCGGTGGCGGCGGCTGCCGTCTTGATGATCGCCTGGAGGTCGGGGGTCAGGGCGTTCCAGGCGTCCTGGTTGACGATGATCTCGAGGCCGGGGCCGGGCTCGTGGAAGCTGGGGTTGTAGTAGTATTTGGCCATGCGGTAGAGGCCGAAGGCGCGGTCGTTCCAGGGGCCAATCCACTCGACGGCATCGACCGTGCCGGCCATCATGGCAGGGCCGATCTCGCCCGGCGGCAGGATGACGGTGTTCACACCCAGTCGGCGCATCACCTCGCCACCCAGCCCGGCGATGCGGAACTTGAGCCCCTCGAGGTCCGAGAGGCCGTTGATCGGGTTCCTGAACCAGCCGCCGGCCTGCACCCCCGACGAACCGGCATAGAAGGGTACTACGTTGAACGCGTCGTAGACCTCCTGCCAGAGCTCCATGGCCCCGCCGAACTGGAACCAGGCGGCGAGCTCGGTGCCGGTGAGGCCGAAGGGGATGCCGGTGAAGTAGTTGAGCACCGGCGCCTTGCCGACCCAGAAATAGGGCGGGGCGTGGCCGCAATCGGCGGTGCCGGAGGAGACGGCATCGAGGCCCTCGAAGGGCGGCACCAGCTCGCCAGCGGCGAAGAGCTTGATCATCAGGCGGCCGCCCGACATCTCGGTGACGCGCGTGGCGAAGCGTTCGGCATTGACGCCGACGCCCGGCGTGTTGCGCGGCCAGGGCATCACCATGTTCCACTCGGTGATGCCCTGGGCCACGGCCGGGGCGGCGAGGCTGCTGGTCGCCGCGGTCGCGGCGCCGGCGGCGAGGATGTCGCGGCGTTTCATCGATGGACCTCCCTGTCGACTTGCCGCCTCGTCATAGCGGTAACCGCTTTTGCCGGCCAGCCGAATGCCGGGGTGGCGCGCCGCTAGCCGACGCTGGCGACGGGCGGATGGCGGTCGATCAGGTGGATGAAGGAGCCGGCGACGCTGCCCTCGCGGCAGCCCGCAGCGCCGAGGGCGTCGCCGCTCGCGTCCACGGCCTGGAAGAGGGCCTTGCCTTGCCGCTCGGTTTCGCGCGCATAGTGAAACTCATGGCCGCGCCAGGGGACTGCGGGGCGTCCGAGCGGGCCGCTCTCGAGCAACGCGAGGCGACGGTAGCCGAGATGCAGCCGGGGCTCGGCGAAACTGGTCGCCACGGGCAGCAGGCCGGCCATGACGTGGCTGGTGCCGGCACGGTCGGTCAGGCTGCGGCCCAGTGCCATGTAGCCGCCGCACTCGCCATAGACGAAGGCGCCGCGTCCGGCGGCGGCCCTCAAACCATCGAGGAAGCGGCCGTTGCCGGCGAGCCGGCCGGCGTGGAGCTCAGGATAGCCGCCCGGCAGGTAGACGGCATCGGCGGCGCGATCGGGCGCCTCGTCGGCGAGCGGCGAGAAGGGTTGGACCGTGGCCCCCTGGTCGTGCCAGCCGTCGAGCACCGCCGGATAGGCGAAGGCGAAGGCGGCGTCCTGCGCGACGGCGATGCGCTGGCCGATGGCCGGCCAGAGGCCGGGTCCGCTGCCCATGACGTCGAGGGTCGGCCGGCGGGCGAGGCGGACGAGACGCTCGAGGTCCAGATGCGCGGCAACGAGCCCGGCAGCGCTGCCGATGAAGGCCTCGAGGTCCGGGTGCTCGGCCGCCTGGACGAGGCCGAGATGCCGCGCCGGCAGGACGAGGTCGGCCAGCCTCGGCAGGCAGCCGAGCACCGGCGTCGAGAAACGGTCGTCGCAGGCGCGGCAGAGCGTCCGGCGGTGGCGGTCGGAGCCCGTGGCGTTGAGCACGATGGCGTCGATCGCGACGTCGCTGCGGAACCGCAGGAAGCCTTCGATCAGGGGGGCCACGCTCTGCGCCATGCGCCTGGCGTCGACGACGAGAATGACCGGCAGGCCGAGGAGGGCGGCGAGATCGGCGGTCGAGCCGCTGCCGTCCGGGGCACCGTCGAACAGGCCCATGACACCCTCGCCGACAACGATGTCGGCATCCCGGCCGGCGGCCGCGAAGAGGCTCACCAGGCTGTCGAGGCGCATCGCCCAGCTGTCGAGATTGCGGCAGGGCCGGCCCGAGGCTCGCGCGTGGAAGGCGGGGTCGATATAGTCGGGGCCGGTCTTGAAGCTGCCGACGCGAAGGCCCCGGTCCTTGAGCGCCCGGATCAGGCCGAGCGTCACCAGCGTCTTGCCCGAGCCCGACTGCGGGGCGGCGACGATGATGGCGGGGGCGGTCAAGGGGTCTTGCTCGGGCTTGGGATCATGCGCTGCTGATAGGGAAAACGAAGGGCCATGCCCAGCCGCTCCATCGACATGGACACACCATGAGCCGCCAGCCGGCCAACCGGACCGAGCTCCGCCGTGGCTGGACGACCGGCGCCTGCGCCACGGCGGCGGCGAAGGCGGCGTTCCTGGCGCTGGCTGGTGAAGGCTTCCCCGATCCCGTGACCATTCGCCTGCCCAAGGGGCAGACCCCGTCCTTCCCTCTGGCACGCCTCGAGGCGGGGCCGGGCTGGGCCAGGGCCGGTGTGATCAAGGATGCCGGCGACGATCCGGACGTCACCGACAAGGCGCTGGTGCTCGCCACGCTGCGCGCCCGTGGCGACGGCCGGGGCATCCGCTTTCGGGCCGGCGCAGGGGTGGGCACGGTGACCCGGCCCGGCCTGCCGATACCGCCTGGCGAGCCCGCCATCAACCCCGTTCCCCGGCGAATGATCATCGAGGTGCTGGAGGAAGGGGCGATCGGCACCGGCCACGGCCTCGACCTCGACGTCGAGATCGCCATTCCGGGCGGCACCGAGCTGGCGCTCCGGACGCTCAACCCCAGGCTCGGCATCGTGGGCGGGCTCTCGATCCTCGGCACGACGGGCATCGTCATCCCCTATAGCTGCTCGTCCTGGATCCACTCGATCCACCGCGGCGTCGACGTGGCCAGGGCCGCCGGGCTCCAGCACATCGCCGCCTGCACCGGCAGCACCTCCGAGCGCACCGTCCAGGCCCTCTACGACCTGCCCGACATGGCGCTGCTCGACATGGGCGACTTCGCCGGTGGTACCCTCAAGTATCTGAAGCGCAAACCAGTGCCGCGGGTGACGCTGGCCGGCGGTTTCGCCAAGCTCGCCAAGCTGGCGCAGGGCCACCTCGACCTGCATTCCAGCCGCTCCATGGTCGACATCGGCGATCTGGCGGCCGAGCTCGCGCGCCTCGACCCGGCGGCCGGCGAGCAGGCGAGACAGGCGGGCTCGGCCGGCGAGGTGCTCGTCTCGGCTGGCCACCACGCCTCGGCACTGGCCGCACGGTTCGCTGCCCGGGCCCGGGCCACGGCGCTGCAAGCCGCCGGCGGCGGCCTCGGGCTCGAAGCGATCGTGGTCGACCGGGCCGGCCGGGTGATCGGCCATGCCCCGGGCTGGTGAGCCGCCGCACGTCCTGATCCTGGGTGGGACGGAGGAGGGCTATGCGCTGGCCGCCGCCCTGGCGGGCCGCAGCGATCTTCGGGTGACGTCATCGCTGGCCGGGGCGACCACGACGCCACGCCGGCCGGCTGGCGAGCATCGGGTGGGCGGGTTCGGCGGGGTGACGGGGCTGCACGACTGGCTGCTGGCGGCGCGCGTCGCCCTCGTGGTCGATGCGAGCCATCCCTTTGCACTCGGGATTTCGGCGCAGGCGCGAAGAGCTGCGGCATCGGTCGGCTGCGCCCATCTCCGCCTCGCGCGGCCGCCTTGGCAGGCAGTGCCGGGTGATCGCTGGCATCGGGTAGGTGCTGTCGGGGCAGGGCTGGATACGCTCCACGCGCTCGGTGTCGAGCGGGTGTTCGCGGCGCTCGGGGCACGCGCCGTGGCGACGCTGGCGCGGGCGCCGCATCACTTCGTGCTGCGCGGGATCGAGCCACCGGCGGTGGTCCCGCCGAACATCACCTGGCTCCCCGGGCGAGGCCCGTTCGCGCTTGCCGGTGAGCTCGCGCTGCTGCGCGAGCAGCGGATCGAGGCCCTCTTCTGCCGCAACAGCGGCGGTGCCGGGGCGCGGGCGAAACTCGATGCGGCACGCAGGCTCGGCCTGCCGGTCGTCCTGGTCGAGCCGCCGCCGGCGGCGACCGCCGACATGGTCGATGACGTGGCAGGCGCCCTGGCCGCCATCGAGGCCCGGCTTTTCGGGTAGCCACCCGGCGTTGCGTGGGTCAACCGCGGCCCCGGCAGGAACGGGCGACTGGCGGTGCAGGGATGGCCGACGATCACTGCGAAGTGCGTGCCGTCGGCTTAGTGACGGTGGCGAACCGCCGGCGGCGGGAGAACGTGATGCGGTTCGCCGGCACGAGAAATTGTCCATGCCGCTGAGCTACCATGTCTGGGTGATGCGTCACGCTACCCGGTGCGCCGGCATCTCCGTCCGGGTCGACGCTGAGCGGGTAGGCCAAGCCGGCCCGGCAGCCACAGTGCCACCCAACTGTCGATCGATTGCCACCGTCTGCTGATACCCTGAAGATTGCTGTGGTAGTTTCAGGCTGCGAGCGGAGGGGCGCGTGACGATCCTCAAGGTGGCCAGCTTCAACGCCTACAACCTGGTGCGCGCCGGGGTGCCCTACTACAACGCCCAGCCCTACGCGTCGCAGGAGCTGCAGGACAAGCTCGACTGGATCGGCCGGCTGGCCCGGGAGACCGGGGCGCAGGTCATCGGCTTTCAGGAAATCTTCCACGAGGCGACGCTCGCCGAGGCCATGGCACGCGCCGGGACGGGTGCGTTCGACGTCCGCGCGCCGGGGGCGACGCCCGAGGCGAACGAGGCGGACGGCAAGGCGCTCGGGCCCAAGGTCGGGATCGCCTCGACCATGCCGATCGAAACGGTGGCCTCGATCGTCGACTTCCCGGCCAAAGCCATCCTGCAGGTGGCGACCGTCCACCCCGAGACGCAGGCCGAGACCCTGCTCGACATCCCGTTCAAGAGCTTCAGCCGGCCGGTGCTGAAGGCGCGAGTCGGGCTGCCGAACGGGGTCGGCTGCACGGTCTTCGTCGCGCATCTGAAGTCGAAGCGGCCGATCCTGCTCGACGGCGAGGACCGGAACGACCCGCTGGTCAAGGCCAAGGGCGCCATCCGTGCCCTCTTGATGCGCGGTGCCGAGGCCGCCGCCTTGCGGGCCCTGGTGCTCGAGGTCGTCGCCGACCCCGTGCCGGGCGAGCGCGGCGAGCCCTGCATCGTGCTCGGCGACCTCAACGACGGCATCGGCGCGGTCAGCACCGAGGCGGTCGCCGGCGAGCCGCCCTTCTACCGGCTGCCGACCGAACGCAAGCGGCCGCTGTGGGACGTGCTGCTCTACAACGTCATGGACATCCAGGCTCGCGCCAGCCTCGAGAACGTGGCCTATTCGCATATCTGGAACGGCCGGCACGAGATGCTCGACCATATCCTGGTGAGCCAGGAGTTCTACCGCCAGTTCCCCAAGCGCATCGGCGAGGTGCTCAATGGCCGGGTCTTCAACGATCATCTGGTCGACGAGACGCTGACCCGCGACCGAAAGAACCGTATCCGCTCCGACCACGGCGTGCCGGTGGTCGAGATCCGTCTCCTCGATATCTTCGCCTGACGCTCAGCTCGTCGGGACGAAGCCGCGTTTGCGCAACATTGCCTCGGGCGAGGGGTCGCGGCCGCGGAAGGCGCGGTAGGCCTCGGCCGGGTCTTGGCGATTGCCGGCGGCATAGACGTGTTCCAGGAGCCGGCCGGCGAGGGTGGGATCGAAGGGGTCGCCTGCTTCCTCGAAGGCGGCGAAGCCGTCGGCGTCGAGCACCTCGGACCACATGTAGCTGTAGTAGCCCGACGCATAGCCGCCGCCCGAGAAGAGATGCGCGAAATGCGGCGGGCGGTGGCGCATGACGATGGCCTCGGGCATGCCGAGCCGGGCGAGGCTCTCCTGCTCGAAGCGGGTGATGTCGAGATCGTCGGGTTCGGGTAAGAGATGCAGCTCGAGATCGACCAGCGCACAGGCCGTGTACTCGACGGTGGCGAAGCCCTGGTCGGCAGTGCGGGCAGCGGCCAGGCGCTCGACCAGGCTCGAGGGCATCGGCTCGCCGGTCGCGTGGTGGCGGGCGAAGCGCTTGAGGACCTCTGGCTCCTCGAGCCAGTGCTCGAAGAGCTGCGAGGGCAGTTCGACGAAATCGCGATCGACGCTGGTGCCGGCGAGGTAGGGGTAGGTGACGTCCGAGAGCAGGCCGTGCAGCGCGTGGCCGAATTCGTGAAAGAGTGTGCGCGCGTCGTCGAAGCCGAGCAGCGCGGGGTTGCCCGGGGCGGGCTTGGAGAAGTTCATGACATTGGTGACGATCGGGCGGATGTCACCGGCCAGCTTCTCCTGACTGCGATAGCCGCTCATCCAGGCACCACTGCGCTTGCTGGCGCGGGCGAAATAGTCGCCGAGGAAGAGCCCGACATGGCGGCCGTTCCGGTCCGTCACCTCCCAGGCGCGGACGTCCGGGTGGTAGAGCTCGAGATCATGGCGTTCCCTGAAGCTGAGCCCGAAGAGCCGTTCGGCCGTATGGAAGGCCGCCTCGATCATGCCGTCGAGTGGCAGGTAGGGCTCGACCTCGCCGGGGGCGATCGCAAAGCGGGCGGCCCGGCGCCGTTCTGCCAGATAGCGCCAGTCCCAGGGCTGGATCGGCTCGTTCAGGCCGGCCTCCTGGG
>CAZNWE010000045.1:14611-34874 GCA_964576715.1 uncultured Geminicoccaceae bacterium | reverse complement strand
CAGAGCTTCATCCCCGCCATGTGCGAAAAGATCCGCCGGATCAAGGCGATGACCGCCGGCCGCGGCATTCATCTCCAGGTCGATGGCGGGATCAATGCCGAGACCGCTCCCTTGGTCATCGAGGCGGGGGCGGATGTGCTGGTCGCGGGCTCGGCGATCTTCGGCAAGCCGGATTACGCGGCGGCGATCAAGGCTTTGCGGTCGGTGCCGGCCTGAGCCGACACCGCTGCTCCGCAGGCCCGCCCCTTAGAGCCGGCCGATCGACCAGAAGAAGGTCTCGCCCGAGCTGTCGTCGACGCCGTCATTGTCGGTGACGACATAGGCCACACCATCGGCATCGACGGCGAAGCCCTCGACCTTGTCGACGATGTAGCCGTTCCATTGCGCGAGGTCCGGGATGAAGTCGCGGACCAGCTCCTTCTCGACCACCGGCAGCTCGCCGCCGAGCGCTGCCGGCTCGAGTTGGGCCAAGGGCACCCGGTAGAGGGCCTTGAGCTTGGCTGCCGCACCAATCTGGTTGTCGCGCTCGACGATGTAGACGTGATCGCCGCGCGCGGTGATCTCGGAGAGCCCGACCCAGCCGGTCTCGGCCTTCTCGAGCGGGTAGTGGACGGCACCCCACTCTTCGGTGGCGGTGTCGTAGGCGACGAGCTTCACGGTGTCTTGCGGATCGTCGCCCCAGGAACGCTGAATGGCGATCCAAAGGACGTCGCCGACCTTGGTGACACCCTCCGAGCCGAAGCGGATCTCATGCGCCAGGAGCTCGGGCGGAAAGGCGATCTCGTCCTGGATCTCGCCCTCGGCGTCGACGTGGTAGAGCGCATGCGGGATCAGCCGGTCCGACCGACCCTCCGACGCCAGCCAGAAGCCGCCCTCGCCGTCCAGCGCGATGCCCTCGATGTCGAGCTTCTGCGCCGGCTGGCCGTTCCGGGTGACCCGGATCACGTCGGTGATCATCGCCGGGCTCTGAGTCGCATCGACGACGAAGATCGAGGGCTGCATGCCGTAGAAGCTGTCGTTCACGGCATAGAGCCGGCCCGGCACCTCGGCATCCGCGACGAGGCCGGAAAGGGCGCCGAAGCCGAGCGGCTGACCGTCCTCAAGGCTGCCCGAGGCGATCGTCGGGTAGGTCGGCGCGTCCTCGCCATAGGCGTAGAGCATGACATGGGCGCGAACCCCGCCATCCGGGCCGAGATCGGCCTCGTTGGCGGACGCGATCAGATCGCGCTCGGGGATCGCCACCGCACTCTCGGGGCCGATGCCCGACGGCAGGAGCTGGACGAGCTCGGGCTCGGCACCGGTGTCGCGGTAGATGCCGATGATCGAGCCGCGCTCGGAGAGGAGGAAGATGAAGGTGTCGTCGCCGAACGTGCCGACCTCCATGCCCTCGGGCTCCGCACCCTTGTTTTCCGAGCGGCCCTCGGGGTAGTGGCCGACCCTGGCGACCTCGTGCTCAAAGGCAGCGCCCGACTCGTAGAGCACCTCGCCGGTCTTCGACCAGATGGTGAAGCCACGGCTGCCGCCGTTCCAGTCGCCCTCGTTGGCGGTGACGAAGCGATCCGCATCGAGCCACTTGATGGCGTCCGGCTCGCGCGGCACCTCGGCCAGCGCGTCGGTGAAGATAAGGGCGTCGTCCTCGACGGTGTCGATGCCCTCGAGATCGACCGATCCAGCCGAGAAGTGGCTCACGACCGTACCGTCGGCTGCCAGCACCACGATGTGGTTGTTCTCCTGCAGCGTCACGGCGATTTCGCCGGCCTCGTTGACGGCGACGAACTCGGGCTCCGGATCCTCTGGCGCCACCTCGGCAAGGCCGGTGACGTCGGCCGTGATCATGGCGTCGCAATCGGGGGCACCATCGCTGAGCGGCACGATCACCACGGCACCGGCCGGGAGCTGCGGCAGGCCGCCGTCGCCCAGGTCCTCGTCACGCTCGTTCTCGATGGCGATGGCGATGAAGCTGCCGTCGGGGGCGACCGCGAGCGAGTCGGGCTGGCCGCCGAGATCACAGCTGCGGGTCAGCGCCTGTGTGGCGATGTCGATGACGGCCAGATGGCCCGAGGGCTCGGTGTAGCTGGCCGAGGTGTTGACCCCGGCGAAGGCGGTGGCGCCCAGCGTCACCACGGCGGTGGGCTCGCCCTCGACCATCACCGCACCGAGCGGCTCTGGGCTCGTCGGATCGGTGATGTCGACGAAGCCCAAGGCACCAAGCGGGCTGTCGGAATAGACCAGAGTCATGCCGTCGCCGCTCACCGTGATGATCTCGGGTGAGGTCTCGGTCGAGGGATCCATGCCTTCCGGCAGGTTTGCGGACACCGGGAAGCTGGCGATCCGATCGAAGCTTTCCGCCTGTGCGGCAAGTGCCGTCGAGCCGAGCAGTGCCGCCGCGAGCAGCGTGATTGTCGTCTTTTGCATGGGAGATCCTCCACGATCCGGGTCGAGCCGTCGACGTCGCCTGGGGGATTAGGGGTGGACGAAGACGATTTCGTGACAACAATGTGGCGGAGGAATGCATTCGGCCCGCGACCGCGCTGTCGGCCGATGCCGCTCGTTTGCAGCGGTCGGGACCGTGCCGCCCTGGCAGCAGCCCGGGTTGGCAGTCGAAGCACCGTGCCGAACCAGCCCAGCCATCGGGGCCGGCCTGGATTGGCTGTAAAATTGACTGAAACCCATCAACTTTTGCTGACAGCCAATTCCGGGGCAGCTAAAACATAATCTGAGAGGTGCCTGCAACCAAGGGAGTGAACGCCGATGGATGTTGCGTCGATGCCGACCAAGAACACGAGGCTCGCGAACTGGGTCAACGAGATGGCAGCCCTGTGCAAGCCGAATGAGGTCGTCTGGGCCGACGGCTCGCAGGAAGAATACGACCGGCTGTGCCAGATCATGGTCGACGGCGGCGCCTATATCCGCCTCAATCCCGAAAAGCGGCCCAATTCCTACCTCGCCCGCTCGCACCCCTCCGATGTCGGTCGCGTCGAGGACCGGACCTTCATCTGTTCCACGAACAAGGAAGATGCCGGGCCGACCAACAACTGGGCGCCACCCGAGGAGATGCGCGAGACGCTGACGGAGCTCTTCGACGGCTGCATGCGCGGTCGCACGATGTACGTCATTCCGTTCAGCATGGGACCGCTCGGCTCGCCCATCGCCAAGATCGGCATTCAGATCACCGACAGCCCCTATGTCGTGACCAACATGCGGATCATGACCCGGATGGGCAAAGCCGTGCTCGACGTGCTCGGGGAGGACGGCTTCTTCATCCCGTGCATGCACTCGATCGGGGCGCCGCTAGAGCCGGGGCAGGCGGATGTCGCCTGGCCGTGCGAATCCGACATCAATCGGAAATACATCGTCCACTTCCCGCAGACCTACGAAATCTGGTCCTACGGTTCGGGCTACGGCGGCAACGCGCTGCTCGGCAAGAAGTGCCTGGCCTTGCGCATCGCCTCGGTGATGGCCCGCGACGAGGGCTGGCTTGCCGAGCACATGCTGATCATGGGGATCGAGGCGCCGGACGGGGAGCGGACCTATCTGGGTGCCGCGTTCCCGAGCGCCTGCGGCAAGACCAATCTCGCCATGCTGGTCCCGCCCGCCGCCTTCGCGGGCTGGAAGGTGCGGACGGTCGGCGACGACATCGCCTGGATCAAGAAGAGCCCGGACGGCGAGGTTCGGGCGATCAATCCCGAGGCCGGGTTCTTCGGTGTGGCCCCGGGAACCAACGACAAGACCAACCCCAACGCGATGGCGACGATCACCGCGAACTGCATCTTCACCAACTGCGCACTCACCGACGACGGCGACGTCTGGTGGGAGGGCATGACGGACGAGCCGCCGGCGCATCTGATCGACTGGAAGGGCGAGGACTGGACGCCCGACTGTGGCCGGCCGGCTGCCCACCCCAATGCCCGCTTCACGGCACCGGCGAGCCAGTGCCCGTCGATCGACCCGGCGTGGGAGGACCCGAACGGCGTGCCGATCAGCGCCTTCGTCTTCGGCGGGCGGATGAGCAGGGACATGCCGCTGGTCTTCCAGGCGTTCAACTGGGGGCACGGCGTCTATCTCGGGGCGACGATGGGCTCGGAGGCGACGGCGGCGGCGATCGGCCAGGCGGCAACCCGCCGTGATCCGATGGCGATGCTGCCCTTCTGCGGCTACAACATGGCCGACTATTTCACCCATTGGCTGAATTTTGGCCGCAAGGTCGCCAACCCGCCGCGCATCTTCCGAGCCAACTGGTTCCGCAAAGACGAGAACGGCAAGTTCATCTGGCCCGGCTTCGGCGACAACATGCGTGTCCTGAAGTGGATCGTCGACCGGGTGCACGGCCGCGGCTACGCCGTCGAGAGCCCGATCGGCTGGATGCCGCGCCACGAGGACATGGACTGGACAGGCCTCGATTTCCCGGCGGAGAAGTTCTACGACCTGATGTCGGTGGGACGGGCCGCCGGCACGTCCGAGGCCCATGCCCATGAGGAGCAGTTCGACAAGTTCTTCGACCGGCTGCCCAAGGAGTTCATCTTCGAGCGCGAGCTCCTGCGCTCTCGGCTGTGGCGCTCGCCCGAGCGCTGGGAGCTGGCACACGAGGACAGCGTCCGGCCGGCCGCGGAATAGCCGGGCGCCGCTGGCCCGGGTCGCTGGCCCGGGTCGCTGGCTCGGACCGCCGGCCAGCGGCTCGAGGCCAGCGGCTTCACGGATCAGGCGAAACGGCGAAGCCCGCCTGCTCCGCCATCGGCTGCCCGGGCCCATCGACGACATGGCGACCGTCCCCGGGTGCCGGTGGCCCGGCGCCGGGCGATCCGCTGATCGGTGTACTGCTCAGCGGATCGCCTTGCTGCGCAACAGCCGCCACAAGATCGGCGGCGAGGCGAGGATCGGGTGGCGGCGTTGCCAGTCGGTGAGTTCGATCGCCATGCCCGAGTGGCGCTCGATCTTCCAGGCCAGGTAGTCGGCACCGGCGGTGAAGGTGAAGGCGGCCTTCATCAGGCGGATCACCGAGAGCAGCTTGCCGCGCCGGCGGGTGCGCGCCCACGAGCGGTGCTGCGGCCGCACACCCTCCTGGATCAGCACCCGGGTGATCCGATCGTAGCGGGATGCGGCACTCTGGTAGATCTCGGCCGCCCGGTGCGGCTTCTCGGCGCGAAGCTCGGTCCTGTAGGTCTCGAGAAACACCATGGTCCAGAGCGCTTCAGAGGCCGCCATGTCGTGGGTCAGGGCTCGCGCCGCGGCGAAGGTGGTGCGCACCGCCCGCCCCATGATGCCGACGACCCGCCGGCGGGTCGTCTCGTCCCGGCACCAGACGAGGCCGGTAGGTTGGGCGAAGCGCGCCCAGAAATAGGGATTCTCGGTCGCCGGCCCCACCTTGGTCGCAAGCTGGGTCGTGGTGACCAGTGCGTATTTGGCCCGGACCGTGGCGCCGTCGGCCGTGGTCTCGAGGTAGTAGACATTGGGCGGCACCAGCGCATTGGCCCAGGCACTCAGGCGATTGTCGTGCACCGGGCCGTAGCTCTCGGCCAACAGATAGAGATCGATCAGCCGGTCCTCGACGATGCCGTCGCGATAGCAGCTGCCGTAGAACAGGATGGCCTCGATGCCGACCCCGTGCCGTTGCCGGGCTGCCGCCGCGATGGCGTGGACCGCCGCGGGCGTGGGGCTGGCGAGTTCGCTCTCGATCAGCGCTTCGAGGTCGGAGGACGGGCGGGGCATGGGTTCAGAGCCGGACGAAGCGAACGGCCTCGTCGGCGGTGAGCACCACCGGCCGATCCGCGCGGGGGGTGAAGAACTCGCCGTCGATCGTAAACGGCGCGTCGAGCCGAAGGTCGAGCCGGATCGCCCCACCGCTGCGGTAGTCGTCCGCCGGCAAGGTCCGCTCGTCCGGCCCGTAGAGAATGCGCGGCGCTCTGCGAATGAGCCCCTTGGGCGGGTGGCTGATCCGGGTGTGACGGATCGGCTTCGTGCCCACGCCCCAGAACGGCTGCGAGCGCAGCACCAGCCGGTCGAGCGACGTCGCCAGCAGGATCACCAGCCGCTCCTCGGCGAGCGGCGCCCCGTCGATGCCGATGCCCACAGCATGCGGCTTGAGGCCCAGGCCCTCCAGGCCCTTGACCAGCGTGCCGCCGAGCAGTCCGAGCACGGCCGCGGCATGGCTCCATTCGCCCTTGATGCCCCTGGCGTGCAGCTTGCCGGTGACCTGGTGGATGACGTCGACGATCCCGGCGGCCCCAAAGAACATGCCGCGCGGTGCCGGGCCGTCGTCGGCATGGTCAACCTTCAAGACGTGCCGGATGAGCAGATGATCGTCGATGCGGCCGGCGCCGGCCAATTCGACCAGGCGCTCCAGCGTTGTCGCGTCCCTGCCCGAGAGCCCGCAATCGGCGGCCGTCATGTTGGTCGTGCCGCGTGGCAGGATGGCAACCCTCGGCAGTTCGGCGAACGGGCAGTTCGCCAGCAACGCCGTCAGCACGCCCTGCACCGTCCCGTCGCCGCCGTTGACGACGACGAGCCCGGCACCCACCTCGGCCATGGCACGCAGTGGTGGGCAAAAGCCTTCCTCCGGTCGAAACACGCGATGCAGGACCTCCGGGGTCCGGTCGACAAGCCGGGTCAGCGGCGCCATGCCGTTGCGGTTGCGCGCGCTCCGCGGATTGCTCAAGAGGCCGATCCGCATCACGGGCGGCCGAGCAGCCGGCGGCCGACGCGATGGCGCTCGTCGCGGAGCGGCAGGCCGACGATGATGGCAGCCAGCAGCACGATCGGCCCTGCCGTCGCGATCAGCGGGCCGACGAAGCCGGCTTCCGCCAGGGCCAGCATCAAGCCGCTGAGGATGACGAAGGCGAAGCCGGTGGCGATACCCTTGAGAAAAAGCCCCGTCACCCCGCCCTGCCGGGTGACCCTGCGGGCATAGGCGAAGCTCAGCATGATCATCAGCATCGGCAGCACGGCGCCGAACAGCCGATGATAGATCGCCGTCATATGGCCTTGCGTGGTCACCACGCCGTAGCCGTCGTGACGGACGATGTCGAGGAGATCGAGCAGCGCCACCTCCTGCGGCGGGCGCGCCACGACGCCGAGGCGATCGATGTCGATGTCGTTCTCGAAGACAGCGCCGGGCGCTTCCACGACACGGCCCTCGCCGACCCGGCTGCGCCTGACATCGGTGAGCCGCCAAGCCCCGGGGGCGAGCACGGCCTCGGCGGCGGTGATCCGCTCGGTCAGATTGCCGCGTGCGTCGCGGCGCAGGATCACGACGTCCTCGGCCACCTCCTGGCCGCTCTCCAGCCGCGGCAGGCGGATAATGCTGCCCGCGTGCTCGACCCAGAGATGGTCGCCACCGACGCCCTCCAGCCCGCCCTTGAAGTAGCCGACATCCCAGGCGCGCAGTTCCTGCACGGTGCCCGGCACCAGTAGATCGTCATTCGCGAGCTTGATGGCGAAGACGAGCAGGCAGACGGGGAGCAGGCGAACGATGATGCCCAGCGGCGAGACGCCCGCTGCCCAGAATATGGTCAGCTCGCCGTGCCGCATCAGATCGGCGGCGGCGAACAACGCCCCCAAGAGCGTCGCCAACGGCAGGATCTCGGTCAGGAGGCTCGGCAAACGGAGGGCGAAATAGCGTGCGAAGGCCGCGGCCGTGCCGCCCTCGCTGCGGATGATGTCGTCGGATGCATCGAGCAGGTCGAACACCAGTGCGAACAGGATGACGGCCGTGGTGGCGACCGCGACGCGCAGCAGCACCAAGCGATTGAGGTAGCGGATCAGCACCATGCGCCGGTCACCCTCAAGCCGCGGCCCGCCAGGGCAGCCGCCGCGCCGCAGCACTGACCGCAGCATCGATCCGGGCCCCGAGCCAGGAATTCTTCCCCGGATCGGGCACCCGGCGAGAGGTGCGGATGAAATACGCCGTGGTCAGCACCGCGTAGGCCAAGAACGGCAGCCAGATAGCGATCAGCGCCGAGAACTCGGCGTCATCAGCCAGGGCTTCGCCGGTGCTCAACAGCTGGTGGTAGCCGACCACCACGATCACGCCGACGAGAAAGCCATAGGAACGCTTGGCGCGACCCGGCGACAGGGCCAGCGGCACGGCGAGGAACGGCACGAAGAGGATCGAGAGATTGCGCACCAGCCTGGCCGACAGCTCCGCCTCGACCTCCCAGGGATCGACATCGTCGGGCAATACCGGGGCCGGCTCGCCGAGGAGCCGGACCAGCTCCGGGATGGTGAGCTCGCGCTCGTGCTCGCCCCGCGGCCGGAACGGTTTCGGCTCGCTGCCCGAGAGGTCGCTGGTGAAGGTGCCGAAACGCAGCGTCAACGGCGGCGTGCCGTTGCTCCCGGCGCCATCGGCATGCCCGGCCGGGTACGGCACGAACTGCTGCACACCTTCCTCGAGGTGCAGGAGCAGCGGCGCCAACGCACCCTGGTTCTCGATCCGTCCGGACGCGGCGGTGACGATGATCACACCGCTGTCATCCGCCTCCGAATAGAGGAAAATGCCGTCGAAACGATCACCTTCCGGGCTCAATTCGTTGACGCGATAGGTGTTCTGGCCGAGCGTGATGAACTGGCCCGGGCGCAGCAGGGTCTGGAACGACACATTGGTGATCGCGAAGGCCGCCGCCCGGTAGGCATAGCGGGCAAAGGGCTGCAGATGGCTCACCAGGATCAGATGCAGGACGAGGACGGCCAGGGCCAGGAGCAGCAGCGGCCGGGTCATTCGCCAGAGCCCGATCCCGGCGGCGCGCATCGCGTCGAGCTCGCCTTCCCGCGACAGCCGGGCGATGCCGAGCATGATGCCTAAAAAGAGCGCGGCAGGCAGGGCGACGACCATGTAGTGCGGGACCAGATAGCTGATCATCTCGAAGACGATGCCGATGGAGCCGCGCCAGCCGAGCACGAGATCGATGACCCGCAGTGCACGCTCGGCGAGCAGCGCCAAGAGCGTGATCAGGATCGCCGCCAACATCGGCCGCAACACCTGGGCCAGGAGATAGCGGTCGAGGGTCGCCAGCATCAGTCATTGCCCAGGAGTGCTGGCGCGGCGGCGGCGCGCTGTCGCACCGGCCAGGACGCCGGCCGGAGCTCGACGCCCGTACCGGCCTGGACGATCCGCATGGTCCGCTCGACCGCGAGTGCGCCGGTCCGCGGCTCGTAGCGCCGCAGCTGCAGGATCAGGTCGGGGATCCTCGGCTCGAGCTCGATGGCGTAACGCAGATAGCCGCCGGGTTCCGGATGCTGCTGGGCGAGTGAAGCGGACGGGCCGACCACCACCGGCACCGCCCGGTCGGGCCCCGGCAGGCTGCCGAAGAGGAACACGTGCTCGTGACCGGAGAGCACGAGTTCGGCACCGCGCCGCGCGATTACGGCGCGCAACGCCGCCTCGTCGCGCAGCCCACGACGCCGCGAGATCGTCGACCCGAGCGGCGGATGGTGGAGCAGGACGACACGGCAGACGGCTGCCCGGCCGAGCTCATCCAGCACGCGGTCGAGGGCCTGGAGCTGGGCCGGGCCGACGCGCCCAGTGGCGAAGCCGATGCCGCTCGGCACCGCGCTCGACAGCCCGACCAGTGCCAGTCGCTCATGCAGTCGGCGGACGAACGGGAAACTGCCGGCGAGCGCCGGCTCGTCGCCCCGCATGTAGTCTCGCCACCGCACCCAGCCTTGCGGGTAGCTGCGGCCGGCATAGGCGTCGTGATTGCCGGGCACCAGCGTCAGCCGGGCCGGCTCGGCCATGGCCGCCAGCCACCGGGCGGCCTGCTCGAACTCGGCCGGCAGCGCGATGTTGACCAGATCGCCGGTGACGGCGATGTGGTCCGGCGGGTCGGCGGCAAGATCGGTCGCCAGCGCATCCAGGACGTCGAGCCGGTGCAGCCGGTGACGGCGACGATGCCAGGAGAGGTAGCCGAAGACCCGCTTGCTCGCGAGCTCGGCGAGGCGCGCCCGGGGCAGCGGACCGAGATGGACGTCGGTGAGATGGGCGAGATCAACCAGGCTCATGGGGCGAACGCCGCATCGCGGGCCGCCAGCAGCCGCTCGACGAGGGCGAGATCGGCCGGCTTGTCGACGTCGATCGCCGCCTCACCAAATGGCAGGACAACCGCCCCGACCCGACAGCCGAGCCGCGCCGACGCCTGAAGCATCGCCTGATCCAGCGTCTGCCGGCCGAGAAGATAGCCGAGCAGCAGCGCCGGCCCGAACGCCTTGGCGATGCGCCACGGCCGCTTGCGGTCGCTCTCGACCCGCCGCCAAAATGCGATGGCGGCCCGGGCCTGCGGTGTCCGCAGATAATAGAGATTGGCGCCCGAGACCTGCCCGTCGCGAAACCGCCAGTAGGTCCGCTTCGTCTCGGGCACGACCGCCTCGATGCTCGCCCGCTCGACCAGCCCCACCACGATGTCGGCATCATGCGCCGCAGCCGCGGCCGCGATGAACCGGCCAACGATCTCGGGGGTCAAGAGCGCGTGATCGGCGGTCGTGACCAAAAGCGGGGTCGACAGCCGGTCGACGGCGGCCAGAACCGACAGGCTCGGCGACGGCTCGGTCAGCAGGGTCTCGATGCCGGGATCGGTGACGGCAGGGGGGTCGGGAATGCTGACGGCGATCCGGCCGATCCCGGCCGTCGCCCGCAACGCCCCGATCACCCGGCGCAGCATCGGCGTGCCGGCAACCGGCAACAACGCCTTGAGCGCCACCCCGGCCGTCCTCGCCATGGGATCGCCTTCCGGGCGTTCACCGGCGAGCACGAGCGCCGTCAGCGCCTCGGTTGCCATCTCAGAGCGCCTTCTCGTAGACTCGATAGGTCTTGTAGGGCACAGCACCCACCGCCTCGATGAGCCGCTGAATGGCGACATTGTCCTCGAGCACCCAGCTGAGCTCGCCCTCGATGACGCCACGGCCCGCATGATAGGCGCGAATCGCCTCGATGACAGCGAGTGCCGCTGCGGCCCCCTTGAGCGTGCCGTGCCAGGCGCGCCTGAGCCCCATCAGCGGCATCCGCCCGCTCTTCAGGCCCGTGACCTTGAGCCGCCAGAGCAGCTTGGCCCAGCCGAAGGGGAGCAGGCGGCCGTCGAGATCGACGATCGCCTCGTTGATATTGGGCAGGGTGACCGTCATGGCGACCGGCTCGCCATCGAGCTCGGCGATGGCGAAGGAGCCGCTGTCGACCAGCGGTCGAATGCTCTTGGCCAGATATTGTGCCTCGGCATCGCCGAACGGGATGAAGTTCCAGTTCTCGGCCCAGGCATCGTTGAAGATGTCGACAATGAGACGGATTTCGTCGGTATAGCGGGCCATGTCCAGCGGTCGAACGACGAGCCCGCCGGTCGCCCGGGTCCGCTCGATCAGCTTGCCGGCCGCCGCCGGAAACGGGGCCTGGACGTCGATCCGATAGGCCAAAAGGTCCTTCGCCTTGGCGCACCCCTGCTCGCGCAACCGGGCATCGTAGAACGGGCGGCCATGCGGCATCATCAGACAAGGCGGGGTGTCGAAACCGTCGACCAGCGTGCCGCTCTCGTCGTTGATCGACAGGCTGAACGGGCCCTGCATCCGGGCCATGCCGCGCAACCGCAACCACGTGGCGGCAGTCTCGATCAACAGCCCGAACACCTCGCCGTCATCGACCGCATCGAGAAAGCCGAACTGCCCGGTGGCATCGTCGTAGCGCTCCAGATGCGCCCGGTTGACCTGGGCCGAGATCCGCCCGACCGGCCGGCCATCGCTCAGCACCAGCCAATAGCAGGCCTCGATGTCGCGAAGCGACGGATTCTTCGTCGCATCCAGGTGATCGAGCCGTTCGACCGTGAGCGGCTGCACCCAGTTCGGGTCGTCGGCGTAGATCGACCGGGTTGCACCGATGAACGCCTTCAGGTCGGCGCGGTCGTGCACCGTTTGGATCGCGATCGTCGACCGCTGCCCGGCGGTCACCCCCTGTACACCTGCATTGCCGGGTCTACCTGCATCGCCGGCCGCGAGCGGTGCCACGATGACGGCGGCAGGCGTCGCTGTCCGCCGACAGCCCGGCGCGCCATAGCCACCGCCGCCTGGCCGCGATCGTGTCGCCGCGATCGTGGACGGTGGCGTTCTTCGGCTGGTTTTCGGGCTGGACAGCAAGCGTGCCGAAGCCGCCGTTTCCAAGGTTTGTGGTGGGCGCGAATTTGCTTTGCTGACGCAGGTGGCCGCCGGCCGAACCGGCGACCGACCAGCCCGTCGGCAAGGCGATGAGCGCGATGGCCGGCAGCGTGGTGCAGTGCGCGCCGCGCCGCGGCGAAAGGTCTGGCGGGCGCTGGTGATGGTCGTCGCGGCGCCGCTGCCACATCGGAGCCGTGGCCGGGTGCCTGGCCGGCGAGGTCAGGGGCCCGACGAAACGGTGGATCAAGTGCTCGGCCAGAGGACAGACCACGACGATGACGACCGCCGCCAGGATCGGCTGCCCGCTGCCCGTCGACAGAAAAAACGGTGCCGCGGTGGCGGCCATGGCCAACCGGAGAGCGGCCCGGATCGAGTGATGGGTGCAGCAGGATCGAACCAGGTCGCCGAGGCTCATCTTGTCGAGCGCGCCCACCTGCTCGCTCCAGGGTCCCGATGCGATCAGCATGCTTTGGTTGCCAGGCAGACGACGAAATACGTGGGCTTCGACGCTTAATGCCAAGCCGAAGTCGGGGCAAGATGGCCGTGGCGTTTTGCGCCCGGGAGGAGGTGCTGCGTCACCATCACCCGGCTGCGGTCAGGCAGCCTGCGGCAGCCGTGTCAGGACCCGGCGGATCGCCTCGACCACGCGCGTCGCGTCGTCGAGTGGATGCGGCGAGGCGATGACCGCGTCGGCCCCCTGCCGCTGCAACAGGCCGCGGGCGATCAAGGCCCGCTGCAGCCGCGCCGGATCGCAGGGCAGGCGCAGCCAGCCTCGGGCGATCAGCTGGTCGATCAGCCGGCCGAGCGCATGCTGCTGGTGCGGTGTGCCCCGATAGCTGGTCCCGCCGCCGATCAAGAGCGTCAACAGGGCGAGCACCGGCTTGCTGCCGGGGATCGCGTCGTACCAGTAGGGCAGCGGAACGAGCAGGACCGGCTTGCCGCTGGCACAGAGCCGGCCCAAGGTCAGCGGATCGTCGCCATGGGTGACCAGCCGCCCAGCTTCGGCAATGGCCTCGTCCAGCGTCGTCTCGCCGTTGATCACCCGGGCGTCGCCGGCCTCCCGGAGCACCGCCGCTCGCGCCGCATCGGCGACCCCGGGCGCCACATAGACGGCCTTGGCCCGGCCCTGGTCCTCGGCCAGCGCCCGGCCGAGCGCCGCCGCCGCCTCGGGCGTGCGGCGATAGGGCCGGGCGACCGGCGTGAGGATCGCCAGGGTCCGGCCGTCGGCCGGCGGCGTGGCATGGCCATTCGTCTGGCACAAGGGAGCGGTAATCTGCACCGTGTTGGGGCGGATCGGCAGCCGTTCGGCCGGGTTGGCGACGACGAGGTCGAAATGCTCGAACGCCGCCCCCGCAGCACCGATTTGCACCGCCCGGGTCACCGCACGGCTCTGCGTCTTGATCGAGCGGGCGATTGCCCCGGCATCCGGCCCGGCGGCGATGACCAAGTCCGGAAAGGGTCCGTCGATGGTCCCCCGCGGGGCGGCGACGGCACCGAACAGACCGGTCTCGAGCGGCTTTTCGACCACCGCGTAGCCGATGGCATCGGCGAGGGCTCGCACCTGCGCATCGTGCGCCGGCTTGCCGTCGAGCAGCGCCCATACGGTGCCCCGTTCGGGCAGCTCGCGCGTGCCCAGACCGAACTGTCGAACCGTGCCCGGGATCGAAGCCGTCTTGTCGGCAACCACGAGGCTCCAGCTCTTGCCCCGATGGCGAGCGCTGATCTCGTCGAGGCGTTGGCGCCACCAGTCGGCACTGCCGAGCCCCTTGGCCGCTGTGCCCACGGCATCGACATGCACGAGCTTGCGCGCGGCCTTGAACAAGCGGTGCAGGAGCCAGGGCAGGTCCGCCGGTGGCAGCTGGGCCAAGACGCCGTGCGCC
The DNA here is from genome assembly GCA_964576715.1 of uncultured Geminicoccaceae bacterium. GTDB lineage: Bacteria > Pseudomonadota > Alphaproteobacteria > Geminicoccales > Geminicoccaceae > SLRI01. The sequence continues at coordinate 20,874 of CAZNWE010000045.1, read as the reverse complement.
ACCACCGCATCGGCCGCCGCCTCGGGCCAGGTGGTCGTCGCGTCGAGCTCGAGCCTTTTGGTCACGAGTTCCGGGGCCAGCGGTGCAGCAGCGTCGGCACCGCTCCAGCCGACCTCGAGCACGTCTCGCACCCCGAGTTCGTTCGCCAGCGACGCCGCCAGCCGACCCGGTGCCGGCGCCTCGACCGCACTGGGTCTGTGGGCCAGCGCCGCGGCGAAGTCCGGGCTTTGGGCGTCGCTCGAGAAGACCTCGTAGTCCTCGGCATCGGCAGCGCGCTCGAGGTCGTGCCAGACATAGGCCAACGGGTTCGGGTGGTAGGAAAAGACCTCGGGGAACGGCTCCCAGGGCTGCTGGTGCAAGGCGGTATAGTGCAGGCACTTGGTCCGCCCCTCGACATATTCCTGGTCGCGGGCGTTCCAGTGGCCGTCGAGCTCGCCCCAAAGGCCCGGGGTCGAGGAGGGCTTGTCGATCAGCGCGTGCTTGCCGAGCGTGGAGGCCGTCTCGATGTTCCAGAGATCGACCATCCGGCCGCAGTCGATCAGCATGACCGAGGTGTCCTTGGCCGAGATGGCGAGATAGCCGTGATTGCCCATCTCGAGATCGAACAGGAGTGCGGGGTCGGCGAGATAGATCTGGTCGACGTCGTTGTAGATGGCGCGGCCCTGGCCGCCGGCCCATTCCGGGATGGCGTAGCGATAGTTGGTGAAGCCGGTCCGCCATTTCGAGCGGTCGAAGCCGACCACGTTCTTCATCAGATGGATCTCGTAGACCCGCCCGGGATCACGGACCTTTTCGACCGAGTAGAAGAAGATGCGCTCGGCGCGGTATTGCGCCTCCTCGGTGCCGAGGAAGATGCGCACCGGCGGCAGCTCCTTTGGCTGGTGTCCGGGGCGCACGTCGAGGACGACGCGGGTCGGCCGCTCGCGGAAGAAGGGCCAGCGATCGGGACGCTCGAGGCCCAGGCTGTGCGCAGGGTTTTCGGGCATGATGGCTCTGTTGCTCTGGGGCGGTCGACAAGCCCTTGCGGTGCTGCCGAGGGTGGTAGGCGTTGCGCGGGTGGGCGTCAATTTTCCGCGATGTCGCGCGGTGACCCTGCCGAGCGCCCGGCTTCGCTCGCCTGGCGCTGCGCTACGCCTTGCATCTCCAGCCACTCGCGGGTCAGGGCGAGGCCCAGTGCCAGCAGCATCGGCCCGAGGAAAATACCGAGGATGCCGAAGGTCATGACCCCGCCGATGACGCCGAAGAAGACCAAGAGGAACGGCATCCGGCTGCCGCGGCTGATCAGGTAGGGCTTGAGGAAGTTGTCGACGCCGCCGATGATCAGGATGCCATAGACCGCCATCACCAGGGCGGCGATCAATTGGCCGGTCGTCAACTGCCAGATCACCACCGGGATCCAGACCAGCGAGGAGCCGGCGACCGGGAAGAGGCCGAGTATGAAGACACAGGTCGCAAGCAGGAACGGCTGCGGCACCGCCAGGAGCCAGAAGCCGAAGAGTGCGAGCATCGCCTGGATCATCGCCGTGCCGATGACCCCGTAGACCACGCTCCTGATCGTCCCGGCGGCGACCTCGATCAGGTGCTTGGCGCGCTCGCCGACCACGCTGCCGATCGAGCGGTGCAACAGCTCGGCCGCCTGGGCACCGTCGCGATAGAGGAAGAAGGCGACGAGCACGCTCACCGCGAGCTCGATAATGCCGCGGCCGAGCCCGAGCCCGCCGCGGATCGCCGCATCGCGCAACGGCGCCACATAGGGCATCAGCGTGCCGAGCAGGTCGCCGGTGTTGGTGACGAGAGCGCGCCAGAGATCGGCGAGCAGATCACCCACGAGCGGCACGCTGGCGACCCACCCCGGCGGGCTGGCGATGCCCAACTCGGGGTCGGTACCGAAGCGCAGGCGGAGTTGCACGAAGGCACCCTCGGCGGTATCGGCGAGCGCGTTGGCGAGGAGCGCCATCGGCACGACGAGGGCTGCCGCCAGCACCAGCGTCATCAACAGCGACGCCGGCAGGTTGCGGCCACCGAGCAGACCCTTGAGCCGCTGGTGCAAGGGCCAGGTCGAGAACACCAGAATCGTGGCCCAGAGCAGCGACGAGAAGAACGGCCGCAGCACGAGCAGGCAGCCGAAGCCCAGGAGCACGAGCAGGAACCAGCCCGCGACCTCGTTCAGCCGGGTGCCGACGCCGAAAAAGCGGCGCGGCGTGGGCGTCAGTCGTTCAGTCTTGCTGGCCATGGCCCTTGACCTCGATGCCGGTCAGCCGCTCGTAGACCTTGACCACGGCACTGTCGTCCTCGCGGCCGTAGCCGGCGCCCGCCGCCGCGAGAAACTGCTGATGCGCCGCGGCCGCGATCGGCAATGGGAAGCGCCGCGCCTGTGCGGTCTCCAGCACGATGCCGAGATCCTTGACGAAGATCTCGACCGCCGAGAGCGGGGTGAAATCGCGCGCCAGGATATGCGGCACCCGGTTCGTGAACATCCAGGAATTGCCGGCGGCGTTCGAGATCACCTCATAGAGCGTGTCCGGGTCGGCACCGCAGGCCGTCCCCAAGGCCATCGCCTCGCAGGCGGCGGCGATGTGCACACCGGCCAGATGCTGGTTGATCATCTTGATCGTCGAGCCGATGCCGGGCGCGTCGCCGAGGCGGTAGACGGTCTTCGCCATCGCGCCCAAGGCGGGCCCCGCCAGCTCGAAGGCATCGGGGCTGCCCGAGGCCATGACCGAGAGGGCGCCCGCCTCGGCCCCGGCCCGGCCACCACTGATCGGCGCATCGAGCAGGGCGAGGCCCATCTCGTCGAGCCTGGCACCGAGCGCCTGCACGAAGGGCGGCGGCACCGTGCTGTGCAGCACGACCACCCCGCCCTCGCCGAGCAGGGCCGCCCCGCCCTCGGGCCCGAACAGCGCCGCCTCGGCCTGCTCGGCCGTCGCCACGACCAGGAGCAGGAGCGACACCCGGTCGGCCACCGCCTCGGGACTGGCCTGCGGCTGCCCACCGGCAGCGGCGAAGGCCTCGAGTGCCGGCTTGGCCACGTCGAAGCCGAAGACGGTGAAGCCCCGAGCGAGCAGCTGCCTGGCCATCGGCAGCCCCATCGAGCCGAGGCCGACAAAGCCGATTTCGCTGGTCATGGTCGCTGGTCCAGACGCCGATGCTGGTCGACCGGCAGCCGCTGCCGCACCGCCGCGAGGTAGTCCAGATCGAGGGTCGCCGCCGCATATCCCGGCTGATCCGAGGCCCTGGCCACGACGGTCCCCCAGGGATCGGCGATCAGCGCATTGCCGTAGCAATAGCGCGTCCCGCCGCCGGCCGGATAGCCGCCGACCTGGGCCGCTGCCGCCACGTAGCACTGCGTTTCGATCGCCCGCGCCCGGAGCAGCACCTCCCAGTGGTCCTTGCCGGTCTGCAGGGTGAAGGCGGCCGGCACCATGATCAGCGCCGCCCCGGCCCGGCGAAGCGCGAGGAACAGCTCGGGGAAACGCAGATCGTAGCAGATCGCGAGGCCGATCCGAACCCCGTCGAGCTCGACGGTCACCACCTGATCGCCGGCCTCGGTGTAGTCGCTTTCCCGATAGGCTTCGCCGTTCGGTGTGACGACGTCGAAGAGGTGGATCTTGCGGTAGCAGGCGACCGCGGCACCGCTCCGATCGAAGACCACGGTGGTGTTGGCGAGCTTCCCCTTGCTCCGCTTCTCGAAGAAGCTGCCGCCATGGATATTGACGCCGTGCTCGCGCGCGAGGCCCTCGAGCATCGCATAGGCCTCGCCGCCGGGGATCGGCTCGGCGGCCGCCTGCCGGCTGGCGTCGCCGCCGCCGAGGATCGTGAAGGTCTCGGGCAGGCTGACGAGGTCGGGCCGTTCCCGCTCGATCGCCCGCTCGATCAGCCGCTTTGCCGCAGCGAGGTTGTCCGCCTTGTCCAGTCCCGAGGTCATCTGGATGACGGCGATCCGCATCGTGTCACGCCTCCCGCACGGCAAAGCGATGCTCCATCACATGGCGATAGGTCTCACCCGGGCGGAGTATGGCGCTCGGGAAGTGGGGCTTGTTGGGCGCATCGGGCAAGGCTTCGGTCTCGAGGCAGAAGCCCGCCCTCGGCCCGATCGCCCGCCCGCCCTTGGCGGTGATGCCCATCTTGAACCCGGTATAGAGCTGCACTCCCGGCTGATCGGCCGACAGCGTCATGCCGACCCGACCATCGCCCGAGACCACGTTCGCCACGCGACGCAAGCCCGGCTTCGCGGTCAAGACGAGGCAGTGATCGTAGTCGGCGGTGCCCGCCGCATCGATCCGCCGGGGCGTCCGAAAGTCGAAGACGGTGCCTTGCACGGATAAGATCTCGCCCGTCGGGATCTGCTCCTCGTCGGTCGGCAGGTAGCGATCGGCGTCGAGCTCGAGCCGATGCGCCTCGATACTGCCGCCGCCGTCGAGGTTCCAGTAGCTGTGGTGCACCATGTTCAAGGGCGTGGGCCTGGTCGTCGTCGCCGTCATCTCGATCACCAGGGCATCGTCGGTCAGCCGATAGGTGCAGCTGGCTTCGACCTTTCCCGGGTAGCCCATCTCGCCATCGGGCGACCCGAGGGTCAAGGTGACGCTGCTTGGTGCGGTGGAGGCGACCGTCCAGAGCCGCTTGCCCCAGCCGGCGAGCCCGCCATGCAGATGGTTCCTGCCGCGTTCGTTGGGATCGAGGGCATAGTGCTGACCGTCGAGCACGAATGCCGCGCCGCCGATCCGGTTGGCGAAGCGGCCGACGGTCGCCCCGAAATAGGGCGACTTTGCCGGGTAGTCGGCGAAGTCGGCGAAGTTGAGGACCAGCCGCCGCGGCTTGCCGTCGACGTCGAGCGTCAGGTCCTGCAGCACGCCACCCCAGTTGAGGACCGCCGCCCTCAGCCCGCGGCCGTTGTCGAGCCGCACCCGCTCGACGGCCTGGCCTCTAAAGTCGCCGAACGTCTCGCTGTCGGCCGCCATGATCGCATCCCGCCCTTGTTCGTCCGGTCCTGCTGCACGCCACCTATAGCCGAAGTCGCGCGCCAGGTCAGTCGTCGAGCAGGCGCAGGCGGCCGAGGCCTGGCAGGGTGATGGCGAGATCGAACGGGTTGATGCCGAGCGTTACCCCCGAAAGATTGAGCTCCAGCCCCTCCACCCGGGCGACGATCAGGCTGAACACGCCGCCGAGCGAGAGCTGAAAGCCGGTCGCACTCGGTGCCCGGGCCAGGAGCCGTCGGCCGATGAAATCCTTGCCGATGGCCCGCGGCGGCAGGTCGAGGCGCAGTTCCGGCACCTCGCGGGCGATCCAGGCGATGAAGGTGTTCGAGTTCGGCCCGGGCCAGGTGCGGTAGCTGTGCCGGTAGGGATAGTCGGCGACCGCCCGCTCGATTGCCGGGATCAGGGCAGCTGTCCCCGGCCCGCGCCGGTCGAGCAGCAGCCGTGGCCGATTGCCGGCCCAGTTGCCGTCCGGCACGCCGCGGAAATTCATTCGGATCGCCGCACCGCCGCTGCGCACGCCCCAGGCGACCACGTCGTAGCGCGTGTAGCTGGGCGCGTCCTCGCCCTTGAACGCGATCCAGCAATGGTCGGCCAGGGCCCCCTTCAGCCCCCAAGACGCGGCACAGTACACCTGCACCACCGCCTGCCGGGTGGCCGCCGGATCGGGGGCGAGGCCGGCGCTGTCCCAGCGGGCTTCCGACCAGTGCCGCACCGCGCCCTGCTGCCAGACGGCGATGCCGACCGGCAACACGACGAGGACGACGAGCAACGCCGCGATGATCGAGCCGCGCAAGCGCATGGATTCCTATCTCGAACGTGTCCTTACAAGTAGGATGATCGCGGCGGCATAGCCAGAGAAGGAGAGCGATCATGCACCGTACGATGCGCCAGGAGGCAGCGCTCGGCGCGCTGCTGACGTTGTCCCTGGCCCTTGCCACCGGCGTTGCGGCGGCAGCCGACGACCTCGCCCAGCGCGGCCGGATCATTGCCGACACTTATTGCAGCGGCTGCCACGCGACCGGTGCCACTGGTGCCAGCCCATTGCCCGATGCCCCACCGATGCGCCAGTTCAAGCAGCGCTGGCCGGTCGAAAGCCTGGCCGAGGCCTTGGCCGAGGGCATCATGGTCGGCCATCCCGAGATGCCCGAATTCGCCATGACGACCAGCGAAATCGACGCGTTCCTCGCCTATCTGGACAGCTTTTGAAGGCGACGCTTGCGGCGCGCCAGCGCTGGCGGCGGCTGTGCATCAGGGGCATGCGGTGCCAGGCTCGGCGCTGCCAGGCTC
>CAZNWE010000045.1:0-14511 GCA_964576715.1 uncultured Geminicoccaceae bacterium | reverse complement strand
GAGCGGCTCCAGCGGCGCCTGATTGCCGCGCCGCGGCGGCGCGGCGCCGACCGGTGTCGCCCAGCGCACGGCGTTCTGCACCAGCAGCTGGACCCGGCCATCGTGGTAGGTCGGATAGGTCTCGTGGCCGGGCCGGAGATAGGCGATCCGCCCCTGGCCACGCCGCCAGGTGCAGCCCGAGCGGAACACCTCGCCGCCCTGAAACCAGCTGACGAGGAAGAGCTCGTCCGGCGGCGGGATGTCGAAATGCTCGCCGTACATCTCCTCCTGATCGAGGGTGATCGCCTCCGGCAGCCCGGCGACGATCGGATGGCTGGGGTCGACCACCCAGAGCCGCTCGCGCTCGCCCGCCTCGCGCCATTTGAGGTCGCAGCCGGTGCCCATCAGAGCCTTGAAGATCTTGGCGAAATGGGCGCTGTGCAGGGCCACGAGGCCCATCCCGTCCAGGACCCGGGCATGCACCCGGGCGACGATCTCGTCGGCCACCTCGTGGTGCGCCTTGTGCCCCCACCAGACCAGCACGTCGGTCCACCCCAGCCGTGCGGCCGAGAGCCCATGCTCGGGCTCGTCGAGGGTCGCGGTCGCCACGTCGAGACCGACCGCGCGCAACGGGGCGGCGATCGCCTCGTGGATGCCCTCGGGATAAATCGCGGCGACCGCCGGATTGGCGTGCTCGTGGCGGTACTCGTTCCACACGGTGACGCGCGGCGCATCGGTCATGACGTCACCTCCTCGATGGCGACCAGCCGGCCACCCGCGGCCGCGGAGCGGATCGCCGCGTGCATGAGCGCCAGGCTCATCAGGTTGTCCCGGCCGGTGCTGAGCCCGGCGGCTTCGGTGCCCGAGCCGACCCAGTCGCGAAACGCGGCGAGGGCCCCGGCCCGATCGGTGAACGGCAGCTCGACCAGCGGGGCGGCGCCAGGCGGCGCGGCGCTGTCGTGGAGCGTCACCCGATCGGCACCCCGTCGATCGCCCTGGCTGCCGCGGAAGGTGCCGAGGGCGGCGCCGCGGCTGCCGTCGATCCGCCAGTCGGCGCCCCAGACGGTGTCCGGGCCGCGGCTGATCCAGCTGCCGCGATAGCTGACCACGACACCCGCGGCGAAGCGGATCAAGGCGGCCGCGCCGGGGCGCCCCTCGAACGGTGTTTCGGGTTCACTCCAGCTCATGGCGCTGACCGCAATCGGCTCGTCGTCCAGGATGAACCGCATGAGATCGAAATGGTGGATCGCCATGTCCGAAAGCAGCGGCTCGGCGAGAAAGAAGTAGCGGTAGTGCGCGTCGTACATTTTCCAGAAATCGACCGCGACCGAGGCGACGTGGCCGAGCTCGCCCGCGCCGACGAGCCGGCGGAAGGTCAGGGGGGCGGGAAAGTGGCGGTAGTTCTGGTTGACCATCAGCCGGAGGCCGGCTCGCTCGGCCTGCTCGACCAGCGCCTTGGCCTCGGCGAGCGTCTCGGTGAAGGGCTTCTCGACCAGGACGTGCAGGCCGTGCCGCAAGGCCGCCTCGGTCACCGCCGCATGCGCGGCGAGCGGCACGACGACGAGCGCCGCTTCGGGTCGGGTCGCCGCCACGGCGGCGTCGAGCGAGGCGAACAGGCGATGTTCGTCGAGGCCGAGCTTGGCGGCGGCGATTTGCTGCATCGCCGGGTCGGCATCGACGAAGGCCACCGTCTCGATGCCCGGCACGGCCGGCAGCACCTCGTCGGCCCAGTTGCGGCCCCAGCCGCCGAGACCGATCTGCACGAGCTTGACCATCGGCACCTCGCCATCCTGTCCGTTGCAGGCCTTCTAAAGCTGGACTTCAACGTTTACGAGGGGGTTTCCAGACAATCGGCCGGGCCGGCCCGGCGCGGGAGGCAACCATGAGCATCGCGATCGGCCTCGATCTCGGTGGCACCAAGATCGAGATCGTGGCCCTGGACGAGGGCGGCCACGAGCTGCTGCGTCGCCGCCGGCCGACACCGCGCGGCGACTACGCCGCGACGCTCGACGCCATGGCGGAGATGGTGACGGCGGTCGAGACCGAGCTAGGCGCTCGGGCGACGGTGGGGGTCGGTCATCCGGGGGCCATCTCGCCGGCCACCGGGCTGATCAAGAACGCCAATTCCACCTGGCTGAACGACCGGCCGCTCGACCAGGACCTGATGGCCAGGCTCGACCGCCCGGTCGCCTTCGCCAACGACGCCAATTGCCTCGCCCTTTCCGAGGCCACCGACGGCGCCGGTGCCGGCGCCGACATCGTCTTCACGGTCATCCTCGGCACCGGCGTCGGCGGCGGCATCGTCGTGGGTGGCCGGGTGCTGCGCGGCGGCAACGCGATTGCCGGCGAATGGGGCCACAATCCCCTGCCCTGGCCCCGGGACGACGAGCGGCCGGGCCCGGCGTGCTACTGCGGCCTCGCGGGCTGCATCGAGACCTGGCTCTCGGGTGTCGGCATGGCTGCCGACCACGAGCGGGTGAGCGGCGAGCCCCTCGCCGGCCCGGCGATCGTGGCCGCCGCCGATCGGGGCGATGCCGCCGCCAGCGCCACCCTTGACCGCCACGCCGACCGCTTGGCCCGCGGCCTCGCCCACGTCATCAACATCATCGATCCCGAGGTCATCGTGCTCGGCGGCGGCGTCTCCAATATTCAAAGGCTCTATTCGGCCGTGCCGCCGCTGCTCCCCCGCTACGTTTTCTCGGATCGGGTCGACACGCGGTTGCTGCCGCCGGTCTTCGGCGACAGCTCGGGCGTGCGTGGTGCGGCCTGGCTCGGCCGCGACCTGCCGCGGCGCCGACCCGTCAGCGGCCCGTGACCAGCACGAGCCCGGCGATGACGAGGACGGAGCCCGCCATCCGGCGAAGATCGAGGCCCTCGCCGATCAATGCCGCGAAGCCCAGCACCACGAGGCTCTCGACGCCGATGATCGTGATGTAGATCACACCGAGATCGACCCTCCGCAACAGACTGACCTCGGCCACGGTCGCCGCCAGCAGGCCGAGGGCGATGATGCCGAGCGCCACAATCGAGACAGTGCTCGACGCCAGCTTCATGCCGATGGTGGCGATCGCATAGCCGAGCGCCGACGCGGCGACGAGGGAAATGTCGCGCGGTTGGATGCCAGCCGTGCCGGCGGCGAGGTCGTCTGCAACCCCGCTCAACGGTCTCTCCCCTCGTCCCATCGCCAAGTAGCCCTTTGCCGGTGCGAACGGTCGGCGGTTCACGGTCGCCCGCGGGTGACCATTGCCGGCGACCGCCGGATCGGCCACGGATCAGGTGATCGCCTCCAGGCGATCAATCGACGACGTCGGGTCGCGGCCTGCAGGAGAACTGCGCTCAGGATTGACGATGGCCCGCAGGCGCGTCCGTGATCCGGTTCATACGGCAGCGTCCTTCGCCCTCCACGACTGTTCGATCAGCAGCAGCGAGAGGGCGCGGCGATGGCGCGCGGTCAGGGGCAGCGCGGCGCCTCGAAGGTCTCGAGCTGCTCGAGCTCGGCCGCAAGGGCGAAATCGCCGTAATCGAGCACGAGATCGTGCAACACCCCGCGCTCCGACAGCGCGAAGGTGAGCTCGAAGGTCGGCAGGTCGTCGGCACCGTCGATCGAATGATAGGCGAGGTTGACCGGCCACCGCAGCTTGCCGCTGGCGTCGGCCCCGCTGTCGACCGGCTGGCCGCGACCGATCACGGCCGTCACCCGGCTCAACCCCTCCGCGCCCGAGCCGTCGAAGACATCGTGACTGACCACGACGGCACCCTGTTCCGCACCCTCGATCAGGCGGCGCATGTGCTCGGTCGGGAAGAGCGTGCCGGCCGGCAGATCGATCCCCTCGATCGGCGGCTTGGCAAAGGCCGCCCGGCCGCTGCCGCCAGCCTCCAGCGTCGCCTCACCCTGAAATTCCTCGAACAGCTCGCCACTGTCGAACGACCGGACGTTGAAGCGCAACCGCCTGTTGTCCGCCGCCTCCCAGCTCGAGAAGCGAACGTCGTAGCTGAAGTCGGGACCGCCATCGCCGATCGTCGCGACAAAACCCAGGCGCTGGGTGCTGATCGAGCCCTCGCAGGACTCCCGCCACTCCATGACCAGCCCGCCGCGCACGCCGGTGACGCCGCTCGCGACGCCGGATTCGTCGGCCAGGCTCAGCCGATAGACGGCGCGATGCGACAGGAGCTCGACCGCAGCCGCCACCGGCTGGGCGATCACGAACGAGCTGGCGACGAGGAGGCAGGTCGAGAAGCCGAGGCGGCTTTTGGTCTTCATCGGCGAATTCATCCTTCCTCGTGGGGTCAGGTCAAGGGTGCAGAAGCGGCGGCACAATTACCTTAATTAGTAGTTAGTGCGCCATCGACTTGGCAGTCAGGGCCTGGACGCGAAAGCCCCCGGTTTTTGTCGGGCGTCGTCTGCCCGACGCCGTGGCGGCACGCGTCGCGCGCGACCACGACCTCCGGCGCAATGCGGCGGAGGCAGTGCTCACGGCTGCCGACGTGGTCGCCGGGCGAAGGCCGTGGATGGGTGCCCACCTGCCCGGCCGACCCCTGGTCGGCCGCGGTCATCGCAGCCCTGCCCGGGCGGCCCCAGACCATTGGCACCTCCTCGGTCGGCAGCGACGATGTCGACGTCGCAGCCGCCTGCCGCGCCGGCATCACGGTGCCCAGCGCGGGAGATGTCCACACCGGGGCCGCCGCCACCATTGCCATGCTCCACCTCCCGCCCGCCAGCCGCCAGGGTCGGCGGCCATCCGCTGCCGGGCCCTCGGCTCGACCATCGACTACCACAATCGGACCCGGCTCGACCCGGCGATCCAGCGGGACGCCACATACCATGGGACATCCCGTGGGACATCGGAGACCATCTGCCGGTCAGCCATTTGCCATCGCGCAGCTGCCCGGCGACCGCCGAGAACGCGACGCTGCTCGTACGCGCACCGGCTTCAGCTCCGGCCGACGGCGGCGTTGCCCGTGAACCCCGCCCGTGGCACGCTGCCGCGACGATCTCGACCCCTGGCTCATCGGCCGATCGCCCCCTGATCCGGTCAACCGAGCCGACCATGGCTGCCATGCCGGCAGCTGCGCAGACCGACCGGTGATCTTCGGGCGGCCTGCTGAGACACCTGGACACCTTTCGATCGGAGCAGGTGACGCCTATACCGCCAACTTGTAAAATGGCCGGGCAATTCTAGGGAGAAGAACGTTGCGGGTTGCTGGACAGGATACGCTCGCCGTGAGGCGCTCGCTCGACGTCGACGGGGTCCGCTACGACTATTTCTCGCTGCCGGAGGCGGCCAAGCAGCTCGGTGATCTCTCCCGCCTGCCGTTCTCGCTCAAGGTCCTGGTCGAGAACCTGCTTCGCTTCGAGGACGGCAGCACCGTCACCGTCGACCACATCAAGGCGGCTGCGGCCTGGCTCGAGCAGCAGCACTCCGACCAGGAGATCGCCTACCGACCGGCCCGCGTCTTGATGCAGGACTTCACCGGTGTGCCTGCCGTCGTCGATCTCGCCGCGATGCGCGAGGCGATGGTGCAGCTTGGCGGCGATCCGACAAAGATCAACCCGCTCTCGCCGGTCGATCTGGTCATCGACCACAGTGTGCAGGTCGACAGCTTCGGCGGCCCGGGCAGCTTCAAGCGCAATGTCGAATTCGAATACCAGCGGAATGGCGAGCGCTACGCCTTCCTCCGCTGGGGCCAGGGCGCCTTCGACAATTTCCGCGTCGTCCCGCCCGGCACCGGCATCTGCCACCAGGTCAATCTCGAGAACCTGAGCCAGGTCGTCTGGACCGCCAAGGACGGCAACACCGAGGTGGCCTATCCCGACACCCTGGTCGGCACCGACAGCCACACCACCATGGTCAACGGCCTGGCCGTCCTCGGCTGGGGCGTCGGCGGCATCGAGGCCGAGGCGGCGATGCTCGGCCAGCCCGTCTCCATGCTCTTGCCCGAGGTCGTGGGCTTCAAGCTGACCGGCAAGCTGCCCGAGGGGACCACGGCCACAGATCTGGTGCTCACCGTCACGCAGATGCTCCGCGCTGCCGGCGTGGTCGGCAAGTTCGTCGAGTTCTTCGGCCCCGGCGTTGGCGAGCTGCCCTTGGCCGACCGGGCGACCATCGCCAACATGGCACCCGAATACGGTGCGACCTGCGGCTTCTTCCCGATCGACGAGGTCACCCTCGACTATCTCCGCCTCACCGGCCGCGAGGAGAAGCGGGTCAAGCTGGTCGAAGCTTATGCCAAGGCGCAAGGGATGTGGCGGTCCAACGACCTGCCCGACCCCGTCTTCACCGACAGCCTCGAGCTCGATCTGGCCAGCGTCGTCCCGTCGCTCGCCGGCCCGAAGCGGCCGCAGGACCGCGTCGTCCTGCCCGAGGTCAAGGACAGCTTCAAGAAGGCCCTGCCATCCCTGCGCGGTGACGTGCCGGAGGACAAGGTGCAGCCCATCAAGGGCATGGAAGCCCAACTCCGCCACGGCGACGTCGTCATCGCGGCGATCACCAGCTGCACCAACACCTCCAACCCCAGCGTCATGCTGCAGGCCGGCCTGGTCGCCAAAAAGGCACGCGAGAAGGGCCTCATGCCCAAGCCCTGGGTCAAGACCTCCCTCGCCCCTGGCTCCAAGGTGGTGACCGACTACCTCCGCGAGGCCGGCCTCGACGACGACCTCGATGCCTTGGGCTTCGATCTGGTCGGCTATGGCTGCACGACCTGCATCGGCAATTCGGGCCCGCTGCCCGACGCCATCGCCGAGGCGGTCGACGAAGGCGGCATCGTCGTCGGCTCCGTCCTCTCCGGCAACCGCAATTTCGAGGGCCGCGTCCACCCGCAGGTCAAGGCCAACTACCTGGCCTCGCCGCCCCTGGTGGTAATATACGCCCTCGCCGGTACCTTGTTGCGCGATCTCACCAAGGAGCCGCTCGGCAAGGACAAGGACGGCGAGCTCGTCTTCATGAAGGACATCTGGCCCGACCAGGCCGAGGTCGCGGCCGTGGTCGAGAGTGCGGTCACCGCCAAGATGTTCAAGGAGAGCTACGCCGACGTCTTCGCCGGCGACGAGCACTGGGCCGCCATCGGCGGCGGCGACAGCGGCATGACCTACGACTGGGACGAGGGCAGCACCTACGTCCGCCTGCCGCCCTATTTCGACGGCATGCCGGCCGCGGCCCCGGCCTCCGTCCCCGACATCGAAAACGCCCGCGTGCTCGCCATCCTCGGCGATTCCATCACCACCGACCACATCAGCCCGGCGGGCTCGATCGCCCAGGGCAGCCCGGCCGCCGAGTACCTGCAGAGCTACCAGATCCAGAGGAAGGACTGGAACTCCTACGGCTCGCGGCGCGGCAACCACGAGGTCATGATGCGCGGCACCTTCGCCAATATCCGCCTCAAGAACGAGATGGCGGGCGGCAAGGAGGGCGGCTGGACCAAGCTCATGCCGCAAGGCGAGCTGATGTCCATCTACGATGCCGCCATGGCCTACAAGGAGCGCGGCACCCCGCTCGTGATCTTCGCCGGCAAGGAGTACGGCACCGGCTCGTCGCGCGACTGGGCCGCCAAGGGGACCAACCTTCTGGGCGTGAGGGCCGTCATCGCCGAGAGCTTCGAGCGCATCCACCGCTCCAACCTGGTCGGGATGGGTGTCCTGCCGCTGACCTTCAAGGATGGCGAAACCAGGCAGAGCCTGAAGCTCGACGGCAGCGAGGTGATCACCCTCGCGGGCCTCTCGGGCGGCCTGAAGCCGCGAATGGACGTCGCCTGCGCGATCGAGCGCGCCGACGGCAGCAGGACCGAGACCTCGCTGCTCTGCCGCCTCGATACCGGTGACGAGGTCGACTACTACCGCCACGGCGGCATCCTTCACTACGTGCTGCGCTCGCTCCTGGCGCAGAGCCCGGCGGCGGGAAGTGCCTGACGGTTCGAGCGGCCGGCCGCTTCGGGCAAGGCTGCCGACGCCGACCAGTGAAGGACGTCAGTTCTTCTCGATCTGGTCGTAGACGAAGCCGCCGGCAGCACCGGCTGCGGCACCGGTCAGCGTCTTCGACAGGAAATCGCCGGTGAGCAGGCCGACGGCCGCACCAGAGGCGGCGCCGACAGCAGCGCCGGTGCCGGCCCGCTCGCCGGTCTGTCGGTCGACGGCGCAGGCCGCGAGCGTCCCCGCCAGGGCGAAGACGGTGAGCAGCTTGGTCGTCGTGGCAATGCCTGGCATCTCGGCTCCTTTGCGTGGTTCAGCTGGTTCGTGGTCCGGCTGGCTGCTGGCTCGCGGTCATTCACAAGGCCAAATGGCGGCGGCGGCCCGCATCAGGCCGTCGATGGCCGGTTCGGCGGCATGCTCCGGATGCGCCTCCATCCACTCGACCACCGACACGCGGATGACCTCCAAGGTCGGCACGGGGTCGACACAAGCGAGCTCGGCGATCGCCTCGGCCCGGCGCAGCTGGGCATAGAGTTGACCGGCGCCAAGGATGTAGCCGAAGCAAAGGTTGCGCGTCGCCTCGTCCTCGGCCGCGCAGGCATCTCGCAGGTCGGCTGTGGTTTGCATCGCCGTGGCCGGCGCTGCCAAGCATGCGGCAGTGAGTGCCAAGGTTGCTGCAGTCAACCCTCCCCGCATCGGTTTCTCCTCTGAAGTGGCAACGCGCGGCTGGTCATCTGCCGCATCCCGATGGAAACTATCCGGGAAGCAAGGCTGAGAACAGTCGATTTTTTGCCGAGATTCTCTTGGAGAAAGAGGGAGGGGCGTGATGACAGCCTATTGGCTGGCCCGTGCCAGGGTCGACGATCCCGAGCAGTATGCGCGCTATGCGAGCCAGGTGCCGGGGATCCTCGAGCGCTACGGCGGCCGCGTGCTGGCCCGCGGCGGCGCGCACGAGGTGCTCGAGGGCCCTGCCGAGTTCACCCGCTACGTGGTGATCGCCTTTTCGAGCCTCGATGCCGCCCGTGACTGCTTCAACTCGGCCGAATACCAGGCCGCGGCCCGGTTTCGCCGCGACGGCGGCGGTGTGGTCGAAATCACGATCGTCGAAGGTGCTTGAGCCCGAGATCACGATCCGCCCTGCCACCACGGCCGATGCCGGGGCCGTTGCCCGGCTGATCGAGCCTGGCTTCGCCCGCTTCATTGCACCGGCGCTCTCGATCGAGGCCCGGGTCGCGTTTCGCCTCTACGTGACGAACAAGGCGCTGCGGGCCCGGCTCGGCGAGGGTGCGGTCGCCTGGTGCGCCGTGGTGGCCGGCCGCAACGGCGAGCAACGCGTCGGCTATGCCGAGCTGCGCGGCGGCGACGGCCGCGTCGGAGGGCTCGAGCACCTGGCACTGCTGTTCACCGCGATCGACCACCAGGGCCAGGGCATCGCCCGCCGCCTCGTCGAGACCGTCATCGCCCACGTCTCGACGGGCGACCCTGCGGTTTGCACCCTCACCGTCAACGCCTCGACCTTCGCCCTGCCGATCTACCGACGGCTCGGCTTCATCCCGAGCCTGGGCAACGCCGGGGAAGGCGGCATCGTTGCGACGCAGATGCACCGCGCGCTCATCCCTGCTTCGCCGTCGGCAGCAAGGCCGAGCCCTCGACCTTGCGCCAATAGCGCGAGAAGCGCTTGAGATCGAGCCGCTCCGGGGCGGTGACGAAGGGTGGCTCCGCGAGCTCGCGCAGCGCCAACCGCTGGCCCAGCGTGCCGAGGATTGCGCGCCGCTTCGGGCAAACCGTCGGGCGATGAACCACCTGCGTCGCTTCATGCTCGGCCGCAAACCGCAGCACCTCGCCCACCGTGTCGCCGCGGCGGATCACCACGTCGAGCTCGACCAGCGTCTCGTAGATGAAGGTGATGCGCTTCAGCCCATAGCCGAACGCCTGCATCAGCGCGTCGTCGAAGACGAAGAGCGTCGGCAGCCCCTGGCAATCGTCGAGCCTCAGCCCGTCCTCGTGCAACCAGACGATCTCCCTCATGCCGGCACCGTTGCCGGAAAGAGCCGGGCGGCCAGCTCCTCGTAGCTCCCGGCAAACGGGCAGTTGTCGGCGCTGGAGCATTCCCGGCAGTAGCGTCCGTCGGTCGCCCGTTCGAGATTGGCGCGATTGAAGAAATAGGGCTTGTGGCTGAAGGTGCTCGCCACCCATTGCCAGGACAGGTTGTTGCTCGCCGGATCACCATCGACGAGATGCCGCAGGAACCAACGCGCACCCGCCTGCCAGCGCACCCTGAGCCAGTGCACCACGTAGGCGGCGACGTACATCCGCGCGTGGTTGTGCAGGTAGCCGGTGCGGGCGAGGTCGCGCGCGAAAGCGTCGATGCAGGCGAGCCCGGTGTGGCCTTCAGGCACCGTGTCCGGCAGGGCGGCGGCATAGTCCGCGGCGGCCAGGCCCGTCTTGTAGGGCTCCTGGTCTTCCCAGACCCGCTCGCCCAGCCGAGCGTAGAGCCGCTGGTAAAAGTCGCGCCAGCCGAGTTCGTTTACGAGCTTGGTGGCCCGCTCGGGACTGCCGGCCTGCTCGAGGGCTAGGTCGCGGACCTCGGCCAAGGTCACTACCCCGTGCCGGATATAGGGCGAGAGCCGGGTAACCGCACCGTCCAGGTGGTTGCGCGTCCGGGCATAGCGTCCGGGGTTGAGCGCGGCCAGGAGCGGCGCGCCGGCCTTGCGCCCGCCGCTCTGCCGGTGGTCCACCTGCCGGTGGTCGGCGGCCGACGGCTCGGCCTCGGCATGCTCGGCAAAGGTGTCGGCGACGAACTCGGCAAGCGCGGCGCGCGAGGCGAAGTGATTTGGCAGATCGGTCATGAGTCCCGCCATGCTGGTCAGGCGCCGCCGGTCTCGGTGGACTGGACGACGCGAAGCACTACGCAGCGCGTCGCTGCTCGGATTGACCCGATGCCCGGCAATGCCATCTCGAAGGATCGAGGCTCGGCCGGATGGCAGGCCGGCCGGGTCTCGCCGTCGTTGCAGTGCGGGCGCCGGCGGATGCGGCAGTGGCCGCGGCCGGGGCCATCATGCGAACAGGATCATCGCCATGCCGACAGTCGACCGACGCCTCCTGGTCTATCTCGGCAAGAACTGCTTGATGGGCGTCATCGGTGGCTGGCTCTTCCTCTACCTCCTCATTCGCTCGAATGTCGCGAGCCTCGGTGACTTGATCTTCGGCAACGGCGTCGAGCTGACCGCCCTCGTCCTCCTCGCTGGCGGCTTCGCCGTCACCTTCGGCAGCCTCGCCATGGGCACCGCCATCTTCCTGCTGCCCCGCGAGTGAGCGGCTGGGCGCTGCCTCCGGTAGGTCCGGCGAAGCGGTAGCAACCGGTGCGGCGGGCTCCCCCCAGGCGTCTCGAGCCCGCACGCCTGTCGCTTGCCGGGCTACCCCTGCACGACCCGCTGGACGATTTCCGGCCAGGCACTTTGCGGCACCTCGGGCCGCGCCGGCGACGGGTCGTCGAACAGGACCCGCACCGCATTGGCCGCCCGCTCGAGATCGACGATCGGTGGCGGGGCCCGATCGCCGTCCGGTCGTGGCTGGCCGAGCCAGACGGCGCGGCCGGCCTCGACCTGGCGGGTGTGGATGATGCGCACGTCGCGGGTCAGGCGGCTCGGCAAGGCGTGCATGCCGAGCGTGTACATCACCGCCTGAAAGCGAAAATCGGCGAGCCGCTCGACCACCGTCCGCCGTGCGATGCGGCCGTCCTCGGGCCGCGGCGGCCGGCGGGAACCCTTGCCGCGGGAGAGATCGAAGATGTGCGTGGGCTTGCCGGAGGCGATCGCCTCGGCGAGCATCGACATGCTGTCGGCGGTCACGATCACCGCTGCCGCGAGGCCGAGAAAGGCGAAGAACGGGTTCTCGGCCGGGGGCTGGAATGCGACGAAGCGGTGCAGCAGGTGCGGCACGTCGAGTTGGCCCTCGAACGCGCGGATCGCCGCCTCGGGCGTGCGCGCACTGGTCGTCACCAGCAGCGAGCCGCCGGCAGCCTTGGCCATGCGGCTCGCGTGATGGCCCAACAGGGCGCCGTTCTCACGGTCGAAATTGTAGGGCCCGGCATGGCCGCCGAGCAGCACGGCGAGGCGCGGCTCCGGCAGTGGCGGCAGCCGCTGCCGCCAGAGCTCGGCCTCGCGGATCAGACGGTCGGTGTTGACCCGCTGTAGCGGCAGTTCGTTGTGCAGGATATGCGGCTTCTGTGGCAGTCGGTATTGCGGTGTGGTGACGATCAGATCGAAGCACTCGTGCAGCGCCCAGGGCCGGCCGACATGGACCAGCCGCACCTTCTCGCGCCCCGCCTGCGCCTGGATCCAGCGGACCAGCGGCTCGTTGCGCCGCCCGGCCGAGATCACCAGCTCGGGCCAGGGCGGCTCGAGCGGATCGGATTGGCCGAGGACCAGGCCCTTGGTCGTCGGGCCGGCGAAGAGGTTGGTGAACAGCTCGGTCTTCTTGTAGGTTAGCCGCTTGGTCTCGAACGGCCAGCCCAAGGCCTCGGCCAGAGCGGTGATCTGGGTGTTGTCGCCGGCCTTGCGACCCAGCATCAGCCAGGTGCGCGGCGGCTCGCATCGGTCGCTCACGGTCGCTCGAACCTCCAGGGGCGGGCTGGCTCAGACGGCGCGCGGCAACGATCGCCGGAGCGGCACTGCAACGCGCCGGGCCGCGCTAGCCGACGAGTGTCGTTGGCGCCGGGCTGCAGGCCACGCCGGCGACCGGCCGATCTGCGGATTTCCTCGCCGTGCCACGCTCATCGATCTCTCGCCGGGATTGTCGTCAAACAGGAATCGGTGCATAGCACGGCGACCGTGGGCAGGGGAGCCGAAGCCCACTGCGGTGCATGCGGCTCGATCGCAGCCGTGCCATGTTCGGCACGCGACAGGTCCCGCCACGGCGCGAGATGCAACCCGAGAGCCCGCCGGCTGCCCGGGTCGCGACCGCACTGTTCGGACCCAAAGGTCGATGGCCGGCGCCGCCCGGGAGAGCAGGGAGGAAACGAGCAATGCCGCGGTTCGCTGCCAATCTCAGCATGATGTTCACCGAGCGGCCGTTCCTGGAGCGCTTCGCTGCCGCGGCGGCGGCCGGGTTCACCGGCGTTGAGTTTCTTTTCCCCTACGATCATGAGCCGGGCGCCATCCGTGCCGCCCTCGACGACGCCGGCCTCGAGCAGGCGCTCTTCAACCTGCCGCCCGGCGATTTCGCCAAGGGCGAGCGCGGCATCGCCGCCTTGCCCGGTCGCGAAGCCGAATTCCTGGACGGGCTCGACCAGGCGCTCCACTACGCCCGGGTGATCGGCGCCAAACGGCTGCACTGCATGGCCGGGCTGATCGGCCCGGATGCCGACCGCCGCGCCTTCGAGAGCACCTATCTCGCCAATCTCGGCCTCGCTGCCGACCGCGCCGCCGAGGCCGGCGTCACCATCCTGATCGAGCCGATCAACAGCCGCTCGATCCCCGGCTACTTCCTCAACTACCAGCGCGACGGCCGGCGGATCATCGAGCGGGTCGGCGCAGCCAACCTCAAGCTGCAGCTCGACTTCTTCCACTGTCAGATCATGGAGGGTGACCTCGCCATGCACCTCAAGGAACTGATCGGCGTGGTCGATCACGTCCAGGTCGCGGGTGTACCGGACCGCCACGAGCCCGATACCGGCGAGATCAACTACCCCTACCTGTTCGACCTCCTCGACGAGGTCGGCTATGCGGGATGGGTCGGCTGCGAGTACCAGCCCAAGCGGCGGACCGAGGACGGGCTCGGCTGGTTTGCGCCCTACCGCCGGCGTTGAGGCCAGGGAGGAGAAACCAGGGAGGAAAAAGATGGCGAGAGTGGCAATGGTGACCGGTGCCGGCAGCGGCATCGGCAGGGCGTCGGCCTTGGCGCTGTCCAGGGCAGGGTACGCACTGGTGCTCGCCGGGCGGCGGCAGACGGCGCTCGACGCGGCGGCGGCCGAAATCGACGGCGAGGGAGGCAAATCCTTGGCGGTGGCCTGCGACGTCGGCGATCCGGCCTCGGTCGAGGCGCTGTTCAGGGCCTGCGAGGCGGGGTTCGGCCGGCTCGACGTGCTCTTCAACAATGCCGGCACCGGGTCGCCGCCGGTGCCGATGGACGAATTGCCGATCGCGGACTGGCAAAGAGTGGTGCGCGCCAATCTCGACGGCGCCTTCTTCTGCACCCGCGAGGCCTTCGGCCTGATGCGCCGGCAGGTGCCGCAAGGTGGGCGGATCATCAACAACGGCTCGATCTCGGCCTACGTGCCGAGACCGTTCTCGGCCCCGTACACGGCGACCAAGCATGCGATCACCGGCCTTACCCGCTCGACCAGCCTCGACGGTCGACCGTACGACATCGCCTGCAGCCAGATCGACATCGGCAACGCCGCCACCGAGATGACCGAGCGGATGACCGCCGGCGTGCTGCAGGCCGACCTCTCGACCCGCACCGAGCCACGGATGGACGTGCGCCACGTCGCCGACATGGTGGTGCACATCGCCAACCTGCCGCTCGACGCCAACGTCCAGTTCGTTACCGTCATGGCGACCAAGATGCCGTTCATCGGCAGGGGTTGAGGGCATCGGCAGGGGTTGAGGGCATCGGCAGGGGTTGAC
>CAZNWE010000044.1:15723-35609 GCA_964576715.1 uncultured Geminicoccaceae bacterium | reverse complement strand
CGGCGATGCGCCGGGCGGCGGCGAAGACGAGGGCGATCGTGTGCTCGGCGACGCTGCGATCGCCGTAGCCCTTGTAGCTGCGCACGGCGATGCCGCGTTCGGCCGCGGCGTCGAGGTCGATATAGCTGGCTGCCCCGGTGCCGAGAAAGACGATGGCCCGGAGATCCGGGCAGCCGGCCATGAGCTCGGCGGTCAATCGCGTGTGGTCGTTCATCACGATGGCGCGGCCTTCGAGCAGGCGGTCGCGGGTTGCCGGGTCGGGGTCGCCGACATGCACCTCGAGTTCGGGCACGCGGTCGACCAGCCGCGCGCGGCGCAGTTCGTCGAGAAAGGGCGGGCAGTCGAGGAACAAGGGCGGGCGGCGCATCGGATCAGCCTCCTGGCGGCGAGGGCAGCCGCCGAAGGATCGGCCAAAGCGGTTGGCGCCGCAAGCAGGGGCGCTTTTCCGCAGGGGCGCGAAAGGGCTTGCGCAACCGGCCCGAGCATCCATATGCCATCCATGTGGATGGCCAAAGGATGGCGGAAGGATGGCAGCGGGCAGCGCGGCGCGGCGGCCGAAGGGCGGCGAGAGTGAGAAGCTGACGCTCAATCTCGGCTATGTCGACCTCGGCCACATCGATCTTCTGGTGCAGGACGGCTTCTACGCCAATCGCAGTGACTTCATCAGGACGGCAATCAGGAACCAGATCGAGCGCCATGCCGAGGTGCTGCACCGGGCAACGACGCGCCAGGGCCTCGATCTCGGCCTTCGCCACTACGACCGGGCGACGCTCGAGGCAGCGCGCGACCGCGGCGAGATGCTGCACATCAACGTTCTCGGCCTCGCCAGCATCGCCGACGACGTCTCGGCCGATCTGGCACGAGCGACCATCGCCTCGGTCACCGTCCTCGGTGCCCTCGCCGCCAGTCCGGCGGTCAAGGCGGCGCTTTGCGACCGCCTCCACTGATGCCGCCCCCACAACAGAAAGAGCAAGCACCGTGCGACACATCGATCAAGAGGGCATGGCCGCGGCCACCCGGCTGACCCGCCAGGGCCGGCTAAGCGAGGCCACATCATTGATCCAGCGCCTGCTCGCCCGCGGTGCAGCGGCTTCGGCGACACCCGACGAGACGTGGTCCGGCCCCACCATCGACCTCGCCCCCGACCACGAGCCCGCTCCGGCACCAGGCCCGGCACCAAGTCCGGCACCGGGCCCAGACCTGGGCGACCCGGCGCCCGCCGCGATCGGCCGATGGCTGGATGGATCTTATGCCAATCCGTTCGGCGAGCGACCCTACAAGCTCTACGTGCCGGCCCGGCGGCCGGACGCTGCCCTGCCGCTCGTCGTCATGCTGCACGGCTGCACGCAATCGCCGGACGACTTCGCGCTCGGCACCGGCATGAACCGGCAGGCCGAGGCCTCGGGTCTCCTCGTCGTCTATCCTGGGCAGGTGGAGAGTGCCAACCGGTCGCGCTGCTGGAACTGGTTTCAGCCGACCGACCAGGAGCGCGAACAGGGCGAGCCGTCGCTGATCGCCGGCATCACCCGGCAGGTGATGCGGGAGCATGCCGTCGATGTTGCTCGGGTCTATGTCGCCGGATTGTCGGCGGGCGGCGCCAAGGCGGCGATCATGGCGGCCCGCTACCCGGACCTCTATGCAGCACTGGCCGTGCACTCGGGCCTCGCCGACCGGGCGGCGCACGACCTGCCCTCGGCCCTGCTGGCGATGCGCGGGCGCCGGGCGAAGGGTGCCGCAGCCGCGGCCTCGGCTTTCGTGCCCACGCTGGTGGTTCACGGGATGCGCGACCGGACGGTCCACCCGGGCAATGCCAGGGCCATTCTCTCGCGTGCCCTTGAGCTGGCACCGCCGCTCGAGGTCAGCGTCGAGGACGGGCAGGTGCCGGGCGGGCATCGCTATCGCGTGCGCCGGCACCAGACCCGGCAAGGCCGGACGCTGGTCGAAGACTGGCAAGTCCAGGGGCTCGGCCATGCCTGGTCGGGCGGCGATCCGCGCGGCACCTACACCGACCCCAGAGGCCCGGATGCGACCCGGGCGATCGTCGACTTCTTCCAGCAGCAGCGCCGGGCGGCGCCCGCCTAGCGTGAGCAGCGCTCCGGCCGCCGATGCAGGTCCCAGAACTTCTCCATGGCGAGATAGGTGAAGGAGGCGGACCAGCCGATCAGGACGAGGCCGTTCAGCGACTGGATGGCCGCGACGATGCGCATCGGCCCGAATGCGTAGAGGTCGCCGACGCCGAGCGTGGTGAAGTTGGGCGTCGAGAAGTAGAAGAAATCCAGGGCCGTGCCCGCTAACTCGCCGGACAGCCTGCCGTGACCGAAGCCATGCTGCATCGCATAGAATGCCATGGCATAGAGGCCGATCTGCAGGAGATGCGCGATGAAGGCGGCGGCGATGACGATGATGATCCGGCTGCGCGGCGGAATCGCCAGAAGCGGGATGAGGCGCGAGGTGCCGCGCAGGATCTCGTAATGCAGGAGCACGGTCGTCACGGTCATCAACAAGGCCACCAAGCTCGACCAGACAATAGCCATTCGCAGTCCGCCTTGCGCTCGATGAAACCGGCCGATCGGCCGAAAGCGAGCATTCTTGACCAGGGCGTGCGGGCGTGCCAGCGCTGGTTGGCTACACCGGATGAACAAAAAAGGCGAACCGCCGATGCCTGCATCCTCCGCCCACAACCGCGCTGCCGACCAGGTAGCCCGACGGCTCGCCGAAGCCGGTTGCCGCCATGCGTTCGGGATTCCCGGCGGCGAGGTCCTCACCCTGATCGATGCGCTCGCGGCGGCCGGCATCACCTTCGTCACCGCCAAGCACGAGACGGCCGCGGGCTTCATGGCGGAAGCGGTCTGGCAGCGCACCGGCACCCCCCCGGTGCTGGTCGCGACGGTCGGACCGGGGGTCAGCAATGCGATGAACGTGGTCACCAACGCCAGGCTCGACCGGGTGCCGCTGATCGTGCTGGCGGGTGCCGTCGATGCCGACGACACGCTCACCTACACCCACCAGATCGTCGACCACGCGCGGCTCCTGGAGCCGGCCATCAAGGGGTCGTTCACGCTGAGTGCGACGGCGGCCGACCTCATTGCCGAGCGGGCGTTGCGCCTGGCCGCCGACCCGCGGCCGGGGCCGGTGCTGATCGATGTGCCGATCGAGGTCGGCGCAGCCCCCGCCGGCCCGGCTGCCGGCATTCGTGGCACCCCCGCACAGCCGACGGCACCGGCCGCGGGGCCGGCCCTCGACGCTGCCCGCGAATGGCTCGCCGCAGCCAAACGGCCGCTGCTCATCGCCGGGTTCGATGCAGTCCAGGACGGCGCCGGGCCGGCGCTTCGGCGGTTCGTCGAGCGCCATGCAGTGCCGGTTATCCAGACCTACAAGGCCAAGGGGCTGCTGCCCGAGGATCATCCGTTGGCGCTGGCCGCGGCGGCGCTGTCGCCAGCCGCCGACGCGCATCTCCTGCCGCTCGTCGAGGCTGCCGATCTCGTCCTCCTTGCCGGCTACGATGCGGTGGAGATGCGCCGGAGCTGGCAACAGCCGTGGGATGCGCGAACCAAGCGGGTCGTAGCACTCGAGGCCGTGGCCAATGACCACTACCTGCATCAGGCGTCGATCAGCTTCGTCTGCTCCATCGGGGCCGGGCTCGATGCCCTCGGCGGAGCGCCGGGGGGCGGAGAGCCTGGGGGCAGCGGGCCGGGGGGCCAAGCGTCGACCTGGACCCCGAGAACCGTCGCCGCGGTGCGCGACGGCATCCGCGACGCCTTCGCGCCGTACGAGCAGTGGGGGCCGGCGGCGGTCATTGATACCGCACGCGCGGTGCTGCCGCGCGACACCGTTGCGGTCGCCGACGTGGGGGCGCATCGTATCTTGCTGAGCCAGCTCTGGACGGTCTACGAGCCGCGCGGTCTGTTGCAGTCGAACGGGCTCTGCACCATGGGGTGTGGGGTGCCGCTGGCGATCGGCGCCAAGCTCGCCGAGCCGGGCCGGCCGGCGGTCGCCTTCGTCGGCGATGGCGGACTGCTGATGGTGCTCGGCGAGTTGGTGACGGCGACCGAGCAGGGACTGCCGATCATTATCGTCTGCTTCGTCGATCGCTCGCTTGCCCTGATCGATCTCAAGCAGCAGGAGCGGCAACTCGCACAGCGCGGTGTCGGTGTCGGCGGCTTCGATGTGGTCGACGTCGCCCGTGGCCTCGGCGGCCATGGCGTGGTGGCGGGCGATCGACCGGCCCTCGCCTTGGCCCTCGAGCGGGCGCTGACCAGCGACCGGTTCACGCTGATCGCCTGCCCCATCGCCGCAGATGCCTATCGGGGCCGGCTGTGACCGGCGCTCAGAAGCTCTCGGTATCGGGCAGCGCGTCCGCCCGGCTGCCGCGCTCCCGATTGCTGCGCTCGAAGCCCTCGAGGCGGGCGCCGAGACGGGCGCACTCGGCCTTGGCCGCGTCGTTGCCGAGGCTGCTGTTCGGCCGAAGGTCGAAATACACCACCTCGGCGCTGCCGTTGTCGCCCTCGTTGACGAACAGGTCGAGGGTGCAACCGGCAAAGCTGTAGCGCCAATACTGCACACCGCCCTCTCGACGAACGAGTGCCGGGTCACCGAAGACGTTCCTGAGGTCGCTGGTCGCCATGCCGACGAGCTGGGTATCTCGCGCGACCTCCGGAACCGGAGCGAAGGCCGGCAGGCCACCCCAGACCGGCCGCTGCGGTTCGAGATAGGCGTCGAGCAGCGACGTCTTCTCCCCCTGGCTGCAGCCCGTGAGCGCAATGAGCAGAACGAAAATGGTACCGCGCATCGTCAGCAAGGCGCGAGCTTGCTCGACTTGGTGACCGGCGCTGCGCGCAACGCTACGCCTCGTCCAGCATCGAGACGGAGCCGGAGAGCCTGCCGCCACGCTCGATCTCGAGTTCGCCGTAGCGGACGGCCCCTTTGACGCGGCCGGTGGCGCGGATCAGCAGGCGGTGGCGGACGGTGAGTTCGCCCTCGTAGACACCGCTGATCTCCGCCTCCTCGACCTCCGCCTTGCCGTTGGTGAAGCGGCCGCTCTCGGCGATCTCGATCGCCCGCGTCTCGTTCAAGGTGACCTGGACGTCGCCCTCGACAACAAGCCGGTCGCAGGCGGTGATCTCACCCGAGAGGCTGATCCCCTGGCCGACGATCAGCCGCTTGCCACCGGCATCGGTGGTCGCGGCGGGACGCGCGGCGGGCGCGCTCGCCGGGGCGGCCGGCAGGTCGGTGCTGCGCCGCGGCATCTCCGGCTGCGGCATCGGCTTCACCTCGGCGGCAGGACGGGTCGGCAACTCGTTCCTGGCCTCGCCGGACGGTGCCGGCTCGTTGTCTTTTCTGCGAAACATCCGCGCATTCCTACTTTCGGTGGGTGACACCTGAAGGGTTGGTCGATAATCCTGCCTCGGATAGCTGAGGACGATCGTACAGCAAAGACCGGTAGACGCCGTCGGGCCGCTCCGGCTGGAATGACTTCGGGCCCGCAACCTGACCGCCACAGCCTAGCCGACAACGCAGTCTGAGAGTAGCCGCAGAGGTAGCGCCAAGCGGCGGATCACGTCAAACCGAAACAGCGTCCATCAGGCCAGATGACCGGGGCGCCCGCCTCGCGAGCGGGGGACATCCGCGCCGCGCCTCGGCGACGCTGGCGCACAAATGCTGCAGCCCGTCGCGCAAGCTGCTAGAGCGGCTTACAGCGGTATCAGCGAGGAGCGAGCTAGCCCATGCAGCGTGACCACGTGAAAAGGTCCGAGATCGACGTACTCGGGATCGGCAACGCCATCGTCGACGTCGTGAGCCAGGCCGACGACGCGCAGATCGAAGCACTCGGGCTCGACAGGGGGGCGATGACCCTGGTCGACGAGACGCGCTCCGAAGCGCTTTATGCCAGAATGGGTCCGGGTCGCGAAATCTCCGGCGGCAGCGTCGGCAACAGCATGGCCGCAATCGCCTCGCTCGGCGGCAAGGCGGCGTATATCGGCAGGGTCAAGGACGACCAGCTCGGCCGCATCTTCGCCCACGACATCCGCGCCGCCGGGGTCGTCTTCGACGCCGCACCGGCGAGCGACGGCCCGGCAACTGCGCGATGCCTCATCTTCGTCACGCCCGACGCGCAGCGAACCATGCAGACCTATCTCGGGGCCTGCGTCGACCTCGGCCCCGACGAGGTCGACGAAGCGCTGGTGGCCAAGGCGGCCATCACCTATTTCGAAGGCTACCTCTACGACAAGCCGGCGGCCAAGGCCGCCTGCCAGAAGGCCGCCTCGATCTGCCACAACCACGACCGGCTGCTGGCGCTGACCCTTTCCGACCCGTTCTGCGTCGACCGCTGGCGCAGCGAGTTCCGTGACCTGGTCAAGAACGAGGTCGATGTCCTGTTCGCCAACGAGGCCGAGATCAAGAGTCTCTACGAGGTCGACTCGTTCGACGAGGCGCTGCAGGCCGTCCGCCAGGATGTCGGCTTCGCCGCGCTCACCCGGGGCCCAATGGGCTCGGTCGTCGTCAAGGGTCAGGAAGTTCATGTGATCGATGCCGTGCCGCCGACGCGCCTGCTCGACACCACCGGCGCCGGCGATCTCTACGCGGCAGGCTTTCTTCGAGGTCTCACCGCCGGCTACGATCTCGCCACCTGCGGCCAGCTGGGCTCGGCGGCGGCGGCGGCGATCATCGGCCAGTACGGGGCACGCTCCGCTGAGCCCCTGCTACCCCTGTTCGCGCGCATCGGCGCGTCCATGGGTTGACGCGACAGCGGCCGGCGAAGCGTGCCAGCCGAAAGCAAATCTACCATTAATTGAATTTCTTTGCCTCCTGTTGTACTGAGCCCGTGGCCGGCGAGAACGGGCCGTCTCCGCCAGCCTGCCGGCGCAACCGTCTGATCAACAGAGGATCGAACCATGCAGTCCGTGAAGCCATCCGACCTGCCGGTGCTGGCGACCGACCTCAATGCGCAATGGGCGGCGGCCCGCCTGCCTTATCGTCTCGACCGATGCGGTGTCGCCCAGCTCTGGGCCGTCCACCTCGCGGGCGCCGACATGCAGCCGCCACTGCTGTTCATTATCGGCAATGAGCCGCGGGCCGTGCAACAGGCCCAGCGCTGGGCGGACACCGCAGGTTTCGGCACTGCGGCTGCCGCCGCTTGACCGCCGCCGCCAGCGGTCGCGCTCGATGGCAAGGTCACCAATTAAGTGGGAATCTGGGGCCGCGGCGCGCGCGGATTGGGCGTTTCCCCGCAGCGCCGGCGTGCCGCCATGCCGGGGTTGGGCCGCTGCATCGTCGAACTGGAGTGTGTGGGGTCGAGCTGGAGTGTGCGCGGCGGCTCGGTGCTTGCGTCCCCGCCATGCCACAGTCAAAAAAGAAACCCTAGGATGAGACAAAATATGATATTGCAATCAGGACGCGAATTCGGCATCGAGGGCCCATGCTTGACCGCCGTCGCTTCATCTTCCTCGGCACCGCCTGTATCGGGCTTTCGGCCCTGGCGGGGACCGAGGCCGTCGAGGAGGCAAGTTTCCTGAGCCCCGTGCTCGGCCGGCCTCTCCCCTACCTTGTCCACCCGGTCGGAAACCCTGGTCGCGGTGCGCCACTCGTCTACCTGCTACACGGCCACGGTGGCAGCGAGTGGGACTGGCTGCGTGCCGGCGGTGCGATCGAGGCGACGGAGGCTCTTTTGGCCTCGGGCCAACTACCGCCTCTGTACTTGGTGCTGCCGGGCACCGGCAACAGCTGGTACGTCGATGCGCCGCCACTGCACGGTGCAGCCATCGCGACCGCCCTGCTCGACGGGCTAATGCCGACGGTCGAGGCCGAACTCGACTGCGACACGCGCAGCATCGGCATCATCGGGCTCTCGATGGGCGGCTTCGGCGCCTTGCACCTCGGCCTCAAGCGGCCGGAACGATTTCGCTTCATCGGCGCCCTCAGCCCTTCACTCTGTCCGCCCGGCAGCGCCATCACCGATCGACAGATCGAAGTCTTCGGGGGCGCCTTTGGCCAGCCGTTCGACCAGGCGCGCTATGCAGCGGCGGACCCGTTCGGCATGGTCGCCGGGCTGGCCACCGCCGACATCCGCCCGGCCATCCATCTGGCGTGCGGTGCCGAGGATGACCTCGGCCTCGCCATCGGCACCCGGGCCTTCGCGCAACGGCTCGACGAGGCCGGAATCCCGGCGGCGGTGCGGATCGTCCCGGGCCGGCATGACTGGCCGTTCTGGCATGCCGAACTGCCCCATGCCCTGGCTGCCTTCGGCAAGACGCTGCGCCTCGTCTGACAGCGGCCCTAGGCGTCCCATTCTGGGGCGAGGTCGATGGTCACCAGCCGCCCCTGGGGCGAGCCCAAGGCGGTGATCCGCGCCATTTCGGCGTCGCTGAGGGTGAAGTCGAAGACCGCGAAATTCTCGGCGATCCGCGCCTCGCTGGAGCTGCGCGGAATGGCAATGACACCAGCCTGCTGCACCAGCCAGCGCAGCGCAACCTGGCTCTCGGACTTGCCGTGTACGCGGCCGATCGCCGCCAGGGTCGGCTCACCCACCACCTTGCCGCGGGCGAGCGGGCAGTAGGCGGTGAGCGCCATACCGTGCGCCTCGAGCCTGGCCATGACCTTGGTCTGGCTGAGGAACGGATGGTATTCGACCTGATTGGTGACGAGGGGGGCAGCCGACAGCCGCACCGCCTCGTCGAGCATCGCGGTGGTGAAGTTGCTCACGCCGAGATGCCGGGTTTGCCCGGCCTCGCTGACGGCGTTCAGGGCCTCGATGGTCTCGGCCAACGGCACCGTCCGCGACGGCCAGTGCAACAGCAGGAGGTCGACCCGGTCGACGCCAAGCTGCCCGAGGCGCTCGTCGGCTGCCCGGCGAAACGCATCGCGCGCGAAGCAATCGGGCCAGATCTTGGTGGTGAGAAAGATCGCATCGCGGGCCACACCCGAGGCCTTGATGCCGGCGCCCACCGCCGCCTCGTTCTTGTACATCTGGGCGGTGTCGATGTGCCGGTAGCCGACGCCGATGCTGTGCTCGACCAGCTGCTGGACGCGGTCGTCGGGCAGCGCCCAGGTGCCGAAGCCCAGGGCCGGGATCGACGCCCCGTTGGCATGGACGTTGTGCATCAAGCGCTCCCTTCTGTTCGTCACGCGAGGCGGCTATAGACCAGCTGCGCCTGCACTCCAAACCATGGAAGCCATCGATGACCGAAATCGACCCCGGCTTGCGCCTCGCCGCCGCCGAGGCGGTGGCCCGCGAAGCCGGCAGCCTGGCCCGCCGCTTCTACGAGGGCCGCGACAGCCTGATTGTCGAGGGCAAAGGGGCGCACGATCTGGTGAGCCGGGCCGATCGCGAGGTCGAGACCCTGATCCGCGGCCGTCTCGCGACGCTCTTTCCCGATGACGGCTTCGTCGGCGAGGAGCACGCACACGACCTCGTCGATCCGGGCCGAGGCGGGCATTGGGTGATCGACCCGATCGACGGCACCTGGTGCTTCTTGAACGGCATCAACTCGTGGTGCGTCAGCCTCGCCTACGAGCGGGCTGGAGTGATCGAGACGGGCGTTGTCTACGATCCGCTGGCGGGCGAGCTGTTTGCGGCGCGGCGCGGTGGCGGGGCGCGGCTGAACGGGTTGCCGATCCGGGTGATGAACGCGACCTCGCTCGGCCAAGGCACGATCAGCCTCGGCTACTCACTGCGCTGCCCGGCGGACGAGATGGTCCCGCTGTTCGAGAAACTGTTGCGCGCGGGCGGCATGTACCAGCGGCACGGCAGCGGGGCCCTGGGCCTCGCCTGGACCGCCTGCGGCCGGCTCGCCGGCTATCTCGAGCCGCACATGAACAGCTGGGACTGCCTCGCCGGGCTGTTGCTGATCGCGGAGGCCGGCGGCGTGACCAACGACTTCCTCGCCGGCGATGCGCTGACCGCGGGCAACCGGGTGATCGCCGGGCCCGAGGGGCTGATGGCCACGTTCATGCGGCTCACCGATCACTGGCGCTGAACCGTTCCGCACCGCCAGCGAACATGCTACGCTGACTCGCGCGTCAGGTCCGAACAGCGGCGCCGCGACGCAGCGGGGGCAAAGGACATGAGCAAATACATCGCGCTGGTGAGCTGGACGGCCGAGGGCATCAAGCATGCGAAGGATTCGCCCAAGCGCCTCGACCGGGCGCGCGAGCTGGCCCGGGCCGAGGGCGTGTCGTTCGACGCTTTCTACATGGTGATGGGTGACTGCGACATGGTCGCCGTCTTGGACGCTCCGGACGACGCGGCCGTTGCCCGCTTTCTGATCAGGCTCTCTTCCACCGGTGCCGTCAGCACCAAGACCATGAAGGCGTTCAGCGAGGACGAGTACCGGGCGATCATGGCGGCTCTTTGACGTCGGGCGAGACGTCCGGGCGCGGCGTCAACAGTCAATGTGCCCGGCCACCGCCTGGCGCAGGAAGGTGCGAATCCACGCGGCGGCCTTGCCGGCATCTGGCGCCGTCTCCCCAGCCCCGTCGAGCGCCGCCAGCGCCGCGTCGGCCCGCTCGCTTGGGATGACGACGCCGCGACGCTTGGCGATCAGCGCCCGCTCATAGGCATTGTCGAATTCCGGGTGCGCCTGGATCGACATCGCCCGGTCGGCATAGGTCAGCACGGCAAAGGGACAGAAGTCGGAACGCGCGACGAGCGTCGCCCCGGGTGGTAAAGTCAGGACCTGATCCTGATGCATGGCGTTGAGCCTAAAGCGGTCGCCGGTATCGCCGAGCCAGTCCGGCCGCGCCACCACCTCGTAGTCGTGCGGGCCGACGCCCCAGCCGGCTTCGGCCTTGGCGACCTCTGCCCCCTGCACCCGGGCCAAAAGCTGGTGGCCGAAGCAGATGCCGACGACGGGCACATGGTCGGCCATGGCAGTGCGCAGGAAGGCCTCGAGATGGCGGATCCAGGGGGCATCGTCGTAGACCCCGAAGCGCGAGCCGGTGACCAGCCACGCATCCGCCTGGTCGACGGCCTCGGGCAGGACGCCATCGATCACTGAATAGGCCACATAATCGAATCCGGGGCCGAGCAGCCGCTCGAACATTCGGGCATAGGCGCC
The DNA here is from genome assembly GCA_964576715.1 of uncultured Geminicoccaceae bacterium. GTDB lineage: Bacteria > Pseudomonadota > Alphaproteobacteria > Geminicoccales > Geminicoccaceae > SLRI01. The sequence continues at coordinate 24,555 of CAZNWE010000044.1, read as the reverse complement.
ATGGCTCTCCAGCCCCTCGGGCGGCCGGCCGGTCTCGAGGATGCCGAGCTTCACGGGTGCCCGCCGAGCAGCACGGCCAAGGGCGGCCCCACGATCTCGAAGCGCCCGACGAAATGCTCGTTGATGGCGGCGACATCGAGCGGCCCCGCCTCGCCGATGAAGGTGGCGCGCTCGTGGAAGAAGGCCTCACCGTCGGCCGCCGGGGTGAGGCCGAAGAGCAACCGACCGGGCGTCGACCCACGGTTCCAGAAGGCGTGTGCCACGCCAATCGGCACATAGGCTGTGTCGCCGGGGCCGGCGAGAAAACGCTGATCGTCGATCATGAACTCGTAGGCGCCCTCCATGACGCGGAAGAACTCGGCCTGGGTCGTGTGGATGTGCAGCGGTGGGCCCGCGCCGGGGCGGTCGTCTCCTCGAACAGGGCCAGGCTGCCGCCGGTGGCGGCCGCCGGCAACAGGATGCGGGTGCTGATGCCGAGGCTGGCGAGCTCGATCGTCTGGTGGGCCTTGAAGGCTTCGAAGAACGGCTGCATGCGGTAAGTTTCCTAGATTTCAGCGGCGATCGCCCGCCCCAAGGATTCTGTCGTGGCCTTACCGCCCATATCGGGCGTCAGGTGTGCCTGCTGCAAGAGGACGCGCTCGATGGCGGCGATGATGGCAGCGGCCGCCTCGCCGTGCCCCAGATGGTCGAGCAGCATCGCCCCCGACCAGATCTGGCCGATCGGATTGGCGATCCCCTGCCCGGCGATGTCCGGGGCCGAGCCGTGCACCGGCTCGAACATCGAGGGCCATGTACATTCCGGGTTGAGATTGGCCGAGGGGGCGATGCCGATGGTGCCGGTCACCGCTGGTCCGAGGTCGGAGAGGATGTCACCGAAGAGGTTCGAGCCCACCACCACGTCGAACCAGTCGGGGTAGCGGACGAAGTGCGCCGTCAGGATGTCGATGTGGAACTTGTCGGTCCTCACCTCGGGATAGCTTTCGGCAATGGCGGCAAAGCGCTCGTCCCAATAGGGCATGGTGTGGATGATGCCATTCGACTTGGTGGCCGAGGTCAAATGCCGTTTCGCCCGGGATTGCGCCAGCTCGAAAGCGAAGCGGCAGACCCGATCGACCCCGAACCGCGTGAAGATGCTCTCCTGGACCGCCATCTCCTGCGGGGTTCCCGCATAGAGCCGGCCGCCGATCTCGGAATATTCGCCCTCGACGTTCTCGCGGACGATCCAGAAGTCGATTTCGCCCGGTTTGCGGTCGGCGAGCGGGCATTTCACGCCTTCGAAGAGACGCACGGGCCGGAGGTTGACGTACTGGTCGAAGTGGCGGCGGATCGGGATCAAGAGGCCCCAGAGCGAGACGTGATCGGGGACGGTGGGCCAGCCCACGGCACCGAGGAAGATCGCGGCATGGTTGGCGATGCTCTCGAGACCGTCCTCGGGCATGAAGCGGCCGGTCCTGGCGTAACGGTCAGAACTCCAGTCTCGCTCGTCGAAGGCGAGGTCGAGGCCGAAGCGGGCGGCAGCCTTCTCCAGCACGCGGATCCCCTCGGGCATCACCTCCCGGCCGATCCCGTCGCCGGCGATCACCGCGATTGTCGAGTGCTGCATCCCGTTCCCCGATCGAAGCTGTAGAAAGCCGCTACCCGCCTATAGGCCCGGCGACAGCTCGGCGGAAGGGTCGCACTGGTGCGCAGGGCGGTGATTGGCTAGTGCTGCCGTGGTCATGACCAACCGGTAGCCTTGCGCCATGCACCACTCGACGAACCAGCGCTGCCCGCTCGACCAGCGCCGCCCCCTCGCAGTGTCCGCTCGACGTGGCTGAGCGCATGACACAGCCGGTTGTGCGGCAGTGGGGCGTGGCGGGTCTGGCCCTGCTGCTGGTCGTCGTCGCCCTCTGGCAGCTCACCTCGGGCGTGCGCGGGCTCAGCGTCACGAGCGGCGTGGTTGGCGCCACGCCCGTCACGGTCTTCGAGACCGACGGCGCGCCGCCCGGCCCGCCCGTGGTCATCGCCCACGGCTTCGCCGGCTCAGAGGTGCTGATGCGCTCGTTCGCGATCACCCTGGCGCAGAACGGCTACACCGCGGTCACGTTCGACTTTCTCGGCCACGGCCGGCATCCCGAGCCGATCCGCGGCAACGTGCGCACCGGGGACGGTGTGATGGAGGCGATGATCGGCCAGCTTGGCGAGGTCGCCGACTTCGCCCGGGAACTCACCGGCGAGGCGGAGATCGCCGTGCTCGGTCATTCGATGGCCTCCGACCTCATCGTCCGCTTCGCGCAAGGCCAGGGCGACGCGGTCCGGGCCGTAGTCGCCGTCTCGATGTTCGCACCGACCCTGGATGCAGACAGTCCCAACAACCTCCTCGTCATTGTCGGCAACCTCGAGGCCCAGGCCTTGAAGGACGAGGCCCTGCGCGCGGTCGCGCTCGTCACCGACCAGCGGGTGGTCGAGGGCATGACGGTCGGCGACTTCAATGCCGGCACGGCGAGGCGGGCTGTGTTCGCACCCTGGGTGGAGCACGTCGCCGTGCTCTACTCGAGCGTCGGGCTGCTGGAGACCGTACAGTGGCTCGATACCGCCTTCGGACGCGCCGGGCCGCCGCGCGTGGCGGCCCAGGGCTACTGGATCCTGTTGCTGTTCGTCGGGCTCGTCCTGCTCGCCCAGCCGGCGAGCCGCCTGCTGCCGGTGGTCGCCGATCCGCCGCAGGGTGCCGGCCTGCCCTGGCGCCGCCTGTGGCTCGCGGCACTGGTGCCGGCGGTGCTCACCCCGGTGCTGCTGCGGTTCGTGCCGACCGATTTTCTGCCGCTCCTGTTGGGCGACTACCTGGTCAGCCACTTCGCCCTCTATGGCCTCCTTACCTGGGCGATGCTGCACTTTCTCGGCCCGTCGAAACCGGCGGCAGATCTGGTGCCGCTGGTCGATTACGGTCGGCTGAGCCTCGGCGCTCTCGCCGTGCTGCTCTACGCGGTGCTTGTCGTCGGCCTGTCGATCGACCGCTTCGTCACCGTCTTCATCCCCATCCCCGAGCGGCTGCCGCTGGTCGCCGCGATGCTGGTCGGCACGGTTCCCTATTTTCTCGCCGACGAGTGGCTGACCAGGGGACGCAGCGCGGCGCGGGGGGTCTATCCCTTCACCAAGCTCGCCTTTCTCCTGTCGCTGGCGCTCGCCCTGGCACTCGATTTCGAGCGGCTGTTCTTCCTGGCGATGATCGTGCCGGTGATCCTCGCCTTCTTCGTCGTCTACGGCCTGTTCAGCGGCTGGGCCTACCGGCGCACCGGGCATCCATTCACCGGCGCCCTGGCCAATGCGGTGGCCTTCGCCATCGCGATCGCCGTCACCTTTCCGATGGTGGTGGGCTGAGCCGCTCGCACCCGATCGCCTCGCACGGCGGCTGAGGCCAGCCGGGTGGGTGTTGACCACGCCGGCGGCTTCGCTGGCGTCGCTCGTATCTTCGGGGTTGTGGCGGCTGCACCAAGACGCCATCAACTCGTCCTGGCGGCGAGCCTCCCGATCCAGCCCGGTCACCCCGAAAAAGGCCGCCGAGTACAGGGGCGCCGAGCAGCTCGGATCGTTGTGCGATTGGTAAACTGGCGATTTTTTCCAACTCGGCTTGCCGGTCGGGCAGCTGTTGGTTTGTCAGGCCAGCGGCGCGTCATTGGCAATACTTTGGTTCTTCGAACACGCGAGAAAGCAAGGCGTTATTCGCAAAATTAGCGATAGACTTCGGCGCCCTGGTGACCTTCCTACGCGAAACGTAAGCGAGTCGGGGCAGCCACGTCGCGCGGGATGCCTCGGGGGGGATACGTCTACCAGGAGAACAGCCAATGGCCGCGACTGACGATACCACCGCCACGAACGAGGACACGCCGGTCATCACCAACGTGCTCGTCAACGACCGGGATCCCAACGGGAGAGTTCCGCAGCTCGACGGTATCGCCAGCAATCCGGCCAACGGCACCGCGGCCATCGACGCGGGCCAAGGCACCATAACCTACACCCCAGAACAGGATTTCAGCGGCGAGGACAGCCTGGTCTATCGCGTGGTCGATTCGGCCGGCACCCGCTCGACCGCCACACTCACGGTCGCGGTCCGTCCGCTCAACGATCCGCCCGTGGCCACCAACGGCCAAGTGTCGACACCCGAGGACACACCAATAACCTTTGACCCGCGCCTCAACGATGTCGATGCCGATGGCGATCCGTTGCGGATCACCTCGGTCGACGGGGCGGCGAACGGGCGGGTGAGGATCGGCTCGGAAGGGATCACCTACACGCCAAACCAGGACTTCTCCGGCAGCGAGGTGCTCAGCTACACCGTCAGCGACGGCAATGGCGGGGTCTCATCGGCGCTGATCGACCTCCAGGTCACCCCGGTCAACGACCCGCCGGTCGCCGGGGCCGACAGGGCGGAGACCGACGAAGACACGCCGGTGGACATAGAAGTGCTCGCCAACGACACCGATGTCGACGGCGACACTCTGACGGTCGGCCGCATCACCGCCGGCCCGGCCAACGGCACCGCCACCATCAATGCCGACGGCACGGTGGCCTACACCCCCAACGAAGATTTCAACGGCACCGACAGCTTCGACTACCAGGCCGCGGACGGCAATGGCGGCACTGACACCGCCACCGTCACGGTCCGCGTCAATCCAGTCAACGATACGCCGGTCGCCGCCGACGACACGGCGGCGGTGGTCGAGGATGCCAAAGCCTCCACGCTCGACGTGCTGGCCAACGACATCGACGGCGACGGCGACCGGCTCCGGGTCGTTGCGGTCGGCGATGAGGCAACGCTCGGCACCGTTGCCATCGCCAAGAAGGGTGGCGGCGTCACCTACACGCCCAACCCAGACGCCAACGGCACCGACACTTTCACCTACACGGTCGCCGACCCGAGCGGCGAGACCTCGACTGCGACGGTGACGGTCGAGATCACGCCGGTCAACGACGCGCCGGTCACCGAGGCGGACGAGATCACCACCGACGAGGACGCGCCGGTCAGCTTCGATCCGTTGGCGAACGACAGCGACGCGGATGGTGACGAGTTGACCATCGTCGAGGTCGGCGAGGCGAGGAGCGGTGCCGTCACGATCGACCCGGGCGGCAGGACCCTGACCTACACGCCCAATCCCGATGCCAATGGCGGCGACCGCTTCACCTACACGGTAACCGATGGCGAGCTCACCGCCACGGCGACCGTCACGGTCACGGTCGAGCCGGTCAATGACGAGCCGGTCGCCACCGACGACGCGGCCACGACGGCGGAGGACCGGGCGGTCCGGGTCAACGTGCTGGCCAACGATACGGACCTCGATGGCGACCGCCTGACCGTGGATGCGATCGTCACCGGCCCTGCGAACGGCACGGCCGAGATCAGCGACAATCAGATCCTCTACACGCCCGATCTGGATTTCAACGGCAACGACACGCTGGTCTATCGGGTGGCCGATGGCAATGGCGGGGTCGCCGAGGCGACCGTCGCGCTCGAGGTCACCGCGGTCAATGATGCGCCTGTCGCCGTCGACGACGAGGTCGACACCGACGAGGACTCGGCACTCGTCATCGACGCGCTGGCCAACGACACCGATGTCGATGGCAACGCGCTGTCGATCACCAGTGTCGGCGGGGCGAAGCTCGGCACCGCCACCCTCGCCGAAGACGGCCAGTCGATCACCTACACGCCGAACCCCGACGCCAACGGCGTCGACACCATCAACTACACGACCTCCGACGGCGAGCTGCGGGCCAATGCCACGATCGCGGTCACCGTCAATCCGGTCAATGACGCGCCGGTTGCCGAGGGTGACGAGGCCCGTACGGCGGAGGACACGGCGGTCCTGATCGAGGTGCTGCGCAATGACTCGGACGTCGACGGTGACGAGCTGACTGTCGGCCGGATCGTCGATCAGCCGGCCAATGGAACCGCCGCCATCGATCCCGAGACAGGACGCATTCTCTACACGCCCAACGAAGACTTCAACGGCGAGGAGAGCATCGTCTACGAGGTGACCGACGGCGATCTCAGCGATACGGCGACGGTGGTCGTCACCGTGACCCCGGTCAACGACCCGCCGGTCGCGGTCGACGACGCGGTGGCGACCGAGGAGGACGCGCCGGTAGCGATCGACCTCGTCGCCAACGACACCGACGTCGACGGTGATGCGCTGCGCGTGGCCTCGGTCGGCCGACCGACCAGCGGGACGGCCGCGATCGATCGTGAGACTGGCGAGGTGCGCTACACGCCGAGCCCGGATTTCAGCGGCAGCGACAGCTTCACCTATGTCGTCAACGACGATCAGGGCGGGACGGCCACCGGCACGGTCACGGTCGAGGTCGCCCCGGTCAACGACGATCCGGTGGCCGAAGACGATTCGGCGACGACCGGGGAAGAGTCGGCGACGCTGATCGACGTTCTCGCCAACGACACCGATGTCGATAACGACGCGCTGCAGGTGCAGTCGGTTGGCACGCCTGCCAACGGCACCACTGACGTCGATCCGGGCACGGGCCAGATTCGCTACACGCCGAACGAGGACTTCAACGGCGACGACAGCTTCACCTACGTCGTGGCCGATGCTGAAGGAGGCAGCGACACCGCCACGGTCTCGGTCACGGTGTCACCCGAGAACGACCCGCCGGTTGCCGAGGACGACGCCGTCAGCACCCTTGAGGATACGGCGGGTCGCTTCGACGTGGTCGCCAACGACACCGATCCCGACGGCGACGCGCTGCGGCTTGTCGAGGTCGGCGAAGCGAGCAACGGCACCACGTCGATCGACGGCAACCAATTGGTCTACACCCCCGACGCCGACTTCTCCGGCTCCGACAGCTTCACCTACGTGGTCAGCGACCGCGACGGCCTCACCGACGCGGCAACGGTGACGGTCGAGGTGGCGCCGGTCAACGATGCCCCGGTCGCGGCGGACGACAGCTTCGAGGTGGCGGCGGGCTCGACCGGCAACATCCTCGACATCCTGAGCAACGATTCCGACATCGACAGCAACCTCAACCCGCGCTCGGTCCAGGTGACGAGCGCGCCGAGCAACGGCCTGCTGGCGGTCCGCGGCAACGGTGAGGTAGCCTATCAGCCGCTCGACGGCTTCACCGGCACCGACAGCTTCAGCTACACGGTGGCCGACGCCCAGGGGCTGGCGTCGAATACCGCCCGCGCCACCATTTCGGTCCAGGCCCAGCAGACGGCGAGCGAGCCGGCGCCGATCTTGCCGGAGGATGTGTTGGACGACAACGGGATCGACGGCGGCGGCGTGGCGACGGACGGCACGAGTGTGCCGGCCAGCATGCCCGATGTTGAAACGCTTGTGTCCAGCGGCGAGGCGGTGGTCTGAGCGCCTCGATCGCAGGCGGCCGAAACCGTTTCAGCCAGCGGTCTCGGCCGTTTGGTAGGCGCGGGCGAGCTGTCGGATGCGCTCGACCATGGCGTAGAGGCCGTTGGCGCGGCCGGGCGTGAGCATCTTGCCGAGCCCGACCCGCTCGAACACCTCGGGGGGATTTTGCGCGATGGCCTCCGGCGTGCGCTGGTCGTAGACCCGCAAGAGCAGGCTGATCAGTCCCTTGACGATCACGGCGTCGCTGTCGGCGCGCAACGCTAGACGCCGAGTGCCGGGATCGAGTTCGGCCACCAGCCAGACTTGGCTCTGGCAGCCGCGCACCCGATTGGCCTCGGTCTTCGACGTCTCCGGCAGCGGCGGCAGGCCCTTGCCGAGGTCGATGATGTACTCGATCTTGTCGCGCACGTCGTCGAAGAGTGCAAAGTCCTCCTCGATCGCCGCCTGTGCCGTGCCGATCTCGCTCGCCGGATCGTTCATGTCGCCCCTGTCCAAAAGACCGATAAACGCCATATGCAGGCGGGTTCCGGCAGGGTCAACGCCGGCAGTCAATTTCGCTGGTTGAGATGGCGACGGTCGTGCAACGGATCCTGGTGCTGCAGTACAGCGAGGATTCGCCGTTGGGGGTCATCGCATCGCCTTTGGCTGCGGCAGAACTGGCGGTCGAGGTGGTCAAGGCCGAGCACGACCGCCGGCTGCCGGGCGACGCTGCCGAGGCATCCGGTCTGATCATCCTGGGTGGGGTCATGAGTGCCAATGACGACGCCCGCTGCCCGCACTTCCCCGAGTTGCTGGAGCTGATCCGCGGCTTTACGGAAATGGCCAAGCCGGTGCTCGGGGTCTGCCTCGGCGGCCAGCTGATCGCCCGGGCGATGGGAGGCCGGGTGATCGAGCAGGCGATGGGCGAGTACGGCTTCGTGGCGCTGCACGGGCGAGACGGGGTGGCGGACGACCCGGTGCTCGGTGGCGTTGCACTCCCGGCCCATCTCATGCAGTGGCACAACGACCATTTCACCGTGCCGCCCGACGCCGCGCATCTGCTGCAGAGCGAGACCTGCCCCGGCCAGGCCTTCCGGGTCGGGGCGCGCACTTACGGCTTTCAATGCCACTTCGAGGTGGACGCGTCGATCGTCGGCCGCTGGGCTGCCCTGCGCGCGGCACTCGTGCAGGACCCGACGGTGGTCAGCGCCACGGCGGCGGCGGCCGAGCGGCATCTCGGGGCGGCGATGGCTTTCGGCCGGACCGTGACCGAGCGCTGGCTCGAGGTGGGCAGGCTTCGAGCATCATGCCAGGGTGCCGATAACGTGAGAGCCGTGCCGAAGTCGATTACGAAACCGAGGTGAGTCGGCCATGCGCCTCTTCGCCTGTCAGTCCTGCGACCAGCTCGTCTATTTCGAGAACGTTTCCTGCACGCGCTGCGGCACCGTGCTCGGCTTCGCACCGGACCTCTTGCAGGTCCTGGCCCTCGAGCCGCTCGGCGACGAGA
>CAZNWE010000044.1:0-15623 GCA_964576715.1 uncultured Geminicoccaceae bacterium | reverse complement strand
CGACGACGGGCGCTCGAGCGAGCGCCGGCGCCCGATCGACAGCGCGCCGCTCTATCGGCATTGCGCCAACCGGGCACAGCACGAGGTTTGCAACTGGCTGGTGCCAGCCGACGCCCCCCTGCCCTTCTGTATCGCCTGCCGGCTGAACCAGACCATCCCGGACCTCTCAGCACCCGGCAACCAGCTGCTTTGGCAAAGGCTGGAGACGGAAAAGCGCCGGTTGGTCTACAGTCTTTTACGGCTCGGCTTGCCGGTGGTGCCACGCAGCCAGGATGCCGCCGGGCTCGCCTTCGATTTTCTCGCCGACCCGGCCCCGAGCTTCAACGAGGGCGGGCGGGTGCTCACCGGGCATGCGGCGGGGCTGATCACGCTCAACGTCGCCGAGGCCGACCCCGTGGTCCGCGAGCGGATGCGCGCCGAGATGGCCGAGCCCTACCGCACCATTCTCGGCCATTTCCGCCACGAGAGCGGCCACTACTACTGGGACCGGCTGGTCCGTGACGGTCCCTGGCTCGACCAGGTCCGGGCCCTCTTCGGCGACGATACGGTGGACTACGGCGCAGCTCTCCAGCGCCACTACGACGCCGGCCCGCCGGCCGGCTGGCAGGACCGCTTCATCAGCGCCTATGCCAGCATGCACGCCTGGGAAGACTGGGCGGAGAGCTGGGCGCACTATCTGCACATCATCGACACAGCGGAGACCGCGGCCGAGTTCGGCTTGAGCGTCCACCCCAAAGTCGGTACCAGCGCCAACCTGTTCGTCAAGAGCGGCATCGATCCCTACCGCCAGCCCGACTTCCGGGTGATCCTGGCGCACTGGCTGCCGCTCACCTATGCGCTCAACAGCCTGAACCGCAGCATGGGCCACGACCATGTCTATCCCTTCGTCCTGCCGGAACCCGTCATCGAGAAGCTCGGCCTCGTGCATCGCATCGTCCACGCGCGGTTGCCGGCCTGCACCGAACCGGACCGACCGGGTCGATAGCCGTCACCGGCCGCCGCGCGGTAGCCAGATAGGAGTGTTCATTGGCTGACGCGGCCGCGCAACCCGAAGAGGCGGCCACCGAGACGGCCCTGCTCGACATCGTCGATGCGCTCGCCGCCGAGCTCCGCCCCGGACGGGCACCGCGGCCGGCGACGCTCATCAGCCAGCTCGACCGCGATCTCGGCTTCGACAGCCTCGGCCGGGTCGAGCTGATCACCCGCCTGGAGCAACGGTTCGCCGTGATCCTGGGCGAGCAAGTCGCGGTCGAGGCCGAGACGCCGGGCGATCTGCTGCGGGCGGTGCAAGCGGCCCCCGCCGCCACCGAACGACCTCGAGCGCAGCCGCGACGGGCCGCCGACGCGACGTCGAAAGCGGCCGGGCTGAGCCTGCCGGAGGAGGCGCGCAGCTGGCTCGACGTCTTGACCTTTCACGAGGACAGGCATCGCGACGCGGTCTCGATCCGCTTTTTCGAGGACGCCGGCGGCGGCGTCGAGTTGACCCATGGCGGGCTCATGGCCGAGGCCCGCAAGCTCGCCGGCGGGCTGTTGGCGCGCGGGCTCGAGCCCGGCGAAGCGGTGGCACTCATGCTGCCGACCGGCCCCGACTACTTTCACAGCTTCCTTGGCATCTGGCTCGCCGGCGGCGTGCCGGTGCCGATCTACCCGCCGTTCCGTCCGGCCCAGCTCGTCGAGCATGTCCGTCGCCAGGCCGGCATTCTCGACAACTGCCGGGCCGCCTTGCTGGTGACGACAGGTGACCTCGGCCGGGTCGGCAGCCTGTTGCGGGAGCAGGTGCCGAGCCTGCGGGCAGTGCTCGCCCCGGCCACGCTCGCCGGCGACGGCCGCGCAGCGGTGCCGCGCGCGGCAGCCGAGGATATCGCCCTGCTGCAGTACACCTCGGGCAGCACCGCAGCACCCAAAGGTGTGATGCTCGGCCACGCCAATCTTCTCGCCAATGTCCGGGCGATCGGCGCCGCCGTCGAGGTGCGGCCGGGTGACGTGACCGTGAGCTGGCTGCCGCTCTACCACGACATGGGCCTGATCGGCGCCTGGCTCGGCTCGCTCTATCACGGCGTGCCGCTGATCTTGATGTCGCCCTTGGCCTTCATCGGCCGCCCGTCCCGCTGGCTCGAGGCGATCGACCGGCATCGTGGCACCATCACCGCCGCCCCTAGCTTCGCCTTCGACCTCTGCACCCGGCGCATTCGCGACGCGGAGCTCGAAGGCCTCGATCTCTCCAGCCTGCGCGCGGTCTACAACGGTGCCGAAGCGGTGAGCCCGACCACGATGCAGCACTTCATCGACAGGTTCGCCCGCTTGGGCTTCAAGCCCGAGGCGATGATGCCGGTCTACGGGCTCGCCGAGGCCTCGGTGGCCCTCACCTTCCCGCCGCTCGGCCGGACCCCGGTGGTCGACGCGGTCGACCGGCGCCGGCTCGCGCAAGCCGGCCGAGCCGAGCCGGTCGCCGCCGGGGCCAGCAACGCCAAGCGCTTCGTCGCCTGCGGCCAGCCGTTGCCGGGGCACGAGGTCAGGATCGTCGACGAAGCCGACCGCGAGCTGCCGGACCGGTCGGAGGGTCACATCCAGTTCAAGGGTCCTTCGGCGACCTCGGGTTACCTGCGCAACCCCGAGGCCACCGCCCGGCTCAAGCACGGCGATTGGCTGGATACCGGCGACCTCGGCTACATCGCGGGCGGTGATCTCTACGTCACCGGCCGAACCAAGGACATCATCATCAAGGCCGGGCGCAACATCTACCCCGAGGAGCTGGAGGAGGCGGTGGGTGCGATCGAAGGTGTTCGGGCCGGCAACGTGGCGGCCTTCGGCGTCGCCGACGAAGCGGCTAACGGCGAGGCGCTCGTGGTCCTGGCCGAGACGCGCAAGACCGGGGAAGCCGATCGCGCGACGCTGATCGAGGCGATCGAGGCGCGAGCCCTCGATATCACCGGCATGCCGGCGGACCGGGTGGTGCTCTGCCCGCCCAACACCGTGCTCAAGACCTCCTCGGGCAAGATCCGCCGCGACGCCTGTCGACAACTCTACGAACGCGGTGCGATCGGCCGCGAGCGCCAGGCCGTTTGGCGGCAGGTGCTCACCCTCAAGCTCGAGGCGCTCGCCCCACGGCTGGTGCGCGTGCGGCGCCTCGCCGGCCGGCTGGGCTTTGCCGCCTGGGGCTGGACGCTGGTCGGCCTGCTGGCGCCGCTCGGCTGGCTCATGGTGCTGTTGCTGCCGACGGTCGAGAGCCGCTGGGCCGCCTGCCGGACGATCCTCGGGCTGATGGCCCGGTTGAGCCGCACCCCGCTCGTGGTCGAGGGACTGGAGCGGCTGCCCCAGGGCCCGATGGTCCTCGTTGCCAATCATTCGAGCTATCTCGACGGCTTCGCCTTGATCTGCGCCCTGCCCCGCCCGGTCGCCTTCGTCGCCAAGGCGGAGCTCGGCGGCCACTGGCTCAGCGGGCCGCTGTTACGGCGAATGGGCGCGGTCTTCGTCGAGCGGTTCGACAAGGCGCAAGGCATCGCCGATGCCCGGGCGATCGGTGCGCGGGCCGGCGGGACGGACCCGGCGCTGCTGTTTTTTCCGGAGGGCACGTTCGATCGCATGCCGGGGCTCCTGCCCTTTCACATGGGCGCCTTCTTGATCGCTGCCCGGCAACGACTGCCGCTGGTGCCGATCGCCATTCGCGGCACGCGGTCGATGCTCCGTGCCGAACTCTGGTTCCCGCATGCCGGCAGCATCGCGATCGCCATCGGCGAACCCTTGGAGCCCGACGGCAGTGCCGATGCCTGGGCCACCGCCGTGACCCTGCGCGACCAGGCGCGGGCGTTTATCGCCAGGCAGAGCGGCGAGCCGGATCTGACCGCGCCGGCCTGAAGCCGGTCCTTTCGCTATTCTCGGACAAGCTCTAAGCCTCGGCCGACAAGCAAGAACGGACGGAGGCGAACATGGACCCGCTCGCAAGACGCCGGCTCGGCAAATCCGAAGTCGAGCTTACGGCCATGGGTTTCGGCGGTGCCCCCTTGGGCGAGCTCTTCGCCCGAGTGAGCGACGCCGACGCCGAGGCGACCCTCGATGCCGCATGGAATGCCGGTATCCGCTATTTCGACACAGCACCCTGGTACGGCCGGGGCCAGAGCGAGCATCGTTTCGGCCGCTTTCTCTACCGGCAACCGCGCCCCCACTTCGTGCTGTCGACCAAGGTTGGCCGGATCCTCAAGGCACCGGCGCATCCAGAGCGGTTCGAGACGGGCTTTTGGGCTGGTGGCCTGCATTTCGACCATCTCTTCGACTACAGCTACGATGGCGTCATGCGCGCCTACGAGGACAGCCTGCAGCGGCTGGGCCTGAATCGGATCGACCTTCTCGTCATTCACGACCTCGATTTTTGGCACCATGCCGTGGAGGCCAAGGTTCAGGCCTATCTCGGCCAGCTGGCGACCAGCGGCTGGCGAGCCCTCGACGAGCTGAAGGCAGCGGGCCTGATCAAGGGCATCGGTGCGGGGATCAACGAGCTCGGGATGATCCCGCGCTTTCTCGATCTGGTCGATCTCGACTTCTTCCTCCTGGCACTGCGCTACACGCTCATGGAGCACGACACGCTGGACGAGGAGTTGCCCTATTGCCAGCGCCGCGACGTCGGCATCGTCATCGGCGGCGTGTTCAGCTCCGGTATTACCGCGACCGGGCCGGTTGCCGGGGCCAAATACAACTACGCCGACGCGACGCCCGAGGTGGTGGCCAAGGTCGAGCGCATCGCCGCAGTCTGCACCCGGCACGGCGTCGCCCTGCCGGCGGTCGCCCTGCAGTTCCCGCTCGGCCACCCCTCGGTCACCTCGGTGATCCCCGGCGGCTTCGAGCCTGCCCACATCGAGGCCAACCTCGCCCATATGCGCGCTGCGATTCCGGCCGATTGCTGGGCCGAGCTCAAGCACGAAGGGCTGATCCGCAACGACGCACCGACACCCGGCGAGGCTCGGCCCTGAAGGGCGGGAAGGACGGCGGGCTTTCGCGGCTTCGCGGGTCTCGGCCATCGCGAGGAGGCCAGAGAGCTCAAGTGTCCAAACGCCGGAGCCGCCCCTATCTGGCCACGTTGTCCAGCCGGCGTCAGTCGTCGCCTTCCGTCTCCAGCGCACCGTAGAACTGGCCGCGCTCGAGCCAGCCGCGGCGGCCGTCGACCTCGACCAGGCACCAGTCGCGCTCGCAGTTGAGCAGGCTGCCGAGCACCAGCGGCTCGAGCATCGCCACGACCCGCGCATCGTCGCGCGGCGTGCGCCGCAACGACCGGGTCTCGCCGGTCACCAGGATGGTCTGCCGCGACGACAGCAGACTGGCGTGGATCCAGCCGGTCTCGCCCTCGTGATCAACGACCCGGCGCCAGTCCTGGGCCTCCTCGACGATCTGCACCGGCACGCCGCGCCGCGTGAACACCCAGCGGATCGGATGCATCTGCCCGGGGCCGGTGCGCACGTTGATCTCGTCCGAGGCGAGCGAGACGAAGCGCGGCAGCGGCAGGCCGGTCGATTGTGCTGCAGCCGGCAGCAGCCAGCCCGGGCTCGCCGCCAGCAAGCCGAACAGCGCGATGAGCGAAAGACCAAGTCGGCGAAGCAAGGCGGCACCTCGGGCAGATAAGAATTATGGGCTGACCCCCTCTCTATAGAAAGCGTCGCGTCGAGGTTCAAAGAGGTTTCCCAACCACGCGGGCCCGGCGATTGGCCGCGAGCGCTACGGCCGGCCGGGCCGATCGCTGAAGTCGGCGCCAATCTCGGCCATGGTGGTCGCTGCGACCAGAGCCGTCGCCTGCGTCGGGCTTTGCGCCTGGCGCGCACCAATTCAGCGGTGCAATATTTTACCAAATTCTACCCTGGGTTGCCTTTCGGCCCGTCATGGTGCTAACCAGCCTTGTTCCCTGGCAAGGTGGTGACCGCATGCGGGTGTCGATGATTTTGCTGGTGCCGCTACTGCTCGGCGGCTGTGCCACGCTTGAGCCCGCCGACCCTGTCGCACTGGCACCGCCCCTGGCGGTCGAGCCCGCCGCCGGTCCGCCCATGGCGGCAGTCGAAGCGAACGGTAGCACGTGGCCCGCGGCCGTGTCCTGTGCGGCGCTCGCTCGCGCGCTCGCTGCCATGGCGCCCGCCGCGGCGGCGCGCCTCGACCCGGCGCAATCGCCGCTGGCGCTGGCATCGCTCGCCCCGCCTGGCCTCGAGGTCCAACCCGACCTGCCGATCCCCGAGGTGGCAGCGGACGGGCTCGCCGAGGTCCCATGCGCGATTCTGGTCGGATCACCCGTGGCGCTGACACCTGCCGCCGACCAGGTGGTCGACCGGCAGATCGTCGCGTCGGTCTATCAAACAGGCACCAAGCGGCGACGCAATCCGGAGCACCAGCAATTGGAGAAGGCGCTCGCCGCAGCCCGACGCGGCGGTTCTGGCGGCAGCGACATCCTGAAGACCGGCGATCCGCTGCTCGACCTGATCGGCACGGTGACCGGCGGCATCATCGACGGCATCGGCGCGATCAAGGCCAAGCGCGAGATCCGCGCGCTCGAAGCCCGGCTCGCCGAGACCCCACCCTTTATCGTCGATCCCATCCTCACCCCCTACCGCTTCGAGTTGACGGAGGTCGAGGCCGAGCGCGCCATCGCATTGCCACTAGCTCTGCACGATTGGAACGCCGGCCTAGCGTGGCAAGTGGATGTCACGATCACCGAACGCCGACGGTTTGCGCTCGCCGACGGCCGTCATGCGACGGACCCACAGGCACTGCCGGCGTCGGCGGCGCCCCTGACGGCGCCGACCGACCTCGAGGCCTGGCGACGAGCGCCACCGCCGTTGACGACCGGCACGGTCTTGCACCACCTCGCAGCGCGCCTGGCGACATCGCCCGAGCCGCAAGCCGTGTCGCGCGCGGCGATCATCATGGCGCTGCGCACGGCCGCGCCCGGGCGCATGGCGGGTCGCGATAAGCTCCCGGGCACCCCGGAACCGGCGGCCGGCCCGCTGGGCCGGTTCGCGGGCGACGTGCCCGCCGGCCACGGTTCCGGCACCGGACGGCTGTTCGACGGCCAACTTGTCGAGGTCGGTGGCGAGCGGCTCGCCGGCTTCTACGTGACCAGCGAGCATATCGTGGCGCCGGTCGAAGCACTCGGTCATTCGAGCCTGATTACCGTGCGCTACCCGGACGGCATGCGCGGCCATGGCCTCGTCGAGGTGGTCGACGACAGCCTTGGTCTCGCCCTCATTTATCTGCCGCGATCGGGCGAGCCATTGCCACGCGGCAGCGACGCCAGCCCGCCACC
This sequence comes from uncultured Geminicoccaceae bacterium, assembly GCA_964576715.1. Taxonomy (GTDB): domain Bacteria; phylum Pseudomonadota; class Alphaproteobacteria; order Geminicoccales; family Geminicoccaceae; genus SLRI01. Next base: position 8,347 of record CAZNWE010000044.1, on the reverse strand, counting down.
AACCGAAACGATCCCGCCCGGCACGCCATGGGCCAGGGACGGACGGGTCAGCGGCGTCTTCACCGGCGATCCGCTGGCCGGCGGCAGGCGCTGGGTCGATGCCATCGACCTCGACCGCCTGGTGGCCCGCCTCGTGACACTTTGACCCGCCAGCACCGGCGTCGGTGCCGGCCGGGCGGTAGCGCACGCAAAAATTGGTGGCCCAGAGCCGGGGGCCGCCCTTGATGGCGACCTGGGGCATGCAGGTCGAGCGGTAGCGCGCCGAGAGCCGGGCCGTTCGGTTGCGCCGGGAAAATCCTTGCCGGGTAGCGGTTCATGTCGGCGTCGGCCGGCGCGGCGGCCGCCGCCGCACCAGCGCTTATCGCACTCGCCGCACCGATCGACGTTCGAGTGCGGGTCAATCATTCAGCCTGGCTCTTCCGTGCTTGCCTCTTCGCCAGGTTTCGACGGGACGATTGCGCGGTGGCGGTTCTGTCGATGGCGGTCTTGTGGTGGTGGCGTGCCGAGCGCTCAGTCCTCGACGATCGCCCAGCCCTCGCCGGGGTCGTAGGCGTCTATCGCCACTGCCAGCACTTCGGTTTCCTCACCGAGGTCGGCCTCGTAGAGGTCGCCCAGATGGTTGACCATGAAGGTCATGATCCCCGAATTGCCGTAGTCGGCCGGCCAGGCGAGCAGGCCATAGCCGGTAAGCAGGCGGCCGTTGACCATGTAGTCGTAGGCGCCGCCGGGCGCCGCGTCGCCCTGGCGCGCCAGCACCTTGAAGCGGTAGCCGTAATAGGGCTCGCCCGACTGGTAGTAGACGAGGTAGTCGGCCTCGCTGGCAGCGAGTGGGCCAAGCGGGCTCGGATCCTGATCGGCGGCGGTGGGCCAGAACAGGCCGTCCCGCTGCCCTTCCGTGCTGATCAGGTGCTGGGCGAATTCGAGCACGCCGTCGTCGTTGCGGTCGGCCGAGCCGTAGAGCCGCTGCGCCTCGAGATAGGCACGCGCCGCCGCGATGGCGGCCAGCTCGTTCTCGCCGATCCGTCGGTCGATGATCTCCTCGAGCCCGGCCGCGGTGTCGAAGACCCAGCCCTCGCCGTCGCGGGCGAGCGGTATCGGCATCGGCCAGCCGGCGCGGCCGAGCAGGATCTCGTAAGTGTCGGGCGCGTCCCCCGGAGCCACCACCAGCGCCTCGGCCGCCGCATTGCGCGCGGCATCGATGGTCTGCCGCACCGTCGCGGGATCACCGCCGATCAGTTCGTCCTGGTACGCCTCACCGAACAGCTCGAGCAGCCGGCCGGAGTCCGCGGGCGCGAACAGCGCCTCGCGAAAGGCTTCGAGTGCCGCCTCCGGATCGGCGAAGGTCGGCTGCTGCGCCAGCGCCGATCCACCACCCAGCATGATGCCCGTCAGCCCGGCGGCCAAGGTCAAGCTCGTCAACTTGCTCATCGGTTCATTCCTCAACCGCGTTTCTTGCCGCGGCTTTTCTTGCCGCGATCGGATTTCGCCTTGGACTTCTGCTTGCCGCCCTTCTTCGCACCCAGCGCCTTGTTGCTACCACCGCCGCCGCCACGGTGAGCGAGTTGGCGCTGTGGCGCTTGGCCGCGCTTGGCCACGGCTTTGTTGCGGCTCTGCTTGCCGCGGCTGGCCTCCTTTTTGGTCTGGCTCGGCCGCTTGAGGTCGGCGACGGCACCCTTCTTCGGCTTCGGCGCCTTCAGCGCCGGTGTCGGCCGATCCTGGCGGCGCTCGACCTTGGTGCCACGATCCCGGTCGCGCTGCGGGAGACTGATGTCCCGGGAGCGGTCGCGGTCGCGATTGGCTTCGCGGTTGCGGGTCGGCAGCGCGGCCACCTGACGATCCCGGTCGCGCGGCTCCGAGCGGCTGCGGTCCCGGTCGCCGCGGTCGTTGCGGTCGCGGCGGTCGCGCAGCTCATTGTTGATCCGCTTCCTTTCGTCCTTGTCGAGATTGAGCCGATCGCCGTCGCCGCCGATGACGATCGTGCTGTCCTCGATGTTGATGTCGTTGCGCCGGTTGTTGCCGCCGTTGTTGTTGTTGTTGTTGTCGTCGTCGTCGTCGTCGTCGTCGTCGAAGATGGCGTAGCCGAGTAGGCCGCCCACCGCCGCACCGCCGACGAACGTCCCGAACGTGCCCCAGCCGGAGCTCGGCGGCGCCGCATAGGTGACGGGCGGCGGCGGCGCCGCGTAGACCGGCGGCTGGACGTAGCTGGGTTCGGCTGGGGCGTAGCTCGCAGCGTAGGGATCGACCGCGGCGGGTTCGACATACTCGGGCACCGCCTCGGCATACGCTTCTTCGGCAATTACCCCGCCCTCGTCGACGGTCTCGGCCGCGTCGCTTTCCGCCTGCTCACGCTCAGCCACCTCGGCTTCTCGCCGCGCGATCTCGGCTTCGCGCTCAGCCAACGCGGCCTCGCGCTCGGCGAGGTCGTCCACCGCCTCGGTCGGGGCGCTGCCTGCCGCCACCGCTTCGGCATCGGCTGGCGTTCCCGCCCGGACCTCGGCGACCGGCTGCAGTGCGGCGATCAGGGCTGCGCCTTCGTACTGCGGGATGGCGATCGGCCCCCCAGTGGTCGGGCGGATCTGCACGATCCCCTCCTCGACGATCACCTCATGGACGTCGCTCGAGGCGAGCACACCCATGACGTAGGCGCCCCGCCGCAGATCCTGGATGCCGTCCTGAACGGCGTCGAGCTGATCGTAGACCGCATCGCCGATCGCCTGTGTCCAGTCGAGGTGCTCGTTCATCTCGGCCAGCACCGGTGGGTAGTTGAGCAGTGCGATGAGCGACGGGTCCCAATCGTCCGACGGCTCGAGCGTCTGGTCCTGCTGGTAGCGCTCGATGAACCGGTTGGCCTGGACCACGTCGACCGGGAACATCGAGGCCTGGAGAATGGCGGCCAGCAGTGGATCGGGGTAGAGCGCCACCGGCGCCACCAGCGCCATGATCTCGTCGTCGACGACAATGGTCTCCGCCGCCGGCGCCTGATCCTCCTGAGCGGCGAGCGGCATCGCCAATCCCAGCAGCATCAGGGCGCAGGCGCCAAACCCGAAGCCGTCGCGTCTCAGTCGCTTCACCCCCACGGGTTCCTCCCTCATTGCTAGAGCGGGCTCGGATTGTCCTGCCGCAGCACAGTCCTGAAGCCGATATGGTTGGAGTCGAGGTCAGGCTCCTGCGGTTGCCGGCCGGCCGGGCGGTAGCGCATGCAGAAATTGGGCGCGCAGAGCCACGAGCCGCCCTTGACAGTGACCCGGGGCATGCTGGTCGGGCTGTAGCGTGCCGAGAGTTCGGCACTCGGCCCCGCCGGGTCCGGGCCCGGAAATTGGCCGGGGAGATAGAAATCGCGGGCGTATTCCCAGACATTGCCGGCCATGTCGTAGAGGCGGTAGCCGTTGGCCTCGAAGCAGCCGACCGGGGCGGTGCCGTGGTGGCCGTCCTGGTTCTCGTTCCCGACCGGGAATGCACCCTGCCACGTCTTGGCCTTCCAGCCGTCGAGCGGATCGTAGGTCTCACCCCAGCTGTAGGTGGCACCCTCGTGCCCGCCTCGGGCCGCGAATTCGCACTCGGCCTCGGTCGGCAGGTCGTGGCCCAGCCATTCGGCATAGGCCAGGGCGTCGGCATGCGCGACCTGTACCACGGGGTGGTCGGTCCAAAAGGGCGAGACGTTGGCCGGATGGGCGGTGCGTTCCTCCGGCCGCTCGTCGTCGTCGCCAATGGTGAAGGTGCCGCCCTCGAGCCGCACCATGCCCTTGGTCGTATCGTCGTCCCCGGGCAGGCCGCCATGGGCCTCGCAGAGCGCTTCCGCGACGGCCGGCAGCGGGACGAGGAGAAGGGTGAAGAGCAGGCGCATCACAGCAGCAGCAGCTTTCTGGCGATCTTCCAGAGCTCGGCGAACGGCAGCCGGGTCGAGCCGGCGAGCACCAGCGGCACCAGTGCAGCGGCCGCCACCGGCACCAGCGCCTCGCGGCTGAACGGCAGGGTGCGCAGTCCCTTGGCGGCGGTGTAGGTCGCGGTCGGGTTCGGGATGTCGCCGACGGCCTTGTCGTCGGCATCGGCTGCAGCGGCCAGATTGCCGCCGAAGGTCGCCCGTTCGGCGGCGCGAAAATGCCGGGTCGCGGCTGCCGTCGATGCCAGCAGTGCTCGCTGCTTGAGCGCCGCCAGTGGCCAGTGGAAGGCGAGCAGCGGCAGCCCGAAGAGGGCCAGCACCAGCACCAGCCAGGTGCCCATCATGTAGCCGTAGCCCGCAAGCTGAAGGTCGTCGTGCTGGAAGGCGTTGGCGATGGCGGCGCCGAGCACGGCGCTCATCGCGAAGACGAGGGCCGCGAAGGCGTTGGGGTACTGGCCGATGAAGGCGAGGCCGCCGAGGCTGTCGGGGTGGGTGACCACCAGCCGCAGCTCCAGCCGGGCGATATCGCGCAAGAGGAGCCCCCAGACGAGGTGCCGCCAGAGCCAGCGCAGCAAGAGAAACCAGAAGAGCGGATTCGAGACCAGCATCACCCACCAGCCGGCGGCACTGAGCCCGAGCGTTTCACCCGCCCCCTCGATCAGCCAGGCGGTGGTCGCACTGCCGCGCAGCGCCAGCGTGCCGGCGAGGGTGATCGCGTAGGCAAGGACGACGCAGACCAGTTCGGCCACGGGCAGGTCACGACGGCGCAGCGCCCGCTCGACGGCCGCTGCGGCCTCCGGCATGGCGCCTGGGGCAAGCAGCGGCGTTTCGGCGAACTGGCGGAGATGCACCTTGAGCCGCTCGTTGACCAGCCGCTCCATCAGCACGAAAACGGCGATCGCCAGGACGAAGCGCGCCCAGATGCCCCAGTCGAGGAGGAAGGGTCGCTCGGCTGCCGGCCCCCAGGCGTCGCCGGCGGCGATGGCGAGGAGCAGCGGCACACCGAACGCGATGGCGACCAGTATCGCCGCCCGCCGCGGCGCCGCTGCCGCCTTGGCCTCGAGCAGGCCGAGGCGTTTTTGAAGCTCGACGAACGGCCCGCCATCGGCGATGGCGAAGCGGTCGACATGCTCGGTGAAGGTCTGTTGCATCAAAACCGCATGACCACGCCGAGGATCGGTCCCTGGGTGGTCACGTCCCATTTGAACTTGCCGTTCTCGTAGTCCTGGCTCAGCGCCCGGTAGCCGGCGGCGAGTGTCAAGGCCCGGCCGAGGAGGCTGGTCTGGTAGCCGACGAAGGCCTGGACGTTCCAGGCGAGATCGGAGCCGACGCCGAAGCCGCCGATATCGGCTTCGCCAGAGAGTGTCCAGCTTTCGGTGAGGTCGAGAAAAAAGCGCGAGCCGACGACCGGGTCGACCCAGCCCTCGCTCTGGTCCACCTGACGGCCGTTGCCACGCGGGCCGGTGCCGTCGAGTTCGAGGCGAAGGTTGGTGTAGCGGATGCCGGCCGTGGGCTCGACCACGAAGCGCAGCGGCTGGCCCGAGGCCGATTCCCGATAGGTCCGCTCCACCGCGCGGTAATAGGGGGCGGCGCCGATCCAGGTGGTCGTGTTCGTCACGTCGAGCTGGATCGGGCCGACGTCGCCATCCGGCTCGAGCCGGGCGAACACGCCGTTGACGGCGATGCCGAAACGACCCCGCTGCACATCGACGAGCAGCATCCCGCCGATCGCCAGATCGTCGAGAATGTCGCTGAACGACAAATCGACATCCGCATCGACCCCGCCGACGCTGGACGTGCCGTCGAGGGAAGTCGCCCAGAGATAGGGGGCCACAGCGAACGTCCACCGATCGTCGGGCGGCCGCTCGGTCGAGACCTCCTGCGCATGGGCAGGCGCGGTGGGCGCCAGCCAGCCGGCGTGCAGGCCGCAGATCAAGGCGAGCGAAAAGCCCGCTCGCTCGAAGAGTGTCGACATGATTGGTGGCCCTCGCCGCTCTTGGCTGTTTACCGTCGCTTCGGCGCTTTCACCAGCCACGTCGCTCACTTCGGAAACAGGAACTGCAACTGGAAGCGGAGCGACCAGTCGGGGCCGAACCGCGGCTTCTCGACGTTGTAGAAGCTCTGCACCTGGGCGTTCATCGCCTGGCCCGCGATGCTGAAGATCCGGCCGACGCCGCCGCCCACGGGCACGGTCCAGGTGTCGTCACTGTCGGCTTTCCAGTTGGCGGTGATCACCGGCGACGAGACGCCGTACCAGCCGCCACCGAGGTTGTAGTTGACGAAGGGTTGGACCAGGAGTTGGCTGACGTCCTGGCGGTCGCCGTCCCCGGCGACCGACCAGAGCTGGCGGACCAGAGTGCCCAAGGTCCAGGGTCCGGGCTGCGTCAGCAGGACCGCCGCCGGGCCGGCGCTCCATTTCTCGCTGCCGAGCGCGTCGTCGGTGGCGGTCGGCAGGGTAAGCGACGGCCCGATTCCCCAGATCACCTCTCCCGAACTCGCGGGCGAGAAATAGACCGTTTGGTTGATGTCGCCGAGGCCGAACTTGTCGTTGCCGCTTCGGATCTGGCTCGGCACCTCGGCAACGCCGGCCGCGAGGTCGGGCAGGTAGATCACCGGCGCGATGGTCCGGTTGATGATGTTCCAGCCGCCGACGGTGAACGGGATCACTGGCTGGATGTTGAGCACGTTGGCGGTGTCGTCGTCGGGGCCGACGCCGAAGAGCGTGTTGTTCTGGAAGGGCAGGCTGATCATCGCCGCCACCGGGTTTTGCGTCGCCTTGGCGAGGTCGTCGCCGCTTTGTGCCTGGACGCGGTGGCCGGGCGCCAGGACCAGGGCCAAGCCCAAAATGAGGGCAAGAGTCCTATCAGGAGCGTTCACTCTGGAAATACTTCCAGCCAGTCATCGGCCATGGAAACCAGGACCCAGCCACGGGCCGCGGCCTCGTCGAGGCCGCGGTCGAGCTTGCCGATATGGCTGTCGCGGTCGTAAGCGAATTCGCGCTCGGCGTCGTCGTGGTGGACGAGCAGGCCGAGGCGGGGCCCCTCGCCGGCCGTGCTCCACTCCAGCATCTCGAAATCACCGTCCGAGTTACCGCCGGCGAGGATCGGCCGCTGGCCGATGTGGCGGATGATGCCGACGGGCTTGCCATCCTTGTCGTCGACGAAGCTGACACCGCCGTCTTTCATCAGCGTCGGCGTGCCGTCGATGACCGCGTAGCTGGTGTTGCCCTGGCTGCCGACCACCTGCGCGGGGGGGATGCCGTAGGCCTCCTCGGCAATGGCGCGGACGAAGTCGATGCCGCCGCCCGAGACGATGTAGGTCGTGAAGTCTTCATCACGCAGGTAGCGGAGCAGCTCGAGCATCGGCTGGTAGAGCATGGCGGCATAGGTCAGGCCGCTAGTCGGATGGGTCGCGGTGGTCAGCCACGCGTAGGCGTCGGCCTGGAAGTCCTCGACCGTAATGTCGGCATGCGAAACGTCGATGATCTCGACGAGCCCCTCGACGCCGTTCGCCATCATCCCCGCCATGTCGCCCTCGGCGGCGGCGATGAGGACATCGGAGGTCAGGATCGACGGGTCGACGGCCGCCTTCTCGCGCAGCACATCGATGGCATAGAGGACCTGGAAGTAGAGCGGCTGCTCGGCCCAGAGCGTGCCGTCATTGTCGAAGACGGCGATCCGGTCGGCCTCGGGCACGAAGCTCTCGGCATCCGGGTCGGTGACGGCGTCGACGAAGGCGATGATCCTGGCCTTCGTCGCCGTGTCGTTCCAGGACGGCAGCGGGTCGGCGAGGGCGGCGAGCGGCAGAGCGGCCGCGACGACGGCGAGGCCCAGCAGTCGAAGGCTGCGCATGGCGCTTCTCTCGATCGAACAAGGAATGGGAGCGGCCTCGCGAGGCCGCTCCCTCCAAGGGACGGGTCGCTACCGGGTCCCGCCCGGCTGCGACAGCTTTTCTATCACCTGGTCGAGCGAGAAGCTCGCCGCCTCCTGGCGCGGCGGGTACTCTTGGAAGGTCTCGAGGAACCGGCCGACATATTGCTGGGCCGGGATCAGCATGAAGGCGTGGTCGAGCAGCCAGTCGTAGTAGGTGTTGGAGGTCCGGTAGGACCGCTCGTAGGGATCGCGCCTGAGGTTGAGGATCAGCGGGATGCGCAGCTCGGTGAACGGCTCCATCCAGGCGCGTAGGGTTCCCCACTCCTTCTGCTCGAGGAACATCAACTTCCAATCGGCGTAGCGCAGCGCCGAGAGGTCGCCGTCGTCGGTGAAGTAGAAGATCTCCTTGCGCGGGCTCTCCTCGGTCTCGCCGGTCAGGAGCGGCAGGATGTTGTAGCCGTCGAGATGGACGCGGTATTCGCGGCCCGCCATCTCTTCGACCGTCACGCCCTCGAGGAGGTCCTCCTTGACCGTCTCGTTGCCGGCGGCGGCGAGGAAGGTCGGCAGCCAGTCCATGTGGTGGACGATCTCGTTG
>CAZNWE010000043.1:0-36176 GCA_964576715.1 uncultured Geminicoccaceae bacterium | reverse complement strand
CAGCGTAAACGATGTCGGGCGACCGCCGCCCCGCCTTGCGACAATGCGCATCGGGACGACAATGCGCATCGGGGCGACAATGCGCATCGGGACGACAATGCGCATCGGGACGACAATGCGCATCGGGACGACAATGCGCATCGGGGCGACAATGCGCATCGGGGCGATCGACGCCGCCCGAATGCGCAGCCGAGGCCGACGACGCGCCACCGCACCGTGCTGCCAGACTTGATGAAACTGAAAGCCTAGCCGCTCCACCCCCGCCGTGCCAGAAACGATCGCGGTCTGCGGACGCGCCTCGAGCGGCCACGCAGCGGCAACGGCGAGGCCGCGGCGACCGCTGGCCGGCATCGGCAGCTGGCGTGGCGCGGCCCGGGGGCAACCGTGGCGCCTGGCTCGCGGCCCAACCGGCCAGCAGGCGCCGTCCGGCGACGACACTGGCCGGCTGTCGGCGTCCGCTGGCGGGTCCCTGGCGCCGCCGGCGGGGCGGGTCGACCCGCTGCGGCCGGCCGCCGGCAATCGGCCACTGCACCCGTCCAAGGCAGCCAGGCACGGCACCCATCCAGGGCCGAGGCGGCGTGGTCGGATCGGGTTTTGCCGCGGGCCCTGGGCTCAGCCGTCCGACCGTGGCTCGCGGCCCGTCGAGGCGTCGTTGCTGACGGGTTGCGCCGCTTCGTGCTCGCCCTCACCGCCCGCCGGCACGCGATCGCTGCGACTGATCGACCCGCAACAGGCGTTGGCCGGCTCTCGATCGGCGTTCCCCGGCTCTCAATAAGCGTTGGGATGACGGAAGCCGACCAGGAGGGTCATCAGGATGATCCGCAGGTCGAGGGCGAGCGACCAGTTCTCGATATAGTGCAGGTCGTACTGGACCCGCCGCTCCATCTTGTCGAGCGTGTCGGTCTCGCCGCGCAGGCCGTTGACCTGGGCCCAGCCGGTGATGCCGGGCTTGACCTTGTGGCGGGCCAGATACTCGTCGATCAGCTTGGCGTACTGCTCGTTGTGGGCCACGGCGTGCGGCCGCGGCCCGACGATCGACATCTCGCCCCTGACCACGTTGATGAATTGCGGCAGTTCGTCGAGGCTGCTGCGCCGCAGCACGCGGCCGAGCGGGGTGATCCGGTCGTCGTCGCGGGTCGCCTGCGCCACCGGGCCCTGGTCGGCGCTGCAGCGGTCGACATGCATCGAGCGGAACTTGAAAACCTCGATGATCTCGTTGTTGAAGCCGTAGCGCTGCTGCTTGAACAGCACCGGGCCGGGCGAGGTCAGCTTGATGGCGGCGGCGATCATCAGCATCAACGGTGCGATCAGGAGCAGGATCAAGCTCGCGAGAACGCGGTCCTCGAGCGTCTTGACGACGTGATCCCAGCCGGCGATCGGCTTCTCGAAGACGTTGAGCAGCGGCACGCCGGCGATGTGCGAGACGCCCCGATGCGGCAGGTGGAAGCCGATCACGTCGGGGCAGAGCCGGATGTCCGCGGGCAGGGTCTTGAGCTTCTTGAGCCAGTCCAACAGCCGCTCCTCGGCACCCCACGGCAGCGCCACCACGACCTGGTCGATGCGGTGCCGCCGGGCGAACAGCAGCAGGTCGTCGACGGTGCCGAGCACCGGGAAGCCGGCGATGAAGTCCGGGATCCGGTCGCGCCGATCGTCGAACAGGCCGATGACGTTGACGTGGCGCTCCTGCCGGCGGAGGTGTTCGATGAAGCGGCGACCGTGCTCGCCGGCGCCGATCACGGCGATGTTCATCGTCAGCCGGCCGGCCCGATGCCAGCGCAGGATCTGCAGGCGGGTCGCCGCGCGCACGGCCAAGAGCCCGCAAAAGCCGAACAGCAGCCACAACGCCACCCAGCCGCGCGACACCTCGTCCAAGAGGCCGGCGGCGAAGCCGAGCATCACCAGGCTGCCGACCACCAAGGGCCAGCTGACGAGCAGGCGCCGCGCCTGCTCGGCGAGATCGGTGAGGTACTGGAACTGGTAGAGGCCGGCGAGGTGAAAGGCGTTGACGGCGACGAGGCAGCCGGTGGCCAGGCTGTAGATCTTGAAGGTGTCGATGCCGAGCCAGCCGAAGCGGCCGTAATAGGCGACGATCCCGCTCAGCAGCACGACCAGCACGTCGATCAGCCGCAGCGAGCCGGTGATCAGGCTCGGTGCCAGCCAGTCGCCCTGGCGCGACGGGCTCGACCACGCGGTGTCGTCGGTGCGATCCAGGTATAGCTGCAAGACGTCTCTGCCGCTCTTCCTCGGCCGCTGCACGGCCCGCCGGACGCCCATCGCACCGGCTCACGGCCCGCCTTGTCGCACGAAAAGCTTACCACCGACTTAAGGCCGCACGCCATCATATCGCGCAATGGTTGATATCAATCAATCTTTAATCGCTTTCAGCGGTGCGGCCGGCGTAGCCGATGCAGCGTCATCGGCTGAACGAAGCATCGGCCGCCGCCGGGCTCGGCTTCACCGAGGCCAAAAAACCGCTGTCTGATCAATGGCATGACCCGTTCGGCCGCGGTCGCGCGCGCCGGATCGGCACGGATGAAGCCGGCGACCACGGCTTCGGGATCGCGATGCACGATGGTCGTCGTGAACCGCGCCTCGGCGACGCTCGCGAACAGGCGCCCGCGAACTGCGGCGAGGGCTGCCTGGGCGGCCGCGCGGACCATCGTCTCGTCGTCGAGCGGAGCCAGGAGCTCGAAGAAGCTGCCGGCCGCCACCGGCTCGATCACCAGGACCTCGCCGGACGGCAGGAGGACCCGCCCCGCCTCGGCCAGGGCCGCGACTTGCCGACCGGGTGCGATGTGGTGCAGGCTGTTGAAGAACAGTGCGACATCGACGCTGGCCGGGCGCAAGGCCAGGCGTTCGGCGGTGGCCGCGAGCCAGCGGCCGGGCGGTGCCGGGCGGGCCTGGTCGGTGACCGCAGCCTGCAGCAAGCCGGCATGGGGCTCGACGCCGAACGCCGCGGCGCCCTCGCGCAGCAGCCAGCGGACCAGGGCGCCGTTGCCGGTGCCGATGTCGAGGATGCGGCGGCCGGCGAGCGGCCGTTCGGTCGGCGCCCCAGCTTGCGTCAAGACGTCGCGGATGACCTCCTTGGCGGTCGTCCGACCCAGGTCGAGGATGGCGGTGGCTCTGTCGGTCATGCCGCGTTTGTCGTCCGGCCGGGCGTTTTTGTCGATAGTCGGCCCTTCGCCTCGGGAGACCCTTCGTTGCGCGGCACGCTCGTCGTCATCCTGGTTCTGCTCGTCCTGCTCGGGCTTGCCGCCGGCATCGCCTATGTCAGCTGGCGCGCGCTCGACGATGTCGCGATCGGGCTGCACGGCTACCTGGCGCTCGGCCTCGGCGTCGGGCTCACCATTCTGCTCTGGGTCGGCCTGATGAGCCTCGCCTTCTATAGCCGTCGGCGCGGCTACGACGACGCCGCCGGACGCGACTGAGCCACGCTGCCGGTCGCCAGAAATCGGGCGAGGATCAGCGGCACGCTGGAGCCCGGCGGGCTTGGCGGCGGCCCGGTCTCGGCCAGGGCGGCAGCGATGAGTGCCGGCAGCTCCTCGAGGTCGAGGCACAGGCGCAGCGGCAGCCGGCGCGCCAGGAGCCGGGCGAAACCGCGCTGGTCGTTGGCCGGATGCGCCCGCGTCGTGGCCCCCTGGCGTGGCACCAGAACCAGCCGGCAGCCGGCGCGGAGCGCATCACCGATCAGCCCCATCCCGGCATGGCAGACGGCGACCCGGCTCGCCGCCAGCCGCTCGGCCAGTGCTTCCGGCGTCAGGAAGCGGGCGGAGGGCAAATGCTGCGGCACGACGCGCGAGTGGCCGATCTGGGCGAAGCCGGAGACGCCGAGCCCGGCGGCTGCCGCGTCGGCCGCCTCGACCAGCGCATCGAAGCCGTGAACGAAGGTACCGACCCCGACGAAGATCACAACAGCAACCCCTCCGCCAGCACGGCCCCGGGGAACTGCGCCAGCCGCTCGGGCCACTGGACGATGAACAGATCGGCCACCGGGTAGACCAGCCGTCCGGCCAGGGTCGGCTCGGCACTGCCAGCGGTCTCGATGAAGACGACGGTGGCGCCGAACAGCTTGGCCAAGAGGAGGATCGGCACCGCCACGTCGGCGCCCGTGGAGATCAGCAGCGCCGGTCGCTCGCGGCACAGGACGACGAGGCTTTGCCAAGCGTTGAGAACGGTGCGCCAGACCGCGCGGCGCGGGTGGCAGAGATGGTAGCGGCGGGGACCCGCTGGTGGCGTCCGCCCGTCGTCGCCCGCGGGCGGCGCTCGCCCATCATCGAAGGTGACGTGGAAGACGTCGGCGAAGCTGATCCCGGCCAGTGCCCGCTCGAGCTCGGCCCAGTGCCCGCCCGGCGAGAAGGCGAGGCAGGTGCGCCGCGGCTCGTGCCACGAGACGGCGGTCATCGCAGCCAGACCACGGCCCGGTTGGCGAAGCCGCGGCGCAGCCGTGCCTGCCGGTCGAGCACGATGCCCAGCGGCTCGCCTTGATCGAGGCGGCGCAGGCTCGCCGGATGCTCGTAGGCGTAGAGGTCGAGGGGCAGGCCGCGCCAGAACGCCCGCGCCCTGAGTTCGAGCAGCAGCAGGTTGGTCGCCAGCCAGCCGCCGAGGCCGGGCGGGAAGATCACCCGGAGATCGACATCGGCGCGCGGCCCGGGGGCGTCGACCCGGGTCACGGTCGAGCCGAGAAGGACGGCCTCGACGAGCCACGGCCGTCCGGCCACGCTGTCGAGCAGGGTCCGCAGCTCGCGGCCGAGGCTGCTCGAGCTGCGCCGGTAGATCGGGCAGTAGCGCAGGCAGACCCAGAACTGACCGTTCACCAGGAAGTTGAAGCTGTGGGCGATCAGCAGCCCCAGGGCGAGCGCGGTGAGCGGGGCCATGGCGGTCGACAGCGCGATCAGCCAGGCGACGAGCCCGGTCAGGCCGGCCTCCAGCAGCAGCCGGAAGCTCAGCTCCTTGGGGTCCATGCCACGAACCCCTTGCATCAGCCAGTTCACGGCCAGGATGAAGAGGCAGCTGCGGCTCTCGAACAGGGTTGCCGCGGAATCCGCGCGGTAGCGGTAGAGCTTGGCTTTGGGTTGCATGAGCGGACCTCGACGCGCTAGATTATCAATCTATAGTAGAGTTTTGCTTCGAGGTGTAGTGTGGAATACGGTGCGCGCAGCGGGTTTTCCAGCGGCCTGATGCGCGCTCTCCTCGCCTTGGCCATGGCCGCTTTGGCCTTCTCGGCAACGACCGTGGCGGCGCTCGGCATCGAGGATCTGCGGATGGTCCTGTTCGCCGGCGTGCTCGCCGCGCTGAGCTTGGGCTCGATGCTGATCCGGCCAGGCTTCGGCAGCCGCGATCGGGCGGCCCCGCTGCTCGCCGCCTGGCTGTTGACGGTCTTGGCCCTGGCCGCCCAGTTCACGCCCTTCGGCAGCCTCGCCTCGCCGCTCGACTACAAGATCGCGCTGCCGATCCTGGCCCTGTTCATCGCCCCCAACCTGCGGGCGGCGATCGGCGATCTCGACCTCGCGCGCTTCGCCTGCCGCGCCGGCATGCTCTACGTGCTGGCCACCGCAGGCCTCGCCTTGGCCGTGCCATCGACCGCCACGCTCCGCAATGTCGCGAGCGAGGTGCGCGTGGATGTGACGGGCTCGGTCGTTCTGCATGCCAGCCTCTGCACCCTCGTCATGCTCGTCGCTGCCGCCGCCCTGGCGCGGCCGGCGGGGCTGGCGACCCGGCTCGCGCTCGCCCTGACGCTCGCCGCTGCGGCCTGGATGGTGATGCTGACCGGCACGCGCAGCACCGTGCTCACCTTGTGCCTGTTCGTCGGCCTTTGGGCGGCCACCGGCAGGGCCGCCGATCTCGCCCGGCCGCGGGTGATCGGCATGGGCCTCGTCGCCATCGGCGGCTTCCTGCTGCTCTCGGTGGCAACGAGCGATACCATCTGGACGCGGCTCGTGGCCCTCGGCGAGGTCGGCTACTCGTCCGGCCGCGGCCCCGCGCTCGGCCACTGGCTCGGCATGGCGGCAGCCGAGCCCTTGGGCCTCGGCCTCGGCGCGGTGCGCAACCTGCTCGCCGAAGGCCGGCCCGCGATCGCCGGCGGCCATCTCCTCGAATGGCCGCACAACGAACTGGTCCGCTTCTATGTCGAGGGCGGCGTGCTCGGCCTCACCCTGGTCGTCGTGCTGATCGCCGAGGCGCTGCGCCGCGCCGCCCGCCGGGCCCGGGCCACCGACGATCCGGTCGAGCGCGTGCTCCTGCTGGCGATCGCCGCCGACCTCGTCACCCAATGCCTGGTGCAGAACTATTTCAACAGCGTCTACCACGCGACCGTGCTGCTGCTGCTGCTCGGCGTGCTGGCCGCGACCGAGGCGGCGACGCCGTCTGCAGGCCGCCCCTAGCCGTCATTCGTTTCGCCGATGCAACCGCCGCCCGGCGACGTAGGTCGCGGCCACCGCCCGGTCGTCGCCCATGGTCATGAGCGCGAACAGGCGCGCGTCGAGCGTCGGGTCGGCCAGCGCCTCGAGGCGGTGCGCCAGGGCCGGGATGGCGGCGGGCTCGAGCACTACGAGATCGGCATGGCTGCCGGGGGCGAGCGTGCCGATCTCGGCCTCCAGCCCCAAGGCCCGCGCATTACCCAGCGTCATCGCGTGGAACGCGTCGAGCGCCGGCCAGCTCTGACCCAGGAGCTGCAGCACCTTGTAGCCCTCGGTGGCGGTCCGCAGCAGCGAGTAGGAGGTGCCGCCGCCGACATCGGTGGCCAGCGCCACCCGCACCGGCGCCAGAGGGTCGCGCAGCGCCGCAAGATCGAACAGCCCCGAGCCGATGAACAGGTTGGAGGTCGGGCAGAACACGGCGACCGAGCCGGTCTCGCTCAACCGCGCCCGCTCGCGGGCCGAGAGGTGAAGGCAATGGCCGAAGAGAGAACGCCGGCCCAACAGCCCCGCCCGGTCGTAGACGTCGAGATAGTCGATGGCGGCAGGAAACCGCGCGGCAACGCTGCGGATCTCGGCCGGGTTCTCCGACAGGTGCGTCTGCAGCCAGCAATCCGGATGCTCGGCGAGCAGCGCGCCCGCCGCTTCCAGCTGGGCCTGGCTCGAGGTCACGGCGAAGCGCGGCGTGATCGCGTAGCCGATCCGGCCCCTGCCGTGCCAGCGCTCGATCAGTGTCCGGCTGTCGCGGTAGCCGCTCTCGGCCGTATCCCTGAGCCCGTCCGGCCCCTCGTCCATCAGCACCTTGCCGGCCACGAGCCGCATGCCCTGCGCCTCGGCAGCGCCGCAGATCGCATCGACGGAATGGCTGTGCACGGTCGGATAGACCACGGCCGTGGTGGTGCCGTTCCTGAACAGCTCGGCCACGAAAAACCGGGCGATGGCGGCGCAATGCGCGGGATCGGCGAAGCGGCGCTCGGCCGGAAAGGTGTAGCGCTCGAGCCAGTCGAGCAGCTGCGCGCCATAGGAGCCGATTACCTGGGTCTGCGCGTAGTGGATGTGGGTGTCGATCAGCCCCGGCATGACCAGCCCGTCCGGGTAGTGCGCCACCTCCAGACCCGGGCGCAGCAGCTCGGTCGCCGGGCCCACCGCCCGGATCAGCGGCCCCTCGATGATCACCACCCCGTCCTCGATGTCGCGAACCGCCTCGGCACCGGCCGTCGCCGGGTCGTCGGCGAACCAGACGAGCCGGCCGCGCACAGCGTGGCACGGCGCGGGCGCCGCAACGGCAGCAGTCTCGGCGGCGGTCTGGGTGGCGGTCTGGGCGGCAGGCGGGATCATCGCCGAACGAGGCTCCTCGAAACTCGGAACATCGTGGCCCGGGCTCGCCTTTCGCACAACCACCACCTAGAACTGCGGCCATGCCAGCCCAGCCGCCAGATTTCCTCCTCGACCGCCTGCTCTACCGCGACGGCCTCATCCTGGTGATCGACAAGCCCGCGGGCCTGCCGGTGCATGCCGGGCCAAAGGGCGGGCCCAACCTCGAGGACTACGTCGACGCCCTGCGCTTCGGCCTGCCGAACCCGCCCCACCTGGCCCATCGGCTCGACCGCGACACCTCGGGCTGCCTGGTGCTCGGCCGCCACAAGAAGGCGCTCCGCCGGCTCGGGCGGTTGTTCGCGAGCGGCCAGGTGGAAAAGGTCTACCGGGCGATCGTCGATGGCCGGCTGGTCGACGATGCGGGGCGCATCGACCTGCCGCTGCGCAAGCGCTCGAGCCAGGCGCGCGGCTGGTGGATGGAGGCCGGACCCGAGGGCGAGGGGCAGCGCGCGGTCACCGACTTTCTGGTGCTGGCCCGCGGTGCCGATGCGACGCTCGTCGAATGCCGGCCGCGGACCGGCCGCACCCACCAATTGCGCGTCCACCTCGCCAGCCTCGGCCACCCGATCAAGGGCGATGCCGTCTACGGTGCTGGGCCGCGCGACCTGCCCCTCCTGCTGCATGCCAAGGCGCTGGTCCTGCCGCTCTACCCGAGCCGCCCGCCGATCGCGGTCGACGCCCCGCTGCCGGCGACATTCAGCCGGGCCATGGCCGAACACGCTCTGGCACCCTAGCCATCTGCTAACCCCCGAGTTCGTCGAGCAGATCGATCCGGACGAAGAGCTGCGGGTGATCCTCGAGCACCTTCAAGAGGGTGCGGTCGGCGGTCAGCAGCTGCAGATTGCGCTCGACCGCCAGCGCCAGATAGAGGCAGTCCGGCATCGGACGGGCGACCTTGGCGGCGATGTCGAAGGCCGCGGGCACCAGCTGCCGATCGCCGACATAGCTGATCGGCAAAAGCTCGAGATCGGCGAGTGCAGCGGCTGCCGCCTCGCGGTCGAGCTCGCCCAGTCGCAGCCGCTGCACGAGCACCTCGGCGCACTCCGCCGCCAGCCATTCCGGCGCCTGCAGCGTGGCCATGTCGATCGCCTCGAGCGCGCGCTCGCTGTCGGCCTCGGGCAACAGACACTTGAGAGCCACCGAGGGATCGATGACCAGGCTCTGCATCACCGGTCCGCCCATCGGCCGTCACGGCTCCGCCGGACCAGGAGCGCGCTGTCCGAAAAGCTGTCGCCCGTGGCCGGCGCCCGGCCGGCCATGGCCTTGCGCAACAGCGCGATGACGCCGGCCCGCTGCGGCAGGACCGCCTCCTCGAGGATCTGGCGCGCCTCCTGCTCCATCGAGTGTCCGGCGGTGGTCGCCCGGTTCTTCAACCCTTCGATGACGGCCGGATCGAGCCTTCGAATGGTGATCTGGGTCATTGCGGCACCTCCACGACAACGGCTTTGCACGCACTGCCTGCATAGGTGGTGACGGCCGGGGCACGCTGCAAACCGCAGCCCACTTCGCCGCCCCGGGGCGGGTGCTCGGCCTGCGACGGCATGGCGTGCCGGACGGGCGAGTGGTGCGCTTGCCGATGCCCGATGCTTGTGTTAATCGCCAACCGCCTTCGTCAGGCAGTCCTGCCGTGCGTCCGGTTTCCGAAGCCGCGGTGCGCCGCGTGGTGGCCGCGGTCGAGGGCATGCCTGAACGCGTCAGCGCCGTGCGGCCTCGGGGCTGAAGCGGCTTTTGCGATTAGCCGGGGAAACCGAAGTGCCCGCGACATCCGCCACAGCGACGGGCTTGGCTCAGCGCTACGCCACGGCCGTGTTCGAGCTCGCCAAGGACGGCAAGAAGCTCGACCAGGTCGGCCAGGACCTCGCCGGGCTCGTCGGCATGATGCGGCAGAGTGCCGACCTCAAGCGGCTCGTCGAGAGCCCGGTGATCAGCCGCGCCGATCAGGGCAAGGCGATCCTCGCCATCGTCAAGAAGGCCGGCGCCGACCCGTTGACCAGCCGTTTTCTCGGCATCCTCGCCGAGCACCGCAGGCTGTTCGCCTTGCCCGGCATCGCCAAGGCGTACGCCGCCATGCTGTCGGCGCACAAGGGCGAGATCGAGGCCGAGGTGGTCTCCGCCGTGCCCCTCGACGCTGTCCAGCTCGAGACGCTGAAGAAATCGATCGCCGGCTTTCTCGGCCAGGCGGTCACCGTCGAGACCCGCGTCGATCCGGCGCTGTTGGGCGGGGTCGTGGTGCGCGTCGGCTCGCGCATGCTCGACGCCTCGCTCCGCACCAAGCTGCAGCAGCTCGAGCAGACCCTGAAGGGCAACGCCCGCGGCGTCGCCGCTCAGGGCTCGGCTTAACGAAGAGGGATTGGTTGATGGACATTCGTGCCGCCGAGATTTCGTCGATCCTCAAGGATCAGATCGCCAACTTCGGCACCGAGGCCGAGATCGCCGAGGTCGGTCGCGTCCTCTCGGTGGGGGACGGCATCGCCCGCGCCTATGGTCTCGATCAGGTCGAGGCCGGCGAGATGGTCGAGTTCGAGGATGGCACGCGCGGCATGGCCCTCAATCTCGAGGAAGACAATGTCGGCATCGTGATCTTCGGCGACGACCGGGCGATCGGCGAAGGCACGACCGTCAAGCGGACCAAGTCGATCGTCGATGCGCCGGTCGGCAAGGGCCTGCTCGGCCGGGTGGTCGACGCGCTCGGCAACCCGATCGACGGCAAGGGGGCGATCGAGGCCGCCGAGCGCCGCGTCGTCGACGTCAAGGCGCCGGGCATCATGCCGAGAAAGTCGGTGCACGAGCCGATGCAGACCGGCTTGAAGGCGATCGACGCGCTGATCCCGATCGGTCGTGGCCAGCGCGAGCTGATCATCGGCGACCGGCAGACCGGCAAGACCGCGATCGCCATCGACACCTTCATCAACCAGAAGCCCTACAACGATGCCGCCGCGGACGACACCGGCAAGCTCTTCTGCATCTACGTCGCCGTCGGTCAGAAGCGCTCGTCGGTCGCCAAGCTGGTCAAGATCCTCCAGGAAAGTGGTGCGCTGGAGTATTCGATCATCGTCGCCGCGACGGCGTCCGACCCGGCGCCGATGCAGTATCTGGCGCCCTACACCGCCTGTACGATGGGCGAGTATTTTCGCGACAACGGCATGCACGCGCTCGTCGTCTACGACGACCTGACCAAGCAGGCGACCGCCTATCGGCAGATGTCGCTGCTGCTGCGCCGGCCACCCGGCCGCGAGGCTTTCCCGGGCGACGTCTTCTATCTCCATTCGCGCCTGCTCGAGCGGGCGGCCAAGCTCAACGACGCCAACGGCAAGGGCTCGCTGACGGCCCTGCCGATCGTCGAGACCCAGGCCAACGACGTCTCCGCCTTCATCCCCACCAACGTCATCTCGATCACCGATGGCCAGATCTTCCTCGAAACCGACCTCTTCTTCCAGGGCATCCGTCCGGCCGTCAATGTCGGCCTCTCGGTCAGCCGGGTCGGCTCGGCGGCCCAGACCAAGGCGATGAAGAAGGTCGCCGGGCGAATCAAGCTCGAGCTCGCGCAGTACCGCGAAATGGCCGCCTTCGCCCAGTTCGCCTCTGACCTCGATGCGTCGACGCAGCGCCTCCTCGCCCGTGGTGCCAGGCTGACCGAGCTGTTGAAGCAGGGCGAGCGCAAGCCGATGACCATGGAGGAGCAGGTCTGCGTCATCTATGCCGGGGTGAACGGCTACCTCGACGGTATCCCGGTCGCCAAGGTCGGCCGCTACGAGGAAGAGCTCAAGCACGAGCTCGCCGACAAGGGCCAGGCGATCATGGCGTCGGTGCGCGAGACGGGTGACCTCAAGGAGGACACCGAAAAACAGCTGCGCGAGCTGGTCAACAGCTTCACCAACGCCTTCGCCTGACGCCGGGCGGCAGCACCCATGGCCAGTCTCAAGGATCTCAAGGGGCGGATCTCCAGCGTCCAGCAGACGCGGAAGATCACCAGCGCGATGAAGCTGGTGGCCGCCTCCAAGCTCAAGCGGGCGCAGGAGCAGGCCGAGGCGTCGCGGCCGTTCGCCGAGCGCATGGCCGCCATGCTGGGCAACCTCGCCGCGGCGGTGCGCGACCTGCCGGGCGCCCCCGCGCTGCTCGCCGGCACCGGCCAGGAGGAGACCCACCTGATCGTCGTCGCCACCTCCGATCGCGGCCTCTGCGGCGGCTTCAACAGCTCGATCGTGCGCGGCGCCCGGCGGAAGATCGCCGACCTGCAGAACGAGGGCAAGTCGGTCAAGATCATCTGCATCGGCCGCAAGGGGCGCGACATCCTGCGCCGCGAGTACGGCAAGCTGATCATCGAGTTCGTCGACGGCGTCGCCGGCAAGAACCGGATGGAATTCGCCGACGCCCGGATGGTGGCAGAGAAGATCCTCGATCTTTACGCGGCCGGCGAGTTCGACGTCTGCACCATCTGCTTCAACAGGTTCAAGTCGGTCGTGACCCAGATCATGACCCTGCAGCAGCTGGTGCCGGTGCAGCCGCCCGAGCGGCCAGACGTCGACGAGCCGGACGACGGCCCGGCCGCGATCTACGCGTTCGAGCCGGACGAAGGCGAGATCCTCGGCGAGTTGTTGCCGCGCAACCTCGCCGTGCAGATCTTCAGGGCGCTGGTCGAGAACGCCGCCTCCGAGCAGGGAGCTCGCATGGCGGCGATGGACAACGCCACCCGCAATGCCGGGGAAATGATCAAGAAGCTGACGCTGCAGTACAACCGCCAGCGCCAGGCACAGATTACCAAGGAACTCATCGAGATCATCTCGGGTGCCGAGGCGGTCTAGCCCGACCGCCAGCCGCACGCCGCTGACTTGGAGCTGCGACATGAACGAGGCCTTAGCCAAGGAAAACATCGCCAAGGGGCACGTCACCCGGGTCACCGGGGCGGTCGTCGACGTTCAGTTCGACGGCGCCCTGCCGCCGATCCTGAACGCGCTCCATACCCCGAACGCCGGCAAGACCCTGGTTCTCGAGGTGGCGCAGCATCTGGGCGAATCGACCGTTCGCACCGTGGCGATGGACGGCACCGACGGCCTCACCCGCGGCCAGGAGGTGATCAACACCGGGGCCGCCATCTCCGTCCCGGTCGGCCGTGAGACCCTGGGCCGCATCCTCAACGTCATCGGCGAGCCGGTCGACGAGGCCGGCGACCTCGACATCAAGCTCACCGCCCCGATCCACGCCCCGGCACCGGCCTTCGTGAACCAGTCGACCGAGGCCGAGGTGCTGGCCACCGGCATCAAGGTGGTCGACCTGCTAACCCCCTACCCGAAGGGCGGCAAGATCGGCCTGTTCGGTGGTGCCGGCGTCGGCAAAACCGTGTTGATCATGGAGCTGATCAACAACATCGCCAAGGCGCATGGCGGCGTCTCGGTCTTCGCCGGGGTCGGCGAGCGCACCCGCGAGGGCAACGACCTCTACCACGAGATGGTCGATTCCGGCGTCATCGACGAGAATGACCGCTCGAAGTCCAAGGTGGCGCTGGTCTATGGCCAGATGAACGAGCCGCCCGGGGCGCGCGCCCGCGTGGCGCTGACCGGGCTGACCCAGGCCGAGTATTTCCGTGACCAGGAAGGCCAGGACGTGCTGTTCTTCGTCGACAACATCTTCCGCTTCACCCAGGCGGGCTCGGAAGTGTCGGCGCTGCTCGGCCGCATGCCCTCGGCCGTGGGCTACCAGCCGACGCTCGGCACCGACATGGGAACCCTGCAGGAGCGGATCACCTCGACCAACAAGGGCTCGATCACCTCGGTGCAGGCCATTTACGTGCCCGCCGACGATTTGACCGACCCGGCGCCGGCAACCGCCTTCTCGCACCTCGACGCGACGACGGTGCTCAGCCGGTCGATCGCCGAGCTCGGCATCTACCCCGCCGTCGACCCGCTCGATTCCACCTCGCGCATCCTCGAACCCGCGGTCGTCGGCGAGGAGCACTACCAGGTCGCCCGCTCGGTCCAAGAGACGCTGCAGCGCTACAAGGCGCTGCAGGACATCATCGCCATCCTCGGCATGGACGAGCTCTCCGAGGAGGACAAGCTGGTGGTGGCGCGGGCCAGGAAGATCCAGCGCTTCCTGAGCCAACCCTTCTTCGTCGCCGAAGTGTTCACCGGCAGCCCCGGCAAGCTGGTGTCGGTCGAGGACACCATCAAGGGCTTCAAGGGGATCGTGGCCGGCGAGTACGACCACATGCCCGAGGCGGCCTTCTACATGGTCGGCAACATCGACGAGGCGGTCGCCAAGGCGAAGAAGCTCGCCGCCGAGGACGACTGAGCCGCCACCTGCAGGGCAGAGAGGGCAGGGCAGAGAGGGGAGAGCATGGCAACGACAGCGCAGGACGCGACCGCGGCACGGGTGGCCTTCGAACTGGTCTCGCCGGAGCGGGTGCTGGCCAGTACGACCGCGGACATGGTCGTGGTGCCTGGTGAGGAGGGTGACTTCGGCGTCTTGGCCAACCACGCCCCGCTGCTCTCGCTGCTCCGCCCCGGCGTCATCGAGGTCTATGACGGCACTGCCGTCAGCGAGCGGATTTTCGTCGAAGGTGGTTTCGCCGAGGTCAATCCCGCGGGCCTCATCGTTCTCGCCGAGGCAGCCAGGCCGCTGAACGAGCTATCGCTCGGCGAGGCCAAGGAACTGCTGCGCAACGCCGAGGACGATCTCAGCGATGCCAGGGAGCTTGGTGAGGCGGAGCGCGAGCGCCTCGAACGGGCGATTGCCGTTGCCAAGCTCAGGGTCGAGGCGGTCGAAACCTTCGGCGGCGCTAGCTGACCCCGCTCAGGCCTTGCGCCCCCCGCTCACGGGAAAGAGCTCGGGCGTCGACCAGCAGCGACCGCGCCAGCCGCCATAGGCCCCGTCCAGCCAGAACCGTACCACCGAGGCACCGAACAGAGAGGCCTGCTCGACCATCTCGCTGACATAGGTGGCGGCGGTCGGCGGCAGCGAGTGGACGACAGCACAGGCCTCCATCGCCTCGATCGAGGTTTCGCTGTCGAACTTCTCGACCAGCTTGCGCATCCGCTGGTTGTTGGCAAAGCAGCGGAACTCGAACTCGGTCAAACCGCGATTGCGGGCCATAAGGAAGGTCCGCGACAACAGGCCGGTGCCGATGCCGCGGCCCTGAAAGCGGCGCTCGACGCTGACCGCCATCTCCGCCCGACAGCCCTTGATCGGGTAGAGTTCGCACACCCCGCGCAGCGACCGGCCGATGAAGCAACCGACCAGGATGGCCGCTTGCCAATCGATTGCCCCTACATAGCGGTCGACCAATTGGCGCGGTGCGGTCGCCATGAAGCGCGAGCGGCGATCTTCGGGGTGGAGGCGCAGGAGATGCGCCCGCAGCCGCCGCGCATCGCTGGCGTCGAGCCGGCGGTAGTGGCCAAGTGACAGGGGTTGCCGGACGACCATCGCCGTCGGTCGGAGATCGCTCATGAGCCGCAGGTCCATCTGGGCGTTGCGTTTGCTGCAACGCAACAAAGATGGATCAAGATCGGTGCCGGAGCAAGCCGGCGGCAGGCTTTTTGGCCCACCGTGTCGCACCGGACGCACGGCTGACCAGCCATCCCCGGCACTGCCCGCCGAGGCTTCCACAGCCGCTCTCGAACAACCCCAAGATGTCTTGGCTCAAGCCGCCGGCGCGCCGGTGCCGCTCAGGCGTAGACGATCCGCGGGAACGGCTTGGCCGCCGAGGGTCCGCTCAGCTTGTCGCGCACCGTCCGGGCGAGGCCCATATAGGCTTCGGCTTGGGCTGTTCCCGGGCGGCTGACGACGATCGGCCGGCCCCCGTCCGAGGTTTCACGGATCGCCATGTCGAGCGGGATCTCCGCCAGGAAATCGACGTTGTAGGTCGCCGCACAGGCCTTGGCCCCGCCATGCGCAAAGATCTCCGCGCGATGGCCGCAGTTCGGGCAGCAGAAATAGCTCATGTTCTCGACGATGCCGAGGATCGGCACGTCCACCCGACGAAACATGTTGATCGCCTTCCTGGCATCGAGCAGGGCGATGTCCTGCGGGGTCGAGACGATCACCGCACCGGCCAGCGGCACCTTCTGCGCCATGGTCAACTGCGCGTCGCCGGTGCCGGGCGGCATGTCGACCACGAGCACGTCGAGTTCGCCCCAGTCCACATCGTTGAGCATTTGCGTCAGCGCACTCTGCACCATCGGCCCGCGCCAGATCATCGGGGTCTCCTCCTCGACCAGGAAACCCATCGACATCACCTTCACCCCGGCGATTTCGAGCGGCTGCATCTTCTTGCCGTCGGCCGTGGTCGGCCGGCCGGAGAGCCCGGCCATCCGCGGCAGCGAGGGCCCATAGATGTCGGCGTCGAGAATGCCCGTCTTGAGCCCCGAGGCGCGTAGTCCGCAGGCGAGATTGATCGCCGTGGTCGACTTGCCGACGCCGCCCTTGCCCGAGGCCACGGCGATGATCCGCGCGATGCCGGCGATCTCGGGGCGGGTCGGCGCCGCCGCCGGCTGCCGCGCCTGCGGGGTCGGCGGCGGGCCGCGCTCGGCGGTGAGCACGACCGTGCAGGAGGCGACCCCCGGCATCGCCTTGACCGCATCCTCGCAGGCTCGGCGCAAGGATTCGAGTCGCCCCGCATCCGCCGCCGGCACCTCGAGCGCAAAGCCGACATTCTTACCTTTCACGACGATACCACTGACCATCCCACGTTCGATGACATTTTTTCCATCATCGGGATGGCGAATCTCGGTCAGAACTTGGCGAATAGCGTCGGCTGTCGGTTCGATCATGGTTGATCCTTAGGTTGCCGCGAACGATATAGGGTCAACGCTAGTCGACGCAAAGCGACTCGGCCGCGGCACGCGACAGCGCGCGAGCGGTTTTCGAACAAACTCCTGACGAATGGCGAGGTGGCACGAGCATGCCCTGGAACAGTCAAGGCGGCGGTGGTTGGCAGGGAGGTGGTGGCCAGGGCCCCTGGGGCAATCGCCCCACGGGTGGCGGTGGCGGCCAGCAACCCCCCGACCTCGAGGAGTTGATCCGCAAGTCGCAGGAAAAGCTGAAGGGCTGGTTTGGCGGCAGCGGTGGTGGTGGCGGCGGTGGCCTGTCGTACAAGGCGATCGGTATCGTCGCCCTGGTCCTGGTCGGCCTCTGGCTCGCCAGCGGCTTCTACCGGGTGCTGCCAGAAGAGCAGGGCGTGGTGCTGCGCTTTGGTGCTCTCGACCGCTTGACCACACCCGGCCTCAACTACCATCTCCCGGCGCCGATCGAATCGGTGCTGACGCCGCAGGTGACCCGCGTCAACCGGATCGAGATCGGCTTTCGCAGTGCCCAGGCCGGCGGCTCGCGCCAGTTGCCGGAAGAGGCACTGATGTTGACCGGAGACGAGAATATCATCGACATCAACTACGTCGTTCTTTGGCGGATCAACAATGCCGCCGACTTCCTCTTCAATATTCGCGATCCAGAAAACACGGTGACAGTGGCCGCAGAGAGCGTGATGCGCGAAGTGATCGGCCAGACGCCGATCGTCGACGCTACCACTGAGGGCAGGCGCGCCATCGAGGACCGGGTGAGGGAAGAGCTGCAGACCCTGATGAACGAGTACGGCTCCGGCATCTCGATCGAGGAGGTCCAGCTGCAGAAGTCTGATCCGCCACCGGAAGTCATCGACGCCTTCCGCGACGTGCAGCGGGCGCAGGCTGATCGCGAGCGGTTGCAGAACCAGGCCGAGGCCTTCGCCAACGACATCCTGCCCCGGGCCCGGGGTGAGGCCGAGCGGCTGTTGCAGGAGGCGCAGGCCTACGAGCAGGAGGTTGTCGCCCGGGCGCGCGGTGAAAGTGACCGCTTCACGCAGGTGCTCTCCGCCTACGCTGCGTCGAAGGACGTTACCATCCAGCGTCTCTATCTCGAGACGATGGAGCAGGTGCTTGGCGGCACGAACAAGGTGATTATCGACAGCAATAGTGGCGGCAATGGCGGCAACGGGGTCATCCCCTACCTCCCACTGCCCGACCTCGAGCGGCGTGCCCGCGAGCGTGATGCCGCAGCCGAAGCGACCCGCGATCAGGCCCCGGTGGAGCGTGGCTTCGGCGCCAGACAAGGTGGAGCGACCCAATGAACCAACGTATCCTGATCGGTCTCGGCGTCGTTGTCGCGGTTACCGTCTTCCTCCTCGCCAATGCGCTGTTCACCGTCTACCAAACGCGGCAGGCGCTGGTTCTGCAGTTCGGTAATCCGATCCGGGTGATCACCGAGCCGGGCCTCAACATCAAGGTGCCCTTCATCCAGCAGGTCGAGTTCTTCGAGCGGCGGGTGTTGGACTACGATGCGGGATCGGTCGAGCTCGTCCTCGGCGATCAGCGGCGTCTGGTGGTGGACGCCTTCGCCCGCTACCGCATCGTCGATCCATTGCGCTTCCGGCAGTCGGTTGGCAGCGAGGTCGCTTTTCGCGGCCGGCTCGAGCCGATCACCTTTTCCGCCTTGCGCAGTGTGCTCGGTGAAGTGTCGCTCTTCACCATCCTCTCCGATGAGCGGGCCCAGCTGATGGATCGGATTGCCTCGGAAGCCAACCGGGCGCTTCAGCAGTTCGGCGTCGAGGTCATCGACGTGCGGATCAAGCGCGCCGACCTGCCGCAGGAGAACCAGGAAGCGATCTTCTTGCGGATGCAGACCGAACGCGAGCGTGAGGCGCGCGAACTCCGGGCGCAGGGTGAGGAGATCGCCCAGCGGATCCGCGCCCGGGCTGACCGCGAGCGGCGCGTGCTGATCGCCGAGGCGGAGCGCGAGTCGCAGCAGATTCGTGGTCGTGGCGACGCGGTCGCAATCGCCACCTTCGCCGACGCGTTCGGCCAGGATCCAGCCTTCTTCGGCTTCTATCGCTCGATGCAGGCCTATCGCAATGCCCTCGCCGACGAAGCGACGAGCTTCGTCCTCGCCCCCGACAGCGACTTCTTCCGCTTCTTCCATTCGGCGGGTGACATTGCGACCCAGGTGGCAGACGGCGTTTCCGCACCGAGCATTGCCGAGGCGCTCGATGACTTGGCGCCGAGTGATGGTGTCGCGGCGCTGGCCGACGAGGGCGAGCCGGAGGTGCAGGCCGACTAGCCGCAGATCGCGTGCCTCGACCGATGACGAGCGGCGACGGGCGGGCGGCCGATTACCGCCCCGGCGCGGGGCTGCCGAGTGGGCCATGCAGGATCTGCTGACCGCGGCAGCCCTGGTGCTGGTGCTCGAAGGCGTGCTCTGGGCGCTCTTCCCCAACGGCATGAAGCAGGCCGCGGCCCGCGCCATGGTGTTGGATGCCGCCGTGCTGCGCGTCGGCGGCTTGCTGTTCGCTGCCGTGGGCGTCTTCATCGTTTGGTTGATACGCGGCTGACACTATTGGCGCTGTTCGCTATCCTTCCTACATCATCGCGTGGGCGCGGATGGATACGCGGCGGCAGTCCGTGGACCTAATGGTGCGGGTGCTGGAAGCGTGGTGCCCGCTCTGTCGAACGTAACAGCCGCTCGCCTCGCACGAGTGGCCCTAGGAGCCTTGAATGACACAGCGTTTCGGCTGCGGCGCGCCAGCGTCGCCCGAGGATCAGCGGAGCACCCGGGGCGGGGTGCGATGGCTGTCGCATCTCGCGGCGCTCGGTTTGGCCGGGCTGCTCGCTCTGGCACCGGCGGCGTTGGCACCGACCGCGGCGCAGACCGTGCCGCTCGAGGGGTTTGCCGATCTGGTCGAGCGCGTCGGTCCCGCCGTGGTCAACATCGCGACCACGCGCGAGCAGGCAGCAGCAGAGGAAGTGCCGCTGCCGCAGTTCCCCCCGGGCTCGCCGTTCGAGGAGTTCTTTCGCGACTTCTTCGAGCGCGACCAGCCGGAGCAGCCGCAGCGGCAGCGCCGGGGTGCCTCCCTGGGCTCGGGCTTCGTCATCGATCCGAGCGGCTTCGTCGTCACCAACAACCATGTTATTGCCGAGGCCGACGAAATCACCGTGCAGTTCGTCGACGGCAGCGACTACGCAGCCGAACTGGTCGGCCGTGACCCGCAGACCGATCTGGCGCTGTTGAAGATCGAGCGTGACGAGCCGTTTCCCTTCGTCGAGTGGGCCGATAGCGACGCGGTGCGGGTCGGCGAGTGGATGCTCGCCATCGGCAACCCGTTCGGCCTCGGCACCTCGGTAACCGCCGGCATCGTCTCGGCGCGCGGCCGTGATATCCGGGCCGGTCCCTATGACGATTTCTTCCAGGTCGACGCCGCCATCAATCGCGGCAACTCGGGCGGCCCGAGCTTCACCCTGGATGGGCAGGTGTTCGGCGTGAACACCGCCATCTTCTCGCCCTCGGGCGGCAATGTCGGCATCGGCTTCGCCATCCCGTCCAACCTCGCCAGGGGGGTGATCGACAGTCTGAAAACCGATGGTCGGGTGGCGCGCGGCTGGCTCGGCGTGCGCATCCAGGCAGTGACCGAGGAGATCGCCGAGAGCCTTGGCCTCGAGGAGGCGCGTGGCGCGCTCGTCGCCAGTGTCACCCCGACCGGGCCGGCGGAGGCGGCCGGCATCGAGGCCGGCGACGTGATCCTGGAATTCAACGGCCAGGAGATTACCCGGATG
Source organism: uncultured Geminicoccaceae bacterium (assembly GCA_964576715.1). Taxonomy (GTDB): domain Bacteria; phylum Pseudomonadota; class Alphaproteobacteria; order Geminicoccales; family Geminicoccaceae; genus SLRI01. The sequence goes on along the minus strand of CAZNWE010000043.1, from coordinate 15,814 downwards.
CGCTCGCTGCCGCGTATCGTCGCCGAGACCGAAGTCGGCCGGGAGGTCGAGGTGCTGATCTGGCGGCGTGGCGATGAGCGTACCGTGCAGGCGACGCTCGGCGAGTTGCCCGACGAGACGACGCTGGCCCAGATGGGCGAGGCGCCGTCGTCCGAATCGGTAAGCTCGGCCCTCGAGATCGAGAGCCTCGGGCTCACCGTGGACGCGCTCAACGACGAGTTGCGCAGCCGCTTCGACCTGCCGGACGAGGCGCACGGCGTGGTGATTCTCGATGTCGAGCCGGACAGCCCGGCCGAGAACGAGTCGCTCAGGCCCGGGGACCTGATCGTCGAGGTCAGCCAGGTCGAGGTCAACTCGCCCCCCGAGGTGCTGGCCAAGGTCAACGAGGCGAAGAACGAGGGGCGGAGTGCCGTGCTGCTGCTGATCGACCGGCTCGGCGACCTGCGCTTCGTCGCCCTCAGTCTGACCACCTGAGGCGCGACCGCGCCGCGAGCCGGCGGCCGGACGCGGTCAGTCGCTGATTTCGACCGCCGTGTAGCCCTGTAGGTAGAGCGCTCCCTCGAGCCCGACGTGATCGAGCGCGAGGTGGGCCGCCGGGCGCAATGCCGGGTGCGGGCGGAAGGCCACCGCGAGGCCCGCAGCCTCCAGCATCGCCCGGTCGTTGGCCCCGTCACCCACCGCCAGGCAGTCGCCGGGGTTGCCGCCGCGTTCGGCGGCGGCCGCCAGCAGGGCGGCGCGTTTGGCCTCGGCGCCGAGCACCGGCGGCAGGACCCGGCCGGTGAGCCGCCCGGCCGCGACCTCGAGCCGGTTGCCCTGGTGCCGTGCGAAGCCGGCGAGTTCGGCGACGTGCGCGGTAAAGGCGGTGAACCCGCCCGAGACCAGAAGGGTGAGCGCGCCGTGCCGGCGCATCGTCCGGACCAGCGCCCGCGCGCCTGGATTGAGGGCGAGGCGGCTCGCACAGATCTCGGCGATCGCCGTCTCCGGCAGGCCTGCGAGCAGCGCCACCCTGGCCTCGAGTGCTGCCTGGAAATCGAGCTCGCCGTTCATCGCGCGCCTGGTGATCGCCGCCACCTCGGCCTTGATGCCGACAAGATCGGCGAGCTCGTCGATGCATTCGATGCCGATGATCGTGCTGTCCATGTCCGAGACCAGCACCGCCTTGCGCCGCCCGGCAGCCGGGATCAACGCCCAATCGAGCGGCTGGCCGGTGAGCTCGGCGGCGACGGCCTCGCGCCGCGGCCAAGGATCGAGCATGATCTCGACCGCCGCGTCCGCGGCGAGCCAATGCGCTCGGCCACCGAACCGCCGCGCCAGTCGCTCGACCAGCGCTGCCGGCAACGGTGAGCGGCCGGGATCGGCCAGGAGAACGAGGCAAGCGACCATGCGGCACCCGGCGCTCGGGTTGGGGTAGGGGAGCGGGATGCGAGACCCCAGGGGCACCGTCCTGATAGGCGGCAGCACGGCGAGCGGCAAGTCGGCCCTCGCCCTGGCGCTGGCCGAGCGCAGCGGCGGCGTCGTCCTCAACGCGGATTCGGTCCAGCTCTACCGCGACCTGCCGATCCTCACCGCCAGGCCCGGGCCGGCCGACCTGGCGCGCGCCGAACATCGCCTCTACGGCATCCTCGAAGCCGATGAAAGCAGCTCGGCGGCGGCCTGGCTGGCGCGCATCGGCCCGGAGCTCGCCGCCGTCGCAGCCGCCGGCCGGCTCGCGATCGTCACCGGCGGCACCGGCTTCTACTTCAAGGCCCTGATCGAAGGCCTGCCGCAGCTGCCCGATATCCCGGCCGACCTGCGGGCTGAGCTCCGCCGCTCGACCGAGCCGACGGAGGCCCTCCATGCCGACCTCGCCCGCCTCGACCCCGAGCTCGCCCGGCGCCTCGCCCCCGGCGATCGTCAGCGGGTTCTCCGTGGGCTCGAGGTGGTCCGCGCCACCGGCCGCCCGCTCGCCGCCTGGCAGCGTGACCCGAAGCGGCGCGTCGCACTGCCGCAGCCGGTGGCCGGCATCGCCCTCCTGCCGCCCGCCGCCTGCGTCGAGCCGCGGATCGAAGCACGGCTCGACGCGATGCTGGCCGCGGGCCTGCTCGAGGAGCTGCGGGCGTTCAGGGCGGGGCCCGGACGACGGCCGACCCCGCTCGCCAAGGCAGACGGCGTGGCCGAGCTCGGCGCCTGGCTCGACGGGCGAACCGATCTGCAGACGGCGCGGCGACGCACGGTGCTCAAGGTGCGCCGCTACGCCAAGCGCCAGCGCACCTTCTTTCGCGGCCAGCTCGGGGCGGCGATGACGCCGCTCGCCGCCATTGCCGAGGCCGCCACCGTCACCGCCTTGGCCGACCGCCTCCTGGCCCGCCTCGCCGCCGCCGGGACGACGCCACCCGATGTTGATTTCACCTTGGACAACTTGTAGCGTTACGGGCCTTTTGCCGAAGCGGCAACGGGGCCTTTGACATCATTGTAACCTCTGATAGAGCACGAGCCTCTACAGTCAACCGGAGCTTGATCGATGACCGCAGCGACAGCAACACCCACCGCCGTCGACCCCCAGTCGATGACCGGCTCGCAGGTGGTGCTCCAGGCTTTGGTCGAGCAGGGCGTAGAGGTCATTTTCGGCTATCCCGGCGGGGCGGTGCTGCCGCTCTACGACGCCATCTTCCAGCAGGACCGCATCCGCCACATCCTCGTCCGCCACGAGCAGGGCGCGATGCACGCCGCCGAGGGCTACGCCCGCTCGACCGGCAAGGTCGGCTGCGTGCTGGTCACCTCGGGCCCGGGCGCGACCAACACCGTCACCGGTCTCACCGATGCCTTGATGGACAGTGTCCCCGTCGTCTGTCTCACCGGCCAGGTGCCGACCCATATGATCGGTAACGACGCCTTTCAGGAGGCCGACACGGTCGGCATCACCCGGCCCTGCACCAAGCACAACTACCTGGTCAAGGAGCCCTCGGCCCTGGCCCGGGCGATCCACGAGGCCTTCCACGTGGCGCGCAGCGGCCGGCCGGGCCCGGTCGTCGTCGACCTGCCCAAGGACATCCTGATGAAGCCGGCGCCCTACCTGGCCAAGGACGCCGTGCGGCACCGCACCTACCACCCGCCCCGCGACCCCGACCTGCGGCGGATCGAGGAGGCCGTGGACCTCATGGCCCGGGCCGAGCGGCCGGTGTTCTATGTCGGCGGCGGGGTCATCAACGCCGGGCCCAGGGCTTGCGACCTGCTGCAGGAGCTGGTCCGCGAGACCGGCTACCCGATCACCCTGACCCTGATGGCCTTGGGCGCCTATCCCGCCTCGGACGCGCAGTTCATCGGCATGCTCGGCATGCACGGCACCTACGAAGCCAACATGGCGATGCACGGCTGCGACGTCATGATCAATATCGGCGCCCGTTTCGACGACCGGGTCACCGGCCGGCTCGATGGCTTCTCGCCCGGCAGCAAGAAGATCCACGTCGACATCGACCCCTCATCGATCAACAAGAACATCGCCGTCGACGTGCCGGTGATCGGTGATGCCGAGCGGACCCTCGAGGCCCTGCTCAACGCCTGGCGGCGGCGCGGCAACATCGTGTCGGCCGGCCGGACCAAGGCCTGGTGGGGGCAGATCAAGGAGTGGCAGACCAAGAAGAGTCTGCGCTTCCGGCAGGGCAACGACACGATCAAGCCGCAATACGCGATCCAGCGGCTCTGCGAGCTGACCAGGGAACACGACGTCTACATCACCACCGAGGTCGGCCAGCACCAGATGTGGGCGGCCCAGCACTTCAAGTTCGAAAAGCCCTTCCGCTGGATGACCTCGGGCGGCCTTGGCACCATGGGCTACGGTTTCCCCGCGGCCATGGGCGTGCAGGTGGCGCACCCCGAGGCCCTCGTCATCGACATCGCCGGCGAGGCCTCGTGGCTGATGAACATGCAGGAGATGTCGACCTGCATGCAGTATCGGCTGCCGGTGAAGTCGTTCATCCTCAACAACAGCTACATGGGCATGGTCCGCCAGTGGCAGGAGTTCTTTCACGGCAACCGTCATGCCGAAAGCTACATGGACAGCCTGCCCGACTTCGTGAAGCTGGCCGAGGCATTCGGGGCGGTGGGTCTCCGGGCGACCAGCCCGAGCGAGGTCGACGACGTGATCAAGGAGATGATCAAGGTCGAAAAGACGGTGATCGTCGACATGGTCGTCGACCGGGCCGAGAACGTCTATCCGATGATCCCGGGCGGGGCCGCGCACAACGAGATCAAGCTCAGCCCCGAGGACGACGGACCGCACGAGGCGATCTCCGAAGAGGGCATGGTGCTCGTCTGAGCCGTTGAGCCCGGCCGGCCCCGGCTTTGCGGCCGCCGGCTCAGCCACCGTCGCACCGGCGCCGCGCGAGCGGGTCCGCCAGCCCCCTTGTCCATCGCCAGCCCCATGTCCATCGCCAGCCCCATGTCCATCGCCAGCCCCATGTCCATCGATTGCCCGAGTCCATGAGCCCCAATACCGCCGTCCCCCAGCCCACCCAGGCCCTCTTCTCCGCCGCCGAGCAGGAGCCCGAGGAGCGCCACACCATCGTCGTCCTGGTCGACAACGAGCCCGGCGTGCTCGCCCGCGTCATCGGCCTGTTCTCCGGCCGCGGCTACAATATCGACAGCCTGACGGTGGCCGAGATCGATACCGCCAAGGCCCTGTCGCGCATCAACATCGTGACCACCGGCACGCCACTCGTCATCGAGCAGATCAAGAACCTGTTGGCCAAGCTGGTGCCGGTCCACAGCGTGCAGGACCTCACGGTCGAAGGCCCGCACATCGAGCGTGAACTCGCCCTGGTCAAGGTGATCGGCGACCGCGAGCGGCTGATCGGGGCACTCCGGATCGCCGACTTCATGCATGCACGGCTGGTCGACAGCACGCCCGAGAGCTTCGTCTTCGAGATGACCGGTACCACCTCCGAGATCGACAGCTTCATCCACATGCTCGAGCCCGTCGAGGTCAGCCGCGCCGGCGTGGTTGCCATCAGCCGCGGCAGCCTGATCCTCCAGGAGCGCCCGGCAGCACCGCCCGAGACCTGAACCGCATCACCAGCAAGCGCCCGACAACAGGGGGGACACCCATGCGCGTCTATTACGATGCCGACGCCGACCTCAATCTGGTCAAGTCGAAGAAGGTCGCCGTGATCGGCTACGGCAGCCAGGGCTTCGGCCACGCCAACAACATGAAGGACAGCGGCGTCGAGAACGTCGTCATTGGCCTCAAGGAATCGAGCGCCAGCCGGGCCAAGGCCGAGCGCGCCGGCTTCACCTGCATGACCGCGAGCGAAGCCGCCAAATGGGCCGACATCGTCATGGTCCTGGTCCCGGACGAACTGCAGGCCGACCTCTACAAGAACGAGCTTCGGGAGAACATGAAGGAGGGTGCGGCCCTCATGTTCGCCCACGGCTTCAACATCCACTTCAACCTGATCGAGCCGCGCCCCGACCTCGACGTCCTGATGATCGCACCCAAGGGCCCCGGCCACCTGGTCCGTGCGGAATACACCAAGGGGGCCGGCGTCCCCTCGCTCCTCGCCATCCACCAGGACGCCACCGGCGGTGCCCACGATGTCGGCCTCTCCTACGGTGCGGCAATTGGCGGAGGAAGAGCCGGCATCATCGAGACCAGCTTCAAGGAGGAGGTCGAGACCGACCTCTTCGGCGAGCAGGTCGTGCTCTGCGGCGGCCTCTGCGCGCTCATCCAGGCCGGCTTCGAAACCCTGACCGAGGCCGGCTACGCGCCGGAAATGGCCTATTTCGAAACCGTCCACGAGGTGAAGCTCATCGTCGACCTCATCTACGAGGGCGGCCTCGCCAACATGCGCTACTCGATCTCCAACACCGCCGAATACGGCGACTACAAGACCGGCCCCAGAATCGTGACGGACGAGACCAAGGCCGAGATGAAGCGCATCCTCAGCGACATCCAGGAAGGCCGCTTCGCCCGCGACTGGGTCCTCGAGAACAAAGCCGACCAGGCCCACTTCAAAGCCATCCGCCGCCGCCACGCCGACCACCCCATCGAGGAGGTCGGCGCCAAGCTCCGGGCGATGATGCCGTGGATCGGGGCGAACAAGCTGGTGGCCGGGACGAAGGACTGACGAGCAGGGAAGAAGCCAGGGGAGGCAGCGCCTCCCCTGGACCCCACCGGTATTCTGGTGTGGGAACCCCTAAAGGGGACCGAAGAGTGACATCTCGCCGCTGCTGCGCCGGACTCTGGCACGCACACCGTCGGTTGATAACATCAAGCAATGCCAGTTCACAAAATTCTGGTTAAGTTGTTTGGGGTGCCAGTACTCGTTATTATGGCCAAAAATTCAGTTCGCATTCAGGCCGAGCGGAACTCTTGTGTGAAGTCGCAGCTTCCAGCTGGCTTCCTTTGCGATGACCTCGTCAGGTGGCAGATCAGGGGAGACACGCTCAAGAATGGTGAACCGAAAGGTTCTCGGATCTCGACCGCGTAGTTCCCGGTTTCCGCCATGGCCATCCCGGGCGTAGGCCTGCCAGCGGCTGAGGATGTTCTCTCGGCCGTAGGCCGAGCCGACATAGGACTTTGCGTCGCTTTCGTCGTAGATCAGGTAAACGCCGCGCCACTCGGAGAGGCGCGCGCGCCATGATTGTGGCAGCACGGCCAGCTGCGCAAAAGCCAAGTCGATCTGGTGCCACTCCGCAGGTTGAGGAGCGAATGCACTTTCCTCGAGAATGGCACGCACCGGGAAGGTGCCACGATCGACCCAGCGATACCAAGCTCGCTCCGGCGGGGGAAAGTCGATCGCAAGCCTGCCTCGCCAGTTCCTGTAGAAAGTGAGGAGCTCCAGATCGAACTGGAGCACCGTGCCATATTTGGCAGCTTGCTCCGAAGTAAAGCCGTCGTAACCCGAGTCACGAAGCATCTGATTATCGGGGATCGACCAGAATGTAGCGAAGTCGAGCGGACGGCTGGCTCGAACGCGGTAGAGCCCCACGAAATGCGCGGTTCCGGGTTGCAATCCGAGGAAACTCGCAACGAGTTCGGCCTTGCTGATCGCCGCCTCTGGGCGGCGGCCGGGAACGGCCTGATAGGCTTCGAACAGATCAGGCCGCTCGGAAATTATCCAAGGCATGGCGCGTGCTAGCTTTGGCTCGAACGGTCGATGGCGAAGCAGAACGATCGCGTTCTTCGCATCCGCGTCGAAGCCTTGTATTCTCAACAAATCCCTGAAATCCATGCGACCTCCGGTCGGCGACAGGGATTGTGTCCCACCGCACGGTGTGAGAGCGCCGACCCTCGGCGCGGCCAGGGCGGCGGGCGGTTCGCGCTCCGACCATGATGGAAGTGGGGCGTGGGGAGGCTGCCCTCCCCAATCCTTTCTTCCCCTACTGCACCGCTTCTTCCCGCTTGTGGCCGGCGCCCAGGGCCAGGGCGGCTTCGAGGAACTGGTCGAGGTCGCCGTCGAGGATGGCGGCGGGGTTGCCGGATTCGGTGCCGGTTCTGAGGTCCTTGACCATTTTGTAGGGGTGGAGGACGTAGGAGCGAATCTGGTGGCCGAAGCCGATGTCGGCTTTGGTGGCCTCGGTGGCATCTTGCGCGGCGCGGCGCTTTTGCAATTCCAGGTCGTAGAGCTTGGCGCGCAGCATGGTCATGGCGGTCGCCCGGTTTTTGTGCTGGCTGCGGTCGTTCTGACAGGCGGCGATCAGGCCGGTCGGCAGGTGAGTGATGCGAATCGCGGATTCGGTTCTATTCACGTGCTGGCCGCCCGCACCCGAGGCGCGGTAGGTATCGACCTTGAGGTCCTTGTCGTCGATCTCGACCTCGATGCTGTCGTCGATCTCGGGGCTGACCCAGACGCTGGCGAAGCTGGTGTGCCGTCTGGCGGCGCTGTCGTAGGGCGAGATGCGGACCAGGCGATGGACGCCGGATTCGGTCTTCAGCCAGCCATAGGCGTTGTGGCCGATGACCTTGACGGTAGCCGACTTGAGCCCGGCTTCCTCACCTTCACTCGCCTCGATCCACTCGACCTTGTAGCCTTTGGATTCGGCCCAGCGGAGGTACATCCGCAGCAGCATCTCGGCCCAGTCCTGGCTCTCGGTGCCGCCGGCACCGGCATTGACCTGGAGGAAGGCGTTGTTGGTATCGGCCTCGCCCGAGAGCAGGCTCTCGAGGCTGAGCTTGTCGATCCGGGCCTTCAGCTCGGCGAGCTCGGCCTCGATGGTATCGAGGGTTGCGGTATCGGCCTCGGCCTCGGCCAGCTCGGCGAGCTCGAGAGCGTCGGCGAGCGCCTGCTCCATCTCGATCTGCCGGTCGATCGCCTCGGCGAGCTGCTGGCGCTCGCGCATCAAAGCCTGGGCGTTCTCGGCGTTGTTCCACAAGCTCGGATCCTCGGTGAGCGAGTCGAGCTCGTCCCGACGTCTCAGGGCGTTATCCCAGTCAAAGATGCCTCCGAAGCAAGGTGAGGCCTTCCTCGATGCTGGTCTCGAGGCTGGTGATCTCGGCGCGCATGGGCTCGCTCCTTCGCTATCGATAAACTAGGGATGCGGCGGCGGCTCAGTAGAGCCCGGTCGGGGCGCCACCCTCGGCGATTCCCTGGCCGGCCCGGGTCGAGGTCTCGCCACCGCCATTGGTGACCGTCGCCGGCAGGGTGCCGATGCTCCGCGTGGTCGGCTCGGTGCCGGGCAGGAAGGCCTCGGCGATCACCGTCCGGGTGGCGGGGCCGGGCAACAGGCCGGTCTCGGCATCGATCCGGACCAGCCGCACGCCGGGCGGGGTGCGGAACGGGGTGGCCGGCGCCTCGGCCAGCGCCGCTTCCATGAAGGTGGTCCAGATCGGCAGGGCGACACTGCCACCGGTCGCCCGCCGGCCGAGATTGCGCGGCCGGTCGAAACCGACATAGACGCCGACGGCAAGGTCCGGGGCGAAGCCGACGAACCAGGCATCGCGGGCGTCGTTGGTCGTGCCGGTCTTGCCGGCGACGGACTTGCCGATGCGCTGGGCGAGGGTGCCGGTGCCACGGGCGACGACACCTTCGAGCATGGCGACCATCTGGTAGGCGTGGCGGGGGTCGACCACCTCGGCCCGGGTGTCGGGCAGGAGCGGCGGCGGCTCGCCGTCCCAGGCGACGCGGCTGGCGCAGCCGGGGCACGGCCGCTCGTCGCGCCGCAGGACGGTGCGGCCGAAGCGGTCCTGGATGCGCTCGACCAGCCGGCCCTCGATCTCCCGCCCGCCATTGACCAGCATCGCATAGGCTTCGGTGAGGCTCAACAGGTCGACCTCGTTGGCGCCGAGCGCGGCTGCCAGGTTGTTGCCGAGCCCGCGATCGACGCCGAAGCGCCGGGCGAGGTCGACGACCCGGTCCATGCCGACTTCGCGGGCGAGACGGACGGTCATCAGGTTGCGGGATTTTTCGATGCCGGTCCTGAGTGTGGAGGGGCCGTAGAACGTGTCGCTGTAGTTCTCGGGCTTCCACACCGGCAGGCCCGGGCCCTGGTCGATGACCAGCGGCGCGTCGAGGATGATCGAGGACGGGGTGAAGCCGTTCTCGAGGGCCGCGAGGTAGACGAACGGCTTGAACGACGAGCCGGGCTGCCGGTAGGCCTGGGTCGCCCGGTTGAACTGGCTCTGGCGGAAACTGAAGCCGCCGCTCATCGCGAGCACGCGGCCGGTATGCGGGTCGAGGGCGACGAGCGCACCCTCGACGGAGGGGCGCTGGCGCAGTGCCAGCCGGCTGCCGTCGGCATCCTCGACCGGCTCGACAACGATGACATCGCCGGGCTGGACGACGTCGCTCGCCGCCTCGGGGCGCCGGCCGAACTCGCCGGGGCCGAGTTCCGGCGTGGCCCAGCGCATCTCGCTGAACGGCAGCCGTGCCGTGCTGCCGTCGGCAAGGCCGAGCCGGGCTTCGGCGCCCGCTGCCTCGAGCACCAGGGCGCGCTGCCAGCCATCGAGCTCGAAGCCGGGGTCGAACGCCGCCAGGGCCGGCTGCCAGTCGTCGCCGAGGGCGGCGAGGTCCAGCTGGCCCAGCGGCCCGCGCCAGCCCTGCCGCTCCCGGTCATAGGCGGCGAGACCGTCGCGCAGGACCCGATCGGCGATCGCCTGGAGCCGCGGGTCGACGGTGGTGCGCACCGAAAGCCCGCCCTGGTAGAACCCGTCATCGCCGAATTCGCGAACGAGCTGCCGGCGCACTTCCTCGGTGAAGAAATCCGCCCGGGCATGGTCGATACTGTCGCGCGAGCGGGTCTCGATCGGCATCGCCCGGGCCGTCGCGTGCTCGGCCGCGCCGATCGCCCCGTCGTCGAGCATCCGGCCGAGGACATAGTTGCGCCGCTCGAGCGCCAGGGCCGGCGCCCGCGCGGGATCGTAGGTCGAGGGCGCCTTGGGCAGCGCTGCGAGAAAGGCGGCCTCGGCCAGGGTCAGGTCGTCGAGTGCCTTGTCGAAATAGGTGAGGGCCGCGGCCGCCACGCCGTAGGAGCGGCGGCCGAGAAAGATCTCGTTCAGGTAGAGCTCGAGGATGCGCTCCTTGCTGAACGCCTGCTCGATGCGGAAGGCGAGGATCACCTCCTTGAGCTTGCGCTCGAGCGAGACCTCGCTGGTAAGGAAGAAGTTCTTCGCCACCTGCTGGGTGATGGTCGAAGCACCTTGCGGTCGCCGGTTGGTGCCGAGCGCCTGGAAATTGTCATAGGCGGCACGGGCGATGCCGACCGGGTCGATGCCGGGGTGGACGAAGAAATTCTTGTCCTCGGCCGAGACGAAGGCCTGGCGCACCATCGGCGGGATGGCGCTGATCGGCACGAAGACGCGACGCTCGTGGGCATACTCGGCCAGCAGCCGACCGTCACCGGCATGGATCCGCGTCACGGTCGGCGGCTGGTAGTCGGCGAGCGACGCATAGTCGGGCAGGTCGGCGCCGTAGTGGATGAACAGCCAAGCCACGACCCCGGCACCGACGACCAACCAGATCGCCGCCGTGACGGTCAGCCATGACACGGCCTTGGCAAGCCAGCGCAACACGTTGTTTCAACCCTTCAAAGCCTGTATCGGGCCGCCCGCCGCACCGGTGACCGCAATTGCCCAGCACCATCGTGGCAAAGCGTCGAGCCCCGCGCGGTCCGCAGCTTGTACTGCATCCCGAGCCTCACTGAAATGGCCGCGCTGTTGCGTGGCGCAAGGCTCGCCCCTCACAAGGCGGCGTCCACCTGGGCGAAATGGCGGTCGATGGCGCGCAAGGTCGCGCGCGCCAGCCGGTCGCGGTATTCGGGCTTGGCCAGGTTGGCGGCGTCGGTCGGGTTCGAGAGGTAGCCGAGTTCGAGCAGCACCGACGGCACATCTGGTGACTTGAGCACGACGAAACCCGCGAAGCGTCGGGTATTGCGGACCAGGGCGGTGACATCGCCGAGCTCGGCCGTGAGAACGTCGGCGAATTCGATCGACTTGTTGTTGGTCACCCGCTGGGCAAGGTCGATGAGGATGCCGGCGACGACCTCGTCATGCGCCGAAAGATCGGTGCCGGCGATGACATCGGCCCGGTTCTCCTTGGTGGCGAGCCTCGCCGCCTCGGCATCCGAGGCCTGATCGGAGAGTGTGTAGACCGAGGCGCCGCGGAACTGGGCATCGCTGATGCTGTCGGCGTGGATCGAGATGAACAAAGCCGCTTCGGAGCGGCGCGCTGTCGCCATGCGGTCGCGCAGCGACACGAAGACGTCGTCGCTTCTGGTCATCACGACCGCGTAGCGGCCCGTTGCGTCGATCAGCGCCTGCAGTCGCCGGGCCAGGTCGAGGGTGACCTCCTTCTCGAGCACGCCGTTGATGCCGACGGTGCCGGGATCGATCCCGCCATGGCCAGGGTCCAAGGCAATGACCCGGCGTCGCTGCGGTGGCGGCGGCGTGGCGACGACCGGCGGCTGGAAGACCGGCGCCATCGCTGTCTCGACGGTGCCGGTGGCGCCACCGTCAGGGTCGATGGCCACATCCGCAGCCGGCGTCGGTCGGCGCGCCCCGGGCCGCTCGCTGTCTGATCCGCCGGCGGCCGGCAAGTCGGACGGCGCGATCGAGCGCGGCGCCAAGCCCGGTAGCGGCAGGTGCCGCACTGCATCGTCGGCGATCGCCGGATCCTGGCGCGCTGCGAGCTGGACGTCCGTTGCGGTCGCGTCGGGGCGCGGGCGCGGCGGGCCGGCTTGCGGCGCTCTCGATGGCGATGCCGGCTCGGCCTCACGCAGCACCGCTGCCGCTGGTCCGCTTGCCGCGGTGGTCGGCGGCAGGGCCACCAGATCGACGAGGACGCGGTGCTGGCGGATGTCGCCCGACGGCGGTAGGCGCTCCTCGCGGACGATGCGAAACGGCCGGTCGATGTCGACCACGAGACGGCCGCGGCCGTTCGCCAGATGACCGTAATTGACGCTCTTGACGAGACCGACCGGGTGGCTTTGCGGATGCTCGCGGACCCGCCAGCGGACCGCCTCGAGTTCGACCACGAGCCGCGGCGGTGCCGCGGTGATCCGGGTAGCGAAGCGGGTCGGCCCGTCGACGTCGAGAACGACCCGCGTGATGTCCTGGTTGATGCCGAAGCGCACGCCGACAACCTCGGGCGCATCGGGCGCCTGGGCCTGCACGATCGGCGGCGACAGCAGCAACGCCAGGCAGAGCCAGCCGACGGCCGCGGCGAGCAGCGACGCTGATCGCGAGGACAGGTCACGGCGGCGACCGCCCTGCCTGATCGATGCGATGATGCGGCCGAAGGCACGCCGTGCCGGGTCAGTCATGCCGACGGTAGCAGGGTCCCTGCCGGTTGATGTTGTCTGACGTCCGGGGTGTCCGTTGAGATCCACCGCGCCATTGGTCGATCAGCCTGCGCTACGATGTTGAGGGGCGTGGCTCGCTGTAACAGCCTTATCGAACAGCCGGGCATCTCGCGCAACGATGGAAAGTCCGAATCCCGTTCCGTGAGATCGACCCGCGCCTCGGGATCAACCGGCCGAGCCGCCGGCCGCTCTCGCCGCGGGCCGGGCGTCTCGCGACCGCAATCGATTCACGCATTGTCGCAGGCCACGACACTCACTATAGTCTCGGCATGATGCGGGTATTTCGATGACAGTCACAGGAACAGCGGCGAGGCAGAGTGCCGCGCAGCTTCTCGACGACCGCTCCCAGCCCGTTATTCCCTCGAGTTTTCACGACGCGATCGAAGGGGCAGTGCGCCACCAGACGCTGCGCTCCCCCCGGCCCGGTACCAAGCCAGCGATGGTGCCGCCCGGCCGGGCCTTGTTCGCCGATGCGAACCTCGAAGGCATCACACGACCGCCGATCGCTCTGGCCCCGACCCTACGCTGGGCCGTGACGCTCGGTTTGTGTCGCTTCACAACCTGCCTGCCGGCTGCACATGCAGCCGGGCACGCAACAAGACGCCCGTGCGGCGGCCATGAGCCGCGTCTGATGGCTGCCGCTGGGCGGGAGACGACCGCCGATGACCAAACGCATGCTGATCGATGCGAACCACCCGGAAGAGACCAGGGTGGTCGTGTTACAGGACCGCCAACTCGTCGATTTCGACTTTGAATCCTCCACCAAGCGTCAGCTCAAGGGAAATGTGTACCTTGCCAAGGTGACGCGGGTCGAGCCGTCGCTGCAGGCGGCATTCGTCGATTATGGCGGCAATCGCCATGGTTTCCTGGCGTTCAGCGAAATCCACCCCGACTATTTCCAGATCCCGCAGGCCGATCGTGAGCTCCTGGCCAAGCTCGAGCGGGAGAGTGCTGAAGCGGAAGCCGGCAACGGCGACGGCCCGGGCAAGGCGGCGCGCCGCGGACGGTCCGGCGACGACGAGGACGGTGCCGGCGCCGACGACGCCGAGCACGACCAGCCGATCGAGGTGCGCCAGGACGCCGAGGAGGAAACCGCCGACGTCATGAGCGAGCAGGCCCGACGCCGGGCCAAGCTGCTCCGCTCCTACAAGATCCAGGAGGTGATCAAGCGCCGCCAGATCATGCTGGTGCAGGTCGTCAAGGAGGAACGCGGCAACAAGGGGGCGGCGCTCACGACATATCTCTCGCTCGCCGGCCGCTACTGCGTGCTGATGCCGAACACAGCGAGGGGCGGTGGCATCAGCCGCAAGATCTCGTCCGGCGAGGACCGCGCCAAGCTCAAGTCGATCGTCGCCGAGCTCGACGTGCCGCAGGGCATGGGCCTGATCGTCAGGACCGCCGGCCAACAGCGCTCGCGCACCGAAATCAAGCGCGACTACGACTACCTGATGCGCCAGTGGAGCGAGATCCGCGACACCACCCTCAAAAGCGTCGCCCCGGCGCTGATCTACGCCGAAGGCGACCTGATCAAGCGGGCGATGCGCGACCTCTACAGCCGCGACATCGACGAGGTGCTGGTCGAGGGCGAGGCGGCACACCGCTCGGCCAAGCGGCTGATGACGATGATGATGCCGTCCCGGGCACGGCACGTGAAGCTCTACAAGGAGGAGCTGCCGCTCTTCTTCAAGTACAAGGTCGAGGACCAGCTCGACGCGATGCACAGCCCGACCGTGCAGCTGCCGTCCGGCGGCTCGATCGTCATGCACGCAACCGAGGCCCTGATCGCGATCGACGTCAATTCGGGCAAGTCGACCAGGGAACGCCATATCGACGAGACCGCGGTCAAGACCAACCTCGAGGCGGCCGACGAGATCGCCCGGCAGCTGCGGCTCAGGGATCTGGCCGGGCTGGTGGTCATCGATTTCATCGACATGGGCGAGAACCGGCATCAGCGCTCGGTGGAGAAGCGGATGCGCGACGCCCTGAAGGTCGATCGCGCGCGCATCCAGCTCGGCCGGATCAGCATGTTCGGTCTGTTGGAGCTGTCGCGCCAGCGCCTCAGGCCCAGCCTGCAGGAGCTCAGCTCGCAAGTCTGCCCGACCTGCCAGGGTCTGGGCTCGGTACGCTCCACCGAGAGCTGCGCCTTGCAGGCGCTGAGGCTCGCAGAGGAGGCGGGCATCCGCGGCGAGGCCAAAGTATTGCGTCTGTCGCTACCGGCCGAGGCGGCACTCTACGTCTTGAACCAGAAACGCGATGGGCTGGTACGGCTCGAGCAACGCTACGCCATGCGCATTGACGTCATGGTGGACCGCGACGCGACGCCGGGCCAGGTCAAGTCGGAGCTGGTCGAGCGGCGTGAACCGGGCGATGTCGTGCCGAGCGCCGCGGCCGGCGAAGCAGCCGAGCCGACGCTCGACGCCACAGCTGCGGACGACGTGGACGAAGGCGGCGAGGCGCCGCTCGCCGCAAGCGAAGGGGCGACCGGCGAGGAAGAGGACGGCGGGCGCAAGCGGCGGCGGCGTCGTCGTCGCCGCCGCCGCACTGACGAAACGGCGGCGGCCGAGACGGACGCCCGTGCGCCTGATCCTGGCGAGGCTGACACCGGCGAGGCCGATGCTGGCGAGGCCGATGCTGGCGAGGCCGATGCTGGCGAGATCAACGTCTCGGCGGCGAGCGAGGCTGCGGCCACGTCGCCCGACGCCACCGCCGACGAGATGCCGGCCAGCGCCGAATCGGCTGACAGTGAGGTTGCCGTGGACCATGCTGCAGCGGCGGCACCGGTCTCGGCCGAGCCAGCGAAACCGCGACGGCGGCGGGTCCGCAAGCGCCAGCCCGAGACGGCCGAGGCTCCGGCGGCGTTGGGCGAGGTGCCCGGCGACGCGGTGCTCGAGGCGGCAGCCCAACCGCAAGCAGCCGAGTTCGCCGAGGCGACGGTGCCGCTCGAATCGGAAGCGGCGCCCGAATCGGAGCCGGCGCCCGAAGCGCAGTCCGAGCCGGCAGCGGAGGCCGAGCCGGCAGCCGAGGCCGAGCCGGCACCAGCGGC
>CAZNWE010000042.1:0-36972 GCA_964576715.1 uncultured Geminicoccaceae bacterium | reverse complement strand
GTCGCCAAGGAGATCGAGCTCTCCGACAAGTTCGAGAACATGGGCGCGCAGATGGTGCGCGAGGTCGCATCGAAGACCAACGACATCGCCGGTGACGGTACCACGACGGCGACCGTGCTGGCGGCCGCGATCCTGCGCGAGGGCAACAAGGCCGTCGCCGCCGGCATCAACCCGATGGATCTGCGCCGTGGCATCGACCTCGCCGTGCAGGCCGTCGTCAAGGATCTCGAGAGTCGCTCGATCAAGATCTCGACCAGCGAGCAGGTCGAGCAGGTCGGCACCATTTCGGCCAATGGCGATCGCGAAGTCGGCAAGATGCTGGCCGAGGCGATGCAGAAGGTCGGCAACGAGGGTGTCATCACCGTCGAGGAGGCGAAGAGCCTGGAGACCGAGCTCGACGTCGTCGAGGGCATGCAGTTCGACCGCGGCTATCTCTCGCCCTACTTCATCACCGACAGCGAGAAGATGCGGGTCGTTCTCGAGGATCCCTACATCCTGATCCACGAGAAGAAGCTCTCCAACCTGCAGTCGCTGCTGCCGGTGCTCGAATCGGTCGTGCAGAGCTCGAAGCCGCTCTTGATCATCGCCGAGGACGTCGAGGGCGAGGCGCTAGCCACGCTCGTCGTCAACAAGCTGCGTGGCGGTCTCAAGGTCGCGGCCGTCAAGGCGCCGGGCTTTGGTGATCGCCGCAAGGCGATGCTCGAGGACATCGCCATCCTGACCGGTGGTCAGGTGATCAGCGAGGATCTCGGCATCAAGCTCGAGAGCGTCACGCTCGACATGCTCGGCCGCGCCAAGGTGATCAACATCAACAAGGAAGACACGACGATCGTCGACGGTGTCGGTTCCAAGGAGGACATCCAGGGCCGCATCAGTCAGATCAAGGCGCAGATCGAGGAGACCACCTCCGACTACGACCGCGAGAAGCTGCAGGAGCGGCTGGCCAAGCTGGCCGGCGGTGTTGCGGTGATCCGCGTCGGCGGTGCCACCGAGGTCGAGGTGAAGGAGCGCAAGGATCGTGTCGACGATGCGATGAATGCGACCCGCGCCGCGGTCGAGGAGGGCATCGTCCCGGGTGGCGGCGTGGCGCTCCTGCACACGCTCCGGGCACTCAAGGACCTCAAGGCCGACAATGCCGACATCCAGTTCGGTGTCGATATCGTCAGGAAGGCGATTCAGTCGCCGGCCAAGCAGATCGCCGAGAACGCCGGTGTCGACGGTGCTGTGATCGTCGGCAAGCTGCTTGAGTCGACCGATCCGAACTGGGGCTATGACGCCTACGAGGGCGAGTTCTGCAACCTCGTCGAGAAGGGCATCATCGATCCGACCAAGGTGGTGCGCACCGCCCTCCAGGATGCCGCTTCGGTTGCCGGCCTGCTCGTCACGACCGAGGCCATGGTCGCCGAGAAGCCCGAGAAGAAGGGCGCTCCTGCGGGCGGTCCGGACATGGGCGGCATGGGCGGCATGGGCGGCATGGACTTCTGATCTAGCCGACCGCTCTCGATCCATTGAGCGAGGGGTCGCGCGCAGGCGCGGCCCCTTTCTCGTTGGGGGCGGCAGCACTCGGCAAGTCCGCTGCCTATTCCGGCGGCGCTCCACCGCCGAGCCGGGGCGGCAGCAGGTAGCTGCCGGCGAGGGTGAGCGGGCGGCCGCCGCTGCCGAGCTTGAAGCGGGCGATGCCGGGCTGGCTCACCGTGTCGACGAGACCGAGATCGAGCGTCGTGCAGCCCTGTTCCTTCAGCGCTCCGATGCCGGCCCAGAGCAGGCGATGGTGGGCGCGCAGCCGGCGGCCCAGGGCGGTCGTCGCACCGAGCTGGTAGGTGGCGCTCGGCCCATGGCGGACGAGCAGCATGCCGGCCACCGGCGTCCCGTCCGCTTCGCCGGTCAGGCAAAGGCAATCGGCACCGCTGGCGGCGGCCAGGCGCTGCGTGAACGCGGGGGCCGGGCCGGCATAGCCACGGGCCAGTCGCTGCCGCTCGGCCTCGGCGACCAGCCAGTCGAGCCGCGGCCCGCTCCGGTCGATCCGCACCGTCAGCCCGGTGCCCTCGGCGGCCTTGAGCATGTTGCGCCATTTGCCGTCGAGCCCGGCGCGCAAGCGGTCGAGCGGTGGTGCGAGGTCGAGCAGCACAATCGAAGCGCCTGTCCAGAGCCGGCGGACGCCGGCACGACGACCACGGACGCTGCCGTCGTCCGGCTGCCAGAGCAGCGCCGTGCGGCCGGTCCAGGGGGCAAGAGCACGCATCAGCCGGTCCTCGAGCGTGGGATCGGGCGCAGCCGCGAGCCACACCGGGCCGCGCAGCACGAGCGCTGCCGTGAGCCCGAGCGGCAGCCGGCGCCGGTGCAACTGCAGCACGGCTCGGGTCGTGGCGCCCTCCTGCCAGCCGAGCCGGCAGACCGCATGGCCGGCCGCCGCGACGGCCTCGCCATAGGCCCAGCTCTGCTGCACCGCGATGCGGCCGGCGCTGCCGAGCAGCCAACACCATGACGACCGCAGGCTGAGTTCCTGCCAACCCGGCATGTGGTCTGGCCTTCCTGCAGAAATCGCCTATAAGTAGAGAGATGCCAGGGATCGATCAACATTTTCGCGCGCGATCGACCGGTTCGGTCGCCGGCTACCACTTGCCGCCGCCGCGGCCGACGGCCTGGGCCGTGGTCCTTGCCCTGCTCGGTCTGGCCCTGCCGCTGCTGCTCCTTCTGCTGCTTGCCGACCTTGTCCTCTATCTCGGCTTCACCCGGCTGCTCGGCCGCTGCTACGGCGTCGGCTGCTTTCTCGGCTGACCAGGTTGGCATGCGCGACGCCGCCGCCTAAGCTTTCCGCTGTGGCACCAGCCGGGGAGTGTGGGTGTGGCCGATCGAGAGATGCGCTGTGTGGAGATCGTCGGGGCCGGTGGGCCCGAGGTGCTGCGGCCGACCCGTCGACCGGTGCCGGCGCCCGGGCCGGGCGAGCTGCTGATCGAGGTCCACGCGGCCGGCGTCAACCGGCCGGACGTGCTGCAGCGGCTGGGCGGCTACGCCCCGCCACCCGGGGCGAGCGACCTGCCCGGGCTCGAGGTCGCCGGCGTGGTCGCGGCCGTCGGCCCCGGCTGTCGTCGCTTCGCGGTCGGTGAGCGGGTCTGCGCCCTGACTGCCGGCGGCGGCTATGCCGAGTACGTCGATGTTCCCGAGCCGCAGGCCCTGCCGGTCCCCGACGGCTACTCGATGGTCGAGGCGGCAGGGGTGCCCGAGACCTTCTTCACCGTCTGGACCAACGTCTTCGAGCGCGGCGCGCTCAAGCCAGGCGAATGGTTCCTGGTGCACGGCGGCAGCTCGGGCATCGGCACGACCGCCATCCAGCTCGCCCGGGTGTTCGCGGCGCGCGTGCTCACCACCGTGGGCTCGGCCGAGAAGCAGCGGTTCTGCGAGCGGCTCGGCGTCGAGCGGGCCATCGACTACAAGACCGAGGACTTCGTCGCCATCGTGGCCGACGAGACGGGCGGCCGCGGCGTCGACGTGATCCTCGACATGGTGGGCGGCGACTATGTGGCGCGCAACCTCAAGGCACTCGCCGTCGAGGGCCGACTGGTGCAGATCGCCTGGCTCGGTGGCGCGAAGGTCACCGCCAATTTCGCCTCGCTGATGCTCAAGCGGCTGACCTGGACCGGCTCGACCCTCCGGCCGCGTTCGGTCGAGGAAAAGGGCCGCATCGCCAAGGCGCTGGAGGCCAAGGTCTGGCCGCTGCTCGCCAAGCGGACGGTGCAGCCGACGATTCACACCGTGCTGCCCCTCGACCAGGCTGCCGAAGCGCACCGGCTGATGGAAAGCAGCCGGCATATCGGCAAGATCATTCTCGAGACCGGCCGAGGCTGAGCGCGGCATGCGGGCGATTCCAGCCACGCCCGGCTGGCCTTGGACGTTTGTGGGCGACCGGCGTTTCTGCTAGAGGCCCGTGGTCGGGGCGTGTGCCTCCGGCCGGAATCTTTTGCGCCGCGTTACAGGAGAAGAACGAGAATGCCCCGTAAAGGTCCGACGGTCATCGTCACCCGCAAGCTGCCGGACGTCATCGAGACCCGGATGATGGAGCTGTTCGACGCCAAGCTCAATCACGATGACCAGCCGATGGACCGGGCTGCCCTGGTCGAGGCGATGCAGCGTTGCGAGGTCCTCGTGCCCACCGTCACCGACCGGATCGACGCCGCCCTGCTCGCCCGCGCCGGCGAGCAGCTCAAGCTGATCGCCAATTATGGCACCGGCGTCGACAATATCGACGTCGAGGCTGCCTACAAGCGCGGCATCACCGTGACCAACACGCCGGGTGTGCTCACCGAGGACACCGCCGACATGGTCATGGCCCTGATCCTCGCCGTGTCGCGCCGTCTGGTCGAGGGCGAGCGGCTGGCGCGCTCCGGCGAGTGGCGCGGCTGGTCGCCGACCTCGATGCTCGGCCATCGCATCCACGGCAAGCGGTTGGGTATTCTCGGCATGGGCCGGATCGGCTCCGCCGTCGCGCGCCGCGCCAGGGGCTTCGGTCTCGCGGTGCACTACCACAATCGGCGCCGGGTCCACGAGACCCTCGAGACCGAGCTCGAGGCGACCTACTGGGAAAGCCTGGACCAGATGCTGGCCCGGGTCGACATCCTTTCGGTCAACTGCCCGCACACCCCGGCCACCTTCCATCTGCTCTCGGCCCGCCGGCTGAAGCTGCTGCGGCCGCATGCGATCGTCGTCAACTGCAGCCGCGGCGAGGTGGTCGACGAGGCGGCCCTGACCCGCATGCTCCGCGACAAGGAGCTCGCCGGTGCCGGGCTCGACGTCTTCGAGCACGAGCCGCAAATCAACCCGAAGCTGCTCGCCCTCGACAGTGTCGTCCTTCTGCCGCACATGGGCTCGGCGACGATGGAAGGCCGCCAGGACATGGGCGAGAAGGTGATCATCAACATCAAGACTTTCGCCGACGGCCACCGCCCGCCGGACCGGGTGCTCCCGAGCATGCTCTGAGCCGATCACCGGCGCCGCTCACGAGCTGCGCATCCGCGTCATGGAGATTGTCACTGTGGCGATCGCCACGGTCCCCCCTTCGCTTTCCGCCTAGCCGGTCCGCTGGCGGAGTGGCTGGGCGCTGCCGCCGCTCCGCAGGTGATCGCCGCCGAAGGCCGTTTTGCGCTCGCGCTGAAATTCCGGCTTGCCAGAGTTGCTGCGCCGGGAATTGCCGAAGGCCGTGGGCGCGTAATCAGTAAATACAAATAGGCGAGGCTGTTTCTCGCCTTCGTCGCCGACGACCGCAGCCGAGCGCGTCGCCGAGCAGCTCGATCTCGCCTGGGGCAACGCCAACCATCCCCTGCCCGACGGCCCGCGGGCCGAGGTGCTGGCCCCGGTCGAGCGCTACGTGTTCGGCCGGCGCGGGCATCCGGGCAGCAACCGCTGGAGCCTGGAAACCTGGTTGAAATGGCCGCATGCCGTAGTCAGGGTCCCGGCCGCAATCCACGGCACGGTCGAGGAGCGGCTGCAGGAGCGCGGGCCAAAGCGGCGCATCGAGCTGCAGCTGATCAACTGGTCGGGCATGGCACCCGCCCTGCTGTGGACCGACATGCTCGCCAACCGGCTCCTTTTGACCTTCGCCAACGGCACCGATCTCGACGACTTGCAGGCCTTCGAGCCGCCGCTGCCGCTGCCCCGCTTGACCTGTCGGCTGGTCTGAAACGTGCCTTGACGCCGACCCGGCAACGCGCTGGCTCAGGCGGAAGCTCCGGGCGAGTCTCGACGCCCTGCTCTACCGGTTGCAGGTTTAGCTCGAAGCGAGCGAGATGGTCCGGACCCGATCGCCGGTCTAGCCCTTTGTGGCCGGCGACAGCGTCGACCTCGCAATCACACCCCCCGGCACGAGACCGGTGGTGCAGGGAGGCGCACCCTTGCGGACCTTTCGGAGAAGAGCGGTCCGTCAGCTCGCTTTGCAGGTACGGACACCCAGGAGGCTGTAGGCGGGGCAGAACTTGAGAAAGCCGGTAGCGACCAGGACCAGGCCGAGCCAGCCCCAGATGCCGATAGTACCCATCAGCGTCAGGGCGACCAGAAGCAGGCCGAGGATGATGCGGACGGCACGATCGGCGGTGCCGACATTGGTGGTGAGGTGCAAGGGATGATCCTCCATCGGGTTGTGATGGGATGATCGTGGCACGCGACGGTGTCGTTGTCGGTGACGACGTCACACAGTTTCCTGGTCGGCGAAGCGGCGGAGTGCCGCAGGGTCCTCGAGCTCGATGGCGCCGCGGGCCAGGGTCAGCCAGCCGCGGCGCTCGAACTCCTTGAGGATGCGGGAGACCACCTCGCGAGCGGTGCCGAGCTCGCCAGCGATCGCCTGGTGCGTGGTGGCGATGGTTGGGGTGGCGGCGCGCTCGGCGAGCCAGCCGGCGACGCGCAGATCGACGCGGTGGAGCAGGAGCTCGTCGATCACCTCGACCAGCTCGACGATGCGCCGGGAGAAGGTGCCGAGAGCCAGCTCGCGAAACGCCTCGCTCTCATCGATCAGCCGGCGAAAGGCGGCGGCCGGCAGGACGATCGCCTCGACCTCGCCCTCGGTATGGCCGTAGGCGTCGTAGACGGCGCCGGTGAGCAGGCAGGAGGTGGTCATCACACAGCTGTCGCCGGGGCCGACGCGGTAGAGCACGACCGAGCGGCCGGAGGCTCCGGTGTGCTCGACCCGGACGGTGCCGCGCAGCACCAGCACAAAGCCTTCCGAGCGGTCACCCGGCGCGAAGATCCGGGAGCCATCGGGCAACTGCAGGCGGCGTCCCTGGGCGGCAAGCTGCACGCGCAACGCCGGCTTCAGCAGCGGTGCGATGACCGCGATGCGGGCCTCGATGTCCTTGATCGTGCTCACAGCATGGCCTGCCACCGCTCGATGACCGCCCTCCCGCGTGCCAAGGCGCCAGTTTGCGCCGAAAGAATGGTGGGTGCAGGGAGGATCATCCTCCCTGCTCTTCTTCTTCTTGTCCTGCTGCTCAAGCGTCGAGCAGCATCCGGGTCGGGTCCTCGATGCACTGCTTGACGCGGACCAGGAAGCTCACGGCTTCGCGGCCGTCGATGATGCGGTGGTCGTAGGAGAGGGCCACGTACATCACCGGGCGGGCTTCGATCTTGCCGTCCGGGAGGACGACGGGGCGTTGCACGATGTTGTGCATGCCGAGGATGGCGACCTGGGGCGGGTTGAGAATGGGCGTGGAGAGCATCGAGCCGAAGATGCCGCCATTGGTGATGGTGAAGGTGCCGCCGGTGAGCTCCTCCATGGCGAGCTTGCCGTCCTTGGCCCGGGTGCCGAGATCGGCGATCGCGGCTTCGATCTGCGCCAGGTTCATCGCATCGGCGCTGCGCACGACGGGGACGACCAAGCCGGCATCGGAGCTCACCGCCACACCGATATCGTAGTAGTGCTTGTACACCACCTCGTCGCCGTCGATCTCGCTGTTGGCGGCGGGGAAGGCCTTGAGCGCGTCGATGCAGGCCTTCACGAAGAACGACATGAAGCCGAGCTTGATGCCGTGCTTCTTGACGAAGGCGTCCTGGTAGGCCTTGCGGAGATCCATGACCGCCGACATGTCCACCTCGTTGAAGGTGGTGAGCATGGCGGCCGTGTTCTGCGCCTCCTTGAGACGCTCGGCGATGCGCTTTCTGAGCCGGGTCATCTTGACCCGCTCCTCGCGGCCGCCGGGCGACGTGGGGGCAGCCGGCGCCGGCTTGGTCTCCTCGGGCTTCTGGGCCGGCTTCTCGGCCTTCAGGACATCGCCCTTGGTGACGTTGCCCTTGGGCCCGGTGCCCTCGATGTCGGCGATATCCAGGCCCTTTTCGGCGGCGAGCTTCTTCGCGGCGGGCCCGCTCTTCGCCGCGCCATCGCCCTTCTCGGCTGCCTTGGCGGCCGGCGCCTCGGCGGGCTTCTCGGCCTTCGCCGCCGGCTTCTCCAGCTTCTCGTCAGGGGGGGCAGCCGGTGCCCCCTCACCCTCCGCGATCATGCCGAGCAGCGCCCCCACCTCGACGTCGGTGCCCTCCTCGACCATGATCTCGCTGAGCACACCCGCCATCGGGGCCGGCACCTCCAGGCTTACCTTGTCGGTCTCGAGCTCGACCAGCGGCTCGTCTACCGCGACCGCTTCACCGGCCTTCTTCAGCCAGCGGGCGATGGTCGCCTCGCTCACCGACTCGCCCAAAGTGGGCACCCTGATCTCGCCGCTCATCAACCGTCCTTCCGTCCGCGACACACAGTTGCCGTCGGGATCAGCGGGCCGGAGCCCGCACCACCCCGGCGCTGGGCTCAGCCGACCAGCGCTTCCTCGACCAGTGCACGCTGCTCGCGTTCGTGCTGGGCGTGGAACCCGGTGGCCGGGGCGGCCGCCGGCTTGCGGCCGGCATAGGCGAGCCGCCGCTGCGCCGCACCCTGCGCCTCGAGGATGTTCTCGATCCGCGGTGCTACGAAGAACCACGAGCCCTGGTTTCGCGGCTCTTCCTGGCACCAGACGAACCTGGCGTCGTCGGGGTAGCGCGCCAGTTCCTCGGTCAGTGCCGCCTCCGGGAACGGCGCCAGCTGCTCGAGGCGCACCAGCGTCACCTTGCCGTCGAGCCCACGCTCCTCGCGGCCGGCGACGAGGTCGTAATACACCTTGCCGGAACACATCACGACCCGCTCGATGCGCTTGTCGGCCTCGCCCGGCGGGGTGTCCCACATCACCCGGTGAACGCTGGCACCGGTTGCGAAGTCTTCCAGGCTGGAGACGCAGCGCTTGTGGCGCAAGAGCGATTTCGGCGTCATGACGATCAGCGGCTTCCTGAAATTGCGGTGCAGCTGGCGGCGCAGCATGTGGAAGTAGCTGGCCGGGGTGGTGGCGTTGCAGACCTGGATGTTGTCCTCGGCAAACAGCTGCAGGAAGCGCTCGAGCCGGGCCGAGCTGTGCTCTGGCCCCTGGCCCTCCATGCCGTGCGGCAACAAGCAGACGAGGCCCGACATGCGCAGCCACTTGGCCTCGCCCGCGGCGATGAACTGGTCGAAATAGACCTGCGCACCGTTGGCGAAATCGCCGAACTGCGCCTCCCACATGGTCAGGCAGTTGGGATCGGCGAGGCTGTGGCCGTACTCGAAGCCGAGCACGCCTTCCTCGGAGAGAAAGCTGTCGATCACCTCGAAGCTGGCCTGGTCGGGGCGGAGATGCATCAGCGGATGGTATTTCTCCTCGCTGAGCTGGTCGTAGATGGTGGCGTGGCGCTGCGAGAAGGTGCCGCGGCCGACATCCTGGCCGGAAAGCCGCACCGGGTATCCCTCGACCAGCAGGGAGCCCATGGCGAGGTGCTCGGCGGTCGCCCAGTCGATGCCCTCGCCCGAC
The DNA here is from genome assembly GCA_964576715.1 of uncultured Geminicoccaceae bacterium. GTDB lineage: Bacteria > Pseudomonadota > Alphaproteobacteria > Geminicoccales > Geminicoccaceae > SLRI01. The sequence goes on along the minus strand of CAZNWE010000042.1, from coordinate 27,631 downwards.
TCGATCGCCTTGCGCCGCTGGCCGATCACCCGCTTGAGCCTGGGATGGACGTTGAGCTCCTTGGGCAGCTCGGTCATCTTCAGGCCGATCTCCTTGAGGAGATCGATAGTGCAGGCGGTGCTGCCGCGTTCGTACTCGGTGGGCGGCGCCTTGAGACCGGCCCAGGCTCCGGCAAGCCAGTCCACCTTGTTGCTCTTGTAGCTTCGCGCCGCCTCGTGCGCCAACTCGAGCTGCTGATTGAAATCGTCCAGCAACTGCTGGCCGTAGCCTGGCTCGATCACCTTCTCCCGCTCGAGCCGCTGCACGTAGACCTGCCGGACGGTGGGATGCTGGGCGATTTTCTTGTACATCAAGGGCTGGGTAAAGCCCGGCTCGTCGCCCTCGTTGTGGCCGTGGCGCCGGTAGCACCACATGTCGATGACGACATCCTTCTTGAATTCCTGGCGAAACTCGGCGGCGAGCCGCGAGACGTGGGTCACTGCCACCGGATCGTCGCCGTTGACGTGAAAAATCGGTGCCTGGATACCACGCGCGACATCCGAGGGATAAGGCGAAGTCCGCGCATAGGCCGGCGAGGTGGTGAAGCCGATCTGGTTGTTCACGATCAGGTGCAGGGTCCCACCGACCCGATAGCCACGGAGTTCCGACATCTCGAGGCATTCATGGACCACACCTTGCCCGGCGAAGGCGGCATCGCCGTGCAGGAGGATGCCCATCACCTTGGAGCGCTCGGTGTCGCCCTGTTGCCGCTGCTTGGCCCGGACCTTGCCCATCACCACCGGGTTGACGGCCTCGAGGTGCGAGGGGTTGGCGGTGAGCGAGAGATGAATTTCCCGGCCGTCGGGGAGCACCCGGTCGGTCGAGGTACCGAGGTGGTACTTGACGTCGCCCGAGCCGAGCACCTCGTTGCCGCCGGCAGCACCCTGAAACTCGCTGAAGATGGCCGAATAGGGCTTGCCCATGACGTTGGCGAGCACGTTGAGGCGGCCGCGATGCGGCATGCCGATGGCGATCTCCTCGACCCCGAGTTCGGCACTGCGGCGGATCATCGTCTCCATGGCGGCAATCGCACTCTCGCCGCCATCGAGGCCGAAGCGCTTGGTTCCCGGGAACTTGACGTGCAGGAACTGCTCGAAGCCCTCGGTCTCGGTCAGGTGCTCGAGGATTGCGCGCTTCTCTTCGGGATCGGTGTCGAACATGCCGCCGGCACTCTCGATCCGCTGCTGCAGCCAGCTCTTCTGGTCTGGGGCCTGGATGTGCAGAAACTCGATGCCGACGGTCGAGCTGTAGGTCTTCTGCAGCACGTCCATGACCCGCCGAAGCGTCGCGTTCTCGAGCCCCAGGACATAGTCGAGATAGAACTCGCGATCCAGGTCTGCGTCGGTGAAGCCGTAAGTCCGGTAGTCGAGTTCCGGGTGATGCGGCTTGCTGGACAGCGCCAGGGGATCGAGCTTGGCGAGCAGGTGGCCACGGACGCGATAGGCGCGAATCAGCATGATGATCCGCAAATGGTCGCGGATCAGCGCCTTGGTATTGTCGCCGTCGAGCGCCGTCGCCGGTTGCGGGCGATTGAGATTGGCGGGCTCGGCGAGGCCGGCCGGGCGCGGCTGCAGTGCCGCCTGGGCTCGGTTGAACAGCGCCCGGTCGTCGGCGTCCAAGGTGTCGAAATAGCGGCGCCAGGAGGGCTCGACACCGCCCGGGTCATTCAGATAGCGGGCGTAGAGCGCCTCGATGAAGCTCGAATTGCTGCCGTAGAGAAACCCGGTCTGCTCCAGCTCCTTGCGCGTCGCCATCGCCTCGCTCCACCTTACCAAGCGCGTGCTGACAGAGCCACAGGCCGACCCCGCGAGCATCGGTCCGGACCGACGGCCCGGTCGACCTCCGTCTTACGCCTTGCCGAGCGCTTCCACCATGGCCTTGCCGATCGTCGCCGGGTTTTCTGCGATCACGATGCCGGCGGAGCGCATCGCCTCGATCTTCTCCTCGGCACCCCCCTTGCCGCCGGAGATGATGGCGCCGGCGTGACCCATGCGCCGTCCGGGCGGTGCGGTGCGCCCGGCAATGAAGCCGGCCACCGGCTTCTTCACCCGATTGGCCTTGAGGAAAGCGGCAGCCTCCTCCTCGGCGGTGCCGCCGATCTCGCCGATCATGATGATGCCCTGGGTCGCATCGTCGGCAAGGAACAGCTCGAGCGTGTCGATGAACTCCGTGCCCTTCACCGGGTCACCGCCGATGCCGATGCAAGTCGTCTGGCCGAGCCCGGTCACCGTGGTCTGCGCCACCGCCTCGTAGGTCAGAGTGCCGGAGCGCGAGACAATGCCGATCTTGCCGGGCTTGTGGATGTGACCGGGCATGATGCCGATCTTGCATTCGTCGGGGGTGATCACGCCCGGACAATTGGGACCGACCAGCACGGTGTCGGACCCTACCATCGCCCGCTTGACCTTGACCATGTCGAGCACCGGGATCCCCTCGGTGATGCAGACGACGAGACCGATTCCCGCCTCGACCGCTTCGAGGATCGCATCGGCGGCGAAGGGGGCGGGGACGTAGATAACGCTGGCATCCGCGTCGGTGCCAGCCTTGGCGGCGGCCACGGTGTCGAAGACCGGCAAGCCCAGATGCTGCTCGCCGCCCTTGCCCGGGGTGACGCCGCCGACCATCCGGGTGCCGTAGGCGATGGCCTGCTCGGAATGGAAGGTGCCCTGCGCGCCGGTGAAGCCCTGGCAGATGACCTTGGTATCCTTGTTGATCAGAACGGCCATCAGCCTGCCCTCTTGACGGCGGCCACGATCTTCTCGGCGGCATCCGCCAGATCGTCGGCCGGGGTGATGGAAAGACCGGAATCGTTCAATATCTGCTTGCCGATCTCGACATTCGTGCCTTCCAGCCGGACGACCAGGGGCACGTGCAGATTGACCTCGCGAGCCGCGGCCACGACACCTTCGGCGATCACGTCGCAGCGCATGATGCCGCCGAAGATGTTGACCAGCACCCCTTCGACGTTGGGGTCGGCGAGCAGGAGCTTGAAGGCCGCGGTGACCCGCTCCTTGGTGGCGCCGCCACCGACGTCGAGGAAGTTGGCGGGCTCGCCGCCGAACAGCTTGATGATGTCCATGGTCGCCATGGCGAGCCCGGCGCCATTGACCATGCAGGCGATGTTGCCATCGAGCTTGATGTAGTTGAGCTCGTGACGCGACGCCTCGATCTCCTGCTGGTCCTCCTCGTCGAGGTCGCGCAGGTCGACGATCTTGGGTTGACGGTACAGGGCGTTGCTGTCGAAGTTCATCTTGGCGTCGAGGGCGACGACATCGCCGTTGCCGGTGACGACCAGCGGATTGACTTCGACGAGGCTGGCGTCGCGCTCGGTGATGCAGCGATAAAGGCCGAGCATGAACGCCACGGCCTTCTTTACGGCCTGACCCTCGAGGCCGAGACCGTAGGCCAGCTGGCGACCGTGGAACGGCATGAAGCCGGTGACCGGGTCGATCGCCACCTTGATGATCTTCTCGGGCGACTTGGCCGCCACCTCCTCGATCTCGACACCGCCTTCGGTCGACGCCATGAAGGTGATCCGCGAGGTCGCCCGGTCGATCACCGCACCGAGATAAAGTTCACGGGCGATGTCGCAGCCGTCCTCGACATAGACGCGCTTGACGACCCGCCCCTCGGGCCCGGTCTGGTGGGTGACCAGGGTCATGCCGAGCATCTGGTCGGCCAGCTGCCTGACCTCCTCGATCGAGCGAGCGAGCTTGACGCCGCCGCCCTTGCCGCGGCCGCCGGCGTGGATCTGCGCCTTGACGACCCAGACCGGGCCGCCGAGGGCCCGCGCCGCCTGCTCGGCCTCCTCGGGCGTGTAGGCCACCCGCCCGCTCAAGGTCGCGACGCCGTAATCGGCGAGCAGCGCCTTGGCCTGGTATTCGTGAATGTTCATCCGCTCGAATCCTTTTCGGGCCTGAAGCTCGCCCGTTTCTAGAGCTTGACCAGCGCGCAGAGCTCCTTGACGGCCGCGACCGACTTGTCGAAGTCCGCCTGCTCGCCGGCATCGAGCTCGATCTCGACGATCCGCTCCACCCCGCCGGCGCCGATCACCACCGGCACGCCGACATAGATGTCGCTCACGCCGTATTGCCCGGTGAGGTGCGCGGCACAAGCCAGGACGCGTTTTTTGTCTCGGAGATAGCTCTCGGCCATGGCGATCGCCGAGGCGGCCGGCGCGTAGAAGGCCGAGCCGGTCTTCAAGAGTGCGACGATCTCACCCCCGCCGCCGCGGGTGCGCTTGACGATCGCATCGATCTTTTCCTGCGTGGTCCAACCCATCTTGACGAGGTCCGGCAACGGGATGCCGGCCACGGACGAGTAGCGGACCGACGGCACCATCGTGTCGCCGTGGCCGCCGAGCACGAAGGCGGAGACATCCTCGACCGAGACGCCGAACTCCTCGGCGAGGAAACAGCGAAACCGAGCACTGTCGAGAACGCCGGCCATGCCGACGACCTTCTCGGGCGGCAGGCCGGAGACCTTCTGCAGCGCCCAGACCATGGCGTCCAACGGGTTGGTGACGACGATGACGAACGCATCCGGGCAATGCTGCTTGATCGCCTCGCCGACGCTCTTCATGACCCCGGCATTCGTGGCGATCAGGTCGTCGCGGCTCATCCCGGGCTTGCGCGGGATGCCGGCGGTAACGATCACCACATCGGCACCGGCGATCACCGAATAGTCGCTGCCGCCCTCCAGCGTCGCGTCGAACCCTTCGACCGGAGCGGTTTGTGCCAGATCGAGAGCCTTGCCCGCGGGCATGCCCTCGGCGACGTCGAACAGCACAATATCGCCCAGCTCCTTCAGCCCGGCGAGCAGGGCCAAGGTGCCGCCGATCTGTCCGGCCCCGACGAGTGCGATCTTGTTGCGTGCCATGGCGTTTGAAACTCCCCCGCTGCTGCTCGGCTGTCAGCCGTCTGGTCTGTCACGTCCCGGTTAATCTGTGTACCGGCACACCGGCGGGTCTTCAAGGCGCCGGCAATGTCGCAGGGGCGGTCCTTCGCGACTGCGCGGCAGCGCCAACAAACAACCGGCATCCGCGGGGGCGGACGCCGGTCGTCTTTTCATAGCGGTCGCGACGCCGCCGCGGCGGCTACTCAGCTTACCGCGGGGTCGTTGTCGGGGGTTATGACGAAGCTCGCCGGATCGGCCCCTGGCGCCACACCGATCGGGTCGACCAGGACGGCGATGTCGACGAAACGCATCTCGCCGCCCGGTCCGTCGAGATCGACCTGCACGCTGACCGCGTCGGCGCTGCCGGCGGCCCGGACGAACTGGCCCACCGTGCCAGCGGTGATGTCGCTGTCGCGGAACAGCTGCGTGAGATCGAGCCGGTCGCCCTCGGCGGCGTTAAAGGTATGGATGGTGTCCTGGGCATCGGCAAGGCCGGTGATCACGACCCGGTCGACCCCGAGGCCCCTGCCGAGGGTGATCGTGTCCGGCTCCGGGCCGCCGATGATGATGTTGTTGCCGGAGCCGCGAACGATGATCGTGTCCTGGCCCTCGCCGCCGTCGATGAAGTCGTCGCCGCTGCGGCCGTCGATGAAGTCGTCGCCGCCCCGGCCACTGATCACGTCACGACCGTCCTTGCCCGGCTCGCTGGTCGAGGTGCCGAGGATCGTGTCGTCGCCGTCACCGGGCTGGCTGCCGTCGCCGGGCTGGCTGCCGTCGTCGCCGTCGCCGGGCTGGCTGCCGTCGTCGCCATCGCCGTCGCCGTCCAGCAGATTGTCGTCGACCGTGAAGCTGGTCGTCGCCGTGCTGGAATTGCCGTCCGGGTCCTCCACCGTGACGCTGATCTCACGGTTACCGAGGATCGGGTCCTCGAGCCGGACCTCGATGGTCGTCGCGTTGATCACCGACTGGTAGTTCTCGATCGACGAGAGGCCCGCGAGGCGGAACTCGGTGTCGCTCACCGGCGTGATGGTGATGCCGGTGCCGGCGACGGCCGCCGGGTCGTAGACGAGGCGATCGTCCGCAAAGCCCTCGAGAACGACGGTCGCCGCCGCCATCTCGGTGCTGTCCTCGTCGGTGATCACCGCGCCGAGGCCGCCGCCCCCCTCGATCACCAGCACCTTCTCGAGCGGTGAGCCGAAGCGCACCCCGAAGACGAGATCGTTGAAGTCGCGATCACCATCGCGAGAACCGTCGTCGATGCCGATCACCAGCAAGCCGTCTTCGGCCTGCCAGCCCGAAACCGCAGCGCCTTGCCCGCTCGGGTTGAGCCGGTTGTTGTCCGGCGTCTGCGGGCTGGCATCGGCGGTGAACACGCGGCTGCCAAGGAGCACCGTCTCGGTGCCGTCGTCGGCGATGTGCACGATCTGCGGCTGGCTCGCCGGCTGATCGAGATCGTGGAAATCGAAAATCGTCGACGGCTCGCCGGTCTGCTGGTTGCGAACCTCGAAGCGGCCGCCTTCGAGCGCAGCGAAGTCGTTGAGCCGCAAGCCGTTGTTGACAATCACGAAGCCGAGCTCGGTGCCGGGGCCGATCGTGCCGAGCGAGAACTCGGTGCCGCTCGGCGTCTCGCGCAACGCGCCGAGCGAATCGCCGGGCTTGTTCACCCCGTCGAAGACGAGGCGCACGTTCTCGATTTGGCCCTCGGGGCCGATCTCGTGCACGAACAACGAATCGATCGAGAGCGAGTCCTCGTCGACGAAGCGGACGAACACCTCCCGTTCGCTGTCGAGCGTCAGGTTGCGCTGGTCGATGCTATTGATCTCGGTTGGCGGGATGTTCTGGCCGCTGCCGCGGATCGGCAGCACCGGTGTGGTGACCGGGTTGAAGGCCGGCCCGGACTGCTCGCCGACGGTCGCCGCGAAGGGGGCGCGCAACGCCACCTGGGGTGCCGCCGTCTCGACCGGTGGCGGCGGGGGAGGGCCGTCGGAACCGCCGTCATCGGAACCGCCGTCGCCGTCATCGACGAGGTCGAGCGGATCGGGCTCCGGGATGTCCACGGCGAAGTCCAGTTCGGTCGGGCCGAGCGCACCGAGCGGATCCAGGCCCTCGCCGATCGTCCCTTGCTCGTACGCCCGAAAGGCGCTCGCGCCGCCGACCGCCGGCCCCGCGTCGGGCGGCTGCGAGGGCTCGTCGGGGCCTGCGCCCGGGCCTTCCTCGTCAGGTGGCGCCACCGGCTCGACGCGGGCGAGAAGCTGCTCGCGGCTCAGGGGCTCCTCGCCGAGCACGCTCAACTGCGATGGCGTTTCGGTATTCGCGAAGAAACCGGTGAGCCGCAGCTCGCCGCCGTCGGTGAGCGTGACGACCAGATCCTCGCCATCGACCGAATAGCTCGCGACCTCCGGCGCGAAGGTGTCGCTGTTCAAGCGGACGAGCACGCCCGGCGGCACTGCGACCTGCCGGACCTCGCCCGGCTCCAACGGGCCAATTTCGAGCACGTCCGCTGCCGCCGGGGCACTCGGCGGCGCCGCCTGCGTGGTGCCGAGTTCCTCCTCCACCTGGACGAGATCACGCGGCAAGGTCGTCGCCTCAGGGCTGGCCGGCGGCTCGCTCGGTGCGGGCGCGGCCGAGGGATCGGTCGGCGACGGTGCCGTCGACTGGGCGACGACGATAGCGAGGCCCGGATCGGCGTCGTCATCCGACGGTTGCGACCACGCCCGTTCGGTCATGGAGCGACTCCTGGGTTGCGATGCGAGAGGACAGTTTTTTCATTCGTGTTAACCAGAAATCAACCTATCGAGCGCATTTACTCTTCTCAATCGGAAAGCGGATGCAAGGTGTGTACCATGGTGCATATGAACGCGAGGCGTGAGGACTCAGCCACATGATTCGAAAGACCATGCGGATCGGCGAGGTCCGCACCTCGATCAAGCTGGAAAGCGAGTTCTGGGAGTATTTGAAGGTCATCGCGACCCAGCGCCATCTCAGGCTCTCGGGGCTCGTCAACGAGGTCGCGGCGGCCAGTCCCGAGCGGACCAACCTCGCGTCGACCCTGCGCACCTACTCGCTGGTGCACGCGCGGCTCCGGACCGAGGCGATGCAACGGGAAATGGACAAGCTGGCGCTCGCCGGCAACACCCAGGACCTGGCACGCGTGCTCGAGGCCTGCCCACTGCCAGCGCTGACGATCGACGGCGAGCGGGCGATTCGCCAGTTCAATCGCGCCTTCGCTCTGTGGTTGAATCTCGACGGCAAGGCGACCATCGGCCAGCGCCTCGACAACATCATGATCCTGCGCGGCCCCGGCATGCGCGACATGTGGTCGAGCCTGCTCGACGGGCGGATGGCCCGCGCCGGCTTCAATGCTACCTATGTCTCGCCCGGCAAGGTCAGGACCGCCCAGGCGATCGCCGTCGCCCTTTCGGCTCCGGCCAGCGACCCGGACAAGCGCGGCTGCGTGGTGATGTTCGAGACCCTGGCCGGGCGCAGCTGAGGCGGCGCACGCCGGCTCGTTGACGTGCGGCCGTCAACGCTTCCGATTGCGCAAACGACGGTAGAAGTCGTTGCCCTTGTCGTCGATGACGAGGAAGGCTGGCAGCGCCTCGACGCGGATGCGCCACGCCGCCTCCAAGCCGAAATCCGCGAAATCGACGAGTTCTACCGCCTTGATCATGTCGCGGCCGAGCCGGGCCGCCGCCCCGCCGATGGTCGCGAGATAGAACCCGCCATGCGCCTCGCAGCTGTCGACCACGGCTGCGCTCCGATTGCCCTTGGCGAGGGTGACCAGCGCCGCACCCGAGGCCTGGAAGTCGGGCATGTAGGCATCCATCCGCGCCGCCGTGGTCGGACCGAAGCTGCCCGAGGCGTGCCCGGCCGGCGTCTTGGCCGGTCCGGCATAGTAGATCGGGTGGTTCTTCAGATAGTCAGGCAAGGATCGGCCCTGCTCCAGACGCTTGGCCAGAACCGCGTGGACCAGGTCGCGGGCGACGACCAGCGTGCCCGACAGCAGCACCGGCGCCCCCACCTCGAGCCTGGCCAGATCGGCGCGGATCGATGCCATCGGCTGGTCGAGGTCGATGGCGACGGCAGCACCGATGTCGACCTTGGCCTCGGGCAGGAAGCGCGCCGGGTCGTCCTCGAGCTGCTCGAGAAAAGCGCCCTCGGCCGTAATCCGTGCCTTGATCTGCCGGTCGGCCGAGCAGGACACGCCGATGCCGACCGGCAGCGAGCCATTGTGCCGCGGCAGCCGGACGACGCGGACGTCGTGGCAGAAATGACGGCCGCCGAACTGGGCGCCGATGCCGAGCCTGCGGGTCATCGCCAGGAGCTGGGCCTCGAGCGGCCGATCGCGAAACGCCTGGCCATGGACGGTGCCGGCGGCCGGCAGCGCGTCGAGTGCCCTGGTCGAGGTGAGCTTCACCGTTTTCAGGCACTGTTCGGCCGAGAGGCCACCGATGACGATCGCCAGGTGATAGGGCGGGCAGGCCGTGGTGCCGATGAGCGCCACCTTCTCCTCGAGCCAGGCCAGCAGCCGATCCGGATCGAGCAGCCGTCGCGTCTCCTGGTAGAGAAAGGTCTTGTTGGCCGAGCCGCCGCCCTTGGCGATCATCAGGAAATCGAAGCTGTCGCCGGGCACCGCCTCGATTTCCAGCTGAGACGGCAGGTTGGTGCCGGTATTCACTTCTTCGGTCATGGTCAAGGGGGCGAGCTGGCTGAACCGCAGGTTGTAGCGGGCATAGGCCCGCCTGATGCCCGCGGACAGCGATTCGCGATCCTCGCCGGCGGTTACCACTTGCTGCCCTTTTCTCGCGATGACGATGGCGGTGCCGGTGTCCTGGCAGGAGGGAAAGACACGGCCGGCCGCGATGACAGCGTTCTTCAAGAGCTCGAGGCTGACGAACCGGTCGGCGGGCGAGCTCTCGGGGTCGAGCACGACCGCCCGGAGCTGTTCGAGGTGGCTCGTGCGGAAGAGGTGCTGGAGGTCGAAAAAGGCGGCCTCGGCGACCCCTTCGAGGGTGGCGGCCGGAAGCTCGAGGAAGCGGCGGCCACCGAACTCGAGGGGTCCAGGCTCCGGCAGCTCGAGCCGGCGCCAGGCGGTGGTGTCGGGCCCAAGCGGAAAGAGCGGCCAATAGGCTGGCCCGTCCGGTGGCCGACCCGAGCCTTCGATCGAGGCAGCGCTCACCGCTTGCTCCCGACCCTGTCGTCGCGGCGCCGCGCTGCCGCGACCGACCAGCCCTGGCCGCGACGGCACGTGCCCGAGCCGGGCGAAGGCCAGCGGTCACCCGACACCCCGGCCGCGCCGCCAAGCCGGACCCGATGTCGTGCGGGGAAGCTCAACTTCGCTGCATCTTCTTTGCGCCACTCCGCCCACTGTCCGCCCACTGCCCGCCCCTCGCTGGCTCGGCTCGGCGCCATCAGACGCAGCGGCCGCCATCGATCTCGAGCACCACGCCGGTGATGAAGCCGGCCTCGTCGCTGGCCAGCCAGAGCGCGGCGTTGGCGATGTCCTGCGGTTGGCTCATCCGGCCCATCGGGATGGTCGCGACGAACTTGGCCCGGTTCTCGGGCGTGTCGGGCACCCCCATGAAGGTCTCGAGCAGGGCCGTCTCACCGATCACCGGGGCCAGGGCGCAGACGCGAATGCGGTCCGGGGCGAGCTCGACCGCCATCGACTTGCTCATCAGGTTGGCGGCACCCTTGGACGCATTGTACCAGGTCAGGCCGGGCCGCGGGCGGATGCCGGCGGTGGAGCCCACATTGAGGATGACCCCGCCGCCCGCCTCGCGGAAATGCGGCACCACGGCATGGGCCATGTGGAAGATCGCCTTGACGTTGACATCGAAGATCCGGTCGAACTCGGCCTCGTCGACCTCGAGCATCGGCCGATTCTTGTGGCTGACCCCGGCATTGTTGACGACGATGTCGAGTCCGCCGAAAGCCTTGATGGTTTGCGCCACGGCCACCCGGACATCGCTGCCCTTGGCGACGTCGCAGGTGATCGGGATCGCCCGCTCGCCGATCCTGAGCGCTGCCGCTTCCGCCGCGTCGCCATTGATGTCGACGACGGCGACCTTGGCCCCCTCGCGCACATAGGTCTCGGCGATCGCCCGCCCGAAGCCCGATGCCGCCCCGGTGACGAGCGCCCGCTTGCCTTTCAGACGCATGGTTCGTTGCTCCCCTGATGCCTCTTTTCATCACGGCATGGCGGGCTCATCCCACGGCCGCCAGGCCGGTCTGTGGATCGTCTCCTGCACCATCGCCGCGTGCTTGACCAGCATCTCGATGATGGCATCCTTTCCGGCCAGCGTCTCACCCATGCCGGATCGCGATGGTCTTGAGCTGGCTGAACTCGTAGAGCGCCTCGAAGCCCTTCTCGCGGCCATGGCCGGAGCGTTTGACGCCGCCGAAGGGCAGCTCGATGCCGCCGCCCGCACCGTAGCCGTTGACGTAGACCTGGCCGGCCTTCAGGCGGCGGGCGACGCGAAGCTGGCGGCCGCCGTCTCGGGTCCAGACGCCGGCGACGAGACCGTAGGCGGTGCCGTTGGCGATGCGGATGGCATCGGCCTCGTCGGTGAACGGGATGGCGACCAGCACCGGGCCGAAGACCTCCTCCTGGGCGAGCACGTGGTCGGACGGGACCGGGCCGTAGAGCCGGGGCGTGGTGTAATGGCCGCCGGCCGGCAGATCGGGCTCGAGCCGGCCTTCGGCGAGGAGCTCGAGGTCGGCCGCCCGTTTGATGAAGCTCGCGACACGCTCTTGCTGCTGGCGGTTGATCAGCGGGCCGAGGTCGAGATCCATGGCATGCGTACCGACCCGAAGCGCCTTGAAGCGCTCGGCGAGCCGCGCGGTCACAGCCGCGAAGGCCGGCTGCTCGATCAGGACGCGGCTGCCGGCCGAGCAGGTCTGGCCGGCGTTCTGGGTGATGGCGTTGACCAGGATCGGCAGCGCCGCCTCGAGGTCAGCGTCGGCGAAGACGAGCTGGGCCGACTTGCCGCCGAGCTCGAGGGTGCAGCCGATGGTCCGCTCGGCCGCGGCCCTTTGGATCAGGGTGCCGACCTCGGGGCTGCCGGTGAACGAGATGAAGTCGATGTCGGGGTGGTGGGCGAGCGCCGCCCCGGCCTCCTCGCCCATGCCGGTGACGACATTGAAGGCGCCGGCGGGCAGGCCGCAGTCGAGCGCCAGCCTCGCCACCTCCAGGCAGGTGAGGCCCGCATCCTCGGCCGGCTTCAAGACGCAGGCATTGCCCATGGCGAGTGCCGCACCGACCGAGCGGCCGAGGATCTGGGCGGGGTAGTTCCAGGGGATGATGTGCGCGGTCACACCGTGCGGCTCGTAGATGCCGGTCACCAGCCAGTCGTCGAGGAACGGGATCTGGGTCCCGTGCACCTTGTCGGCGGCACCGCCGTAGAACTCGAGATAGCGGGCAAGACAGGTGATGTCGGCGGCGGCCTGCTTCATGGGCTTGCCGCAATCCATGGCCTCGAGCGCGGTGAGCTCGGCGTGCCGATCCCTGACGGCCTCGGCCATGCGGGCAAGAACACGGCCGCGCTCGGTGGCGGTCATGCTGCCGTAATCGCCGGTCTCCAGGGCGCAGCGGGCGGCGCCGACGGCGGCGTCCACCTCGGCCCGACCGCCACGGGCGACGCTGGCGATTGGCTCGCCGTCGGAGGGGCAGACCATGTCGAAGCGCCCGCCGCCCGCAGCCGGCACGTTCCTGCCGTCGATCAGACAGTTGTAGGCGCGCATCGTCCCGCTCTCCCTCGACCTTGCGAAAACGGCCCTGTTGTGGCTGCTCAGGGGTCGATGAGCAAGGATTTGCCATGATCGAGAGCGACACGAAGGACCTCGACGGCCTCCTGGTCGTCAGCGTCGAGCAGGCGGTGGCCGCCCCCTATGCCAGTGGCCGGCTCGCCGACGCCGGCGCCCGGGTGATCAAGATCGAGCGCCCGGAAGGCGATTTCGCCCGCCGCTACGACCGCTACGTCAACGGCGAAAGCGCCTATTTCGTCTGGCTCAATCGCGGCAAGGAGTCGGTGGCGCTCGACCTCAAGGATGCTGGCGATCTCGGCCTGTTGCAGCGGATGATCGGCCGCGCGGACGTGTTCATCCAGAACCTGGCACCGGGGGCGGCCACCCGGCTCGGCATCGACAACGCGACGCTGACCGGGCGGCACCCGAAGCTCATCGCCTGCTCGATCTCGGGCTATGGCGAGCGTGGGCCGATGGCGCACCAGAAAGCCTACGATCTCTTGGTCCAGGCCGAGACCGGGCTCGCCGGGATCAACGGCACGGCGGAAGGGCCGGCCCGGGTCGGGGTCTCGGTCACCGACATCGCCGCCGGGATGACGGCCTTGCAGGCGATCCTCCAGGCGCTGATCGGCCGCGGCCGAACCGGCAGGGGGCGCGGCCTCGAGGTCTCGCTGTTCCACGCCACGGCCGACTGGATGAACGTGCCCTACCTGCAGCATCGCTATGGCGGGCACACCCCGGCCCGCTGCGGCCTCGCCCATCCGACCATCGCCCCTTACGGTGCCTTCACCTGCGGCGACGGCAAGGCCGTGCTCTTCTCGATCCAGAACGAGCGGGAATGGCAGAGCTTGTGCACCCATGTGCTCGGCTCGGCCGAGCTCGCCCACGACCCGAAGTTCCGGACCAATCCGGATCGGGTGGCGAACCGGGGCGAGCTCGAGGCGCTGATCGACCTCGCCTTCGCCGCGCACGACCGCGAGACCGTGTCGCGGCTGCTCGAGCAGGCCGGCATTGCCTATGGCCGCCTGAGCTCGCTCGACGACCTCGGGCAGCATCCGCAGCTCCGGCTGATGCCGGTCGTGACCCCGGCCGGGCCGATCGAGCTCCTGGCGCCTGGCGCCCTGCTCGACGGCACGCCGCTCGCGCCATGCCCGGTGCCGGCGCTGGACGAGCATGGGAGCGCAATACGGGCGGAATTTGCCGAATGAGCCGCAGCCGATAGACTGGGCGTGGAAGGTGAGGGAGAGGCCATGCGATTCACCAACAAGGTCGTGATCGTCACCGGGGCGGCGCGAGGGATCGGGCGTGCCTGTGCGGAGGCGTTCGCCGCCGAGGGCGCGGCGGTCGTGGTCGCCGACATCGACCAGGAGGCCGGCAACGGGGCTGTTGCTGCGATCAATGCCTCGACCGGGACTGCCGGCGGGTCGGCCCTGTTCGTGGCGTGCGATGTCGGCGACGCCGCGCAATGCGGTGCCCTGGTCGACGCCACGCTCGAATGGGGCGGCCGCCTCGATGTCCTGGTCAACAATGCCGGGGTGGTGAAGGCCGGCGATTTTCTCGAGCTCGCCGAGGCCGATTTCGACGCCGTGCTCCGGGTCAACCTGAAGGGTGCCTTCCTGATGGGCCAGGCAGCGGCCCGGGCCATGGTCGGGCGCAGCTTTCCTGGCGCCATCGTCAACATGTCGTCGATCAACGCCGCCGTGGCGATCCCGACCCAGGTGCCCTATGTCAGCAGCAAGGGAGCGGTCAACCAGCTGACCAGGGTCATGGCGCTGGCGCTGGCCGACAAGGGCGTGCGGGTCAATGCCGTGGCCCCGGGGTCGATCGCCACCGAGATGCTGCAGTCGGTGATGAGCGATGAAGCAGCCCGGCGAACCATCCTGTCGCGAACACCGCTCGGGCGACCGGGCGAGCCGGCCGAGGTGGCCAGGGTGGTGCTGTTCCTGGCGAGCGACGAGGCCTCCTACGTGACCGGCGAGGTGGTAACGGTCGATGGCGGCCGGATGGCCCTGAACTACACCGTGCCGGTGCCCGATTGATCGGTGGCAGCGCGGGCCTCGAGCACATCGTCGGTTGACGACGTGGCCGCAAGCTCGTACCGGAAGCGGTTCACGAGCCCCGGCTTTGCCGCGACAGCCGCGAGCGGCTCGCCCGCTAGTTATATCTCGATGACGCGCATTCCCGAAGGAGATGGGCATGGACAAGCCGCTCATGCCGAAAGCCACGGCAGTTTGGTTGATCGACAATACCGGCCTCACATTCGACCAGATCGCAGATTTCTGCGGCCTGCATCCCTTGGAGGTGAAAGGCATCGCCGACGGCGAGGTCGGGGCCGGCATTCGTGGCCTCGACCCGATCGGCCAGGGCATGCTGACCCGGGCCGAGCTCGAGCGCTGCGAAAAGGATCCCAAGGCGAGGCTCTCGATCGCCAAGTCGGTGGCCTCGTCGGTCAAGCCCCCCAAGCGCCGCGAGCCGCGATACACGCCGCTCTCCAAGCGCCAGGACCGCCCCGACGCCATCGCCTGGCTGCTTCGCCACCATCCGGAACTCGGCGACGTGCAGATTTGCAAACTCTTGGGGACCACCAAGAACACCGTGCAGGCAGTACGCGACCGGACCCATTGGAAGAGCCAGGAAATCCGCCCGCGCGACCCGGTGCTGCTCGGTCTCTGCCAGCAGATCGAGCTCGATGACGCCATCGCCAAGGCACTTGCCGAGGCCGAGAAGGCGGTCCGGAAAACCGCGCCGGTGGCCGAAACGCCAGCTGAGCCCGACCCCAAGGCCGACTCCGCGCCGGCATCGGCCGAGTCGGCCAGCGACCCGGTCATGGCCGAGGACCGCAGCAGCTAGCGCGCTACCCCCGCCTGCAACGGCTATAACGGTCAACCGCTCTCTGCACTGCCGCGGCCACTGCCTTCCGGCCGCTCGTCGGCGACGATCTCGATCCGCGCCGCCCGCCAGTAGCGCGCGGACAGCAGGCGCCGATCGTGGTCGATGAGATCGGCGAGCTGGCGCAGCCGGCTGGCCACACCCGACGGCAGCGAGCCTGGGCGGATCAAGACGCGCAGCGCCACATCGTCGAGCAACTCGTGCCGCATGCTGATCTGCGGCGTCGGCTCGGCGCCGGGGCCGATCTCACTGTCGATCGTGACGAAGGCCTGCGGCTGGCGCTTGCCGTAGTCGTCGAGCAACCGGGCCGTGGCCGGTGCCGCCTCGGGGCTGGCGACAATCCCCGCCTGCAGCTGCTGCCGGTCGTCGCGCGGCAGGCTGTTGAAGAGGGCCCGGGCATGCCGGAGCGCCCGCAAGCGGCCGGTCTCGAGCGCCTTCTTGATCGCGTGATGGAGGAGACTTTCCGGGCCGAGCTCCTGCGCCACCACCGGTCGCAGCTCCTCGAGGAAGAGGCCGAGACCCTGGCGCTCGCCCGGGTACCGCTCGCCTGACGCTGACTGCTCCTCTGTCATGATCTCGCCGCCTTGCTCCCCAATCCGCCGCGCGCGGCACCAGCGCCACGCTACCCGCCTGCCAGTCCGGCGGCTCCGTCCGCTGCCGTGACTGTTAGCGGACTTTAACAAAAGTGACAGCCCGCTCAATCGCGAAACATGCCCACGCACCACCTCATGGGGTGCGGCGTCCGGCAACCACGTCGCCGAACGATCATGCTTGCGCCGCGCCGTGGCTGCCGGCGGCGGACAAGCCGTTCCGCTCGCACAAGGCGAGGAGCGGGCAGTTGGCACAGCCCGGCCGCCGCGCCCGGCAATGGCGTTTGCCATGTCTGAGCAGCCACATATGCGCCCCCCATCGCCAGTGCTGCGGCACCCGCGCGTCGAGCTCGGCGGCGACGGCCGCCTCGCTGCGGCCCGCGGCGAGCCCGGTTCGACGGGCGACGCGAAAGACATGGGTGTCGACTGGAATCTCGGGGAGCCCGTAGACGAAGCGCAGCATGATGTCGGCACATTTGCGCCCGACCCCGGGCAGCGCCATCAGTTCGGCTCGGGTCGCCGGCACGACGCCATTATGACGCTCAAGCAGGGCGGCGCACATCCGCTTGAGGTTTCGGGCCTTCATGTTGTACAGCCCGCACGGTTTGATCAGGGCCGCGATCTCCGCCTCGGCAAGGGCCAGGATCGCCGCCGGTGTGGCCGCCCGAGCCAGCAGCTGCTGTTTGGCGCGAGCCGTCATCGCGTCGCGCGACTGGGCACTCAGCATGACGCCGACGAGGCTGGCGAACGAATCGCCGCCGAGCTTGGCGTCGATCGCCCGATCAGCAGCCGCCGGCCGGTTGTCGCCGGGTGCCGCGGCGGCGAGGATGGCAAACAAGCGGTTGGTCTGGTTGGCGTCGAGCAAAGCGGCTATCCGGTGACGGCAGGTGGCGGCAAGGGCCGTCCAGGTTGGACGACGGAGCCAAAGCTATGCCGCATACCAGGACCGCCAAGCTCGGCATCGACGAGCTCCAGGGGCTGATCACCGACGGCGTACCGCTCGCCGCCTATCTGAACTGCCGGGTCGAAGAGCTCGACTACGGTGTCGCGGTCATCCGGCTGCCCTTCCGCCCCGAGCTGCTGCGCCCCGGCGGCACCATCAGTGGGCCGGCGATGATGACCCTTGCCGATGTCACCAGCTGGGCTGCCGTGCTCTCGATGCTCGGGCCCATCGCCCTCGCCGTCACCACCGATCTGACCTTCCACTTCCTGCGCAAGCCGCCGCCGGGCGACCTCGTCGCCACCGCGCGCACCTTGCAGCTCGGCCGCAGGCTGGCGGTCGCCGACTGCACCATCAACGCCATCGTCGATCCCCATCCCCTGGCCCACGCGGTCGGCACCTATGCGCTGCCGGAAAATGCTGCCGCATGACCGGCAATGGCCGGATCGCCACGACCGACCGATTCGGCGAAGAAGGACAGCCAGGGGCAAGTCCGACGGCGTCGCACGATCGGTCTTCTGCATTCCCTCGTCGAGCACCCGGCGGTCGGGTCTCGCCTGGTGCCGGGATGCGCGGGCCGGCGGGCAGGGGCTGGCAGTGCGGATCCAGGCCACAGCGTACCCGCCTTGACGCCTGTCGTGCATCGCGCCTCGTCGCTGTTGGGCAACGGGCGACTCGCTGAGCGAGAAAATGCGGCCCGAGGCGTCGCCGCCCCGGGCCTTGCAGCGTGCTGCCGTGGCCCCGGAGGCTCAGGCAGCGTTCGGGCCGAACTCCGGATAGGCTTCCATGCCGAGCTCCGCGGCATCGACGCCGCGTTCCTCGTCCTCCTGATCGACGCGGATGCCGACCGTGAGCTTCAGAATCCCCCAGACGAGAAGGCTGACGACGAAGGTGAAGAGGCCGTACGCAACCACCCCGGTGAGCTGCATGCCGTAGCTGGCCTCGCCATTGGTGAAGGGCACGATCATCGTCCCCCAGATGCCGCACACGAGATGCGCCGGGATCGCACCAACGACGTCGTCGATCTTCAACTTGTCGAGCAGCGGCACGGTGACGACGACCAGCACGCCGCCGACGGCACCGATCAGCATGGCGGTATGGCCGGCCGGTGCGAGCGGCTCGGCGGTGATGGAGACGAGGCCGCCGATCGCCCCATTGAGCACCAGGGTGAGGTCGATCTTCCTGTAGATCACCTGACACGCGATCATCGCGGCCACCACACCGCCGGCCGCCGCGAGGTTGGTGTTGGCGAAGATCCGGGCGATGGCGGCGACATCGGCGCCACTGCCCATGGCCAGCTGCGAGGCGCCGTTGAAGCCGAACCAGCCGAGCCAGAGGATGAAGGTGCCGAGGGTGACCAGCGGCAGAGAGCTCGCCACCATCGGATTGGCGATGCCGCTCGGGCCGTATTTGCCGGTCCGAGCGCCGAGCACCAGGGCACCGGCGAGCGCCGCCCAGCCGCCGACCGAATGGACGATGGTCGAGCCGGCGAAGTCGAGGAAGCCCATCTCGGAGAGCCAGCCGCCGCCCCAGCCCCAGGAGCCGGTGATCGGGTACATGATTCCGGTCAGCACCACGACGAACACCAGGAACGGCCAGATCTTGATCCGCTCGGCCACGGTCCCCGAGACGATCGAAGCCGCGGTGGCGACGAACACCATCTGAAAGAACCAGTCGGAAGCAGCCGAGTAGCCGCCACTGAAGTCACCGGCTTCGACCACCGCGTCGGCGCTCCAGGAGAACAGGGCGAAGCTGCCGAAATAGCCGCCGTCGACCCCGTCATACATCAGGTTGTAGCCGATGATGTAGTACATCAGCCCGGCGATCGAGTAGAGGGCGATGTTTTTCAGGCACTGGGTGCCGACACTCTTCTTTCTCACCATGCCGGCCTCCAGCATGGCGAAACCGGCGGCCATGAACATCACCAGGAAGCCACCGATCAGGAACAAGAGAGAGTTGAGGATAAAGGCTACTTCTTCGGTGACGCCGGTGGCGGCGAGCTCTGCCACCGCCTCGGCCGCTTCCTCGCCGGCTTCCTGGCCGAGCGCCGTGCCGGTGAGCAAGAACGAGCCGGCCACGAGCAGACCGACCCCGGCAAGATAGCCCAGCGGCTGTCGGGCCGAGCGGAGACTGGTCGGGGCTTCAGCCGTGCCGCCGTGAAGGACAGCGGCCGCCTGCCGTGTTAAATCTCGATGCATGCGTCTCTCCCGTCATGCGCCTGTAGATGCGGTTCGGGCCAAGCGCCGGGCACACCGTCACCGGCGCCGAGGCTTCTCGAACATTCCGCAGCAAGGTGCGTGCCAAATTGACGGCGTGGCGCTGGCCCAACCGCGCGGCCGGCACGTGCCGCCGGCCGATGCGTCGCATGGTCCAAAGGCGACAACTGCCCTATTTGACGATGAATAATGCAAGTGCTCAAAAATTAGGCAGAATAGAAAGGGTGCCTCTTGAGTGAGCGTTACGATCTCATCATCCAGGGTGGCGGGCTTACCGGCCTCGCCCTTGCGGCTGCCGTCGGCGGGGCCGGTGCCCGGGTACTGCTGGTCGAGGAGCGGCCGATCCCGACCACCACCAACGCCACCTTCGACGGCCGGGTGACCGCAATTGCCAGGGGGGCGAAGCAGGCGCTGGCCGCGATTGGCGCCTGGGATGGCATGGCGGATGCGGCCGAGCCGATCCTCGAGATCGAGGTCGGCGAGCACCAGTCGCCGATCACCGTCGAGTACGACTACCGCGATGTCGGCGACCAGCCCTTGGGCTGGATCGTGCCCAATCAGGCGATCCGGCTTGCCCTGCTTGGCGCCATCGAGCGCTGCCCCGAGGTCGTCCTCCGGGCCCCCCAGACGATCAGTGTGATGACTCGCGACGCCTACCACGTCGAGGCCGAACTGGCTGATCACAGCCGGGTGCGCGGCTCGCTGCTCGCCGTCTGCGAAGGTCGCTTCTCCCGTACCCGCGAGCAACTCGGCATCGGCGCCAAGACCTGGAAATACGGTCAAACCGGTCTCGTCTGTACGCTCGGCCACGAACTGCCGCACGACGGCCGGGCGATCGAGCGCTTCTTCCCTGATGGTCCGTTCGCCATGCTGCCGCTGCCGGGCGACCGCTCGTCGATCGTCTGGGCGCTCGACGACAGCCTTGCCGACGCCGTCCGAGCGCTCGACGATCGGACGTTCACGGCCGAGATCCAGGAGCGCTTCGGCGACCGGCTCGGCCGGTTGACCCTCGAGGGCCATCGCTGGTCCTATCCGCTCGTCCTCGTCTGGTCCGACCACTACACCACCGAACGCGCCGTACTGGTCGGCGACACGGCTCGCGGCATCCACCCGATCGCCGGGCAGGGCTGGAACCTGGCTGTCCGCGACATCGCCGCGATCGCCGAGATCGTCGTCGACCGGCTGAGGCTCGGCCTCGACCCGGGTGCCAGTGCAGCGCTGGAGCGCTACGCCACCTGGCGATCCTTCGACAGCCTGGCGCTCGTTGCCGTCACCGATGGCATCAATCGCCTCTTCGCCAATGACATCCTGCCGCTGAAGCTGGCGCGCGAGGCCGGCCTCGCCATTGTCGACCGCCTGCCGCCAGCGAAGAAGTTCTTCATGCGCCATGCCATGGGCCTGGTCGGCGACCTGCCGCGGTTGATGCGGGGCGAGCCGCTCTGAGCGCATTGCTGCCGGCCGAGATCGACTTGGCGTCGGCGGCTTTCCTGGTCGTGCTTTCCGGCCTGACCTCGGCCCTGACCGCCATGGCCGGGATCGGCGGTGGGGTGATCATGCTGGCTGCCATGGCAAGCCTGTTGCCCGCCGCCGCCATCATCCCGGTGCACGCGGTCGTCCAGGTCGGCTCCAATGCCGGCCGCGCGGCCGTCATGTGGAACTGGATCGACGCCGCTCGGCTCGTGCCCTTCACCCTCGGCGGTCTCGTCGGCATCGCCATCGGCGGCAGCCTCGCCGTCGGCCTGCCGGGCGAGGCGCTGCGTCTCCTGCTCGGGCTCTTCATTCTGCAGACCGTCTGGCTGCCGGTCGCCGCCATGGCCGTGATCAAGGGCCGGGGTCTGGCGCTCGGCGGCCTCGCGGCCTCGATCCTCACCATGCTGGTCGGCGCCACCGGCCCCTATGTCCTGGCGCTCTTCCGCCCGCTCGGCCTCGGTCGCGAGGGCCTGGTCGCCACCCATGCGGCCGCCATGACCGCCCAGCACGGCCTGAAGATGCTGGCCTTCGGCCTGCTCGGCTTCGCCTTCGCTCCCTGGCTGGCGCTGATCGTCGCCATGATCGGCACCGGCTTGCTCGGCACGCTGCTCGGCAGCCGGCTCCTCGGCCGACTGGGCGAACGGCATTTCAGCCGGCTGATTCAGGTGCTGTTGACCCTCGCCGCCCTCGACCTGGTCCTGCGCGCGGCCTGGCAGCTGCTCGGCTGAGCCCTATTGGATCGGAATGGTCAGCACCGGTGCGTCGGGCGTGACGCCGGTTTCGGCCAGCGCGAAGAAGAGGAGGAGAAACGTGAACGCCCGCTTCGAGCGCAGATCGTTGTCCGCGACCCAGTACCACGTGCCGCGGTAGGTGACGGCGGCGAAGGCGTCATCGGGCGGCGTCGGACCCGCCTCGATCGCGACATACGGCAGCGGGCTCGCAGCCGTCGGTTGTGCCGTCGGGAAGGTGCGGCCCTTGGCGATGTGGTCCTCCGGCACGGCGATGCCGGCCGAGAGCTCGACCATGATCTCGATCATCGAGCGGGAGAGGACGGCGAGTTCGTTGGGTGTCCGCTGCAGCGCCCCGTACTCGACGGCGATCTCGCCCTCCCGGGGCTCGAGCTGGAGCGTCTCGCGCAGGAAGGCGACATCGCGCTCGATCTCCGGCGTCAGGCGATTGGCGAAGACGCCGAGCACGATCTGGTCGTCACCGCGCCGCTCGGTGCGGAGGCTGAAGGTGCGCGACGCCTGGATCCGCTGCCAGGCTTCGACGATGGGGTAGAACTGCGGGTCGGCGGGCCGGGTCTGCCCGCCCTGGGTCGCCTGGTTGTAGATGCCGTTGAAGGCGCGCACCGTCACCGGCAAGACGACGTCGACGGGATATCCCGCGGTGATCAGCGAGAAGATGGCAAAGGGCGGGATGGGCTGCAGCAGGCTCTGCGCGAACTTGCGCCCGGAAAGCGGTGTGTAGGAGATGGTCGGGCGATCGTTGTAGGTGCTGCCGACGGTCACGTTGGTGCTCGCGTCGGGCAGTGTGGTCGTGTTGTTCGGGGTGCCGATATTGACGTTGGCCGCGCCCTGTACGCCGGCCTGCAGGGTGTAGGCGCTGATCACCGAGGAGACGTCCATGAAGGTCGGGGCATCGGCGTAGCGCAGCCGGACGATGTTGAGCAGCATTTGGTCCTTCCACGAGTCCGACAACGCATTGGCGTAGCCGATCCGGTCACGGGGAACACTGCCCGGGCCGATCGAGGCGCAGCCGGCAACGAGCAGCAGCCCGACCAGGACGGCTGACAATCCCTCGCTGTTCGTCACGTCCTCACACCCACTCCGGCCCCGACCGGCCGACAGCATGCGGCACCGCACCGGCGACGCGCAAGATCCGAGAGCGCGGCTGCAGGGAGGGGCCGCAACAGTTCTGGCGGTGCCCGGAAGATCATCCTCCCGGCAGCACTTTGCGTCTTCAGGTCACCCAGGCGATGCGCAGGAGGTTGGTGGCGCCGGGCGTGCCGAAGGGCAGGCCGGCGGTGACCACGATGCTTTCGCCCGGGGCGGCGAAGCCCTCGGCCCTGGCGTGCTGTCGGGCCTTTTGCACCATCTCGTCGAGGTCGGCTGCGTCGTCGCAATAGACCGCGTGGACACCCCAGGCCAGCGCCAGCTTCCGGGCGGTCACCATCCGGGTGATGAGGCCGAGGATCGGCCGGTCGGGTCGCTCGCGTGAGGCACGCAGGGCAGTCGCCCCCGAAGTGGTGTAGGTGACGATGGCGGCGGCCTCGAGGGTGCGGGCGACGAGGTTGGCGGCAAGGGTGATCGCATCGGCCGAGGTGCGCTCGGCCTCGGCCTGAAAGGCGTCGATGTAGGAGCGGTAGAGTTCGTCGCCCTCCACCTGCTTGATGATGCGATCCATGATCGCGACGGATTCGACCGGGTACTCGCCGGCGGCACTCTCGGCCGAGAGCATCACCGCATCCGCCCCGTCATAGACCGCGGTGGCCACGTCCGAGGCCTCGGCCCGGGTCGGCGCTGGGTTCTGGATCATGCTCTCGAGCATCTGGGTGGCGACGATCACCGGCTTGCCCGCCTCGCGCGCTGCCCGAACAATGCGCTTTTGCAGCCCCGGCACCACCTCGGGTGGCATCTCCACGCCAAGGTCGCCCCGCGCTACCATGATGCCGTCGGCGAGCTCGATGATCGGTCCCAACCGGTCGATCGCGGCCGGCTTCTCGATCTTGGCCATCAACGCCGCCCGGCCGGCGACCAGCCGACGCGCCTCGGCCATGTCCTCCTCGCGCTGGACGAAGCTCAAGGCGACCCAGTCGATGCCCAGATCGAGGCCGAACTGCAGGTCACGGCGGTCCTTCTCGGTCATCGCGGCGATCGGCAGGACGACGTTGGGGACGTTGACACCTTTGCGGTCGGAGAGGCCGCCGCCGGCGGTCACCGACGTTTCGGCGAAGTCGCTGCCACATTTCTCGACCAGGAGGCGGATCTTGCCGTCGTCGAGCAGGAGCTCGGCCCCCGGCCGCAGCGCCTGGAAGATCTCGGGGTGCGGCAGCTGGACCCGCCGCTGGTCGCCGGGCACGCCTTCGAGATCCAAGCGGAAGGCCTCGCCGCGGGTCAACCCGACCCGGCCCTTCTCGAATTTGCCGACCCGCAGCTTCGGGCCCTGCAGGTCGACCAGCACGCCGATCGGCCGGCCGATCTGGCGCTCGGCGGTGCGCACGAGCTTGAGCCGCTCCTGGTGGTCTTCATGGCTGCCGTGGCTGAAATTGAAGCGGAAGACGTCGGCACCGGCCTCGGCGAGGGCGACGATCATCGCCTCGCTCGAGCTCGCCGGTCCGAGTGTCGCCACGATCTTGGCACTGCGCCCGCGTCGCATGCCGCTCTCCCTGCTGCGCCGCTTCCGGCACGTCGCCCGCTCCATAACGGAAGCCGCGCGAGCTGTCACGAGCGACGCCCGGCTTGGCAAAGTGGCTTGTCAGATGCCGAGAAAACGTGATGATCGAGAGGGCCAATCCGGCTTTAGTCCTTGATCGAGCAGCACTGATGTCCAAGATCCGCTGCGGCCCGCTCTATCTGGCCTCGATTGCCCTCGATCCCGAGGCTGCGGCACCGTTGCACCGGCAGCTCTATTTCGGTCTCAGGGAGGCGATCCTCGAGAGCCGCCTGCCGCCCGGTGCCCGGTTGCCCTCGACCCGCTCGCTCGCGGTCGATCTCGGGGTCTCCCGCAACACCGTGCTCGCCGCGTTCGAGCAACTGCTGGCCGAAGGCTATATTCAGGGCAGGGTGGGGGCCGGCTCCTTCATCAGCGGTCAGCTGCCCGAGGAGGCGCTCAATGCGCGCAAGGTCGAGCCGGGTGCGTCGAGCCCGGCGCTGCCCGGCGCCCGACCGCCGGGTCCCTCGAGACGCGGCGAGAAACTCACCGCGCTGCCGCAACCCGACAGCCGACCCAGGGCCTTCGCCCCGGGCCTGCCGGAACTCGCGCGGTTTCCCTTCGAGGACTGGGCGCGGCGGCTGGCAAAGACCTGGCGCAATCCGCCGCGGCGGCTCTTGATCGGCAGTGAGCCCGCCGGCTTCGGCCCGTTGCGCGAGGCGCTGGCCGGCTACCTCGGTGCGGCCCGCGCCGTGCGCTGCACGCCCGAGCAGATCTTCGTCGTCTCGGGGGCGCAGCAGGCGCTCGATCTGGCGGCACGGGTGCTGCTCGACCCGGGCGATCCGGTCTGGGTCGAGGAGCCGGGTTATCCAGGGCTGATCGGGGCGCTGGCGGCGAGCGGGGCGACCGTCGTCCCGGTGCCGGTGAACGAGGCCGGCATCGACATCGCCGCCGGCCGTGCCATTGCATCGGCGGCACGGATGGCTTGCGTCTCCCCGTCGCATCAGTTCCCGCTCGGGGTGACGATGAGCCTGGCGCGGCGGCTCGAGCTGATCGAGTGGGCGCGCGAGGCTGGGGCGTTCATCCTCGAGGACGACTACGACAGCGAGTATCGCTACGCCGGCAGGCCACTGGCGGCGCTGCAGGGCCTCGATGCCGACGGCCGGGTGATCTACGTCGGCACGATGAGCAAGGTGATGTTCCCGGCCTTGCGTCTCGGCTACATGGTCGTGCCCGAGCATCTGGTGCCGGCCTTCGCCGCCATCCGTCGGCTGACCGACACCCACCCCTCGACCCTGGTCCAGCCGGCTTTGGCCGACTTCATCAAGGACGGCTCATTGACCGCGCATATCCGCCGGATGCGTGCCCTCTACGCCGAACGCCAGGCGTTGCTGCTGGATGCCGCCGGCCGGTATCTCGGCGACCGGCTGGCGCTCCGGCCCGCCGAGGCGGGGATGCACCTGGTCGGCCGCCTGCCGGACGGCACCGACGACCGGGCCATCGCTGCCCGCGCCCGTCAACTCGGCGTCGAGGTCACGCCCCTGGCCGCCTTGTACCAGGGTCGGCCCGACCGCTCGGGCCTGCTGCTCGGCTATGCGGGGCTTACCAAGGGCGAGATCGAAAGCGGCATGAAGGTACTGGCCCGCTGCTTCGCGGCGGCGCTTGCCGCTTGAACGGCATCGTCATGGCACTGTTCGGCCCGGTCGGCGACACGACCACAAGTCGGACCGAAGGCGCTTCCCGTTTTCCTCGCTGCCGGCTCGCCGGCTCACCCCACCAGCCCCCAAAACCCATGCTTTCGACCATGTTTCGCGAGCAGCCGCGCCGCAAAGGCTGCATGAGTCTCCACAGCGCCGAAATCCGCGATCGCCGGGGCCAGCGCCGCGCAGGTCGAGAGGTGCCTCGCCGCATGGCCGTAGCGACTGGAGCGGCCCTCGCTCAGCGCGAAGTCGATCATCGCGCGCAGGCAGAGGCTGGCGGCGAGCGGGTGCCGTTCGGCCAGCGCCTCGGCGGCCGGCCCGAGCACCTCGTAGATGTTGCCGTCGAGCTCGCTGCGGCGGGCCAGGACCATCGCCGCGGCCTTCGCCAGGGCGTGCCATTCGACCAGAAAGACCAGCGCCCGGTGCACGTCAGGGAAGGCGGCGGCATGTGCCAGCGCCTTTTCCTCTGCCGCGATGTCGTCGAAATCGGGTAGCCGCTTGAGATAGGCCTTGAGATGCCGGGGCTCGAGCGCCCGCTCGAAGCAGGCCAGGCGGTAGGCCTGCGCTTCCTCACTTCGGCCCATGGCGTCCAGCACCTCGACCCGCGTCTCCTCCCACGCGACCTCGGCGACGAGCGGCCGCTCGGCCACCAGGGTCAGGAGATCGTCGAGGTCGCGCGTCCGCTTGCCGGCCCGCGCGCCCTCGGGCGGCTTTCGCCGGCTCGGCGCCTCGATCGCCGCCCAGGCCGCCTCGACCCGGCCGGCCGCGAGCAGCCGCCGGGCGATGTCGGTGGCGATGCCAGGGGTCGCGCGCACTCGCTCGTCATACTGCGCGATATAGGCATCGAGATCGCCCTCGAGCTCGGCGATCGTCCGCAAGGCCCGGCGCACCGTCTCGTCGCGGCGTCCGGAGGCGATGCCGTCGCGATCGGCGCCCGACAGCTTTTCCTTCGACCACGCCACCAGCCGCGCCTTCAGCCGTCCGAGGCCGGCGGGTCCCAGGACTGGTGCTAGGGCCTCGATCAGCCCTGCATACTGGCCGTAATCGTTCACCTGAACCGCCCGAAACACCGTCTCCGCCAGGGCTTCCGGCTGTAGCCGTGCCGCCGCGGCGATGGCGCCCAGATCCGCGACGGTGGCGGTGAACACCGCATCGATCGCCCCGTTGCCGTCGTCCGTGCGCCGATAGACGCCGGGGGCGAGCGCCAGCAATTGCCAGGCCAGCTCCAGCGCCTCTTTCGGATCGGCGGCGGCGAGCCGGCTGATCGCCCGGCGCTGCGTGTCGAGCTCGTCGGTGAAGACCTTGCGTTTTTGCCAGTCGATGAAAGACTTGGCCTTGCCTATCGAGACCAAACGCTTTCTGACCTGGACCGCCAGTTCGCGCGGGCTCGCCTCGCCGGCGAGAGCCAGCCGCAGCTTGCGCTTGGCCGCCGCGTTTCCGGTGGCGAGCTCGAGCAGCAACTCGGCCAGCCGCCCCGCCCCGAGGCTCTCGAGATTCTTCGCATTCAAGGTCGTCTTCGCAGCCATTCGCCAGCTCACCGGAAAAGGTTGGCTTTCGCCCAAGATTGCGTCATCTCGACAAGCATGTGAACGTCTGGAGACTAGAACCGGAGCGCTGGCCGATGCGTCGTTGTTCGACCTTGACGATTTTGCTGGTCGCCGCCCTCCTGTTGTGGACCCTGCCGGCCGCCGCCCGCGAGCGGCTGACCATCGGGATCACGCAGTATCCCTCGACCCTGAACCCCAATATCGACAGCATGGCGGCCAAGTCCTA
>CAZNWE010000041.1:0-37587 GCA_964576715.1 uncultured Geminicoccaceae bacterium | reverse complement strand
CCGATGATTCACATACACACCAATTGACCGTTAGCTTAGAAAAAATTGCATACCGTGAGTTGAAGGTCAATGAATTTTTTTAAATTATAACCAAAATAGGGAGAAATTTTCGATGAAATTAACTTATCAACGAGCGTCGATGAGCTAGTGGATAGCGTCCGACCACTGATGCCGTTGTTTTTATAGCCTGCAACGTCTGGTACTGAAGATGACGAAGATGACACTTGTTGACGCCCGCCGCACGCCTTCACTCCGGCCGAGACTCCGGTGTGTGCGGGGCGGTTCACATCCTCCCTGCGAATCTTTCTTGAATTTGCTCAGCTATCGATGAGGTCGAGGCGTCGCTTGGTGTGGGCGACTTGGAATCAGGCGGCGAGAGTCAGCTTTCCGTCGTGTTCCTGGCGCGCAAGGCAATGGCGCGTTTGTAGACTTCGGTGCGGGCGCGGCCGGTTTGCTCGGCGACGAGGGCGGCGGCGCGGCTGGGGCTGTGGTCGGTTAGGGCTGCGGTGAGCAGGTCGTCGAGGGTGGCGTCGTCGACGGCTGTCGGGTCTGCCGTGGGCGGGCCGATGACCAGCACGATCTCACCCTTGGGCGTGGGCTCGGCGGCGAGGGTGCTGGCCAGTGCGTCCAGGGGACCGCGCCTGACCTCCTCGTGCAGCTTGGTCAGCTCGCGGGCGATGGCGGCCGGGCGGGGGCCCAGGACATGGGCTGCGTCGGCCAGGCATTGGGCCAGGCGGTTAGGGGATTCGAAGACGACCAGGGTCGCGGGTATGCCGGCGAGCTCGGCCAGGACCTTGCGCCGGGCGCTCGACTTTGCCGGCAGGAAGCCCTGGAAGAAAAAGCGGTCGGTCGGCAGGCCGGAGATCGCCAACGCCATCAGCACGGCTGACGGGCCGGGCACGGCACTCACCCGAATTGCGGCATCGAGCGCTTCCTTGACCAGCTTGTGGCCGGGATCGGCGATCGCCGGCATGCCGGCATCGCTGACCAGCGCCAGGGTCGCACCGCGACCAAGCGCGTCGATCAAGCCCGGGCGTACTCGTGCGGCGTTGTGCTCGTGATACGGCCGCAGCCGGACGTCGAGGCCGAGTGCCGCCATCAGTCGACCGCTGTGCCGGGTGTCCTCGCAAAGCACGGCATCGACGGACCCCAGGACGTCGATCGCCCGGGCGCCGATGTCGCCGAGATTGCCGATCGGTGTCGCCACCAGGTAAAGGCCGCTCGCGAGTTTACTCGATGGCATGGCTCGCCTAGGTTCCCGCCCGTCGGACGCGGTGCGTTCCGGTTGCAACGGCTCTTGGTCGATTGATGATGAGGTCAAGCGTGTCTCTTCTCAAGCTAGGCCCGCGGCACGCCGTGGTGGGGCTGTTGCTGCTGATCACCGGGTGCGCGCAGCAGGCCGAGCCGATCTACCAGGCGCCGGCGCCGGTCGAGCCGGCCGAGGTCATCGAGCCCGCACCGGTGGGCCCGGTCAAGGTCGCGTTGCTCCTGCCGTTGACCGGCACCGCCGGCGAGGTCGGGCAGGACTTGCTCGAGGCAGCGCAGATCGCCCTTTTCGACGTCGGGCGGACCGACATGGTGTTGCTGCCGCGCGACACCGGCGGCACGATCGAGGGGGCCGCGGCCGCCGCCCGCTCCGCGATCGGCGCGGGTGCCGAGCTGATCTTGGGCCCCTTCTACGGTTCCTCGACCGGCGCCGTCGCGGCGATCGCGCGGGAGCACGATCTCAAGGTGATCTCGTTCTCCAACGACGCCAGCGTCGCCGGCGATAATGTCTGGGTGCTCGGTTTTCGCCCGGAGGAGCAGGTTACCCGGGTGGTCGAGTTCGCCCGCCGCCAGGGACTGACGCGGATCGGGGCGCTCGCCCCGGACGATGCCTATGGGGCGCGGGCGATCAACGGCTTTCGCGCGGCGATGGACGGGGCGGCGGGGGCACTCGACGGCCCCGCCCATGCCTTCTATCCGGCGGACGAGCGCGAGGCGGCGAGTGTGGTGCGCGCGTTCACCGGCTATGTGCCACCGCCCGAAGGCTCGATCGGGGTGAGCGGCAATACCCGACAGTTCGACGCGATCCTGATCGCCGATGGTGGCTCGCGGCTGCGCTCGATCGCGGCATTGCTCGCGTTCTACGACGTCGATCCAGCGACCACCCGGCCGCTCGGCACCATGCTTTGGGAAAGCGATCCACGGCTGCTGTTCGAAGAGACGTTGCAGGGTGGCTGGTACGCCAGCGTTTCGCCCGAAGGCGAGCGCAACTTCCAGGCACGGTTCCAGCAGGCCTTCGACCGCCAACCCGGCGCACTGGCGGGCCTCGCCTATGACGCGACGGCACTCGCCGCCGTCGTCGCCGCCGCCGACCGCCGCTTTCCCGGCGAGATGCTGACGGATCCGAGCGGTTTCGTCGGCCGTGCCGGAATCTTCCGCCTGCGCGGCGACGGGATCACCGAGCACGGCCTCGCCGTGCTCGAGATCGACGACGGCACCGCCCGGGTGGTGGAGCCGGCGCCGAGCAGCTTCCTGATTGCGTTGCTGGGACAGTGAGACGAGGCCACTTGGCAAGCGGTTGATTCGACACGGGGTGGACAACCTTTGGATGTCATTCTATAGGCTTTCATCCATCAGGAGTTTAGATCAGGCCGTGACCCCTGCTCATGACGCCAGCTGCTCAAGGTGCAACACCGGCGAATTCCGAGAGCCCCGAGCCGCAAGGTGACGTGCCGGCGCCCGGTTCCATGGTGGCCGTCGAGACGCTGCGCGGGCCGCCCCGGCTACTCGCCGGCGCCAACAGCGACAGCGATGTCGAGGAATCGCTTCTGCAGAGCAGCCAGCGGCCGATTGTCAGGCTGCTGATCGTCGAGGACGACGAGGAGGACTTCGATCTGGTCGAGGCGCTGCTCGCCCGCGCCCCGGAGACCCGCTTCGACGTCGTCTGGTCGACCACTGTCGAAGCCGGGCTGCGCCGGCTGGCCAGTGAGAGCTTCGATGCCTGCCTCGTCGCCTACGACCTGCCCGGCCGCAGCGGTCTCGATTTCGTCGATGTCGCTTTGCGCCGAGGCTACGAGCGACCGATCATCGTCTTGAGCGACAGCGTTGACGAGGCGCTCGAGTACCGGGCCATCGAGGCCGGCGTCGCCGACTTCCTCGACAAGGAGGAGTGCGACACCGGCCGGCTGGATCGCGCCATCCGCTTCGCCATCGGCCGCAGCCGCAACTCGCGGCGGCTCGACCCGCCGGCGGCCAGCGATCCGCTGACCGGGCTTGCCAACCGCACATTGTTCCTGGAGCGGCTGACCCAGGCACTGGCGGCTGCCCGCCGCAACCGGCTGGGGGCCGCCGTGCTGGCCGTCGATCTCGATGGGTTTCACCTGGTCAACGAACGCCTCGGCTACGATGCCGGCGATCGGTTGCTGACCATCGTCGCCGAGCGGCTCGGTCACCGGCTGCGCGAGAGCGATACCGTCGCCAGGCTCGGCGGCGACAGCTTCGCCATCCTGCTCGAGAACCTGCAGCGCCCGGAGGACGCCGCGCTCGTCGTACAGAAGCTGATGCAGGTGATCGAGGCGCCGATGGCGCTGGCCGGGGAAGTGCTCAGGCTCTCGGCCAGCTTCGGCGTCACCCTCTACCCGATCGATGCCAGCGAGCCCGGCGAGATCCTCAGGCTCGCCGATGCCGCGATGCACCGTGCCAAGGCCGCCGGCGGGCGCGCCTGCCGGTTTCACGACGCCAACCTCTCGGCCGCGACCTGCCGGATCGTGCCGACCCTGGCCGAGCGGATGATCGAGCCGGCCCCCAAGGGGGGCCTCGACCAGGCGCTGCAGGAGGGCCGCTTCGAGCTTTTCTTCCAGCCGCAGATCACGCTGCGCTCGCCGCTGGTCGGGCTCGTCGCGCGGCCGCGGCTGCACGACCCGGAGCGCGGCCTGCTCGGCCCCGAGCGGTATCTCGGGATGGTCGAGGAGCCGGGCTTCCTCGACCGGCTGATGCTCTGGATGGTCGAGGCAGGTGCAATGCAGATGGCCGCTTGGCGGCAGTCGGGTTGTCGCGTCGACCATCTGGCGATCCCGCTGCAGAGTGCCGGCCGGCTCGGCTGGCTGGAACTGGCCGAACACGCCCTCGCGATCTTCGAGCGGCACGGGCTCGCCGCCAAGGATTTCGAGATCGAGGTCGAGGAAACGCCGCTTTACGAGCATCTCGTGGCCGATGCCGGCGACGTCGCCAAGCTGCGGGGTAAGGGCCCGCGGCTAGCGGTACGCGGCTATGGCGAGGCCATGGTCTCGTTGACGCTGCTGCGCGACTGTCCGATCGACACCCTCAAGCTCGCCCAGACGCTGCTCGAAGGGGTGCCCGCCGACCGCCACCGCACGCTCTTCGCCGATGCGGTGATTCAGCTCGGCCGGCATCTGGGGGTGCGCATCGTGGCCGAGGGCGTGCCCGGCAACAGCCAGCTGCAGCTGCTCAAGCGGGCCGGCTGCGATGCTGCCGAATGTGCCATGAGCGATCCTGCAATGACCGGCGAGGAGGCCGGGACCTGGCTGCACCGCAGCCAGCGGCGGCGCGAGACTCTCGGCTGAAGCGGGGCAGAAAGGGGTGCTGAACGGGGGCCGCGCCCTTGGCCACCGCCGCTACTCGGCAGGCGCGCCCTCGAGCCCGCCATGATGGGCGCCGGCCCGGCGCGCGGCCAGTCCCTGCAGCAGCCGTAGCCGTTCCCGCCAGAAGACGACGGTGGAGTGCCGCAGCATCAACAGGGTCGGGGTGAGCACCAGGGTCAACAGCGTTGCGAAGAAGAGGCCGCCGGCCACGGCGGTCGCCAGCTGCGCCCACCAGTCGGTCGATGGGCCGCCCACCGTGATCTCGCGGGTGAACAGGTTGACGTTGGTCTTGAGCACCATGGGCATCAGCCCGAGGATGGTCGTTACGGTGGTCAGCAGCACCGGCCGCAAACGCTGAGCACCGGTCCGCAGGATCGCCTCGCGCACATCGAGCCCGCGGGCGCGCAGGTCGTTGTAGGTGTCGATCAGCACGATATTGTTGTTCACGACGATCCCGGCCAAGGCGATCACACCCACCCCCGACATGACGATGCCGAAGGGCTGGTTGGTGACCAAAAGGCCGAGCAGCACGCCCACGGTCGAGAAGATGACGGCGGTCAGGATCAGCCCCGCCTGGTAGAAGCTGTTGAATTGGGTGACCAGGATGATGGCGATCAGGAAAAGCGCGACCCCGAAGGCCTTGCTCAAGAACGCCTGGGCCTCGCGCTGCTCCTCGTCCTCGCCCTTGAAGACGACCGAGACCGCAGGATCGAACGTCTGTGCTGCGAGCCAGGCGCGCATCTCCTGCACCTTGTCGTCGGCGAGCACGCCGGGGGCGACGTCGGCGGAGACGGTGTAGACACGCTTGCCGTCGATCCGCGTGAGATCGCCGGTGCGCGGCTCGGGCGTCAGCTCGACGAAGCTGGAGACCGGCACCGTGCCGGAGGGCGTGTTGATGATCAGCCGGTCGAGCTGGTGGAGGGTGCGATACTCGGTCGGAAAGCGCGCTCGGATGTCGACTTCGTCGTCGCTCTCGTCCGGCCGGTAGGTATCGAGCAGTACGCCGTTGCTGACCAGCTGGACATGCGCACCCACCGTGGCGATATCGGTGCCGAGCCGCGACGCCTGCTCGCGGTCGACGCGCATCTTCCACTCGATGCCGGGGATCGGGCGGCTGTCGGTCACCTCGCGCAGGCCGGTCATGCGATCCACCTGGTCGCGCACCGCCTGGACCACCGGCGGCAACCGGTCGGGCAGGATCGAGCCGATCTCGATCTGGATCGGCTTGCCGACGGGCGGCCCCGCCTCCTCCTCGCGCTGCTCGACGTGGATGCCGGCGAGGGGTTCGATGTGAGCCTCGATATCGGCGAAGATCTCGGCTGCCGGGCGACGCTCCTGCCAGGGCTCGAATTCGAGCTGCAGGATGCCGATCACGTCCTCGTCGATCCCATCGCCACGAAAGCTCAAGCCCGTGCGGGCATAGACCTGGCGGACGCCGTCGATGCCGACCACCTGCCGCTCGACCTCACGAACCAGGTTGTCGAGCTCCCAGATCGAGTGGTCGCCCCGGGCGTGGACGTGGAGTTGGGCGCGCTCGGGCTCGACCTCGGGGAAGAACTCGACGCCGCGGCCGAACGCGCCGTAGGCCCAATAGGCGCCGACCGCGATGACCAGCGCCGCCACGGCGGTGAGCGACGGTCGGTGCAGGAGCTTGTCGAGCAATCGGACATAACCGCCGGTGATCCCGCCGAGCTCCCGAAGATCGCCGCCCTCGCTGGCGTTCAGCCGGCGCATGGTTTCCGGATCGGCGGCAGTGGCCTTACCGAACAGCGAGCCCAGGGTCGGCACGAAGACGAGCGCCATGGCGAGCGAGGCGGTGAGCGTCGCGAGCAGCGTGATCGGCAGGTACTTCATGAACTCGCCGACCGTGCCGGGCCAGAACAGCAGCGGCAGGAAGGCGGCGAGCGTGGTGGCGGTGGCGGCGGTGATCGGCAGCGCCATGCGCCGGGCCGCGAGTTGGTAGGCGTCGCGCTTGGCCATGCCCTCGGCCATCTTGCGATCGGCGAGCTCGGTCACCACGATGGCGCCGTCCACCAGCATGCCGACGGCGAGGATCAGGCCGAACAACACCACCATGTTGACGGTGAGGCCGAACACGCCGAGTACCAGGATGCCGGTCAAGAAGGAGCCTGGGACGGCGAAACCGACGAGCAGGGCGGAGCGCAAGCCCAGGGCTGCGACCACGACGATCATCACCAGCAATACCGCTGCCAGGACGTTGTTCTGGAGGTCGGTGAGCATGCTCGCGACATTGTCGGACTTGTCCTGGGCGAAGCCGACCTCGAGGCTGGCCGGCCATTCGCTGCGTGCCGCCTCGACCACGGCGCGCACCTCGGCGATGGTGTCGATGATGTTGGAGCCGATGCGCTTGGAGACCTCGAGTGCCAGGGCCGGCCGGCCGTCCACCCGGGCGAAACCCTCAGGGTCCTTGAAGGTGCTGCTGACCGTGGCGATGTCGCCGATCCTGACCACGGCCTCGCCATCGGTCTTGATCGGCAGCCTCAAGAGGTCCTCGAAGGTCTCGAAGACGCCAGGCACTTCGATGTCGAAGCGGCCACCCCCGGCATCGAGGGCACCCGCCGCGACGATCTGGTTGTTGCGCTCGACCGCCTGGACCACCGCGTCGAGCTCGAGGCCGTAGCTTTCGACCTTCAGGGGATCGATGATGATCTCCAGGAGCTCGTCACGCTGGCCGGCGATCTCGACCTCGAGGACGTTCCTCACCGCCTCGATCCGGTCCTCGAGGTCGCGCGCGATGGCGAGCAGGGTGCGCTCCGGCAAATCGCCCGAGAGGGTGACGACGAGGACCGGGAAGAGTGCGAGGTTGACCTCCTCGACCGTCGGCTCGTCGGCGCCCGCCGGCAGCTCGGCCTTGGCCCGGTCGACCTTGTCGCGGACGTCGATGACCGCCTGGTCGATGTCGATGCCGCTCTCGAACTCGATGGTGACGGTGCTGCGCCCCGAGGTCGAGATCGACTTGATCTCCTTGACCCCTTCGAGCCCCTGCAGCTCGCTCTCCACCGGCCGGGCGAGCAGCCGCTCGGCGTCGAAGGCGGAGATGCCCTCATAGGGGATCGAGACGTAGACGATCGGGATCTGGACGTCGGGCTCGGCCTCCTTGGGGATCGCAACATAGGTTGCGAACCCGGCGACGAGCAGCAGCGCCAGGACCAGGAGGACGGTCCGGGTGCGCG
Source organism: uncultured Geminicoccaceae bacterium (assembly GCA_964576715.1). Classification (GTDB taxonomy): domain Bacteria; phylum Pseudomonadota; class Alphaproteobacteria; order Geminicoccales; family Geminicoccaceae; genus SLRI01. Next base: position 29,807 of record CAZNWE010000041.1, on the reverse strand, counting down.
CGAACGCGGCGTCGACCAGCGTCTTCATCGGGTCACCCCCGGCTTCGGGTCGAGCACCGGCAGGCCGTCGTCGAGCTCGGCCTGGATCGTCGCCTCGTCGGTCGCCGCGACCTGTTGGCCGGCCGTCACGAAGCCCTGACCAACGGTGATCAGCGCGAGCTCGTCCGGGATGCCGGCGAGCCACACCGTGTCGGCCTCGGCGCGGATGATGTCGGCGGCGTGGAAAACGACGGTGCCGTCCGCGGTCACCGCCTTGACGCCGAGTGCCCCGGCATCGTCGAGCACCAGGATGCCGGGCGAGACCGCGTGCGCCTGGACCGGATCGAGGCGCAGGACGAGGGTGGTGCTGAGGCCGGCGGCGATGGCGTGCTGCGGATTGTCGACCGCCACCTCGACGCGGAAGGTCCGGGTCTGCGTGTTTGCCTGGCGCGCGACGAAGCGCACCCGGCCCGACCTGCTGGTGCCGTCGACAAGACGGATCTCGGCCGCGCTGCCGGGCTCTACCCCGCCGATCGCTGCCTCCGGCACGTCGCTGACCACCACGATCGGGTCGAGATCGACCAGCGTCGCGATGGCGTCGCCGATATCGACGAAGCTGCCGAGCTCGACCGGCCGCTCCTCGAGCACCCCGTCGAACGGCGCCACGATGTCGGTATGGGCGAGCTCGATCTCGGCCGCGCGCAGGTGGTAGCGGGCGAATTCGAGGTTGGCGCGGGCGGCGGCGACCTGGGTATCGGCCTGAAAGCCGCGCTCGCCGAGGCGCCGTGCCCCTTCGTACTCGATCGTCCGCTGCTCGAGTGCGGCCGCGGCCTCGGCGAGCGCCGCCTCGCGCTCGCGCCGATCGAGCCGGGCGACGACGTCGCCGACGCGTACCGCCTCGCCCTTGGCCACCGGCAACTCGACCACCCGCGCCGAGGTCTCAGCAGCGAGACGCACGGTGCGGTCGGCCTCGGTCCGGCCGTTCAAGACCAGCTCACGGGCAATCGGCTCGGCGATCGACTGCCGGGTGCGCACGGCGATGCTCGGCTCAGCCTCTTTCGTCGCCGCTGCCGCTGGCCCGCCGGACCCTGGCGCAACAGTCGGCGACGACGCCTCGAGGCCGTTCGTGGCCTCGCCGGTGCTGCGATCGAGACCAAGAAACGGCGAGGCCAGCCAAGCGGCCACGCCGAGCGCGATCAACAGGGCGATCAGGATCGAGTGGCGCATCGTCACTCACCCGCCAGGGGGGTGCTGTCGGCTGCGCCCCGTCGCGGCCGCCGGTCATTGGCAGGCTCTCGGGCAGGCTCCCGGGCGGGTTCCGGCGTGGGCTCTGCGGTCGGCCCGACCGCGTCCGTCGGCTCGCCTCGCAGCGCCCGCGCCAGCTGCGGCCGCTGCCGTTTGCAGTAGGCGAGTGCCGCGGTCAGCACGGTGCGTCCATAACCCAGGGCGAAACGCTGGCCGGGGGTGAGATCACGCGGTGCATCGTCCCGATCGAAGATCGCCAGCTCGTCGACCAGGGTAGCCTCGAAGCGCTCGATCATCTCGGAGAGGACCGCATCGACCCGCTCGGGCGGCAACAGGTGGGCGAAATACATCAAGGTGAGGAATTCCGAGCGCACCTTGTGGCGCGGCGGGGTCACGACCAGATCCGCGGCAAGGGCGGTGCGGCCCGCCTCGGTGATCCGGTAGATCTTTTTGTCCGGGCGATTCTTCTGCTCGACGCTCTGCGCCGTGACCAGGCCGTCGCGCTGCAATTCGGCCAGGGCCGGGTAGATCGAGCCGAAGCCGGCGACGAAGAAGTGGCGGAACACCTCCTCGCAGCAGCGCTTGATTTCGTAGCCCGAGTAGTCTGCCTGACTGAGCACACCGAGGCAGAGCGTTTTGACGTCCATGCGTTCTCACCGCCAGATATGTCAGTCCGATATATATTGCCTCGATATATCGAGGCAAGGCTGTTCGCTGCCGGTCAGGCGCGGCGGTCTGCCGCTACCACCTGCTCGACGGTCCATTCGACGATCCGCCGCTGCACCCGGCCGAGTGCCAGGTCGAAGGCGAGGATCACGCGGTCGAGCGAGGTGCCGGCGGCGCGGACGATCTCGCTGGAATTGAAGGTGGCGAGCGACTCGCGCCGCGGCGTCCGCAGCAGGCGGACCTGCAAATGCACGTTGACCAGCGGCGGCTGGTCGAGCCCGTCGTCGTACTCGGCCTGAAACTCGCGAATGAACACCCGCATCACGAAATCCGGCCGCAGGCCAGTCGATTCCGGGCTGAGCACATCGAAGACGCCGCTCGCGTCGAACGATTCGAGCAGCAGCACCTGGACCATGACCGGCACCACCTCCACCCATTGCGCATCGGCATAGAAATCGAGCCCCATGGGATCGGGCCTGAGCGCGATGCGCGCCGTGTTCAGGCCACTCGCCGCACTTGGTGGCTCGATCATCAGCCGCTGGCCGAGGTCCGGCAGGGTGGCGTCGAAGCTGGTCTTGGGTGTCAGCCGGTGCAGACTCGGCGGGGTCCGCCGGGTCAGGGCGAAGGGCGTGCAGGCGGCGAACGACAGGGCCAGGGTAAGGGCCATGCCGGAGCCGACGGCGTGGCGCCGAGCGTGATCGATGCCCGCCCTCATGGCGGGGTGAAGCCGCGCGCACTGCCGCCAATCAAGAACCCGGCCGGGTCGCGCTCGAAATCGGTAGCGATGCGGCTCATCGCTGCCACCAGGGTGCGGATCTCGCGGATCATCTCGCCCAATTCATAAAGCGCGGCGTGGCTGAAATCCTCCAACGGCTCCTGGCTCGTCGCCAGCACGCGATCGGCCCGCCAGGCGAGGTTGCGCGCTGCCTGGGCCGCCGCCTCGATCTCGGCGAGCGCGGCATCGCCCTTGCTGCCGATGCCCGTGGCCTCGTTCTCCAGCGTCGTGGCGAGCCGTTCGGCCGTGTCGACGAGGCCGACGAAGCCGACCAGCGCCGCCCGCGCGTCATCGCCGATATCGGCGCTCGCCGCGATCAGCCGATCGATGTCGTCGGCGCGCCCGGCGATGGTCGCCGCGACCTGTTCGAGACTGCTCAGCGTGCTGGTCAGTCGGGCGATGTTGTCGTCCGAGAGGGCGGTGCCGATGCGCTCCATGATCAGGACGGCGCGGGCGAGGATTTCCGGGGTCGAGGCGAAGACCTGCTCGATCGCCGAAACCCGCCCGGCGATCTGCGGCTTCTCGCCGTCCTCGGCGGTGCGTCGCGGGGCGGTGGCATCGCCACCCCGGAGCTCGACCACGAGCAGCCCGGTGACGCCCTGCGGCACCAGCACCGCATAGGTGTCGATCACGATGGGCGTCGCCTGGTCGACCTCGATGTCCACCAACACCTGTTCGGCATTGTCCGGATCGATGCTGATGTCGGTGACCCGGCCGACCGGCACGCCCCTGAACACGACTTGGCTGCCTTCCTGCAGGCCGAAGATCGAGCCCGCGAAGACGATCTCGTACACCGTGAACGTCCGATCGATGTCGCGCTGGGCGAGCCAGACGCCGAAGATCGCCATGCCGATGCTGAGCACGAGCACGAAGACCCCGACGACGAGATGGCTGGCACGGGTCTCCATCAGCGATTTCCTTGGCTGACCGTCGTTTCGGCCTGGTTCGCGCCACGGCGACGGGGTGAGTTGCCGACCGGGCGCTGCCGGCCGGCTGGCGCGGCGCCGCCCTGCTCGCTGCCGGCCGGTCCGGTCGCGGCCGCAGACGCTGCCGCAGCGCGCCCCCGCGGGCCGCTGAAATAGGCCTGGATCCAGGGGTGCGGGTCGGCTTTGATTTGGTCGAGGGTGCCGACGCGGGCTTGCTTGTCGACGAGCACCATGACCCGGTCGGCGATACGGTTCAGGCTGTCGAGGTCGTGGGTGATCATGACGACGGTGATCTTAAGGGTCCGTTGCAGGGACTGGATGAGGCTGTCGAACTCGGCGGCGGCGATCGGGTCGAGGCCGGCCGTGGGCTCGTCGAGAAAGACGATCTCCGGGTCGAGGGCCAAGGCCCGGGCCAGCCCGGCCCGCTTGCGCATGCCGCCGGAGAGCTCGGCCGGGTATTTCTGCGCCGCCGACGGCTCGAGCCCGGCCAGGGCCAGCTTCAACCCGGCGAGCTCGTCGAGCAGGGCCGGGCGGAGCCGATACCAAGTCTTCAGCGGCACACAAATATTCTGCGCCACGGTGAGCGAACTGAACAGCGCCCCGTCTTGAAACAGCATGCCGGTGCGCATCCTGAGCGCTTCGCGCGCCCGGTCGTCGAGCTTCGAGATGGGCTCGCCGAAGAGCCGGATCTCGCCCCGAGCCGGCCGCATCAACCCGATGATCTCGCGCACCAGCACCGTCTTGCCGGTGCCCGAGCCGCCGACCACCGCCAGCACCTCGCCCCGCCTGACGTCGAGCGAGAGGCCGTCGTGGATCACCGTGCGGCCGAAGCGGGTGACCAGGTCGTCGACCGCGATGACGGTTTCGGCGCTCATCGGCTCACAGCCCGAAAGTGGCGAAGAGGACCGAGAAGGCGGCATTCACGACGATCACCAGGAAGACGCCGGCCACCACCGATTGCGTCGTGAGCGCGCCGACACTGGCCGCGTCCCCTTTCACCTTGAGCCCCATATAGCAGCCGATCGAGGCGATGATGATGGCGAAGACCGGCGCCTTGATCAGCCCGGCGATGAACAGGTCGACGTCGACCGCTTCCCTGAGCTGGCGGAGGAAGAGCACGAGCGGGATGTCGAGGACGAAGATGACGACGAGCCCGCCACCGACCAGCGCCATGATATTGGCGAGGAAGCCCAACAGGGGCAGGGCGACGACCAGGGCGATGATCCGTGGCGTGACCAGCACGTCGAGGCGGTCGAGGCCGATCACCTCCATCGCGTCCAGCTCCTCGTTGACCTTCATCGTGCCGATCTGCGCCGTGAACGCACTGCCTGAGCGGCCGGCCACCATGATCGCCGTCAACAGCACGCCGAGCTCGCGCAGCGTCGCCACGGCCAGGAGGTCGACGGTGAACAGCTCCGCCCCGAACTGCCGCAGCTGGTCGGCCCCCTGGTAGGCGAGCACCACGCCGATCAGGAACGCCATCAAGGCGACGATCGGGATCGCATTGACGCCCGTGGCCTCGATATGATGGATAATCGCCGCCGTCCTAATGCGCCGCGGGCGAACGAGCTGGCGGAGAAACGCCAGGGTGACGGCGCCGGCGAAGGTGAAGAAGCGCCCGCTCTCCTGCACCAGCTCGACGGTCGTCCGGCCGAGCGCCACGATCAGCCGGAGGATCGGATGGTCGACGATCTCGGCGGCGCAGGGCTCGGGCTCGATGGCGCGTATCCGCTCGAGCAGGGCAGCGTGGCTCGGCCGCGCACCGACGACCTCGATCGCACTGCCGGTAGCCTCGAGCGACCGGATCGTCCGGACGATCAGCCAGGCACCGGCGGTATCGATGCGCTCGATCCCCTCGAGAATGATCCGCACCTGCTCCGGCGCCCGGTCGCCGAGCCGGGCGAGGCCGTCGATGAGGGCCCGGTCGAGCGCCTTGAGCTCGGGCATGCGCCAATCGCCACCGCAGAGCAGGAGGCAGACACTCTCCTGCCGCGCCGTCTTTACCCAACCCGCCACCGGTCCCCCAGGCGATCAACAACGGACGCTGATCCTACCGAGGGTCCGGCGCGGCGCAAGCGGCACGCCATCAATCGGTGGTGGCGGCGGTCGGTAATGGCGATTGGTCGATCAGATGGGCTCGCCCACGAGCATGTCCCGCAGTGGCTCGAGATGGGCGCGGGCAGCCGGCAGGTGCGGGTGCACCTCGAGCGCCGCCTCGAAGCTGCGCAGCGCGGCTGCCGGCCGGTCGTTGCGCAGCATGATCAGCCCGAGTCCCGACAATGCGCCGAAGTGGCGTGGCTCGAGCACCAGGGCCTGCTCGATGTCGCGGATCGACGCCTCGTCATTGCCCATCAGGTAGTGCAGGGTCGCCCGCCGGTTCCACGCCTCGGCAAAGCCGGGCGAGCGCTCGATCAGCCGGTTGAAGCTGTGGATCGCCACCGGGAACAGGCGCCGGGCCATGGCGTCGCTGCCCTGGCGCAGCAGCCGCGCGCTGGCGCTGTCGTCGATCTTGAGCCAGATCGACCAGATCTCGGCCTCGATCGGCTGGGCAGCGGTCACCGAGCCGGCCGTCTGCAAATCCTCGAACAGGGTATCGAGCCTGGGATCGTCCTGGTCAGCCCTGGCAGGCTGTGCCAGCGCCACCAGGACCAACCCGACCCAGATCATCAGCTTGCGTTTCACCATCGACCTCGCTGTTCGCACTCAACATCTACTGAATTGGTACCGCCGCAGCAGCGGGGCGAGCCCACCGCGCGATCCCGTGATCAGCCCACGTTGCCCCGCTGCTCGGCCCTCGGTGATCGGTCCGTTCGCCGCATCATCGACCGGGGGCACCGCCGTCATTGGGGTGGCAACGGTCGGAACCGAAAAGGCCGGACCACGAGAACGGTTTGGCGACGCCCAGGTCTACGCTCAAGGATCGGCGGGGGATTAGAGACATGGTGGCTCGGCCTCGACTACCAGCGATGGCAACGATGCGGCTGCAAGGCAAGATCGCGATCATCACCGGGGGCACCAGCAACATCGGCCGCAAGGTCGTCGAGCGGTTCCGCGCCGAGGGTGCCGAGGTCGGGTTCACCGGGCGTCGCGCTGGCCTCGGCGATGCGCTCGCCGAGCAAACCGGCGCCATGTTTCTGGTGGCCGACGCCGGCGACGAGGCCGACGCCGACCGCACGATCGGCGAAACCCTGGCTCGGCATGGCCGGATCGACATCTTGATGAACAATGCCGGGGCCCGCACCCGGCGGTCGGCTGGAGACCCTGTCACTCGACGGGTTCGACGAGGCCCTAGGCGTGGATGTCCGGGGCGCGCTCGCGCACATGAAGCGTGCAGCACCAACGATTCGGGCGCGAGCGGCCGGCAGCATCAGCAATGTCGGCCCGGTGGCCGGGCATCGGGCCGGATACAGCAGCTCGCTGATCTATGGCGTGGCCAAGGCCGCGGTGATCCACCCGACCCGTTGCGCCGCCATGGAGCTCGGCGAGGACGGTGTCCGGGTGGACTCCATCTCGCCCAGCGGCATCGCCACGGGCATTTTCGCGAAATCGCTGGGCATGGATGCGGCCACGGTCGATGCCACCAGCGAGACGGTGAAGACGGCACTGGCCGCCCTGCAAGCCGTGCCGAGGGCTGGCCTCGCCGACGACATCGCCGCGGCGGCGCTCTATCTCGCCAGTGACGAGGCGAGCTTCGTCAACGGCGAGGACCTGGTCGTCGATGGGGACCTGATCTGGGGGTGGCGGTACTTGGAGACAGCCAAAGGCGGCACCTGGAGCCGGCTGTTCGAGAGAAAGCCCGCATCCTCTGCCACTCCGTGGCGCCGCCTCGTCGCCTCGCCATCGTCCAAGCCGCGCCGGCGACGTCGTGATCGGCGCGGTGCTCGGGTCAGCTCCGGGCGAACGCCACCTGATCCTCGATCGCCTCGGGTAGCGCCGCGGCGGTGGTCGCCGCAGCCTGCTCGAGCACGTCGAGCGAGCGGCGCAGCAGCTCGTCGATCGCCGCCATATCATAAATGCTGACATGGGTGCTGTCCGGGATGGTCTGCACCAGAACCGGGCGGACCAGGGAGTCGATCAGTCGCTCGGAGCGCTCACGCGGGACGATCCGGTCGTCGCTGGCGAGGATCACCGCCGTCGGGATCGGCTTGCCTGCGAGGTGGTCGATACTGCGAAACGGGTTCTTGATCAGCCAGCGGACCGGCACCCCCCGATAGCGCTTCCTGGCGATCGCCTCGATCGAATCGAAGGGCGTTACCAGGAGCTGGCCGGTCAGCGGACGGTTGGCGGCGAGGTAGGCGGCGATGCCGGAGCCGAGGCTGAAGCCGAAGGCATAGACGCGCTCGGGCGCCATGCCCTTGACCAATGTGTCGTGGACCAGCAGCGCATCGGCGAACAGGGCCGCTTCGCTCGGCGTCCCGGTCGAGGGCGCGTAGCCGCGGTAATGGAAGACGGCGATGTCGACGTCGAGCATGCGATGGGCAATAAAGGTGGTGCAGTCATCGGCATTCCAGGCATTGCCGGAAAAACCGATGACGAGACCGCGGCTTGGCTGCCGGCGGGCGCGCACCAGGTTGCCGACAATGACGTCGCCGTTGTCGGTCTCGAGTTCCAGTCGCTCGGTGCTCTGGGGCAGGGGATAGTTCGCTGTCGTCGCCATGTCGCGGCGGTAGACCAGCCGATCCTGAAAGACGTAGAGGCAGCCGACATAAAGCCCGTAGAGTGCCACACCGCCGATGAGCAAATTCACCAAGTTCTCTCCACCGCGACCAGGCGAGCGCGACCGGACCGTCACGCCCTGAGCCGCGACCGGGCCAATGCGGCCAGGCCGATGCGACCAAGGGACGGACGACCCCGCGATTGCTCCAACGAACAAGAGAGATAGGGTCGAGCGAAGCGAGATGCCAGAAACCCTGCTGCCCTCCGCACTGGTCACCGGCGGTGCGCTGCGCGTCGGGCGGACGCTGGTGCTCGCCCTGGTCGAGCTCGGCTTCGCCGTGGCGATCCATTGCCGCCACTCGGGGGCCGCCGGCGCGGCGCTCGCCCGGGAGATCGCCAGGACGGGCGGCCGGGCGGTGGTCGTCGAAGCCGATCTCGCCGTCGCAGCGCAGCGTTCGGGTCTCGTGGCGGCCGCGACCGAAGCGCTCGGCGCGCCGCCGGGTGTACTGGTCAACAACGCTGCGATGTTCGAGCCGGACCAGCTGGCGACGCTGACGCCCGACCGCCTGCGGCAACAGCTCGTCGTCAACCTCGAGGCCCCGCTGCTCCTGGCCCAGGCCTACGTGGCGGCACTGCCGGCGGGCCGTTCGGGCCTGATCGTCAATCTCGGCGATCAGCGCACTGCCAACCCGACTGCCCATTATCTCAGCTATTCGCTCAGCAAGGCGGGTCTCGACATGGCCAGCCGGGTCCTCGCCCGCGAACTCGCCCCGCGCATCCGCGTCGTCACACTGGCGCTCGGTCAGTCGCTGCCGGCACCCGGGATGGCTGATGAACGGCATCGCCGGCTGGTTGCGGCCACCCCGCTCGGGCAGGTGACCGAACAGGGCGAGATCGGGCGAGCCCTGCAGCTGATCGTCCGGTCACCGTCGATGACCGGGGTGACGCTGACCCTGGACAGCGGCATGAGCATGGGCTGGGCCTATCCGCGCAGCCGCTGAGGTCAAGCCGGCACGAACGCCAGATGGACGCCAGTGGCATCGCCTGGGGCGACCAGCACCGCCCCATCGCTGTCCCGCTCGAACGCCACGCCCTGGCTGGCGAGAAACCGGGCCGTAACGGCAGGATCGGCTACCCTGATCTCGAGCACCGCGAGCTGCGGCTCAGCGGCTGCGGTCGGCAGCTCGAAGCCCGGATGCAGGAGGGCCGCGTCCGCCGGTGTTGCCAGCACGATTGGGCAGCTGCCGGTCTGCACCGCCTGCAGCCGATCGGTGCGGGTGAGGGCAGCACTGCCGAAGACCCGCTCGACGAAGGTGGTAAGCGGCGCCAGGTCCTCGGCGAGGACGGTGAGCCCGGCGATCCCGACAGCAGTGTTCGGGTGCCGCAGCCAGGCCGGCTGGCGCATCGGCTCTGGGGTCAAATGCTGGCAGGCGAAGAGGTTGAGGCGGGAGCGCTCGGCCGGATCGAGCATAACATTGGCGAAGCGAAGCTCGAGCGGCGGTGTCTCGCTCTCGAGGAGCCGCCTGAGCTCGCCGACCCTGGCCGAGCCGAGCCCGGCGGTCCGCCAGGCGGTCGCTGTGGCGGTGGCGTCGTGACTGGCAAGGGCGATGCCCAGCAGCCCCTCGCCGATTGCCGCCAGGAGGCGGTCGAGGCCGTTGCTGAACGCCGCCGGGTCGACAATGCCCAAAAGCTCGAGGTAGTCGCGCTCGAACATGATGCAGTAGTTGGCGGTGGCCCAGCCGACATGCCGGCCGCGCGGGGTCGAGTTGAAGCCGAGCCTGGCCCATTGCTCACGGGCGGCCGCCAGATCCTGGACCCCGATGATCAAGTGGTCGAGGCTGCCAATGGCGCGTTGCACGGGTGCTTCCCTTCGATTACCGCAACAGGGATAGCAGACGAAGGTCGCGCCGACAGCCAGAACGGGGGCAGCACCATGACGATCGGCATCATCTGTGCCATTCCGCAAGAGCTCGGTCATCTCGCGGATGCGATGGACCGGGTTGCGACCGAGACGCATGGCGGCCTTGGGTTTCAGCGCGGGCCGCTAGACGGTCACGACGTGGTGCTCGCCGGTGGTGGGGTCGGCAAGGTCAACGCGGCGCTGACCGCGACCCTGCTCGCCGACCGCTTCGCCTGCCGCTGCCTCGTCTTCTCCGGTGTCGCGGGTGGCCTCGACCCGGCTCTTCACGTGGGCGACGTGGTGATCGGGGCGCATACGCTGCAGCACGATGCGGGCGTGCTGCAGGCCGGGCGCATTCACACCTACCAGGCCGGCCACGTACCGTTCTTCAACCCAACCGATCAGCTCGGTTACCGGCCGCCGGCCGAGCTCCTTGCCCGCATCGAACGGCAGCTCGACGGCTTCACGCTGCCGCCGCTCTCGGCGGCCGCCGCCGGCGGGCAGGCGCGCACCCCGGTGATCGGCATGGGCACGATCCTGACGGGCGACCAGTTTCTCAACTGTGCGGAAACGCGCGAGCGGTTGTTCAAGGAACTTGGCGGTCAGGCGATCGAGATGGAGGGCGGTGCCGTGGGCCAGGTCGCCCAAGCCTTCGGCATCCCGCATCTGGTGATCCGGGCACTCTCCGATCTCGCCGGTGCCGAATCGCACGTCGATTTCGGCCGCTTCGTCGCCGAGGTCGCGGCCGGTTCGGCGGCCATCGTCCGCCGCCTCCTGGCCGTGCTCTGAGCGGCTGTTCAGCAGCGCCGATCGACGCAGCGGCCGACCGGGAAGGTGGCGCTGCGAACGTCGAGCTCGATGAAGGCGATCCGCCGCTCGAGCGCCTCGAGCCGGCGGTTGGTGCTCTGCAGGAGGAGGCAGAGACCGTTCGCCTCGCTGCCTTCGTCGAACCCGGCGGCTTCGCAGGCGGCAAGATCGGTGGCGCGAAGCTCCTCGAGCGTCGGCCCGGTCTGGCAGGCGGCGAGCGGCGTGAGCAGCGCCAGCAGCAGTACGGCGAGACGGCCGCTCACGGCCAAGGGCGGGCGATCGCCGCCGCTGCCGGTCGCGGCGGGACCGCTGTCGGCTCGCGCGCGGTGCCCAGATAAAGCAGGCCGACGATGCGCTCGTTGGCGCCGAGCCCGAGCCCATTCGCGACCACCGGCGACGCGGCATTGCCGCCGGTCGCCCATTTGCCGGCGAAGCCCAGCGCGTGGGCGGCAAGGAGGATATTCTGAACAGCGCAGGCGGCCGATGCTTCCTGCTCCCAGACCGGGATCGTCGGGTGGTCCGGGGTCAGCCTGGCGATCGCCACGATGATCAGTGGTGCCCGCAGCGGCGCGGTGCGCTGCTTCTCGAGCTCGGCGGCGCTGCTCATCGCCCGCCCGGCGGCGAGCCCGGCTGCGAAGAGCGCGCCGAGCGCGGCCCGGCCGTCGCCGCGAACGACTAAGAAGCGCCAGGGCTGCAATTTGCCGTGATCCGGGGCGGCGGCCGCCGCCTCGAGCATGCGACTGAGCGCCGCATCGTCTGGACCCGGCTCGCCCAGCTTGACCGGCGGCACTGTCACGCGGCTCAAGATCGCCTCGATCGCCTGCATCATATCTCCTTATCGGACACTGCTGATGTGCAAATCTGTCCCTTCGTGGTCAACGCTTTCTTAACCTGGATCAGTTGCCAGGCGTCCATTGTTCGGGTGCCGGGAGGTCCCTGAACGGATTGCCACTTGATGCTGTGCTGCCGCAAAGGCATGCTGCGCTGCACGGCGGCCATCAGCCGGCCGGGCCGCAAGGGGCAGCGAGGGGCTCCGGGGCCACCAAGTCAACTGCGCCGATCTGAACCGATCAAAAAGGAGCTGCTCGATGTCCGATTATGGTTATGCGCTCGAAGACCTCGAGGTCGGGATGAGGGCTTCCTTTGCCAAAACGATTACCGACGCCGACATCTTGATGTTCGCCGGGGTCTCGGGTGATACCAATCCGGTGCATCTGAACGAGGAGTTCGCCGGCGAGACGGCGTTCAAGGGCCGCATCGCCCACGGCATGCTGACCGCCAGCCTGATCTCGACCGCGCTCGGCACCAAGCTGCCGGGCGCCGGCTGCATCTACCTCTCGCAGACGATGCGCTTCTTGGCACCGGTGCGCGCCGGCGAGACCGTTCGGGCGCTGGTCACTGTCCGCGAGATCGACCGGGACAAGCGGCGCATCGTCATGGATACGGTTTGCCAGGTGAGCGGCAAGGACGTGCTGGTCGGCGAGGCGAAGCTCATGATCCCCGCTCGCGAGAACCAGGCCGCCGCCTGATCGACGAGGCCGGGCGCTAGCAGCCATTGCCGCCGGTCGAGCGATGGCCTGGTCGCGCCGGCGTCGTCGATCAGGCGTGGTCGGCAGCTTTCCCGCCGTCACCTCGGCAGTGGGCGATCAGCGAAGGTCGAGGTAATCGAACAACATCGCCGTGGCGCCGAACCGCCGGCGGAGTGATGGCCAGTCGACCAGCTCGCGTTGCTGCACGAGTTCGGCGAGCGGCCGGCCGTCGAGGTTGAAGTCGGCGGTGGCCTCGGCCAAGCTCAAGGCAGCATCGCCGTCATCGTCATACAGCAGCATGCCCTGTTCGATCCCGATCGTGTCGGCGAGGACAAAGCCAAGCTGAAGGGCACGAAGGTCGGCCGCTTGCAGGGTTGCGCTGTTGGCCGTGCTCCAAACCTGCAGCCGATCCTTGAGCGCCTGGATCTCGGGCGCATCCACCAGACCGTCCCGATCGGCATCGGCGAGCGCGAAGCTCCGTTCGGCACAGCCCGTGGCCGGCCCCCGCACGCAGAATGCGCCGACCTCGCGGATCGCCCGATCGAACGTGTCGCCGCCCGACACCGCTGGTAGTGGCCAACCGAGCAGGCAGGCAAGCGCCAGGCCGCCGAGTTGGGCCGACATTGGACGAACGCGCCCCAGCGACCGGATCGAGCCGGCAGCACCGAAATCACTCGGCATCGGCGATCCGCTTGAGCTCATAGAGTGTCTCCAGTGCCGTGCGGGGCGAAAGGTCATCTGGATGCACCAGGGCGAGCCGTTCGGCAAGGGTCGCAAGATGCGCCGGGATGCTCGGCGCCTTTGCACTCTGTGGCCGGGCCGCGGCGCGAAACAGCGGCAGGTCGTCGGCGATCTCGGCTGGTGCTGCCCGGGTCTCGCCAGCCTCGAGCTTCTCGAGCACCGCCTGAGCCCGCTCGAGCACCGCGATCGGCAGCCCGGCCAGGCGCGCCACATGCAGTCCATAAGAGCGGTCGGCAGTGCCGGCGATCACCTCGTGCAGGAAAACGACGTCGCCCTGCCACTCCTTGACCCGGACCGTGTAGGCGCCCAGGGCGTCGAGCCTGGCAGCCAGTGCGGTGAGTTCGTGATAGTGGGTGGCGAACAGGCCGCGGCAATGATTGGTCTCGTGCAGGTGCTCGACCACGGCCCAGGCGAGCGACAGCCCGTCATACGTAGCGGTGCCGCGGCCGATCTCGTCGAGGATGACGAAGCTCCGCTCGCCGGCCTGGTTGAGGATCGTAGCGGTCTCGACCATCTCAACCATGAAAGTCGAGTGTCCGCGCGCCAGATCATCGGCGGCACCAACCCGGCTGAAGAGTTTGTCCACGAGCCCCAGCGTCGCTGCCCGGGCCGGCACGTAGCTGCCCATTTGAGCGAGCACCACGATCAGCGCGTTCTGCCGCAGAAACGTGCTCTTGCCCGCCATGTTGGGGCCGGTCAGCAGCCATAGCCGCTCGCCCGCCTCGAGCCGGCAGTCATTGGCGACGAAGCGCTGGCGCTCGGCCGCGAGCGCGGCTTCGACCACCGGGTGCCGACCGCCCTCGAGCCGAAACTCGAGCCCCTCGGTCAGGACCGGGGCTACCCAGTCCGCCTCGACCGCCAACTCGGCAAGGGCGGCGGCCACGTCGATCTCGGCAAGCGCTCTGGCCGTGGCGGCGACCGGCTCGCCGGCCTCGAGCACGGCGCCGCGCAGCTGCTCGAAGAGTTCGACTTCAAGCGCCAGGGCCTGCTCGGCGGCAGTGCTGATCTTCGCCTCGAGGTCGGCCAGCTCGGCGGTCGAGAAGCGGCTCGCATTGACCATGCCCTGGCGCTGCTGGAAGCCTTCCGGCACTTTCTTCCTGTGGGTCGCGGTCACCTCGATGAAGAAGCCGAGCATGTTGTTGTGGCGGATCTTCAGGGAGGGGATGCCGGTCTCTTCGCGGTAGCGCGCCTCGAGGGCGGCAATGTGCCGGCGACCCCGATCGCGGAGTGCGCGGAGCTCGTCGAGCTCGGGCACCGCACCCGCCTTGATGAAGCCACCGTCCCGAGCGAGCTGCGGTGGTGCGGCCTCGAGCAGGCCATCCAGCCGCTCGATGAGGGCGCTCGTGTCGGCGATCCGGGCAGCGAGGCCGGCCAACGCCGGCTCGCGGCGGGCGAGGCCGGTCTCGAGCACCCGGGCAGCGGCGAGCCCCGTGGCCAGGGCGCGCAGCTCCCGCGGGCCGCCGCGGCCGAGGACCAGCCGCGAGAGCGCGCGGGCGATGTCCGGCACGCCCTTCAGCCGCGCGCGGCAGCCGTCGCGCGCGGCGGTGTCGGCGACGAAGCCCGAAACCTCGGCGAGCCGCGCCTGGATCGGTTCGAGGCTGGCCAGCGGCGACGCCAGGCGCTCAGCCAGCAGCCGGGCGCCGGCCCCGGTCAAAGTCCGGTCGATGGTCGCGAGCAGCGAGCCCTGGCGCCGGCCGTCGAGGCTGGAAAGCAACTCGAGGTTGCGTCTGGTCGCGGGATCGATTCTCAGGCACGCCTCCGGTGCCACTCGCTGCGGTCGATCGAGGCGCGGCAACAGGCCCTTTTGCGTTTGGGCGAGGTAGTCGAGTACGGCACCGGCGGCGCCGATCTCCGCCCGCTCGAAGCGGCCGAAGGCGTCCAGTGTCTTCACCCCGAACTGCCGCTCGAGCCGGCCCGAGGCGGCGATGCTGTCGAAGGCCTGCGGCTCGAGCAGGGTCAGCCGGCCGCGCCAGGCGGCAAGCGCCGGGCCGAGCTCGGCAGCCTCGGCGAGCGGCCGCGAGACGAGGATCTCGCCCGGCTCGAGCCTTGCGAGGAGCGGGCCGAGGTCAGCGGCTGCCGTCGCCTCGGTGCAGAAGGTGCCCGTGGTGATGTCGACCCAGGCCGCGGCCAACCCGCCTGCGGCCCGGGCGATGGCGGCCAGATAATTGTTGCGCTTGGCATCGAGCAGACTCTCCTCGGTCAGCGTGCCCGGCGTCACGATGCGCACCACCTCGCGCCGGACGACGCTCTTCGACCCCCGCTTCTTGGCTTCTACCGGGTCCTCGACCTGCTCGCAGATCGCGACCTTGAAGCCCGCTTTGATCAGCCGCTCGAGGTAGCCCTCGGCCGAGTGCACCGGCACGCCGCACATCGGGATGTCCCGGCCGGCGTGCTGCCCGCGCTTGGTCAGCGCGATGTCGAGCACCGGCGCCGCCGCCTCGGCGTCCTCGAAAAACAGCTCGTAGAAATCGCCCATGCGGAAAAACAGGAGCGAGCCCAGGTGCGCCGCCTTGGTCGCCTGGTACTGGGCGAGCATCGGGCTGATGCGCTCGGTCTGGGGACGCGTCGGCGCCACCTGGGTGGGTTTCGCATCGGCGGCGGCGATGACCGGCTCGGTTGATGCCATTTAGCAACCTAAGGTTGAATTTATTGTTGCCTCGCTCGCGGTAATTTCTATCATCCGTGGTCGGGACAGCAAGCACGCCGCGGCAGGGTCACGGACGGCACTATCGTCGAGGACGTGCCGTCGGTCGAGCGGCCAGCATGCATGGGCAGACAGTGCCGGGGCCAAGTGACCCGGCAGCAGAGGAACGGGCATGAGCAGAAGCGAAGGGCCGAGGCGGTACCGCTGCGGCGCCCAAGCCCCGGCCGTTGCGCCACGGCGCGGCAGCGGTCGTTCGGGGGGCATGGCATGGTAGGGCCGCCACCGAACTGCGAGGACTTCCTGCGCGACCAGGTGCCGAATGGCTGGCAGGCGGCAGCGGGCCACAGCCGGCGGCTCGCCACCCGGCTCACCTTCCTGCCCTGGCCGGACCGGGCGAGGCTGCTCGACGATTTCATCTGGGGCGAGGCGCGCCGGCTGCTTTCCAATGACGAGATCACCGCGGTGATCAATCGCCAGCCCTACACACTCGCCACCAGCCACGCGATCCTCGAATACACGACCATGTGCAGCGCGGTGATGACCGCAGTCCTCATTCTGCTCGAGGAAGGCGGGGCAGCCGTCTCTGCCCAGCATGCGCTCGTGCTTCTCCTGTCGCGCGACACGACCCATCAGCAAGCCGCCGTCGACTGGGTGCAGAAGGGTGGTTTCGCCAGCCTGCAGACCGAGATGACGACGCTGCCGGGCTTCGCTTTCCTCTATCTCGCGGTCTACCCGAACGACTCGGCCGAGAGCTTCATGGCCCGCGACGCGTTCTGGACGGCGATGCTCGGCTACTGAAGCGCGAAGGGCGAACGGCCATGCTCGGCCTGCCGGCGGCAGCCGCCAGCAAAGTCTCGCGTACCGGGGCGAACGAACTGCGGTGATGCGGCGTTGCGCCGTGTGCTTCAAGTGCCGCCCGGTGCGCCGCCGTGGGGTAGCCCGCATGGTGCTCGAAGCCGTAGGCGGGATGGCGAGTCCCCAGGCGGGCGAGCAATCGGTCGCGAGTAACCTTGGCGAGGATCGAGGCGGCGCCGATTTCGGGCACGAGGCGGTCGCCGCCGACGATGCAGCGGCAGGGCCAGCCCAGCTTCGGGTCGAGATGGCCGTCGACCAGGATCTCGAGCGGGCCGTCGCCGAGGCGCTGGGCGAGGCGGCGCATTGCCCGGCGCATCGCCAGATGGCTCGCCTCGAGAATGTTCAGGCGGTCGATCTCGGCGACCGAGGCCGCACCCAAGGCGCAGACGGTGCGCTCGAGGATCAACACGGTAAGCGCCTCGCGGCGGCTCGCGGTGAGCGTCTTCGAATCGCCAAGACCGTCGATCGGCACCGGCAGATGCACGGCGGCGGCGAGGACCGGCCCGGCCAGCGGCCCGCGGCCGACCTCGTCGATGCCGATCCGGATCATCGGGCTCGGGCGGTGTCGGGCCAGCCGGCGACGACCCGGATCTCGCCCACCGCGTCACCCGCGTGGTTGCGCAAGGTCGGATTGGCGAAGCCCGCCAGTGCTGCCGTCGCCCGATCGTCGAGGGCGCCGAGCGCGGCCAGGGTCGCGAGCAGCGCTGGTCCCGCCGCGCGCGACGCGCCGTCCTCGACCTTGAGGCCGAGCCCGAGGCCATGCTCCGGCAACGCCGCCAGATACACCCCCTCGGCGCCGTTCTTGACCAGGAGTGAAGGTGCCACCTGCATCAGTCCGGTGGTCAGCCGGCCGGTGCCGGCGACGAACCATGGCGCAGTACGCATCGCTGCAGCGAGGCGTTGGATGGCGGCCCGGCGTTCGGGGGCCAGGCCCGAGGGGTCGGCGAACCGGGCCGCCATGCGGGCGAGGCCATGCAGGGAGACGGTCCAGGCGGGGACGCCGCAACCGTCGACCCCGGGCGGCTCGGCCAGCACCTCGCCGGCCATGGCCTCGAGCACATCGCGGATGCGCCGCTGCACCGGGTGGTCCGGCAGCGCGTAGCCGGCCACCGGCTCGCCCAGACGAACCGCGGTAGTGAGCATGGCCGCGTGCTTGCCGGAGCAGTTATTGTGCACGCCGCTCGGCGTCGCGCCCCGAGCCAGCATCGCGTCGGCGGTGGCCTGGTGCGACGGCAGGTGGGCGCCGCAGGCGAGATGCTCGGCTGCGAGGCCGAGCCGGGCGAGCCAGGCGGTCACCGTCTCGACATGCCCGGGCTCGCCGGTGTGCGAGGCACAAGCGAGCGCGAGTTCGGTCGGATCGAGCCGAAACGCGTCGGCGGCACCGCTCTCGACGAGCGGCATGGCCTGCAGCGGCTTGATCGCCGACCGCGGCAAGATCGGGGTCGCCGGGTCGCCGACCGCGAGGCGGATGACGCCTTGCGCATCGCTCACCACGACGGCCACGCGATGCCGGCTCTCGAGCCGTGCGCCGCGGCAGACCTCGATTGCGACGGGCAGCATCGTTGGTCTCCTCGGCGCGGCTAGGCTCCCGGCGTCAGGCGGCGCGCCGTTGTGCATCGAAGAGGCTCGAGAGCTGACCCAAGACGGTGCCGCCGAGCTGCTCCGGATCGGAGATGGTAACGGCGCGTCGGTAGTAGCGGGTGACGTCGTGGCCGATGCCGATGGCCAGGAGCTCGACCTCGGAGCGGGTCTCGATCCAGTCGATCACCTCGCGGAGATGCTTCTCGAGATAATTGCCGGGATTGGCCGAGAGCGTGCTGTCGTCGACCGGCGCACCGTCGGAAATGACCATGAGGATCCGCCGCTGCTCGGCCCGGCCCAAGAGGCGGTTGTGCGCCCAGAGGATGGCCTCGCCGTCGATGTTTTCCTTCAACAGTCCTTCGCGCAGCATCAGTCCGAGATTGGGCCGCGAGCGCCGCCAGGGGGCATCGGCCGGCTTGTAGACGATGTGGCGGAGATCGTTGAGCCGGCCCGGATTGGCGGGCTTGCCGGCCCGCAGCCAGGCTTCCCTGGCCTGGCCACCCTTCCAGGCCCGGGTGGTGAAGCCGAGGATCTCGACCTTCACACCGCAACGTTCCAGTGTCCGGGCCAAGATGTCGGCGGTCATCGCCGCCACCGCGATCGGCCGGCCGCGCATCGAGCCAGAATTGTCGATCAGCAGCGTGACCACGGTGTCGCGGAACTCGGTCTCCTTCTCCATCTTGTAGGAGAGCGGCACCGTCGGGTTGATGACGATCCGCGCCAGCCGCGCCGCATCGAGGATGCCCTCGTCGAGGTCGAAGTCCCAGGAGCGCTGCTGCTGCGCCATGAGCTTGCGCTGCAGCCGGTTGGCGATCCGCCCGATGATCCCCTCGAAGCGGGAGAGGTTGGTGTCGAGCTGGGCGCGGAGCCGGCTGAGCTCGCTCGCGCCACACAAGTCGGCAACCCCCACCACCTCGTCGAACTGGATGGTGAAGACCCGGTAGCCCTGCTGGTCGGCGCTGGGGGGGAGTTCCTTGGGCTGGTTGGTGCGCGGGTCCTCGCCAGCGTCCTCCTCGGCCCCCTCTTGCAGGTCCTCGTCACTCTTGGCGGCCTCCTCGGCCGTCAACTCTTCTTCGGAACGCTCCTCGGCGGCACTCTCCTGCGCATCGGCGGCTTGCGGCTCCTCGCCGGCATCGTCGTCGTCGCCACTCGACGGCTCACTCGGTCCGTCCTCGGTCTCGTCGTCGCTGTCCTCGTCGGCGGTGTCGGGCTCCGGCTCCTCGGCGAGCGCCTCGCTCAGGCCGAGATCGGTCATCAGCTCCCGCACCCGGCGGGCGTAGGCGTCCTGATCGGCGGCCTTGGCGTCGAGTTCGGGCAGGACCTCCTCGACCTTGCCGTCGAGCCAGCCACGCCAGGCCTCGAGCTGCTTGGTCTGTGCCTGGGTGAGCCGGTAGCCCTGCAGTCGCTCGCGCATGTAGAGCTCGACGATCTCGGCCACCGTGGCGTCCTGACCGGCGGCACCGTCGCCCGGTTCGGCGACGGCGCTGGACCGCCGGCGAAACAGCTCCTGCAGATTGGCGCGCACGCCGGCCATGTCGCGACCACCGACCAGCTCGACCCGCAGCTGCTCGAGCCCGTCGAACAGCATGCCGGCCATCTCGCCGTCGGGCACCAGCCGTTGATGCAAGGCGGTGTCGTGGTGGCGGCGCCGCAGCGCCTGGCTGTCGGCCTCGCCGCGCACCCTGGCGATCTCGCCGGCCGGCAGGTCCTGGCGCGGCGGGGCGACCCGCACGACATCGCCGCGGCCCGCGGACTGGCTGGTACCTGCCGGGCCGCGGCGATTGCCGGCCCGAAGCGTGAACTCGAGCTTCGGCTCCTCGGCGATGGCCCTTGTCGTCGCGCCGAGGGCCCGCTCGAAGACGTCCAGTCGATCCTTCAACCCCGCCTCATCTCGTCACTGCGCCGTCGCGTGCCGAACCCGGCTCAGGCGACCAGCAGATTGGCCGCCGATTCCGGCAGCTCCTTGCCGAAGCAGCGCTGGTAGTACTCGGCGATGATCGCGCGTTCCGCCTCGTCGCATTTGTTCAGGAAGGTCACTCGGAAGGCGAACCCCACATCGCCGAAAATCTCCGTGTTCTCCGCCCAGGTCAGCACCGTCCGCGGCGACATCACGGTCGAGATGTCGCCGGCGATGAAGCCCGCCCGGGTGAGATCGGCGAGACGGACCATCGCGGCGATGGTCTTCCTCCCCTCGGCGGTGTCGTAGCGCGGGCACTTGGCGAGGATGATCCGGCATTCGTCGTCGTGCGGCAGGTAGTTGAGCTGGACGACGATGCTCCAGCGGTCCATCTGCCCCTGGTTGATCTGCTGCGTGCCGTGATAAAGCCCCGAGGTGTCGCCGAGGCCGACCGTGTTGGCGGTGGCGAAGAGGCGGAACGACGGGTGTGGCCGGAGGATCTTGTTCTGGTCGAGCAGCGTCATCCGGCCCTGCGCCTCGAGCACCCGCTGGATGACGAACATGACGTCGGGCCGGCCGGCGTCGTACTCGTCGAAAACGAGTGCTACCGGGTGCTGCAGCGACCAGGGCAGGATGCCCTCGCGGTACTCGGTGACCTGCTGGCCATCCCTGAGCACGATGGCGTCCTTGCCGATCAGGTCGATCCGGCTGATGTGGCTGTCGAGATTGACCCGCACGCAGGGCCAGTTGAGGCGGGCGGCGACCTGCTCGATATGGGTCGACTTGCCGGTGCCGTGGTAGCCCTGGATCATCACCCGGCGATTGTGGGCGAAGCCGGCCAGGATGGCGAGCGTGGTCTGCCGGTCGAACTGGTAGGTCGGGTCGAGCTCCGGCACGTAGTCGGTGCGTTCACTGAACCCGCCGATCCGCATGTCGGCGTCGATGCCGAACGTCTCGCGCACGTCGAGCTGACGATCCGGGCGGTCGGGCAGTGACAGTTGTCCCTCGGCGTCGATGACTGAGCCGTCGCGTGGCAAATCGTCCTCCTCGATGATCCGATTGCGGCATCCGCTGGTGGTTATGCCGCCCTCCGCCCCTGCCACGCAAGATCGTTCGCTGGATCGTTCGCGCAAGCCCCGGCGACGATCGGCTGTCCGGGGCCGCTGACTCAGCCGGCGAACGGCGCGCCGCGCCCGCCTACTCGGCCGCCCTGCCGGGGGCCGGGCGCAAGAGCGCGGGGTCGGCATGGTTGGCGAGGAACCGCTCGATCCGACGCGCGACCAGCGGGGCGCGCAGGTGGAACGACCAGCGCCGCCGGTCGAGCACGCGCACCTCGTCCTCGAGCTTCAGGAACGGGCGGAAAGTGCGGGGTGTGAGCACCAAGGGCGGGCAGTGGGCACGCGCCAGAACATAGGTCGCGAACAGCGTCGCGGTCCGCATGTTCCCCTCGATGAACAGTTGCGGCGCACTGGCGATCCGGATGAAGGCCCCGGCCGCGAGCCGCTCGGGCAGGTACCCCCGACCCCGGCCCAGCCAGTCGGCAAGTTCGCGCAGGGCACCCGCCTCGTCGGCATAGAAGGCAGCCGTGGTCGCCGCGAGGTGGGCGGCGAATTGCGCCCGCCGCTCGGTCGAGACACCGCAGAGTATGATGTGGTTGAGCTCGAGCAGCTGTGCCGAGTGGCCGTGCTCGAACAGGTCCACACCTGTTGCAAGGAGTTCGTCGACAAACGCGTAGCCCGCGACCAGCCGCCGCCCGACGTCCTGCGCCTGCTTCGTGCAGCCGGAGGCGAACTCGCCACGCAAGGCGCCAACGCGCCGAGTGATATCGGTCAGATTGAGCCTCGCCCCGGGCACGCGTGTCTTCCGCCCGGCCGCCCGAAAGGCAGCGGCGAGCGCCTCATTTCATCCGATCGAGCACCCGCCTCGCGGCTTCGCTGGCTTCCGGCGGCAGCGGCATGTAGCCGAGCGGCTCGGCCAGTTCCTGCCCTTCGGCCAAGCCCCACTCGAGAAAGGTCCGGAGCGCTGCCGCCTTGGCCGGGTCGGCTTGCTGCTCATCGACCAGAACCCAGCTGTAGGAGACGATCGGATAGGACTCTTCGCCCGCCGGATCAGGCGTCAGCTGCCGCCCGTCGTCCGGCATCTCGATCGCCACCGTGGCAATGGCGTTGCGTCCCGTTTCCACCGTCGGATAGACGAAAGCGCCCTCCCGGTTTTCGATCAGAGCCGTATTCAGGCCGAGCTGCTTGGCGAAGGACAAATTGACGTAGCCGATGGCGTACTCGGTCTGGAACAGCCTGCCGGCGACGCCCTCGTTGCCGTTGGCGAGCATGGAATGCGGCGGCCAGTAGACGATGTTCGCCGGCTCGCGGCCACTGTTGCGCCAGGTATCGTTGGCATGAAAGAGATGGTTGGCAAAGGCGAATGTGGTGCCGCTGCTGTCGCGCCGGGCGACGATCGAGATGGTACGTTCGGGCAAGGTCAGGCCCGGGTTGGCGTCCTGAATGGCCGGATCGTTCCACTCGGTGATCTCGCCCGCGAAAATACCGGTCAAGGCTTCCCGGGTCAGCCGCAACACGCCATCGCCGATGCCCGGCAGGTTGTGGGCAACCGCGATCAGGCCGGCGAGCATGGGGACGTGTAGCGCCCCGCCATCGTGTCCGGCGATCTCGGCGTCGGTCAGCGGCCGCTCGCTGGCGCCGAAATCCACATCGTGCTCGAGAAAGCGGCGGATGCCCTCACCGCTGCCGACGGACTCGTAGCGCACCCCGATGCCAACCTCGAGGTCCTCGAAGCGGTCGATCCAGGCGAAATAGAGATTGGCCGCGAAGGTCGACCCGGCGCCGGCAATGTCGACCGCTGCCGCCGAGGGCGCCGCCACCGCCCAGGATATCAGCGCCGCGAGCAGCAAGCGGCCTCTTTGATGACGTTCCATGCGCGTCGCTCCCCTTCGCGGCTCAGCTGAACTCGCCTTTGACGTAGCGCCGGGTCAACTCCTCGTGCGGGTCGTCGAAGATCTGCTGGGTCGGGCCCATTTCGCAGAGAAATCCGGTGCGCCCGCCCTCGCCGATATCGACCGAGAAGAAGCAGGTCGTGTCGGCCACGCGCACCGCCTGCTGCATGTTGTGGGTCACGATGGCGACCGTGTAGTCCTGCTTGAGGTCCAGCATCAGCTCCTCGACGATCCGGGTCGCTATCGGGTCGAGTGCGGAGCACGGCTCGTCCATCAAGAGCACCGTTGGCTCGGTGGCGATGGCGCGGGCGATGCACAGCCGCTGCTGCTGGCCGCCCGACAGCGCGAGGCCGTTCTGCTTGAGCTTGTCCTTGACTTCGTTCCACAGGCCCGCCCGCTCCAACGCCTGCTCCACCCGCTCGTGCATGTTCCCCTTGAAGCGGTTCAATCGAAGCCCAAAGGCGACGTTCTCGAAGATCGACATCGAGAACGGGTTGGGTTGTTGAAACACCATCCCGATGTGGCGACGCACGGCCACCGGATCGATGGAGCGGCCATAGATGTCGGTGCCGTGGAATTTGACCGAGCCCTCGAGCTTGAAGATCGGGATCAAGTCGTTCATCCGGTTGAGCGAGCGCAGCACCGTCGACTTGCCGCAGCCCGACGGGCCGATAAAGCCGGTGATTTTGCCCTTCTCGATCGGCACGTGCGAATCGCGCACCGCCAGGAACTTGCCGTAGAAGACCTTGTCGATCCGGGCATCGATCACCGTGCTCGCGGTCGGCTCTGCAGCGATGGCGGCAGCCGGTGTCTCGCTGCGGGCGGTGGTAACGTCGATTGTCGCCATGGCGCTCTCCATTGTTGCCGCCTCAGACCCGGCGCGACCCGACGATGCGGCTCAAGATGTTGAAGAACAGAACGATCAGGACGAGGACCAGGGACGCGGTCCAGGCGAGTTCGATCTGGTTCGGGAAAGGCATGCCCGAGAAGTTGAAGATCAGGATCGAAAGCGAAGCCGTGGGCTCGGTCAGGCTCTGGAGCCAGAAATTCGAAAACAGGGCGGTAAAGAGCAGCGGTGCGCTCTCGCCCATCGCCCCGGCTACTGCCAGCATCACGCCGGTCAGAATGCCGGGCAGAGCGGTCGGCAGCACGACCTTGACGATCGTCTGCGTCTGCGTGCAGCCCATGCCGATCGCCGCATCCTTCATCCGCTGCGGCACCATGCGCACCGCCTGCTCGGTCGTCAGGATGATGGTCGGGAGCATCAGGACAGCGATGGCGATGCCCCCCGCGAGCGCCGAGAAGGTGCCCATCCGGAGGACGAGGAAGCCGAAGACGAAGACGCCGGCGAGGATCGAGGGAAAGCCCGTGAGCACCTTGGCGACGAACCGTACCGCCGCGGCCCCCCGACTGTCGGGCGAGACGATGCCGAGCAAGATGCCACCGAGCATGCCGATCGGCACCGCGAGGGCGGTGGCGATCCCGACCATGGTCAGCGTGCCGAGAATGGCGTTGCCGAAGCCACCGCCCATCATGAAGCCCGCCGGTGGCAAGGTCGTCAGGGTCTCCCAGGTCACCCGCTTGGCCCCCTGGCTCGCCAGCATGTAGATCACCGAGAAGAGCGGCACGGCGGCGAGCACGGCCATGATCCAGAGCAGACCCGTCAGGAGCGAACTGGTCAGGTTGCGCCGATCGAGCAGCGACCGGCCAAGGTCAGGCGCCAGCGAGCGCTCGAGCGCCGCACCCGAGAAGGGGTCGATCGTCGATGTCGCCATGGGCGTCCTCCTCAGGTGACGGTCTGCTTCTGCGTGAACGACATCAGGATCGTGCCGAACACGTTGACCACGAGCGTGATCGCGAGCAGCGCCAGGGCGGCGTACATCAAGGCCTCGCGCTCGATCTGCCCAGCCTCGGGAAAGCTCGCGGCCATCAGGGCGGCGAGCGTGTTCGCCGGAGCGAAGAGCGAGAGGCTGATCTGGTTGGCGTTGCCGATGATCATCGCCAGCGCCATCGTCTCGCCGAGTGCCCGGCCGAAGCCGAGCACGAGCGAGGCGAAGATGCCGCTCGTCGCTGTCGGCAGCATGACCCGCAAGATCGCCTCCCACTTCGTCGTGCCCATCCCGTAGGCGGCCTCCTTGACCTTGTAGGGGATGAGGCGGAACGCATCCTGGCTGATCGCCGCCACCGTCGGCAGCACCATGATGGCGAGCACGATCACCGCCGGGGCGAGGCCGGGCCCGCCGAGCGAGGTGCCGAAGATCGGCAGGAAGCCCAGTGTTTCGTGCAGCCAGTTCGCCGCCGGGCGGATGGCCGGGATCACCACGAAGATGCCCCAGAGCCCGTAGACCACGCTCGGGATCGCGGCGAGCATCTCGATCACGGTCCGGAACACCTGCGCCATCGCCGGCGGCAGGAAATCCTGGGTGAGGAAGATCGCGATCGCCACCCCGAACACGCCGGCGATCAGGAGCGCTAGGAGGGAGCTGTAGAGCGTGCCCCAAATTTCCGCGAGAATGCCGAATTCGCCGCGCCCGGGCGACCACACCGCCGTGGTCAGAAAGCCGAAGCCCTCGCGCTGGATCGCCGGACCCGCCTCGCGCCCGATGACGAACAGAATGTAGAGCAGCAACAGGACGATGAAGATGCCGCTGGCATAGGCGAGGCCGCGAAACACGCGGTCGCTCAAGTACTCCGATCGCGTCGGTTCCTGCGCCGCCGACCGCACGCGCCCGAGATCGCTTGCCTGCGCCATATCACTTCCACCCCTGCATCGCGCCGCTCGAGGAAGCCCGGAGGCCCCGCCGGGGCGACCTCCGGGCCGACATCGTCACTGGATGAGGTCGACCTGAGCCTTGACACTCTCCTTCACCACGTCGGGCAGTGGCACGTAGTTGAGTTCGGCAGCCATGCCCTGCCCCTCGTCCATCGCCCAGACCATGAAGTCGCGCAGCGCTGCCTGGATCTCCGGGTTGCCGTGCTTGGCGTAGAACAGGAGCCAGGTCATGCTGGTGATCGGATAGGCCTCGGGGTCGGTCGGGTCGGTGACCCAGACCCGCAGGTCGTCGCTAGAGAAATCGCCAGAGGCGAGCGCCTTGCTGCCGGTCTCGGGCGAGGGCGCGATGAAGTTGCCGCTGGCGTTTTCCAGCAGCGCCACCGGTGTATTCGACATCTTCGCGAAGGCGTACTCGACATAGCCGATGGCACCCGGGGTCTGCATCGTCGTTGCCATGACCCCGTCATTGCGCGGTGCGCCGACGAAGTTCGGCAGGCTCGGCCACTGCACCGTGGTGCCGACGCCGACCACCTCGTCGAAGGTCTCGCTGATCGCAGCCAGCTGATTGGTGAAGACGAAGGTCGTGCCGGACCCGTCGGAGCGGCGCACCACCGTGATCGTCTGGTCCGGCAGTTCGACGCCGGGGTTCGACGCGGCTATGCGCTCGTCGCTCCAGTTGTCGATTTCGCCCGCGAAGATCAGCGGGTAGGCCTCGCGCGAGAGCTTCAGCTCCTCGACGCCCGGCAGGTTGTAGGCGATCACCACCTTGCCGGCGGTGGACGGCAGGATCACCGCGCCGCCGTCGACCTCGTCGACCTCTACGTCGGTCAGCGCCGCATCGGAGCCGGCGAAATCCACCGTCCGGTCCAAGAACGCACGGATCCCGGCACCCGAGCCGGTCGACTGATAGTCGATCTGCACGTCCGGCGTCTGGGCGCTGTAGACCTGGAACCAGGCTGCATAGAGCGGGAACGGGAAGCTCGCCCCCGACCCGGTGATCCGAATGTTCTGTGCGGCGGCAGGCACAGCGAAGACGGTCGCTGCGACAGCGGCAACGGCGACCAGCGCCGAGCGGCGGCCGAAATTGGTGATCATGGGGCGCTCCTCTAGTGTTTTCTCATGCTTCATGACATGCGATCGTGACAGACCGTGGGCAGTGGCGTGCGCATTCGAAGAGCGCGGTAGCGGACATCACGCCAACCGCGCATTGCTACTGCGCCAAAATCGCACAGGTCTTTCGCCGAGGTCCGGCTCGGCTAAGAAGCGGCGCGAGCCTGGCCGCTGTGAGTGATGCCCCACGTCGGCAGCGGCCGCGTCCCCGGAAATGAAGGCAGTGGTAGACGGTGCCTTACGGCGACCCCGACCGGCTCTGGTTTGGCCGGTCGCGATCCGGACGGCCCTCGGTACCGCTGGCACGGTGGCTCAACCTGCGATGGGCGAGGGCCATCGATCAGCCGCCGCACCCGGTCGCGGCCGAGACGGCGTGGTCGGATCAGGTGCTGCCGCACCCGCTGCGCGAGGCCGTTCTTGGCAGAGCCCCGCTCTCGACCGGATCGGCGCGGCAGCTGGTCGCACCGGCGCTAGGATCGTCGACCACGCGGGCTGATTTTTGGACATTACCAATTTTTCGGGCGGTGCGGCGATCTTGGGGGCGGCTCGACGGGCAGTCGGCAAGCCGGACGAGTGTCGTGTGCCGGGTGATCCAAAGGGTGGCGAACTAGATGCCGCGCATGCCCGTGAACGATCGTCTTGATCCGGCGAGCGGCCCGACCGCGGACGGCCGAGCCCGTGCGCGGTTCCGGCGACGGAGCGCCCGAAACGGTCGCCGGTGCAACGGCGAGGCACCACGCCCAGCCCGCGGCCAGGGCGACGCGCCGTGCGGTCCAGGGGATCCGAACGTTTCAGCCTCAGCGGTGCAGCTGGTTGGTGACCAGATAGGTGTAGGCCTCGTTGATCCGCTTCAGCCGCTCCTCGGCAGCCCGGCAGCCATCGTGCAGATCGGGATGGTGACGCTTGACCAGCGTCTTGTAGCGGCGCTTGAGCTCTTCGAGGGTGAAGCCGAACTCGAGCCCGAGCACGGCCATCATCTCCTGAGCCTTGCCGTGCGGCCCGCGACGCTTGGGATCACCGCGGCTCCCGCTGTCGGTCGCCTGGTCGCGAAAGAAGCCGAACGGATCGCGAAACGGCTCGGGCTCGTCGATGCCGACCGTGCCGACCCGCCAGCTTGGCCGGTGCCAGGTGGTGTCGGCCCGCCGATGAGCCTCGATCTCGTGCTCGTTCATGCCGGCGAAGTAGTTCCAGGTTCTGTTGTACTCGCGGACATGCTCGAGGCAGAACCAGATGAACGAGCGCAGCGCGCGGCGTGACGACGGCGCCGGATAAGCAGCGCGCGCGAGACAGCCGGGCCAGGCGCAACAGGGCCCATCGGCCGCGCGTGCGCCATCCAGGCCGAGTTCGGCATCGGAATCGACCATGCCCGCCCTCTTGCGTCCCGCTTCCATCAGCCTCGCCGAAGCCTGCCCATCGCCGGCATCCTGTCCATCGCCCGCCACCGCGGCAAGCTGCTCGCAACAAGCTCCCGTCCATCGTCGCGGCATCGCCGCCCGGTCGTTCGGCATCGCCGCTTCGGGCACTGACGCGACGCGATGGCTGTCGACCACCGCCCCCGTTCCCGACGCCGCCGACCGGCAGCGTTGCGGCCACCGCGCGAGTGATATCGAGCAGGCACGATGTCCGCCGCTAGCCGGCACCGCTGGTTCATGCAACGTTCGCCAACGACCCGCTCGGCTCAGCGGCCACCATAACGATATGCGACTATGGCCACTCGGCAGCGGAGCGACAAGGTCGAGATGGTATGGAAAACCGCCGGCGCCGCGCGCGTGCCCGGCAGTCGGCTGAACGGGTCGCCACGGCGGCGATCTTCCGCGCCGGTTTGCCGTTCGGCGGCCGCTTGCCGGGACTGTGGCGATGCCCGCCTTCGGCACTGCTGCCACAGCGCACCAAGAGCGACGCCTGCAGCGCTGGGCAGCCCCCCGTTCGCCAAGAAGCCCTGGCTGGGAATGGGTTGAAAAGGACCGACAGGCTCGGTCAACAGCCGGGGGGAGGGCGCTCGGTTGCCCGGCGCTGCGGCACTGGCCCCTGCTGCTTCGTCGCCGCCGGTCGTTGGCGCTGCGCATCGGGATTCTTCGATCGTCTGCAGCGGCTGCCGTCATGGCCTTGCCGCCGCGGCGGATGACGCCCGATCACCGCACGAGCATCTCGGGCATCGCCGATCCCGCCGAGGCCAGGAGCGCGAGGATGCCGCGAGGGCGGGAAGCACGCGGGGTGGCCTTGCCACGGCGTGGCTGCCACGACCGTGCCGTGGCGGCATCTGTCGGCGCCGGGACAACACCTGGTCGAAGGGTATCGCCGGCGGACGGCAGTGGCAGGACGCCGAGCGGCGCCGGGTTGCAACGTCGCGCCCGGCACCGCGGCCCGACGCCTGGCGGCGTGGCTGGAGCGGCAGCGCGTTGCTGGTCGCGCCGTGCAACCCGGCTCCGACCGCTCAGCCGTCGCCGAGCTGCACCAGGGCCGTGTCGGCGTCCTCGCCGGCATTGGCTAGAGCACGCGCGAGGCTGCACAGTGCTTCCTGGTGCTTGCGGCTGGGCAGTGCAATGAAATTGCGGGCGAGCTCGAGCAGCATGCGCTGCTGCGGCGTCGGCTTGAAGTCCTTGTCGCCGTCCATGCCCTCGAAAAAGAACGTGACGTCGACACCCAGGGCATGGGCTATGGTATAGAGGCGGCCGGCGGCGATCCGGTTGATGCCCTTTTCGTATTTGTGCGCCTGTTGATAGGTGACACCGATCAGCTCGGCCATCTGCTGCTGGGTCAGGCCGAGCATGAT